>JAQERH010000015.1 GCA_027698105.1 Lachnospiraceae bacterium AM93-12TA
TCTGACCGTCTCTGCTTCCCTGGCCGTCTCTTCCATAGCCGCGGTTCTGGCCATCTCTATTTCCCTGGCCGTCTCTGCTTCCCTGGCTGGACGCGCCCTGGCCCTGACGTCCCGTTCTCTGTCCGCCGGTCTTGTTTCCTGTGCCCTTTGCCGTGCTGTTCTGCGGACGGTATACAGCCGTAATCCTCTTCTTCGGCGGCTCGGCTGTTCCGTTTCCGTCTGCTTCTGTTCTTACTGGTTCTCTCTTAATCTCTTCCACTCTCGCTGCTTCCGCCTTTCCTGTTCTTTCCTTTTGTACCTGTTCCCTCTGTGCAGGACGCTCTGCAAAACTCCGCCTTACGGCATCAATCTGCTCACTGCTGATATTAGAAGAATGGCTCTTCACATCATGTCCCTGCTTTTTCAGCAAATCCAGAACCTCTTTATTTGTCTTTCCAAGTTCCCTTGACAATTCATTGACTCTCATTTAAACCGCCTCCATTCTGATTCAACTGTTTCACGAGTGCTTTCGCCAAACCGCTGTCCAGTACGGCAGCCGATGCGCGCATCTCTCTGCCCATGGAGTGGCCCAGTTCCTCTTTCGTACCGAAAAAATAAAGGGGGACCTTATAGTAAGTACACATATTGGTAAACATTTTTTTTGTATTGACAGAGGCCTCCTCTGATACCAGAACCAGGAAGGCCCTGCCTTCCTTCACAGCCTTTTCTGTCATAAATTCTCCGCTGGCCGTCTTGCCTGCCTTTGTGGCAATTCCCAAGAGGTTCAGCGCTTTTTTACTGCTGTCCAATCTGCCCCATCTCCTTTTCCAATGCCTCATACACTTCCTTTGGAATCGCCATTTTCAGGGAGCGTTCCAGGCCTTTGCTCTTTACAGCCTTCTTAAAACATTCCATTGAAGGGCAGATATACGCGCCGCGGCCGTTTTTTCTGCCTGTGGCGTCAATGACAATCTCATCCTCTGTGGTTTTGAGCACCCGGATCAGCTCCTTTTTACTCTTCATTTCACCGCAGCCGATGCACTGTCTTAAGGGGATTTTCTTCATTCCCAATTCTTCTCACTTCCCAATCTGGTTGTTCTTTCCACTGGTATCTGTCTGCGCCTGAAAACTCTTAGTTTTCCTCTGCTGGTTCAGACTCTGCGGCAATATCATCAGAGGACGGTTCCTGATAGTCAGAAAAATCGTCAGCTTCCACGCCCTCCGGCAGTCCTTCCTCAAAGCCCTGCTCATATCCAATCTCCATCTCGTCGAAGAGACCGGACTCTCTGGCCTGGGTCTCGCTCTTGATATCGATCTTAAAGCCTGTCAGTCTGGCTGCCAGTCTGGCGTTCTGTCCTTCTTTACCAATCGCTAAGGAAAGCTGATAATCCGGCACAATCACCTGAGCCTCTCTGGCCTCCTCGTCTGCTGCAACGAAGATAACCTTGGCAGGACTTAAAGCATTCTCGATTAAAAGGGCCGGATTCTCATCCCAGTTGATAATATCAATCTTCTCGCCGTTTAACTCGCTTACCACAGAATTAACTCTGGCTCCGTTTAATCCTACGCATGCTCCCACCGGATCTACGTTTGGATCATTGGAGTATACAGCTAACTTGGTTCTGGAACCTGCCTCACGGGCAATGGCCTTGATTTCAACGATGCCGTCTTTTACCTCGGCAACCTCGGACTCAAACAGACGCTTTACCAGATCCGGATGAGTTCTGGAAACTGTGATTCTCGGTCCCTTCTTTGTATTCTTCACTTCCAGGATATAGAGCTTGATGTGCTCGGTAGGCTTGAATTCTTCTCCCTTTACCTGCTCGCTCTCCTTGAGAACTGCATCGATCTTGCCCAGATCAATATAAACGTCATGCCCCACATAGCGCTGGACAATTCCCGTCACCACGTCTTTTTCCTTGCAGTACCACTGGTCGAACAGGGCAGTGCGCTCCTCCTCACGGATCTTTTGGAGAATTACGTTTTTCGCGTTCTGTGTAGCGATACGGCCAAATTCCTTGGAATTAATATTCACACGGATGATGTCGCCGTATACGTGTCTCGGATCTAAAAGCTTCGCCTCTGCAAGGCTCACCTGTGTCAGCGGATCCTCTACCGTTTCCACAACCTCTTTCTCGGCGTAAACAGCAAAGTCGCACTTTTCTCTGTCAATGTATACCTTAATATTGTCTGCCTTTCCAAAATGGTTCTTGCAGGCAGTAAGGAGAGAATTCTCAATTGCCTCAAAAAGCACTTCCTTGCTGATATTATTTTCTTTTTCGAGCACGTTTAACGCTTCGAACAACTCTTTACTCATTTTCTTTTTTTATCCTCCTGTCGTTTAAAAATCAAAGGCCAGACGTATTAACGCAATATCTGACTTGGCAAGCGCCAGGTCACTTCCATCTTCCATGGAAAGCGTCACTGTATCTGTATCGTATGCTTTCAGGGTTCCTGTAAATTCTTTTTGTTTGTTGATTGGGCGGTAAAGTCTTACTTCTACATCCTTTCCCAGGCTGCGGGCAAAGTCCTTTTCCTTCTTTAATGGACGCCCAAGTCCCGGTGAGCTGACCTCCAGAATGTAGCTGTCTTCGATGAAGTCCTCCTTGTCCAGCCAGTCTCCCAGCTCGCGGCTTACCACCTCGCAGTCATCTACCGTAATTCCGCCTTCCTTGTCAATATAGGCTCTCAGATACCAGATTCCGGCTTCACGGACATACTCTACGTCCACCAGCTCAAACCGGTTCTTTTCCAGCAGCGGAAGCAGCCATGTTTCTACCTTTGACTCGTATTCTTCTCTTCTCGCCATCGTAACACCGCCTTTCTGCATATCCATCGACTGATCTGTGCTCTGCGCCACTGCGCTGCTGCCTTAGCAGCCTATTTCCTCTGTGCGAAGTGCGCATCCCTGCAGAGCATTTCATCTTATAGGAACAAGTTCCAATACGATGAAAGAGTGGACCTGTTGGTCCACTCTTTTTCAGTCAGTCTATTATGTTATCGTACATCAGTATAACACCTTTTATCGCGGAGCGCAAGGGGCTAATCTTGTTTTTACTGCTCCTCCAGCCATTTTCCCTTCCAGGTATAGAGAATCATGAGGATCATTCCCACTGCCCAGGAGACAGGATACAGCATATAAACTCCGTCCAGGGTCCCAAACGCCGGAAGAATCGCCTTAATCCAGAAAATGCGGAACAGGCACATGGCAAACAGGAGGATCAGCATAGGAGGAATACTTTTTCCGGCTCCCCGGATAGTTCCAGCCAGGCTGTGCATCACGCTTAAAAGGAAATAGAATGGGCAGAAATATTTCATGGCCAGCTTTCCATGCTCAATCACCTCTCTGCTGTCTGTAAAAAGTCTCATCAGAGGATCGCCAAAGGTCAGCAGCAGGGTTCCTGTCACAACCGTATAGACGCATCCCATGGCAACCGTTACCCACATTCCTTTTTTGACTCGCTCTATTTTTCCTGCCCCGTAGTTCTGCCCGGTGAAAGTAGTAACTGCCATGCTGAAGCTGAGTACAGGCAGAATATTAAAGCCGTCTATTTTCATATAAGCCCCGAATCCGGCCATGGCCGCCGCTCCAAAGCTGTTTACACTGGACTGGACCAGCACATTGGAAAAGGAAATAACCATGTTCTGAATGCCGGTGGGCAGGCCGATTTTGGCAATGCGCACTGCCATTCGTTTGTCGATTCCTATCTTTTTCAAACTGATTCTGTAATCTGCACCCACATGAGTCAAATACCACATGGAAAGAATACAGGAAACCAGCTGGCTGGCGTCTGTGGCAATGGCAGCGCCTGCTACCCCCATCTTAAACACACCGATCAGAAGAAGATCCAGACCAATATTGGTGACGGAAGCATAGGCCAGGTAAATCAGAGATCTCTTGGAATTGCCGGCTGCATTTAAAATACCAGCCGCCATATTATAAAGTACGTTAAAAATCAGGCCTCCAAAATAAATCTGAAGATAGATAACCGAATCCTCCAGAACCTCCTCCGGCGTATTCATCCATACCAGAAGCGGGCGGCTGCAGATGATTCCTCCTGCTGTCAGAATAATTCCCAGAATTGCCGCCAGGGCGAAGGCTGTATGAATGGAACCCTGAACGTCCCTTCTGTTCTTTGCCCCCAGATACTGGGCGGCCACCACGCCTGCCCCCACAGAAACTCCCTGGCTGAACGCAATCAAAAGGCCAATCAGGGCCGTACTGGAACCTACTGCCGCCAGAGCGTTGCTTCCCACAAAGTTTCCTACAATAATCGAATCTGCCGTGCTGTACAGCTGCTGAAGTAAATTTCCAAGAATCAGGGGGATCGAAAAAAAGATGATTTTCTTTCCTATGCTCCCCTCTGTCATAAGTGTTGACGATTGTTGTTCTGACTGCATGATTCTGCCTCTTTTCTATCAAAAACTCCACGGAAAAAGGCGCTGTAACGCGCCTTTTCAAATACTCCGCCAGACCTATTATATCGCCTTTTTCCCAAATGGCAAGTCTAACGTCCTATACTTTTTTCTTTATTTCACTGCATGGAAGCAGGCGGCAGTATGCCCTGCTCCGCATGGGAGAAGAAGCGGCTCCTGCTCGGTGCAGCGTTTCTCTCTGTAAGGGCACCTGGGTGCGAAGCGGCAGCCATGTTTTGGAATACTCTCATCCTGTGGCTTACTCTCTGTATGCCGCCTTGGTTCATCTGGATGCGAAACAGGTACAGAGGATAAAAGAAGCTGTGTGTAGGGATGAACTGGGGAAGAAAACAGATCCGCCGTTTTCCCCTGTTCTACAATCTTTCCCCTGTACATCACTGCCAGCTCATCGCAGAAATACTCTACTACCCCCAGATTATGGGAAATAAACAGATAAGTCAGACCATACTGTTCCTTTAAATCCAGCATCAGATTTAAAATCTGGGACTGGATGGACATGTCAAGGGCAGCTGTAGGCTCATCACAGACAATAAAGCTGGGTTCTACCGCCAATGCCCGGGCAATTCCGATTCTCTGCTTCTGCCCGCCGGAAAATTCATGGGGATACCGCATCATCTGCCGTTTATCCAGACCGCATTTTTCCATTATCTCAATACATCGTTCCCTCACCTGGCTTCCGGAACAAAGTCTGTGCTTTATAATGCCTGCACTGATAATCTGCTCCACATTTTTTTTAGGATTCAGGCTGGAGGAAGGATCCTGAAAAATGATCTGCATTTTCTGCCTGAGGGCTGTCATGGAACCGGAGTCCAGATATTCCCCCTTGTCTGCGTCAAAAATCTGCCTGCCCTCAAAAGTCACCCTGCCTCCTGACGGCTTTATCAGGTTCAGCATGGTCTTTCCTGCTGTGGATTTTCCAGAACCTGACTCACCTGCCAGCCCCATAATGCTTCCCTTCCTGATTTCCAGGGAAACATCATCCAGTGCAGCATTTATTCTTTTCTTTCTGGAAAACAGCCCCTGCCTCTCTTCATAATACTTTTTCAGATGTTCTGCTTTCAGTATAATCTCACTCACTGCTGCCCTCCTTGCAAAGCTTCCAGCATGCTGCCCTGTGCTCTCCTCCAAATGACAGTGACGGCGGAATCTTCTCTCTGCACGTCTCCAACGCATAGGGGCACCTGTCACTGTAGGGACATCCCTGAAACACACCGTAATTCTGCTTCACTGTTCCTGGAATCGCCGAATATCTCCCATTAAAATTAGAGGGACGGGACGATAAAAGCCCCTGGGAGTAGGGATGAAGTGGCTCATCGAACAGGCTGGCGGTCCTGCACTCCTCCACCCCCATGCCGCGATACATCACAAGCACCCGGTCTGCAATCTCTGCCACCACCCCCAGATCGTGGGTGATTAAAATTACTGCGCTCCCCATTTCCCCTGCAATCTTTTTCAGGACGGAAAGAAGCTCGGCCTGGGTTGTCACGTCCAGCGCTGTC
Organism: Lachnospiraceae bacterium AM93-12TA; assembly: GCA_027698105.1. Taxonomy (GTDB): domain Bacteria; phylum Bacillota; class Clostridia; order Lachnospirales; family Lachnospiraceae; genus Otoolea. Next base: position 5,916 of record JAQERH010000015.1, read on the forward strand.
GTAGGCTCATCTGCAATAATAATATCCGGCTTTCCAATCACCGCCATGGCGATTACCACTCTCTGGCGAAGGCCTCCGCTCAGCTCAAAGGGATATTTCTTCATCAGAATCTCCGGTTCCGGAAGCTGTACCTGGCGAAGCGTTTCAAGGATTCTCTCTCTGCGCTTTTCGCGTTCTCCTGGCGAATGAAGCTTCAGCACCTCTGACAGCTGCTCCTCCACAGTCATAGCCGGATTCAGCGCTGTCATAGGCTCCTGAAATACCATGGTAATTCTGCTTCCGCGGATCCGGCACATTTCTTTTTCCTTCAGTTTCAAAAGATCCATTCCCTGAAATAAGATTTCTCCGGAAATGCTTCCTCTTTTTCCTACCTGGGCCAGCTGGATGACGGATCTGGCTGTCACGCTTTTTCCGCTTCCTGACTCGCCTATAATTCCCAGTATTTCTCCCCGCCTCAGCCCGAAATTCACATCGTAAACGGCTGTCAGGGGGCCTGATATATCATCAAACACTACGTTCAGATGGTTTACCTTCAGTATCTCCTCCATGGTCTCTTCCCCTTTACTGCTGATTTCTGGTGTCCAGGGCATCTCTCAGTCCATCGCCGAGAAAGTTAATAGCCAGTACCATCAAAACTACTGCTGCTCCTGCCGGAATCCACATCCACCACTGATTTTTCAGTACTGCCATATTCTGAGCTGCCACCAGCATATTGCCCCAGCTGGGAGCCGGAGGACGCACTCCAAGTCCCAGAAAGCTCAGTGTGGATTCCATTAAAATCCCATTGGCCACTGCCAGAGTAGACGCTACTAAAATAGAAGAAAATACATTGGGGAGTACCTCCTTCACAATAATCTGCACAGGAGAAAGTCCAAGAGCCTTTGCCGCCATAATATACTCATTGTCACGGATGGTAAGCACCTCCGTCCTGACAATTCTGGCAATTCCCGGCCACATCAGCATTCCTATAATCAGAATCAGATTCCAGATACTTCCGCCAATCACAGCGGCCAGAGCCACTGCTATGACAAAAAACGGAAAGCACATAATAATATCTACCATCCGCATAATCACCTTGTCTGTCACCCCGCCAAAATAGCCGGCCGCCGCTCCCAGGGTAACGCCAATTGCCATCTGAAGAAGCATGGAAGCCACGCCTACCGCAATGGAAACCCTTCCTCCATAGAGCAGCCTGGCAAAAATATCACGTCCCAGATCGTCTGTCCCCAGAAGATGAGCAGCAGACGGCCCTGACCGGAGATTTCTTAAATCCGTCTGGCTTACTGTGTAATCTGTAAAAAGAGGGGCAAACAGAGACAAAAATACAAAAGATACTACAATAATCAGTCCGGCTGTTGCCAGCCTGTTCCTGAAAAAACGCCGGCGGGCAATCTGTCCCGCCGTCAAAATCTTTTCTTCTTCCCTTTTTTTCATGTCTTTTCCTGTCTGTGTTTCTCATCGTTTCTGCTGCCTGCGTATTACACGCCGACAGAATTTCTCACTCTTGGATCCAGTATCATACAGAGTACGTCTGCCAGCAGATTGCACCCGATTACAATCACTGCCAGCAGAAGGGCAATTCCCATAATCAGCGGATAATCCCTGACTAAAATTGCCTGATAATTCAGCTGACCAATTCCAGGCCACACAAAAATCGTCTCCACAATCAGCGCTCCGCTTAGCAGGTCTGGAAGGCGGTTGCAGAGCACCGTGATAATAGACACTCTGGCATTTCTCATTCCATGTCTTAAAATCGCCTGCTTTTTCGTGAGCCCCTTGGCCTGAGCTGTTTTCATGTAATCCTCCGATACAGTGGACAGAATAGAGGATCGGGTATACCGAAGCAAGGTGGCTGTCTGGGTAAGAGCCGAGGCAGTCACCGGAAGAATCATGTGACGCCCGATATCCAGCGCCCTGTCTATGCCCTGGTAGTTTTTCCCCATGGTTTCAATCCCTGAAAAGGGAAGGACTGCCAAATCGTATCCAAATACCTTGATCAGCAGAAGGCCGAAGAAAAATACAGGAATGGAAACGCCGATAAACGATAAGACAGTCAGCGCCCGATCCCACAGGGAATTGGGATACATGGCTGAAAATACTCCGATTCCAATGGAAATCACTGTACTTAACACAAAGGAGGACATGGCTAAAAGCAGAGTATTTCCAAACCTGTCTGCTATCAATACAGCCACAGGAGCCCTGTGCTGGATAGAGTATCCCAGATCGAACTGGAGCGTCCTTAAAAGCCACTTCCCGTACTGGACGGGAAGCGGGTCATAGTAGCCGATTTCCTGAAGTTTTGTCTCCAGAAAAGTCGGATCTGTATCATGCTGAATCATATTTAAAAACGGGTTTCCCGGCTGAAGGCGGATGATACAGAAAATCACCGCCGTAACGCCCAGAAGCATAATCAGGGCAGCTGCCAGCCTTCTTGAGATAAACCGTGCCATTTCGGTAATTCTACCTCCTTACTGGGCAAAATCCCATTCCCAGATATCACAGAAAATATTAAATGTATATGGATCAAAGTTCTCCAGCTTCGGGTTGCACATGATCTCGCGATCCTGGGCATAGAGGAAAATCATCGGCACATCTTCGTTGATCTGTTTTGCCACATTCAGATAGTACTCTTTTCGCTCTTCCTGATTAGTAGTCTTCATGCCCTTTTCAATATTTTCATCTACCAGATCATTTTTGTAGGCGCCAAAGTTAAAGCTTCCCACTCCCGGCTCATCAGAAGCGGAATCGGAATGCCACCAGCCATACGGATTCGGATCATCGGAGAAATAGCAGTTTAAAGCATACATTTCAAAGTTGTGATTATAAATACAATCATCAGCCACTACGCTGTCCTCCTCAATGGAAACCTCCACATCGATCCCCACCTCAGCCAGACACTCTTTTGCATAGAGTACTGCATTTTCTCTTGTTTTAGAATCATTGGAGCAGCGGATGGTAAACTGAAGCTTCTCGCCATCTGCATTCTCCCGCACTCCGTCTCCATCTGTATCCGTCCATCCAGACGCCTCCAGAAGCTCCTTGGATTTTTCCGGATTGTAAGCGTAGTTATTTAACTCTCCTTCTGCCGGACTTGCCCAGGAACCTGGCAGGAACGGGGAATCCAGAAGCTTTCCTCTTCCCTCTACGATGGTATCCAGAATCAGAGCACGGTCAATGGCATACAGCATAGCCTGTCTTAAATTCTTATCCTGGAATACCGGACGGCGCAGGTTAAAGGAAATGTACTGATACATATTGTCAGGAATGGAATATTTGGCAAATCCCTGGGCCTCCAGCTCCTCTACCTCGCTGCTTCTCAGTTCCTTTACATCCACAATGTCAATATTTCCGCTGACCAGCTCTGCTGAGATGGCATCCTGGTTTACTACCTTTAAAATAAAGTTATCAATCTTGGGAGCGCCCTCAAAAAATTCATCGTGGGCTTCCAGGGAAACATACTGTCCCGGCTCAAACTTTGTCACCTTATAAGGGCCGCAGCCAATCGGATAGTTCAGAAGCTCTGTCTGCTTCTCCCACTCCTCCTGGGGAATCTCACTCCAGATATGTTCCGGCATGATGCCGTAGGTTCCAAAATCTGTGAGGAACGGGGCATAGGGCTCTGTCAGCTCCAGTCTCAGTACGTTTCCATCCAGAACAGTTACGCCGCTGATGGAATCTGCCTGTCCATTTTTAAATTCCTCAAATCCTTTCAGAGAAGAAACCTTATCTGAATCCGAACTGCTCTTTGCAGTCTGTTCCAGTGTAAAAATCAGATCATCCATAGTAAAATCTTCACCATCCTGCCATTTCACATCCTGGCGGATTTTAAAATCAATGGTTTTCTGATCTTCAGAAACAGTGTAGCTCTCCGCCAGATACGGCTTTAAGCTTCCGTCTGAATCAAAGGTTAAAAGAGAAGCATAGATTAATTTCTCAAGAGCTGTATCGCTTCCCATATAGGAAAGAATCGGTAAAAAGGTTCCCACCGGAGCTGTAGGGGTGCCATACACAACTGTATCCTTTTTCTCCCCTTCTGTCTCCTGTCCCCCTGTGGTTTCTGCCTGTGACGCTCCCTTTGAAGTCTCTGCCGGTGTGTCTGTCTTCTGTCCAACGCTGCAGCCTGTCATCATGCAGGCAGCCAGCCCTGCGGCCAGAATACGTGCAAATTTCTTTTTCATTGTCCTCTTCCTTTCGTTGATTTTATTTATTTTGTTTTGTTTATTATGTTTTTTTATTTTATTTGTTTTATTTATACATATTTTTATAAGCTGCCCGGATTTCACAAAGTTCTAGTCGTTGCCTGACTGCTTATACAGTTCCTCTGGATACTTCTTTTCCTTGGCGTAGCTCATGTACACCTTTCCGAATTCTATTTCAAATCCCAGCTCATCCGGCGTTTCCAGACGCTCAGACAGTGCCTGCTTCTCTTTATCTGACATAGCAGGATTCACGGTTTTTAAGACTCCCTCTGCCACATCTTTAAACAGATGAATCGGCATACCTGCTCCGATTTCTCCATCCTCTGCGCTCGTATTAGTTCTGGCTCCCAGACACAGCATAGACACATTCAGATCATTTTTCATGTACGGTCTGGCTACCAGATCGGCACAGATTCCCTGATTTCCAATCATGCCAATATTCTTTGCCATACCGTGATGCCATGTGTAGCCCTGTACCAGGCGCATCATCTGCCAGCCATTGCATAACAGCATAACCACATCTGCATCCTCCATCTCCTCCAGAGGACCTGTCATGACACCGTAAATTCTCTGATCCACGAAGCAAAGATCCTGCTGCACCTGTCTGGCAATGGCCGCGTCTTCATACAATCTCAAAGTAGAAAACTGTTTCCCTGACCACACATAATTGGAAACCTTTTTCATGCCCAGCATTTCCGGGCCGCCCTGACATCCGAAGGTGTCAGCCTTTCCCTTCATAATCTTTCCTTCCATTGCTCTGGCAGTCAGCGCACAGAAGCATCCGCCTGCTTTCGGCTCAGGCACATCCAGATCCTCATACTCCTCTTTCAGGAAAATAAATTTGATTCCAACTACCTGCCTGGAAAGTCCCAGAGCCTTACTGAAACGTTTTATCAGCTGCTTTTCCATTTCCAACCTTTCCTCTGATTTGCTAAAATTTTTATGGATACTGCCGAATTATTGTTGGCATACACGGGCATCATATCAGGTATTCATTTTGTATTCAATGTTTATTCGTTATTTTTCCGACAATATGTTTATTTTCTATATTGTAGTTTGTATATAGTTTTTATCTATAGTGATTTTCACGAGATGCAGCTTCTCATGACATAAAAAATGCAGCCTGGAAAACACCTTTTCTGATGTTCTTCCAGACTGCATATCTCTCATTTCCTTATTTTTCTTTTTTACTGATTACCTCATACACATCGGTTCTCCGGTTCTCCAGCGATGGGAGCTGAGTCCGTATCTGATCCAGATAGTCCAGATCAATCTGGGCGTAGGTAATGCACTCCGTATCCCTGGCCCTGGCTATAATCGTTCCCCAGGGGTCTACTACCATGCTGTTTCCATAGGCCGCGTAAGCCGGTTTTGTGCCAATCTGGCCTGCCGCCACAATATAGCAGCCATTCTCTATCGCTCTGGCCCGCAGAAGCGGCTCCCAGTGATCCTTTCCCGTAGGCATGGTAAAGCTGGCCGGTACGAACATTACCTGGGCCCCCTGAAGAGCCATCAGACGGTATAACTCCGGGAAGCGGATATCGTAGCAGATTGACATACCGAAGGTTCCAAGCTCTGTGGAGACGGTTGTAATCTCATTTCCCCCTTCCACGCGGTCGGATTCCCTAAACGGTGTCCCATCTGCCAGCGTAATGTCAAACATGTGAAGCTTTCTGTACTGGGCGGCTATCTCGCCGTCCGGGTTGATGAGAAGACTTAAGTTTCTGGACTTTTTCTGACCCGGCACCTGCTCTGTTATGCTTCCTCCGTGAATCCATACCTTGTGCTCTCTGGCCTTCCTGCAGAGAATATCTGAGGTATAGCCGGGAATTTCTTCCTTTCCTCCGCCTTCTCCTGTATTTCTGCCAATGAGATTCATCACCTCCGGAAAACAGATGAGCTTCGCTCCGTGGCCTGCTGCCTCATCTATAAAGCGGCAGGCTTTTTTCATATTTTCGCCCTTGTCATTCTGGGTATCCATCTGAATCAGGGCAATTTCATAACTTCTGAGCGTTGTTTTGTTTCCTGTATCTGTTTGAATCATAGGGTATCCTCCTGCGCCTTATCAGCCTTTATTTCACTCATTATCTGCTGTTATTATACATGGTTTATCATACCCGCACAACTGAAACCTTATCTGCCGGAAACCTGTTTTTCCAGAAAGGCGATTCCCTGGTAGAGGAGCGCTGCCATCAGGCAGAGGATCACAATGCTCATGATAACCAGATCCATCTTAAATACCTGGCTTCCATAAATAATCAGATAACCCAGCCCTCTGTCCGCAGCCAGGAACTCTCCTATCATGACTCCTACCAGACAGAGGCCTGCATTTACCTTCATATTGCTGACAATCAGAGGGATGGAACCTGGCAGGAGGACTTTTCTGAGAACGTCCTTTCTCGTACCGCCAAGAGAATAAATCAGCTTTATCTGATCCGGATCCATAGAGGAAAAACCCTGGTAGAGAGTCAGGACAGAACCGAACACTGCCACCGATACAGCGGCTGTCACAATGGTTCTCATATTGCTTCCCAGCCATACGATCAGAAGAGGGGCCAGGGCAGATTTGGGAAGGCTGTTCAGCATGACTAAATAAGGCTCCAGAAGGGCAGAAGCTGTCTGACTCTTCCAGAGGGCCATAGCCCCTCCAAGCCCCAGAACTGTCACCAGAACAAAGCTTACCCCAGTCTCCAGAAGCGTCACCCCTATATGCGGGGCAATGCTTCCGTCTCCTGCCATAGATAAAAAGCACCGAAATGCTCTGGAGGGAGAGCTGAAAATAAAATCATCCAGCAGTCCTGTCTCTGCGCTCAGCTCCCAGACTGCCAGAAAAACGAAAAAGAGAAGGATGCGTCCTGCTGCAATCCTTCTCCTATAGCGTTTCTGCCCTGCGACAAACGTCTGCTGGGCCAGACTTTCATTCTGATTCATGGGACACCTCCCTGTTTTCAAGAATCTTCCATACCTGATTAAAGTACCCGGAAAACTCCGGCGCGCTTCTGCGCCTTAACGGACTGAGATCCGGCTCTGAAAACTTCACAGTCAGAACTCCCTTGATGCTTCCAGGTCTTTTTGTGAGAATTACAATCCTGTCTGCTGCGCTGACTGCCTCTGCCAGATCATGGGTAATAAGCACCGCTGTCTTTTTATTTTCTCTGATAATGGAGCTGATATCGTCGCACACTTCCAGCCTTGTCTGATAATCAAGGGCTGAAAAGGGTTCATCTAACAGCAGAATATCTGGATCCAGCGCCAGTGTCCGTATCAGAGCCGCCCTCTGCCGCATTCCTCCAGATAATTCTGACGGCTTTTTATTTTTAAATGGAGCAAGGCCATAGGACTGAAACAGCATTTCCACCCTTTCCCTGTGTTCTCTGTCCATCTGCCCCCGTATTTCCAGCCCCAGACAGGCATTGGAAAAAACGTCCCTCCATTCAAACAGATGATCTCTCTGAAGCATATAGCCGATCCTGGGACTAGTTCCCTTTACCGGCTCCCCGTCTATGAGAACACTTCCCTTCTCCGGCACAAGAAGACCGCACAGAATAGAAAGAAGCGTCGATTTGCCACAGCCTGACGGGCCTACCACAGCCAGAAATTCCCCCTCCTCTGCCTGGAAGGATATATCTGAGAGGGCCTTCGTCTCTCCTTCCATCGAGTGGTAGGAATAGGAAAGTCCCTGAACCTCCAGCTTGGAACTCATACTATTTTCTCTCCTTCATTTGCTGTTACTTCAGTATATGGGACTTTCCCCTGCCCTGTGCGGGTTCTTTTACTTCCTGTTTTTTATTTTAGTTCTCTTCCGCTAGCGGGACAGCGCGTTAGGATAAATTTTTTCCATTCTCGTATCGTTAAACCGTTCGTCTATCAGCTGTTCCACAGCGTTTCTGGGCGGCTTTCCCTCCGCTCTCCTGTCATATCGAACCAGCGCCATGGAGGATACAGCGATATTCACTGCCATAAACGCAATCAGAATCCAAGTCATCACATAGCCCCACAGCACTGGAATTTTCTCAATCCAGCCAGAAAACAGGGGATAGAGATTTTTAATCCAGATCACAGCTGCAATTCCCCAGAAGAAACAGTAAAGGAGGTTGATTCTTCCCCCCAGATTAAAGGGAATTTTACTGTAATCCCAGAACACCTTGCCAAATACCAGTTCTGTAAAGACACTGCAGATATATTCGTAGGCTCCTCCCAGCACAGTTCCGATGACAAACAGGTGGCGGTCCGGCTTCTCCCTGTCTTTATAGAGAAGAGCTGTGGCCGCCGCTATGGCAAGTCCCCACACAATGCTGAAGGGGCCCCACACAAGACTGCTACGGCTCATCCACACACCGGCTGTAAGGCGGCAGAAAATCGTCTCCACCACATCTCCCAGAAATGCACCAATCAGGAACAGCCAGAACAGCTTATAAAAACCGCATCCCCCGGCAAATACCTTCTGCCGTCCAATCTGCTCTGATACCTCCAGAATCAATGGATATGCCTGTTCCATACGCCGGGCTACCCTGGCCTCAATCCGGCTCCCCAGACGGGCAGTTGCCAATGCCAGCCGGCTGTTCAGCTGCTGAAGCTTCTCTGCATCCGTTTCCTTCTTCTTTGTATGGCGTTTCATATGCCAGACAGTAGCTGCTGAAGCTGTCATATCGAGAAAAAGCATGCCTGCCGCTCCCAGCGTCAGCAGACTGGAGACAAAGGACGGCAGCAGGCGGCACAGTCCCACCAGGAGACCGTCTCCCCACCGGACAGCGACAGTTCCCAAAATGCCCCAGAGCAGCGAATACTGGGCGCAGATGTATCCGTCAAAGTTCCACCTTTTTTCTGAGTAATCCCACCACTTTTTCTGATTCAGACGTTCCAGAAGCTTGCCTGCAAACCACTCGACAGCCGTGCCGACTACCATACAGCCCAGAAACAGGAAAAGAAAGCTTTCTCTAAGCTCCTGAAGGGCTGCAGTCATCACCACTGCTGCCACACCGTAGACCGTACAGAACGGACCTGTGGTAAATCCTCTGTTTACAAACCGCTTCTGCCGTATGGTTCCCGCCGCTGTCTCCAGCGCCCAGCCTAAAAAAGAATAGAGCAGAAACAGCCACAGCAGTTCTATCCCCGTATATTTCATCGCAACACCTCCTGAATATGTGATTGTACCATTCTAGCACAGATTTCAGGCGCTGCCAAAATATTTTATACTATTTTCCCGGCTGCTCTCTAAGTGCCCTCACTCGATCCATAAATTCCTTCGTGCGCTCAAAACTGACTGGATTTTTCCAGTTATTATCTTCCTTAAACCAGCTTCCAATAATCGCCCCATCGGCTGCGTCTAAAAGCTCATGGACATTGCCGCTGTTTAATCCACTTCCAATCAAAATTGGGAGGCTGACTGACTTCTTACACTTTAAAATATTTTCTACTGTAGGCGGTGTTCCTGTATCAAATCCTGTCACAATCACTGCGTCTCCATCCTGAGCCTCCACATCCATGGCCTGCTCTTCTACACTTCTGTCATGAATAATAAAATGGCTTCCGTGCTTTACATTTACATCACATAAAGCCAAAATGTGATCTGAACCCAGATTTTTCCGCATTCTGGATACCTTCGCTCCCATAGCGTTGATAAAACCTGACTGAGAGATAAAGGAATTACACCACTCAAAGACTCTGATCCACTCTGCTCCTGCTGCCGCTGCGCAGGCCATAGCACAGTCTGCCCCGTTCATATGGCATTCTGATCCAACGGGAATAGAAACCTGTTTTCTCACCTCATAAACACCTACTGCCAGAGCTGCTGCCGTCTCATATCCCATATCTTCTGGGCGCAGATAGGGAATATCCCACATATTTTCCACCTGCACACCGTCCACTCCGGCTGCCTCCAGTTTTTTTGCCTCTTCCACAGCAATTTCTAAAATTTTATCCATTCCCATAGAAATCGGATCATAACCTGGAGAGCCTGGAAGCGGGCGCAGATGCACCATTCCTATAATCGGTTTTTTATTTTCGAATACATTAGTCAGCTTTCGTTTCATTTCTTATTTCTCCATTAATTTCTGAGGAGTTGTAGTAAAATAATTGTAGCTTCTCTCTACATCAAGTCCTATCAGCTCATTCATCTTCTTTTGAATCTGAATATATTTTTTCAGCTCCTCCTCTGTAAAGTCAAACAGTTCCTGGGAGTTATGTTCATATGACAGACGGTCAAAATTTTCGTGATGATCGTAAATAACCATTCCTTCCTCTGTGAGATACAGCTTATACTCTCTGTTATTCTGCTTATTTCTCTCCTGGCGAACCCAATTTTTTCCCACCAGTTTTTTAACCATCTGAGAGCAGGCGCTTTTTGTCTTCTTCAGTATCTTTGATGCCTCTGTCACTGTAATGCCTGTATGCTGTCCAATACACTGAATCAGATGCGCCTCTGACTGATAAAGCACCACATTGCCGTAATCGTGAGGCAGACTGTCATACTCTCTCATCAGTTCATATGTTTCCTTTAACTCCTTCATTATATCGCAATAGATTGAATATCTGTTTTTATCCATTCTGCATTCCGCCCTTTTACCTTTATTTTACCTTTGCCCGGACGAAATGCTTCCCATCCATGCCAAAGGCGGCGGAGCTGTTTTTTCATCCCCGCCGCCTTTATTATAATACATCCTCCATAAAAGGGATAGAGCTTTGAGCTCCTTTCTTTTGCACACATAGGCTGGCAGCACGGTTTGCATACCGAACCGCCTCCGGGAGTGTCTCTCCTAAGGACAGGCGGGCAGCCAGGCTTCCTATGAAGGTATCTCCCGCTGCCGTAGTATCTACCGCATGGGTTTTAACCCCTGGTTCATGAACCATCTGCCCCTGATACTCATAGACTGCTCCCTGACTTCCCATAGAAACTATCGGGGTTTTAATTCCCCTTTTTTTCAGTATTTCTACCGCCGCTCCGGCCGCCTCAGGAGAAGTGACAGAAATTCCGGTCAACATCTCCGTTTCCACCTCATTAGGTTTTAAAATGTCAATTCTCTCTGCGAGTTTTGGCGTAAGCTTAGAGTAATCATTGGCTGACGGATCGACTATGAGCAGACAGCCATGCTGTTTTGCCATTCTGGTCACCTGTTCCAGTACCTCCTCTGAATATTCCAAGGTGGTCATCACAATCTGGCTCTCCTGAAACAAAGATTCATACTGAACAAAATCTTCCGCCCTGTTCCTCCCATTTACTCCCAGAGAACAAAGGCAACGATTTCCTCCATTCCGTTCCACCCACACAAATGCAGTCCCAGTCTTTGAAGAGGAATCTGTTATTAAATGGTTCGTATATATCCGGTCTTTGCGGAAACTTTCCTTTAATGTGCGGGCATAATCATCGTCAGCAATCCGCCCTAAAAGAGTCACTTTCGCTCCCGCTCTGGCTGCGGCTGCCGCCTGATTTCCTCCCTTTCCACCTGGATTCGCCTGATAATCCTCATCTGTATAAACGGTTTCTCCTTCTCTGGGAGCCCGTTCACACCGGACAGAGAGATCCATAATCAGGGAACCCAGAACCAGAATCTTTCCTGCCTGCTCCATTGTGCCCCTCCTTCCCCATTTAATCCAGATAACTTAAAAACTGAGTAATACGCTCATTATTCATAGATGTCAGTTCCTCATAGCTTCCCTTCGCTAAAATCGTTCCCTTCTCCACAAAAACGACCTGATCGCTGACTTCTCTGGCAAATGACATATTATGGGTAACCACAAGAATTGTATAATTTTCCTGTGACAAATCTCGGATCAAACTTAAAATTCCTGCTCCCAGCTCTGGATCCAGAGCACTGGTCGGCTCATCAAACAGCAAGATCTCCGGCTTCATAGCCAGGGCTCTGGCAATCGCCACTCTCTGCTGCTGTCCTCCGGAAAGCTGACTGGGAAGGCTGTCCCACTTATCTTTCAGCCCTACCTTTTCGAGAAGTGCCATGGCCTCTTCACGAGCCGTCTTTTTGTCCTTCTTCAGTACTGTAACAGGACCTTCTATAATATTTTCCATGGCATTCATATGTGGAAACAAGTTGAATCCCTGGAACACCATGCCGGTCCGTTTGGTAAATGCCGCCTTTTCTTTTCTCGAAAGCTTTCCTGGAAAACGGAGAGTACTTCCGTCCAGAATAATCTCCCCAGAATCCGGTGTTTCTAACAGATTCATACACCGCAAAAGAGTGGATTTTCCAGAACCAGAGGAGCCTATGATAGCTGTGGTTTTCCTCGATTCAATTTCCAGATTAATATCCTTCAGTACGTGATTATCTCCAAAATACTTGTTTAAGTGTCTGATCTCCAGCATAAGCTCCTCCTACCCCTGGCTGTCTGTAATTTCCTTGATTTTCTTTTTCTCATGCGGCGTCAGCATCAGCTTATCCTCTGTTTTCTTCTGGACATAATTCAGTATCGTACAGAAAATCAGATAAATAAAGCCTACCTCTATATACATTAACAGCGGTTCATAATTACGGGCGGTAATTCGCTGTGTTGTAAGAAACATCTCTGGAATTGTAATATTAGCCGCCAGAGAAGTGTCCTTCACCAAGGCAATAAAACTGTTAAACAGAGGCGGCACAGAAATCTTCACCGCCTGCGGCAGGATAATGCGGATCAGCTGCTGCGGATAGCTCATTCCCAGAGACATGGCCGCCTCCCACTGTCCTTTCGGTATAGAAAGAATAGCTGCCCTGAAAATCTCTGAGCTGTAGGCGCCTATACTTAAAGAAAATACAAGAATTCCTGCTGGCATAGGTTCGATTACAATTCCCACCTTGGGAAGTCCAAAAAACACAAGGAACAGCTGTACCAGCAGAGGCGTTCCTCTGATAATCCACACATACAGTTCACACAGCTTGTTTAATACCGGCACTCTGGAAACACGGATTACGGCAACAACCACTGCCAAAAGGGTTCCGAGGACAAATGCAATCAATGTCAGCGGTATCGTGTAGGAAATTCCTGCCTTTAAAATAGGCCAAAAAGATTCTGTCAATATTTCAATCGCGCGTGCATCCATTCCATTTATCCTCCTTTGGTTCTATCCCTATTTCTCTGTCAGTTCCTCTAAGGTCATCTCTCTGGAGAAGTCCTTTCCAAGATATTTTTCAGAAAGGTCTGTCAGAGTTCCCTCCTCGGAAAGCTCTGCAATCGCATTGTTCACAGCCTCTAACAGATCTTCATTTCCCTTTGGAATCGGAATAGCCACTGTGTCAGGAGTCTCCTGAACAGCTACGATCTTGATGGGAGTATCAGGCTTCTGAGCCAGATAATCATTAAAAGCAATCGTATTATTGATCACGCAGTCCGTTCTTCCAGCCAGCAGAAGCTCAATATCCTTGCTGAAGGTATCGGAAGCTGTAATATCCATGCCGTACTGCTCTGCAATTCCTGCATAGTTACTGGAAATATTTAAGGATGTTTTCTTCCCTTCTGCGCTCTCCCAATCTGTAATCTCTGCATTATCCTCCAGTGTAATCAGAGCAATGTAGCTGTACAGATACGGATCACTGAAATCGTATTTCTCCTTTCTTTCCGGAGTCACACCTACCTGATTCAGTACCAGATCTACAGTCCCCGTATCGAGAGAAGTCAGAAGTCCCTCCCAGGTAATCTCGGAGTATTCCGTCTCCACACCCATCTTATCACCAATCATTTTGGCTACTTCTACATCATAGCCACAAAGTGTATCGCTCTCATCGTGGTAGGTAAATGGTTTATATGTTCCCTCTGTACCAACCTTTAAAACGCCTGCATCCAGAATATTCTGATATCTTCCAGAACCCTCTGCCTCTTTTTTCTCTCCGTCCTTCTCTCCTTCTGATGCAGCAGTCTCCTGTACTCCGGTGCTTTCAGCTGCCTTGGTTGTCTCCTTCGCCTTTTCCTGGGAACCGCATCCTGCCAGTGCTGCTGCCATCATAAGTGCTGCTGCCAGTGCCAAACCTTTCTTTTTCATGTCCCTTTTTCCTCCTTTATCTTTATTAAAATATTAATTGGGATCTCGTATTTTCTCTAAAACAATTCCCTCATCCGCTCCAAGGCTGTCTGTATCACACATCGTGGAGCTGCAATATTCATGCGTACAAATCCCTCTCCATCTGCTACAAACTGCTCTCCGCCTTCAATCAGAAGTCCGTTTTTCAAAAATCTGTTTACCATCTCTTCATGTGCCAGACCGCAATTTCTCATATCAATCCAAGCCAGATATGTTCCTTCAGGCACTGTAAAGGAAACATCTTTCATATAAGTTTTGATATACTCCTCCATCATCTGGAATGTCCCATCCAGATACTGGTTCAGAGCATCCGCCCAGCCTCCGGCTTTGGTATAAGCAGCTTCTGCTGCTGCTACAGAAATAGGATTAGGCATGTAGTGGTATCGTTTCTCCCACTCTTCTCTCAACTGTTTATCAGGAATCATAATATTAGACAGATGGTTTCCTGCCAAATTAAATGTCTTACTGGGAGATGTACATACAATCAGATTTTTCTCTTCTGGAAACAGGCCTGCCAGAGAAATATGTCTTTTTCCCCCTCTGATCAGATCCCCATGAATCTCATCACTGATCACTGCTACCTCATGCCTCTGGCAGATATCCATCACAGCTGTCAATTCCTCTTTCGTCCACACGCGTCCGGAAGGATTATGGGGGCTGCAGAAAATTAATACCTTATTCTCTGGATCGGACGCTTTTTTCTCCAGATCCTCTAAATCAATTTCATACCGTCCATTTTTTAAAAGAAGCGGCGAAAATACTGGTTTCATACCCTGGGTCCTGATAGAATTGTAAAATGGTGTATACGCCGGAGTATGAAGAATCACCCCGTCTCCTGGCTGAGCCATCAGGCTAAGGGCATGAAGCACTGCCGGAACCACACCAGAATCTATCACTATTTCCTCTTTTTTTACCTTCCATCCATGGCGTTTTTCCATCCAGCTGCAGACTGCCTCATAGTAAGAAGAATCATAAATATTTGTATAACCAAAAATTCCTTCCTCCACTCTCGCCTTCATAGCCTCTACAATTTCTGGAGCTGTCTGAAAGTCCATATCTGCAATCCACAGCGGGATCTTATCTTCCGGCGCTTCTGGTGCAAATTTTAATGCTCCGTCATATTTTTCACTGTTTGTATGAATCCGGTTAACTTTTTTATCAAATTCATAGAATGATACTTCTGTATGCATAGAATTTCGCCTTTCATTGATTAATGTGCTTAACCTTTTACCTGATTAACTATAGCATATTATCCAAATATTGTCAATAATCGGATAATGTTTTGTGCTATTTGTATAATCTATAAGTAATTTTATTTATAGATTTATTATTTAAACAATTCTTCTCTCTGCAGTTGATAAACCAGCCCCACCGCTCATTTTTTTCCATTGCCAACCCCGCCCTTTTCCGTTATAATCATGTCGTATTATGTCAAATTCATGTAAATTATGTAAAACGGAGGAATTGCAGTGTTTTCATTTATTTATCTGTTCTGTCCGCCTGCCCTGGCTCTTCTGATTTATGAGCGAATGGAATTCAGGCGGGCAGCTTTTGTAGGGGAGCACAAGCGCAGAGAGGGCAGTCTGGAATGGCTGGTTAATCTGCTCTTAAAATACCTGGCTTTCACAGCTGTGGTAAACGGGGCGGCCCTGGCTGTAGCTTCTGCTTTCATGCCTATCAGCTCCATGACGTCAGGCGGACATTTTGCAGACAATATTTTTTCTGTCCGCTACCTGCTGACTGCCTGCGTTACGGCTGTCATTCTGTCAGTAACAGCTAAAATCATTTCCTTTAATTTAAGCATTTCAGTAGAGCAGAAAAAGAGGGTGGATGATCATGAAAGCTAAAGCGAAACAAATCATCCTGGCTGTTCTGTTTTTCATTACCCTGCTGGCTTACTTTTCCGCCTGGTGGGCAGTCCGAACCTATGGAAGCATCAGCATGGAAGAAATAGTGTTTCACCTGAATGTTCCCATGGATGGTGTCAATACAGAATACATAGTCAGCTATCTGGGGACAGCCCTGGCTCCTTCCCTAGCTGTTTTTTTCATTGTTATGGTCATCTACGGACGGTGCTGCCTGTTTCTCAGAACGCGAAAGACCTACACCTGCGTAGATGTATGCCTGGGAAAGAAGCGCTGGTATGTGGAACTGACAGACCGGGCTTTTTCCAAGGCCATGGCTCTGCTTCTGATCTGTGGTCTTGTCTTTATGGCTATCGGGACGGATAATCTGCTGAACATCGGGGAATATCTGTATAACCAGTTCCACAAAAGCACCTTTATTGAGGAACAGTACCAGGAACCGGACTCTTCCGTCCTCTCCTTCCCGGAGCAGAAGCGAAACCTTGTGTATATTTATCTGGAATCTATGGAGAAAACCTTTGAGGACAAAGAAAACGGCGGAAATCTGGAGGAAAATGTGATTCCTGAGCTAACGGCTCTGGCCAATGAAAATGTTACATTCCAGCTGGGGCCTGACGGGAAGCAGGGAATTCTGCCCCTCACTTCTTCCTGGACCATTGCGGCCATGGTAGCCCAGACTTCTGGTCTGCCCTTGAAGATACCGGTGGAAAAAAATTCCATGAGTAAATATGGTTCCTTCCTGCCAGGCGCTGTTACCCTGGGCGAAGTGCTAGAGGAGGAAGGCTACAAAAACATGCTGATGGTGGGATCCTATGCCAGCTTTGCCGGAAGGGATCAGTATTTTAAAGATCATGGAAACTATCAGATCTGGGACTTTGGAACTGCCAAACGTGAAAAAAAGGTTCCCAAGGACTATGATATCGGATGGTGGGGCATTGAGGATGAAAAGCTTTTTGAATATGCGAAAGAAGATCTGACAAAACTTTCCCAGGGGAGCGAACCATTTAATTTTACAGTTCTCACCGTAGATACCCACAATCCCAACGGATATGTGTGCCGTCTCTGCGGCGATGAATTTGAGAATCAGTACAGCAATGTGCTCCACTGCGGCAGCCGTCAGGCTGTAGATTTTGTCAACTGGATTAAGGAACAGCCCTGGTATGAAAATACCACGGTTGTCGTTGCAGGCGACCATGCCACGATGGTGAAAAACTATGCGCCTGCAGATGATTCTTACGAACGGGGCGTCTACTACTGCTTTTTAAATCCGGCGGCTGTTCCGGCAGACAGAACCCACTCTGCCTGCACCATGGATCTGTTCCCTACCACTCTGGCAGCTATGGGCGTGAAGATTGAGGGAGACCGCCTTGGCCTGGGAACTAATCTGTTCTCAGACCGTGATACCATTCTGGATGAATTCGGACAGGAGGAGGTCATCTCCCAGCTGAATATGAAATCCGATTTTTATGATAATGAGCTTCTCTATGGAAATGAAGAGGAGGCACACAACTAACTTTTACAGATAAAGGCACACCGTACTCAAAGGAAGAAGAGAGTTTTCTTTTCTTCCTTTTTCTTTAACACTTTCTTATCAGTCGAACCATTCACTTTTTTGTTGATTTTTGTAACCACAGAACATAATAGGCGTAAATCGAAAGGGGGAATCTTTTATGATGACATTGCAGCTCGACATGTACCAGGCCTGTGCCCTGGGAGCCATTGTGTACGCCCTGGGACGTCTGATGGTGAAAAAAATCTCATTTCTAAACCGCTATTGTATTCCCGCCCCGGTAGCGGGAGGAATTGTCTTCGCTCTGCTTCACCTTGCACTGTACTGTGCAGGAATCCTGGAGTTCACCTTTGACACAACGGTTCAGACCATTCTTATGACTGTCTTCTTCTGCAGCGTAGGATTTACTGCCTGCTTCAGACTTTTGAAAAAGGGCGGTATTCAGGTATTTATCTTCCTGATCCTGTCTGTTCTTATGTGTGTGATCCAGGACGGCGTAGGAAGCGCTCTGGCAGCGGCTTTCGGTCTGGATCCTCTTCTCGGCCTCTGTATGGGATCCATTCCATTAGTAGGCGGGCACGGCACATCTGGCTCTTTCGGCCCTCTTCTTGAGGAAACCTACGGTGTTTCAGGCGCTTTAACAGTGGCTCTCGCCGCCGCTACCTACGGACTGGTATCCGGAAGCATGATGGGCGGCCCGGTTGCCCGCCGCAGAGTAGAAAAACTGGGACTGAAATCTACAGCAGCCCAGGAAGGCAACGCATCCAATGAACAGAGTGGAGCCATCGATGCACAGAGGTTTACAAACGCAACCGTATTTCTGGCAGTGGCTATCGGAGCCGGAACCTTAATTATGACTGGTTTTTCCAGGCTGAACATCACCATGCCGGGATACATTGGAGCTATGCTGTTTGCCGCTCTTCTCAGAAATATCTGGGATGCCAGGGGAGCTGAGCTTCCAATGGAGGAAATCGATACCCTGGGCGGACTGTCCTTAAATATCTATCTGGCCATGGCCATGATGAATTTAAAACTCTGGCAGCTGGCTGCCCTGGCGCTTCCAATGATTGTCATTCTGCTGATTCAGACTCTCATTATGTTCCTGTATGCAAATTTTGTAATCTTCAACGTGATGGGCCGTGACTACGAAGCGGCAGCCATGACAAGCGCTTTCTGCGGTTTCGGTATGGGAGCCACACCAAACGCCATGGCTAACATGAAAGCGCTGGCTGAACGCTATGGAGCTGCTCCAAGAGCATTCTTTATCGTACCATTAGTCGGAAGCCTTTTCATTGACTTCTTCAACTCCATGGTTTTAACCACCTTTATGAATCTCTTATAAAAGCAGTGTAAAAAAAGCATGTCTTTTGGCCGCCAAGCGGCAAAGACATGCTTTTTTCTTTAATAAAATCCATTCATAAATACAGCAATTCCAATTCCCAGCACTGCTCCTGCAAATACCTGCAGAGGGGTATGGCCTACATACTCCTTCAGCCGTTCCTGCAGTACCACCGTATCCAGCTTCAGGGGATTCTCGAACAGGAGATGGTTCAGCACCTTCGCCTGCTTGCCTGTCTCCTGGCGGACACCGATTGCATCGTACATTACCACCATGGCAAAAAGGAAGCTGATAGCAAATTCAAAGCTTCCAAAGCCATAGCAGAAGGCGGAGGCCGTAGTCAGAGCGCATACGGTGGAGGAATGGGAGCTGGGCATCCCTCCTGAACCGGTCAGCCGCTCTGGATTAAAGGACTTATTCAGGGCAATGTCTATAATCGTTTTTAACACCTGTGCCGTCACCCAGCCGATGACGCCGCTCATCAGCACCTGGTTTCCTGTTATTTCCTGATAAATGGTCATTCTTCTCTCCTGTATCGGTCCATACCCGTTCTAATATCCAATCAGCCAGTCGTAAAGCTCCTGGTATTTAAGCGCAGAGCTGTCCCAGGAGAAATCTGCCGCCATTGCCCGGTCGATAATCTTGTTCCACTCCCGTTTTCTGTTATAGAATACATGCTTTGCATAGCGGATCGTATCCAGCATCTCATGGGCGTTGTAATTGGCAAAGGAAAATCCGGTTCCTGTGCCCTCGTACTCATTATAGGGCCATACTGTATCTTTCAGGCCGCCTGTCTCTCTGACAATCGGAACTGTACCGTAGCGCAGCGCCATCAGCTGGCTCAAACCGCATGGCTCGAACAGGGACGGCATAAGAAAGGCATCGCAGGCCGCATAAACCTTATGGGACATCTCCTCAGAATAATAGATATTGGCGGAAACACGGCCATTGTACTTCCAGTCATAATGACGGAACATATTTTCATATTTCTCATCGCCGGTTCCCAGCACTACCAGCTGTACGTCATCCGTACAGATCTCGTCCATCACGCACTGAATCAAGTCAAATCCCTTCTGATCCGTCAGACGTGAAACAATGCCAATCATAAATTTCTTATCATCCTGTTCCAGTCCCAGCTGCTGCTGAAGGGCTCTCTTATTCTTTACTTTTTCCTTGCGGAAGGTTCGCACACTGTAGTTCTGAACAATCAGCGGATCTGTCTCCGGGTTGAAGTCACTGTAGTCAATTCCATTGACAATGCCTCGCAGGCTGCCTGCTCTGGCCCGCATCAGACCATCCAGTCCCTCTCCATAGAAAGGCGTCTTTATCTCCTCGGCATAGGTACTGCTTACCGTGGTAATGGCGTCGGCATACACAAGCCCGCCCTTTAACATGTTTCCGTCCTTGTACGCCTCCAGCTTGTCAGGGGTAAAGTAGTAGTCCGGAAGTCCGGAAAGGCGCTGAATCGTCTTCACATCCCAGACACCCTGGAATTTCAGGTTGTGGATGGTCATTACAGACTTCATGTTCCGGAAGAATTCTCCATCGTGGAATTTATCTTTTAAGAATACGGGGATCAGACCGGTCTGCCAGTCGTGACAGTGCACCACATCCGGCTGAAAGCCGATCACAGGCAGGCTGGAGAGAGCTGCCCGTGAGAAGAATGCAAACTTCTCCAGGTCGCAGTACCAGTCTCCATAAGGCTTGGAACCGCAGAAATAGCTCTCATTATCAATGAAGTAAAAGGTAATTCCCTCATAGACATACTCAAGAATTCCTACATAACGGCTCTGTCCCAAATAATCCATGTAGAAATGATTCAGATATTTCATGTCGTTTCGGAAGGATTCCTTGATGCAGAGATACTTGGGGATCATAACCCTCACGTCAAAATACTCCTTATCAAAGCATTTCGGCAGGGATCCCACTACATCCGCCAGCCCTCCTGTCTTGATAAAAGGAACCGCTTCTGAAGCTATAAAAAGAATTTTTTTCATTCTGCTACCTCCCATGCATTACATTGCCGGACAAATCGCCAAGCAAATCCCCCTTTGTCCAGATTATAAGGTTATTATACAATAAATTTATGCATTTAGAAAGGTAGTATTATAATTTTTAGGAAATCCGTTTGTAGTCCAGACGAATTTTATCGGCAATCAGGGCAATAAACTCGGAATTGGTCGGTTTGCCCTTTCCTGTGCTGACTGTGTAGCCGAACAGATCGTTAATCGTGTCCATCTCTCCCCTGTTCCAGGCCACCTCAATCGCGTGGCGAATGGCCCGCTCTACCCGGCTTGGTGTGGTATCATGCTTTTTTGCAATGGTTGGATACAGAATTTTTGTCACAGAAGTCAGCATTTCCTGATCGCTGACGGAAATAATGATAGCGTCTCTTAAATACTGATATCCCTTGATATGAGCTGGAATTCCTATTTCATGAAGCATCTGGGTCACATCGTTTTCCAGGTTCTGCTCCATATATTCTGCTTTATTGACATAAGGCTTCACTCTTCTGCTTCCTGACAGCATCGTCGTTTTGTTTTTGTAGCCGGTCAGACGGCGCAGCTTGTCGAGAATAATCTCTCTTGTAAAAGGTTTCATAATATAATAGCTGGCTCCCAGCTTAAAGGCTTCTGCTGTCAGATTCTCGCTTCCTGCGGCTGTAACCATAATAAAAGAGGTGCTGTCCTTCATTTCCGAGTTGCTCTTAATCTTCTCCATCACGGAAATTCCGTCCATTCCCGGCATGACAATATCCATTAAGACGACATCTGGTCTGGTTTTCATAATCATGTTGTATGCTTCGTTGCCATTATCTGCCTTTCCTACGACATGGTAATCCTTTTCTCCCTCCAGTATTTCGCCAAGCAGCTCCAAAGTCTGCCTGTTATCATCTGCAATCGCAATATTTAACTCTGCCATGCTTCATACTCCTCCTGATTTGTTTCTCTGTAAATTATAATCTGGTAAAAACTGCCATTCAATGAGATTATAACGCAATTTTCGACATATGATGCCTGCTTCGTTTCTTTGATTTGCCTGTTTTATCCGCTATTTCCCCGACTTTCTGCTGTAAACAGCATTCTGAATGCAAATAAAAAACGGCGCTTTTTTGTCGAAAAGTTTTTTCACTGGACTGTTTTCTGAGACGGGATCTGACGTCCCTCGTGGTCGATAGAGAACTGCTCCTTACAGATCAGCTGGGAAATGGGAACCAGCTCATAACCTTTTTCCTGAAGCCCTGTAATCACCGCTTCCAGAGCTTCCGGCGTGTATTTTGCTCCGTTGTGCATAAGAATAATCGATCCGTTTCCCAGGTGTTTGTGGTTTACTACCTTATCTACAATTGCCTCTGCTCCGTAGTCCTTCCAGTCCAGACTGTCAATGTCCCATTGAATCGGATAGTAGCCCATACTGTCGGCTACGGCTACTACTTTATCATCATAATCGCCGTAAGGAGGGCGAAATAACACCATATCCTGTCCTGTCAGCTCCTTGACCCGGTCGTGAACCTTCTGAATCTCCGCACGAATCTCTGCCTCTCCCAGCTGACTCATATTTTTATGATTCTCACTGTGATTACCCAGATCGTGCCCCTGACTGGCTATGTATTTCACATCCTCTGGGTATCTCTCCACCCAGCCTCCTGTCATAAAAAATGTAACCTTTACATTGTGCTTTGCCAGAATCTCCATCAGCTGTCTGGTGTCCTCATTTCCCCAGGCCGCGTCAAAGGAAAGAGCTGCCTGAGGCTTTTCCGTCTGCACACAGTAGATGGGAAGCTTCCTGTCCTTCACCTGATAATTCTTTCCCCCTGCCGCCTGAGTGGAAGCGAACACGCTTTCCGAGCAGGCTGGAGCCAGAGCCGCCCGTTCATAGAGCTTCGCCATACATCCAATGGAAAGAAGAGCTAAAAAGATCCAGAACAGAGCATTTTCCTGCAGACAGACGTGTTTTCGTTTCAATTTAAAAAATTTCATGTCTTTTCCTCAAACTGAAGCTGTTACCACCAGTTTACGCGACAGGAAGCGGCGGTAGAACAAGGGCAGAGGGAACTATCAGCGCTGTCCCTCTTTTTCCTCTGAATGTTTTGCATCAGCCCGGTACAGCTGATAAATCAACTCTGCGTCTGCATCAGGCCCCTGGTTTTTAATCAAGCGGTAAAGCTTCTCGATATCTTCCGGCTTCTCCTCCAGTGCCTCTGCTGATTCCTCCAGAGTCTTTCCATTCTCCACCTTACGCCTGAGAATTTCAATGAAAGCCAGACACTGGCCCTCTGCTTTTCCTTCTAATTTTCCCTTCTGCCTGCCTTCCTCTATCTCGTCTGCAAACAATTCTCTTAATGCATCGCACATATGCTTCGCCTCCTCATACTGCTTTTTATTCGCTCTTACAATCAGCTCCATCACCGCGCTGTACAGGGGATTTTCATCTTTCCCCTGATATGCCTGGGCCAGCACTGCAATATCTTCCTCCACGTCGAGTCCAGGCCTTAGCCTGCTTAACCAGATGTTCTCCTTTTTAGGCAGCGCAGAGTTCTGAATGAGCTGCAGCGGAAACATCAGGCCCTCCGCGTAGAAAATCCCTGGAAATGCGGGAATAATCCGGGCGGAATGTATCTGCTCCAGATGCCGGATCAGTTTTCCCGGATAACGCCCGCTTACCATGGTAATTGTGATCTCCTCTGGCCTGATTTCCATCACCTTCTGGGTGTCTGACTGGTACAGGCAGGCGTAAGCCATCACCTTATAAAAATCATTGATACTTAAATAATCTGACGGTCCCTTGTACTCTATAATATTATAGCGGCGGAACAGCCGGCCAATGGATTTTTCAATCCGTCTCCCCTGCTCCATTTTGATAATCAGCAAATCAATCTGCATCGCAGCCTGAAACGCCGGATGCCACTGCAGAGGTTGTTGTCTCATGCCTTCTCCTTTCAGTATAATCAAATTTTCATCGTACAGCAATGATGTTCCTTGGATTTTTGAATTTCAGCCGAAACGGCCCGAATAGAATCTTAATGAGACGGACTGCATTTGAAAGCAGCCCTTGAATGTTAAATGAATCGCAAGCGATGATTGATATGAGTATTGTAGCACAACTTTTCAGAGACTGGAAGCTGTTTTATGGCTAAGATGCCCTTTTCCAAAGCCCTTACCAGATGATCCAGTATCCAAAAAAATTCCCACTTTTTATATAAAACCATTCTAGCATCAGTGTACAAGGGGCGACATAAACTTTGTAAAGACGCAAAAAAGACGCCTTCCAGCGCCTTACACATCTGGAAAACGTCTCTTTCAGCATTTATGATATGAATGAATTTCTTTTCCCTATTCTTCCTTCTCCTCCGGAAGCAGCACATTCAGGATAATCGCCACCAGCGCAGCCGGTACGATTCCGGAACCGCCAAAGATCAGCTGTACGCTCTGAGGCAGATGGGAGAGGATTCCGCTGTTTGCTCCGATTCCATATCCCAGACCCAGGGCTACTGATACAATGGTAATGCTTCTTGGAGTCAGCGGCTTCTTTGTAACCAGCTGAATTCCGCTCATAACAATGGAGGAAAACATCATGACTGCCGCTCCTCCCAGCACGCTCTGGGGCATAATGGAAACCAGCGCAGCCAGCTTTGGCAGAAGGCCGCATAAAATCAGGAAAACAGCTCCTGTGGCCAGGGCAAAACGGTTGACAATCTTTGTCATGGCTACCAGTCCTACATTCTGGCTGAAGGAAGTGTTTGGGAGAACTCCAAACAGAGCGGCAAAGCTGGATCCGATACCGTCACAGATAATTCCTCCTGACAGCTCTGAGTCTGTAGCCTCGCGTCCCATTCCGCCCTCCATAACGCCGGAAATGTCTCCCACTGTCTCCACAGCTGTTACCACAAACATGATAAGAACCGGAATAACGGCTCTCCAGTCAAAGACAGGCTTCACCGGCATCAGTCTGGGGACAGAAAACCAGCTGGCCTCCGCCACCTTGTCCCAGTTTAAAACCCAGGCCTTGGTGTACTCCACTCCTTCCGCCGTCACACCTGTAGTCGGAAGCACCAGTCCCATAATGCCTGCGGCAATATAGCCCACGATAATTCCAATCAAAATAGAGGAGGAACTTGTCATCCCCTTTGTTCCGTGCTTTAACACAACGATTACGACTAAAACAAGGGTTCCCAGAAACAGATTTTCAACACTTCCGAAATCTGCCGCCTTATCTCCTCCGCCAAAGGAATTCACTCCCACTGCAATCAGGGAAAGACCGATGGAAAGCACCACTGTTCCCGTTACAAGAGCCGGGAAAAAGCGGCGCAGGGGCTTCAAAAACAAGCCTAAAATCCCCTCGAAAATCCCCCCTAAAATAGAGGCCATCATAATCGAACCATAGGCCAGAATTCCTCCGCCCATGACTCCTGCAACACTGTTAAATACGCCGATAAATCCGGAGCTTGTTCCCATAATAACCGGAACCTTTCCTCCTACCGGACCGATGGCGTAGAGCTGCACAAGTGTTACAATTCCTGCTATCAGCATCGCATTCTGAAGCAGATCCACCTGCAGGGTGGCAAATTCCTGCGTATTGGCAAGGCCGCAGGCACCTGTAATAATTAAAAGCGGGGTTAAATTTCCCACAAACATGGCCAGTACATGCTGAAGTCCCAGCGGGATGGCCTTGCAGAGCGGAAGCTTTCCATAAAAGTCATACTCTGCTCCCTTTGTCTCTTTTTCACTCATTGTTCCCTTTCTCCTTTATCTGTTCCTTTCCTCAGGACAGCTTCAACAGTATACCGCATTTTTTCAGCCATGTATACCAATGAGCCAGGGTTTATTCATTATTTTTTGTAATGAAAAACAGAGTGAAATACTTATAAACAGAGTATTCTGTATATTTGATCTTTTACTCCATATATCTTGATTTCAGAAGAGCGATTTCCCGAGCATATCCGTCCAGCTCATTGGGAGTCTCCAGATAAAATGGAAGCTTTTTAAGGGCCGAATGATTGATCACCCGCACCAGCGCCTCCAGGCCGATATATCCTTCTCCGATTCGGGCGTGGCGATCCTTGCGGGCTCCCAGAGGATTCTGGCTGTCATTCAGGTGAACAGCCTTCAGGCGTGAAAGGCCAATCACCTGGTCAAACTCTGTAAGCACCTCGTCCAGGTGGTCAGCAATGTCGTATCCCGCGTCCCACACATGGCAGGTGTCCAGGCACACTCCCATTTTTTCATTCAGTTCCACCCGATCCAGAATTTCTCTAAGCTCTTCAAAATTCCTTCCCACCTCGCTTCCCTTGCCTGCCATGGTCTCCAGAAGCACTGTGGTAGTCTGTTCCGGCTTTAAAATCTGGTTGAGCATATCGGAAATATAGGCAATTCCCGTCTCCACTCCCTGCTTTACATGGCTTCCCGGATGAAAGTTATAGAGATTTCCCGGCGTAAACTCCATTCTTCTCAGATCATCCTCCATTGTATTTCTGGCAAAGGTGCGGATTCCCTCATCTGCCGAACAGCCGTTTAAGGTGTAGGGCGCATGGGCCAGAATAGGGGCGATGCTGTTCTGCTCTGCAAAGTCTAAAAATGCCTTCACATCCTCCTGATCCAGTTCCTTCGCCTTTCCCCCTCTTGGATTTCTCGTAAAAAACTGAAAGGTCCCTCCGTCTATTTTTTTCGCTTCCTTCCCCATTGCAAGATATCCCTTAGAGGAAGAAAGATGACATCCGATTCTAAGCATAGATTCATTCTCCTGTCTGTTTTTTCTCTATTCAGCCGTCGTTTTTTCCGGCTGCTGTTTCTTGTCTTCTTTCCTGTTTCTCCTGATTCCGTTTTCTCTTTTGTCTGTTTTCTCTCTGTTCCAGAAAACATACCTGCTTCTCTCGCAGGCAGGCGTCACTACTACAACAGCTGCCCCAATCAGCAGGACTGCTGTCAGAATCTGAGCTGCAATACTGATCCCGGTCCAGTGTTCGATCACGAAATTCTGCTGGTGCGCTCCAAACAGCTGTTCCAGCGTCCCCACCACATCACTGTCTCCGGCCTGCTGATTAATCATGGTGTAAAACGTCACAGCCGGATTGAGAAGCATCATATAAATACTTCCTCCTGAGCTGGCCTGCCTGATCACATTGTCAACTGCATCCATATAGCTGCTGATCTCATTCTGCGACATTCTGTATGCAAAAATATTAGCGCCATAGGTTCCCGCCACCAGAAAAATAATGGTCACATAGGAACATACATTGGCTAACGTAGATCTTTTAAAAAGCGCTGAAAAAAACACTCCGACAGCGCCGGAAAAAAGTGCCACTGTCACATAACAGAGAAGAAGCTGAACCATATCTGTGGCAGTAATTCCACCGTAGACGAATACCAGAGAGAGGACAGGGAAGCTGGACAGAACCAGCAGAAGCATGGTGGTAAATGCAGCTGCCAGCTTTCCCAGAACAATATCTCCAGGCTTCATGGTAGTAGTCAGCATCAGATCCAGTGTCTGCCGCTCCCGCTCCCCGCTGATGCTGTTGGAAGTCAGAGCCGGCATAATAAACATCAGCATAATAAACTCTATGGATGCCACAAACACATAGAGCTGCAGAAAACGGGAATACTGAATCTCCGCCGTCATTTTTACCTGCTCCACTGCTGAATACATATTGAAAAGAGCCACAGCACTCAAAATTCCATTAAAAATCATCAGAATCATTGCCATGCGGACGCTTCTGCTGCCCACTTTCAGCTCTCTTTTATAAACAGGATTCATCTTCATGTACCAGCACCGCCTTTTCTCCCATATGATCTGTAATCTGCATAAATATTGTCTCCAGGCTTCCCTTTTCACGCATAAATCCGTTCACCATTACCTCTGCATCTATCAGATGCTGTAAAAGCAGCGCCTCGTCCTGCTTATCACCGTTAAAGCCTACTTTAATCTCCTCTCCTTTGACGGCAATCGTCTGCACGCAGGGATGGCTCCGCAGAATAGACATGGCAGTCTCCCTTCCCCTGAATATCGTAATCAGAAGAGGATTCGAGGAATTAACACGCTCCAGAATCTGCTCCATACTGCCGGACAGGGCCATTCTGCCCTGCTCAATGATTCCGATACTGGTACACATTTCTGACAGCTCTGACAAAATATGGGAGCTGACGAGAAGAGTCTTTCCCTGTTCCCGCAGTTCCTTCAAAATTCCGGTAAATTCCAGCCTTGTCCTGGGATCCAGGCCCGACGCCGGCTCGTCTAACACAATCAGCTCCGGATCGTGAATCAAAGCCCTGGCCAGACAGAGTCTCTGCTTCATTCCCCTGGAAAGTCCATCCACAAAGAAATCGGCCTTGTCCTCCAGCTTCATCTGCTCCAGCAGCAGACCACAGCGCTTTCGCGCCTCCAATCCTTCGATGCCGTAGCAGGATGCAAAAAATTCCATATACTCTGATACCTTCAGATTATCATACACACCAAAAAAGTCCGGCACGTAGCCCATTTTCTGTTTCAGGCGCTTCCGGTCCCGCAGTCCGTCCATGCCGTCGATCACAATGCTTCCACTGTCAGGATGCAGCAGACCTGTAATAATCTTGATCGTCGTCGTCTTTCCAGCTCCATTGGGGCCTACAAAGCCGAAGAGCTCTCCCTTTTCGATTGTCATGTCAAGCCCGTCCAGGGCCTGAAAATTGCCGTATTTTTTTCTCAAGTCTCTGATTTCCAGCATTATTTTTCCCTCCCTGTCACATAGGGTACTGGAAGGATCATGTTCCAGATGTCATCCTCTGCCGGCTCCCCGACATATTTTACTGTCATGGTATTGCTGGGAGACAGATAGGGTTCCAGCTCTGTTCTGCTGTACTCCTGCTTTCTCACATCCATTCTGTCATGCTTTCCAGTATTGTAATTGTAAAAGTAAAGGGAGCCGTCAAACTGCTTCAGATATGGATACTTCGGATTATCAATAAATTCCGGAGACATCCAGTCAAAGGTAAGCCGTTCAACCTCCAGATCATTGCCCAGATAATACTCCAGCACCAGCGGCTCCGATGGTTCTCCTGTATACAGGGTATGTCCCTGGTAGTCGTAAGCGCCTGACAAAACGGATGGCATCTGTTCCAGCACACAGCGGTACACCATTCCCTCCTTCTCCTGCTCGACCGGCATATCGGCTGTCATCAGCGTCAGGCCTCCTGTCACATACTGTTTATCAGCCAGAAAAGACGCCTCTTCTTCTCCAACGCTGAATGCCAGCAGACGGGCTTCCGGAAAATATTCTGTCATTCTGGAATCCATGTAGAAGGACAGCAGTTTCGTTCTGCTCTGGGCCTCCATGTAATCTTTATCTGCAATATCTGTTTTGCTGTACTGATCCGTTCCAGGAACCATCTGGGCAATAGAGTTTTTATAAGAAACAGGATAGGACAGCTGCAGCTGTCCGTCCAGCTCTTTCTTCTCTCCCGGCTTCATCTCTCCCAGAAAGACAGCCTTTCCGTAGAGAAGCAGCACTGCGTTTTCCAGTGTCTTCTCTGAATGATTTATCACCTCTCCCGTCACACGGCCATCGAAAAAC
This sequence comes from Lachnospiraceae bacterium AM93-12TA, assembly GCA_027698105.1. Classification (GTDB taxonomy): domain Bacteria; phylum Bacillota; class Clostridia; order Lachnospirales; family Lachnospiraceae; genus Otoolea. Next base: position 35,378 of record JAQERH010000015.1, read on the forward strand.
CGAATCGTTCCTGAGGGGGCCCGGTCTGCTGCCGGCTCTTCCCGCTTCAGGCTGAACAGCTTCGGCTCAAAAGCTGCCGTGTCCCGCACTTTTACCTTAATCTCAGAAGAATTCATTCTAAGAGCAGTCTCAAATTTTTCATTTCCTGTAAATGTAACCGGAGTATTGTACTCGTAATAATAATTTTTTGTAATCGGCCGGATCAGATAGCCGGGATTCAGCTCCACAGAATATGGAGTATTGTGAGGGCTTCTCACATTGACATAGGTCTCAGTTTCCAGCTCATCCTCCCCATAATTTTCCACTGTCACATAGGTGAAGAAGGGGGCTGCAAACCTCGTCTTCGCTCCTGCTGCATAGATAATCCCCGTAAAGCCCACCGCCAGAACTGCCACACTGAGCATGTAGTAATTCTGAAGGGATTTGCGCTTCAGATACAAATAAGCTCCCGGTCCGATGAGAACAATGTACAGCAGAATCACCACCGTATAGAGCCCCAGATTCGGCAGGCGGTCCACATTTCCCGTATTAATCAGGGCCTGAATGGAGTAGTAAAGGCTGGACAGGCCATAGTACTGATCCTGGGCCAGATACTGAATGGTATTCTCTCCCATTACCTCCTGTAAAAATGCCTCAGCCAGAGATGGTTTCTGAAGAAACTGGCTGGAAACATCTGCCAGATCAAAGCCTGCCAGCGCAATCTGTCCCTGTTTTTCCGTCTTTCGGGTAAGGAGAGCCGTTCCCTCTTTAAAGAGAGCCTTGCGTCCTCCCTTTACGGAAAAATCAGCGCAGAAAAGCTCCACTGGAAGCTCCTCTCCCCCTTTTTCACCCAGAAGCTCTGTAAGATTCACCGTTCTGGTCAGGGTTGAAACAGCTTCTTCGCCAAGCAGCTGCTTTTTCATTCGTCCCAGCGTGCGGTCCAGCTGCTCTCCTGTGCCAAAAAGCAGGGTTCCCCCTTCCTTAACCCAGGAAAGAACTGCTTTTTCCTGATCGGATGTCAGGCTGTTCCAGTCAAAATCATTGACTGCAATCAAATCGAACTGATCTAAGCCCAGCTGGTTTTCTGGCAGTTCTTCACCACTTAAAGGAACCATGACCGTTCTAAGCGTTCCATAGCTTAAGCTGCAGCCGTCCAGATAAGACAGGCTGTCAGGGCTGTCGCTGAGAACTCCGATAAACAAAAGCGCCGCCTCCGATGGAATGTCCAGCTTCAGTCTTTTTTTAACAACCTCACTTCCATCCTGATCCGTCAGCGTTAAAAACAGCTGATCATTTCCAACTCCAAGTGGAATATAGTATTCTTCCTTCAGCTTCTCTCCAGCCTCCAGCTCTACCGGATACTCATACTGATAAATCTCCTTGCTGGATTCCATAGTCAGAATTTTCAGCGTTCCGGAAAAGCGCTGCCCCTCTTCGCTGCTGTAGGATACCTGAATTGGAAGATATCTCCCCGCCTTGGCCTTTTTCCCAATTCCATAATCCGCCTCCATGGACACCTGGGACTTTCTCCCGCCCCCGGTCCTTTCTTCCGAAGCCTCTGAATCTTCAGCAGCCAAAGACTGGACTGCTGCCAAAGCTTCAAAGGACGTCTGCCGCAGGGCGGCTGTCAGAAGGCACAGAAGCAGAAAAAGAGCCGGAAGGGCCTTTCCTCCTGCTCTTTTCCCGAATCCGCCTCGTTTTTCCTCCCTCATCATCTGTCATCGTTCCTTTCCCAAGCTGCGGAGCTTTCCGCTCCGCACTCTCCTGATTTGCCTGTACCGCCTACTCAACCGCCTCAAACTGTTCCCGGTTAATATCAAAATGCGTCCTCAGCTTTACAGTAAATACCGTTCCGTCCAGATCGCTCTTAACCTGTATGCTTCCTCCGTGCATCTCCACCACGCTTTTCGCGATGGCAAGCCCCAGCCCGGTTCCGCCTGTGTGAGTAGAGCGGGACTGTTCCACCCGGTAAAACTTATTGAAAATAAGAGGAAGTTCGTCCTCTGGAATCACGTACCCATAGTTTGTCACGGCAATTGTAACTGTCTCCTCATCTGCCTGAATCTGAACCAGCACACGCTTTCCATCCGCCCCGTATTTAATGGCGTTATTGATCAGATTGTCAAACAGCCGCGCCAGCAGATTTCCGTCTGCGTCAATCACCCTGGCCGGCACATTGCTGTGAAGCTCATAGGACAGGTTTTTCTCTGCAAAATTCGGGTAAAACTCCTCCAGCAGCTGTCCTAACAGCTTTACAATATCCACCTTTCCCACGTTCATGGAAAGCTTTCCATAGTTCAGCTTCGTAAAGCCGAAGAGATCCTCGATCAGCTTTTCCAGCCTCCGGGACTTGGCATAGGCAATGTCGATATACTTCTTCTCCATCTCTCTGGGAAGCTCTACCTTGCCGGAAAGCAGCTCCAGATACCCGATAATGGAGGTCAGCGGCGTCCTCAGATCGTGGGCCACATTGGTAATCAGCTCGTTCTTCGTCCGTTCCGACTCTCTCTCCTTCTCCATCAGACGCCGGATATCCTCCACCATTTTATTCAGGTTCACAGCCATGGCGCTGAACTCATTATCTCCCTTCACCTCCACCACGGTATTCAGATCTCCCTCGGAAATGTCCTGCATAGCCGCTGAGATTCTGGCCAGATACCTGAGATGGCGTTCCTGAAGCCTGAGAAAAATAACGGAAAAAATGCCGATTCCTACCAGCACATAGAGGAGCACCATAATGGGGCTCAGCTCTAAAAAGTCCAGCAGAAAGGACTCTGATTCCATTCTTCTTAAATATTCCTCCACCATACTCACATTTGCAATGAGAAAAATCTCAATCAGGCAGGTGAGAAGGGTGGCATAAAAGATATTGGTCACTGTACGCGCCCGAAAGCGCCTGCTCATATCGCTATTTTTCAATTTTGTAGCCTACCCCCCATACGGTAGTGATAATTTTGTTCTGTCTGGTATCTTCCTTCATCTTTCCTCTGAGACGGCGGATATGTACCATAACTGTATTATTTGCCTCATAGACCTTTTCATTCCAGACCTTCTCAAAAATCTCGTCTGTGCTGAATACCCGGCCTGGATTGGAGGCCAGCAGATAGAGAATGTCAAATTCAATGGGAGTCAGCTTGATCTCCTCGTCGTAGACCGTTACCTTATGGTTATCCTTGTTAATCACAAGTCCCTTAATTGAAATCTCATTCTTAACAGCCTGGACTGCATTGCTCTGAGGGTTCAGCTGGGTATAGCGGCGAAGCTGTGATTTTACCCTGGCTGTCAGCTCCAGAGGGTTAAAGGGCTTCACCACATAATCGTCAGCTCCTGTTCCCAGGCCCAGAATCTTATCCAGATCTGTTGACTTGGCGCTCAGCATAATAATGGGAATATTGTTAGTCTCCCGAATCTTCCTGCACATCTCCAGACCGTTCATTCCCGGCATCATAATGTCCAGCAGCGCCAGGTGGATATTTTCCCTCTCCAGGATTTCCAGGCCCTCCATGGCATTCTCCGCTTTGAACACCCGATATCCGTCGCTGACCAGATAAATCTCCACCAGCTCAGCAATTTCCTTCTCATCGTCGACAACTAATATATTAATTTCTGACATGAAAAAACCTCCCTTATGGCAGCGTCAGCATATGCTGACGCTTCACTGCATTCTATCAACAGTTTACCATAAGAGAGGAAAAATTGCTTTACTTTTCTCTTACATTTTCTATTGTTCCATTGGAATGAAGACCCGGCGGTTTCTGGGATCTGCCGATTCCTCCACAGCTCTGGCAGCCTCCACTGCCTCAATACAGAACTGCTCCTGGGCATTGACTTTCTGGCGTCCCCGCAGGCTCTTCTTTTTATAGGTTCCGTCCGGCTGCAGAATATGAGCCTTCACATTGTCCTCCAGCTGCACATCTAAAATGTGAATCAGACGCGCCTTTAAAGCCTCATCCTCCACCGGGAACAGGATCTCCACACGGCGATCCAGGTTTCGCGGCATCCAGTCGGCGCTTCCCATGTAAATCTCCTGCCTTCCTCCATTTTCAAAGAGGAAAATCCGGCTGTGTTCCAGGAAATTGCCTACAATGGATCGCACCTCAATGTGTTCGCTGAGTCCCGGAACACCGGCCTTCAGGCAGCAGATTCCCCTGACAATCAGCTTAATTTCCACTCCTGCGCAGGAGGCCTCATAGAGATTGGCAATGATCTCCTTGTCACAGAGCGAATTCATCTTCGCCACAATCCTGGCTGTCTTTCCCTCTTTTGCATACTTGATCTCCCTCTGAATCAGCCGGAGGAATTTACCCCTCAGCCAGAGTGGCGCCAGAGACAGCTTATTCCATCCTAACGGCTCAGAATAGCCGGACAGCATATTGAAGACAGCAGTCGCATCCTCGCCAATCTGGCGGCTGCAGGTAAACAGGCCGCAGTCTGTGTAGAGCTTGGCTGTGGAATCATTATAATTTCCTGTGCCCAGATGGACATAGCGGCGGATGCCGTCCTCCTCCCTGCGGACTACCAGAGTAATTTTACTGTGGGTCTTTAAGCCCAGAAGGCCATAAATTACATGGCATCCTGCCTTCTCCAGCATTTTTGCCCAGTTAATATTGTTTTCCTCGTCAAAACGGGCCTTTAACTCTACCAGAACCGACACCTGCTTGCCGTTGTCTGCTGCCTCTGCCAGGGCTGCGATAATCGGAGAGTTGCCGCTGACACGATACAGAGTCTGCTTAATGGCAAGTACCTCCGGATCCCTGGCCGCTTTCTTAATAAAGTTCACCACCGGCTCAAAGGTCTCAAAGGGGTGGGTTAAGAGAATGTCATTCTTTCTGATATTGGTGAAGATGTCGTCCTCATTCATCAGAGCCGGGACCGGCTGAGGCGTATAGCCTGGCGCTTTGTATCTTTCAAAGCCTGAAAGGCCATATACCTTCATTAACACGGTCAGATCCAGGGGACCGCTGATCTCATAGATCTCATCGTTTGTGACCTTTAACTCCTTTTTCAGGATTTTCAACAGACGTTTATCTGCCTTCTCCTCAATATCCAGACGGATGGCCTCTCCCCACTGACGCTTTTTCAGCTGCCGCTCAATCTCCTTTAACAGATCCTCCGCCTCATCCTCGTCAATGCTCAGATCGGCATTTCTCATCACGCGGAAGGGGTGGGAACAGATAATGTCATAGTTGAGAAACAGCTTCTCGATATTTCTCTCAATAATCTCCTCCAGAAAGATAACAGAGGTTCCCTCCTTCTCCTTCCCCTCCTCCGGCGGAATCACAACGACCCTCGGCAGACCGCTGGGCACACGGACCATGGCAAAATCCAGCTCGGAATCGCCCTTTTTCTTCTTTACCAGGGCTGCAATATTCAGGGATTTATTTCGGATCAGAGGGAAGGGTCTGGAGGAATCCACTGCCATAGGCGTCAGCACCGGATACACCATCTCTTCAAAATAGCTGTCCACGTAAGTCCCCTCATATTTCGTCAGATGTTCATGAGAGGTAATAATTTTCAAACCGTTCTGGCGCAGGGCCGGAAGCAGGGAACGGTTATACACATGGTACTGCTCCTCCACCAGCTGGTGGGTCTTCGCTTCAATGGCAGTCAGCTGCTCTGCAGCAGTCAAACCTGCAATATCCCGCTTGGTATAATTGGCGTGAATCATATCCTTTAAGGAAGCCACCCGCACCATGAAAAACTCATCCAGGTTGGACGCTGTAATACTTAAAAACTTCAGCCGGTCAAAGAGCGGCGTAGTCTTATCCTTAGCCTCCCCCAGCACTCTCCAGTTAAAGTCCAGCCAGCTCAGTTCTCGGTTTACATAATTTTTAGGTTCCCAGAATCTTTCGTTTCCTTCAGCCATATCTATACCCTCCTTCTGTGCTTCAGCACTGGCTGAAGCCCGAAAATTTCCTCAAAAAACTCTGCCCTGTTCTCAAAGGACGCCCGCTCCAGAATAATGGTCTCCGGACAGTTCGCCGTGATTACAAGCTTTCCGTCCCTGACTGCCATGGAAGCCCCTGCAAACTTCTGTCTGTGGCTCCGATCCATAGCGTTTGCCATACTCAAAATAGCAGTCAGCTTGGCAATCAGGATCGTCACTGCCCGTTTTGTCAGACCATTTCCCTCATACTGGGACAGATCAGACTCCAGCTTCACTGCATCATAGGCAAAATCCTGATTGCAGTAGTAAGCCACGTTCGCCACAATTTCTCTCTCCAGATGGGAAATACCGATAATTTCTGTAGCCATAATAATCTGGTAGCAGCTCTGTGTTTCCCGATTGGAGCTGATAAATTTGCCGCAGTCGTGAAGAATCGCCGCAATCCTTAAAAGCAGCCGTTCCCGCTCTCCCAGACCGTGGTACTTCTTTGTCACATCAAACAGCTCTGCTGAAAGCCGTTCCGTCTCCTGGATGTGATCTCCATGACATTTGTAGCGCTTCGCCATATTTCTGGCGGAAGACAGGATATCCCCGTTAAAATCGTGGCGCAGCTTTACCAGCTTCTTTTCCTGGGCATACTCGGCAGCCATACCGTCGCAGAGGCTGACTCCCGGAATCCACACAGTCTCCGCCCCTGTCATCTCTAAAATCCGCCCATAAATCACAGCGCTTGGAACCAGGATGGAGGCATATTCCCCATCCATGCCAAATTCGTCTGCAATCTCATCGGATGTCATAGACAGAAGCTTTCTGTAAAAGCTCTTAAACTGCTCTGCGCTGACCCGGTCTGATTCCATATGGCGGATTCCGCTTTTGGCCATAAAGAGGATACTCTCTCCTGTGGCAATCAGGCTCTTAATCTCCTTTTCCTTCAGATAAATCCTGCGGAATGGATAGAGCTCGTTGTCCACCAGCTCCTCGATGACAGGCACTACCTCCCCTGGGCTTAAGTTCCAGTGGGAAATCATTTCCCTGATTCTCAGGCCTCCCAGGAACAGGTTCTGGGTGGACACCAGAGTGTCCTTGTCAAACAGGGAAATCTGAGTGCTTCCAAAACCTACGTCGATAATAGCAGTTCCCTTCTGCACAATCTTGTGGAAAGCGGCATCCTTGGACGCCACTGCCTTGTAGGTCATCAGCCTCAGCTCTGAGTTATTGATGGATTTTACAGTCAGGCCGGTGCGCACCCGAATCTGCTCTAAGACAATCTGGCTGTTTTTCGCCTCACGCATGGCGCTGGTGGCATAAGCCCGGTAGTCGGTAATCCGATAGCTTTTCATAATTTCGGAAAAGCCTTTTAACACCTGGCACATCTCCTCCACCAGGCTGTAGCTTATTTTTCTGTCATTGTAGGTATCCCTTCCAAGAGCCAGGACATGGCGGACATGATCCGTCTGCCTGATTCCAAAGCTCTGGGAAATCTCATAAATGCCCATTTCCAGCTCAAAGGAGCCTACATCGATTGCAGCAAACATTTTAATTGCCATAGCTTCCCTCCTCTATCTGTTCCGTTCCCAGCAGATGGGTAATAAACTGGGATGCCGTCCGGCCGGACAGTCCTCCGTGGCTCAGTTCCCACTGATTTGCCTTTAAAAGCAGTTCCTCCTCCGGCATATGAATGTGATACCGGTCAGCCAGTACCCGGACAATCTGCTGGAATTCCTTTTTATCCGGAGCTCCATAGTAGATCGTTACGCCAAACCGCGCTACCAGGGACAGCTTCTCCTGAACGGTGTCATTCTGGTGCAGGTCATCGTCCAGCTCTCTCTTATCGCTGAACTTCTCCCGAATCAGATGGCGGCGGTTGGATGTGGCATAAATCAGCACATTATCCGGCCTTCTTCCCAGTCCGCCCTCAATCATGGCCTTTAAATATTTATACTCTATTTCATATTCCTCGAAAGAGAGATCATCCATATAGATGATAAATTTATAATTTCTGTCCTTCACCTGCTCTAAAATATCTCCCAGGCACTGAAACTGATGCTTATAGACTTCTATCATCCGCAGGCCCCTTCCATAATACTCATGAAGGATCGCCTTGATGCTGGAGGATTTTCCCGTTCCGCTGTCCCCGAACAGCAGAACATTGTTGGCTTCCCTGCCCTCGATAAAGGCCTCTGTGTTCTCGATCAGCTTCTTCTTCTGCCGCTCATAACCCACCAGATCCTTAAGAGATACTGCCTCCACGCCAGTAATGGGTTCCATCCGGGCATTGCCTTCTGATCCAGTCACACGAAACGCCTGGTTTAATCCAAACTTTCCTACGCCAAACTCCCGGTAAAACTCTGCTGCCCTGCTTCTGAATTCCTCAGAGGTTTTGGCCTGCTCAAGCTCTTTCGCCAGCCTTAAAATCCGGTTTCTCACCCGCTCATCAAACCGGCGGCCCTTCCTGTCCGGCGCTTTGTAATCTGCTGCCAGACTCCACACCTCTTTCAGGGAAAGCGCGTTTAAATCATACTGGCCAAGCCTCCAGAATACGTAAAAGTCGTGGAGAGCCAGATCTTGTAAACTTCCTGATACACTGCCCCGGATTTCACAGGCAATGCTGTATGGATTTTCATTTTCTGCCAGACAGAGAGCCAGAAAACAAAACCATAAATTCCCCTCAAAACCATAGGTGTCTGCCAGGGAAATCAATTCGCCGGCGCACCAGGCTTCTTCGTTTTCTCCTTCTCTCACCTCTGTCCTGCTTACTCCAGGAACCGGATTTTTACAGTGTTCCAGCAGTCCTCCCATGCGGTCTAATAACTCCCCGTATTTTAAATTTCTGTACAAAATCAGATTGTGCTTCATTCCCAAAATCCTTTCTCTTTACTTTTCCTTTACAGTTCTCTTACCCCTTTTTTACAGTTCAAGGGGCATCCCGCAGCTGGACTGTACATTGAATTGCCAGCCTGCTTCGGGCGCCCCTTGATCGTGTTTGACACGTATTCTCTTTAATAATTTCCCAGAATTCTCATGTGGTTCGCCTCTCCGGCAATTCCTTTTAACGCATTGATCATATCAGGGTCATCCAGATTTCCCTCTATATCCACAAAGAACCGGTACTCCCAGTTCCTGCCCGGAATAGGCCTGGACTCGATCATACGCATATTCAGATGGCTGAATGCAAAATTATTCAGCATGTTGTAGAGCGTTCCGCTCTCGTGAGGAAGCTCAAAGCAGATGCTGACTTTGTCTGCATCCTTGCGGTAAACCGGCTGCTTTGACAAAATCAAAAACCTGGTAGTGTTTTCCCGGTTGTGATTAATTCCCTCTTCCAGCACCTTGAGGCCGTAAATCTCAGCTGCCGTCCGGCTGGCCACAGCCGCCTGGCTCTTATCCGCCTCCTCACTGACAGTTCTGGCAGCCACCGCATTATTTTCAACGCTTATCTGGCTCCAGTCCTCCCTGGCGTTCAGATACTGGCTGGACTGCATCAGCGCCTGGGGATGGGCCAGCACTGTCCTGATATCAGAAAGCTCTGCATCCTGTGTCCCCAGAAGGCAATGGCAGACCGGCACAAATACCTCAGCCACAATGTAGTTCTCATACTTTAAAAGCAGATCATAGTTGTCTGATACTGCCCCGGCTGAGGAATTCTCAATAGGAAGAACTGCGTAATCTGCCCGTCCTTCAAATACAGCCCTGGCCGCATCCTCGAACCGGCGCACATGAAACATGTCTGCCTGCTCGCCAAAGAACTGGATCACTGCCGCATGGCTGTAGGCGCCCTCCAGCCCCTGGTAGGCGATTCGCACATTTTTCTTCTCAATGTCCTCCACTCTCTGAAAGCCGAAGTCAGAGGCGCTCTGTACCTGTTCCATCAGACGGTACTGGTAGCGGCGGCTGAGAGTCATCATCTGCAGAAACAGCTCTCCCACTGCCTCCTTCATAAATTCCCCCTCTGCCATCCCCCTTACAGAAGCAATTTTTTCCTGCTCCCGCTGCGGGTCATAGACCGCCTTTCCTGTCTTTATCTTAAACTCCGCCACATCAGCGCAGAGCTTCATTCTCTTCTCAAACAGCCTGACAAATTCTGTATCAATGCTGTCCAGCTGCTTCCTGATCTCCTGTAAGTCCATGCTGTTCTCTCTCCAACATCTCAAGTATTCTGTCCCTTGTATAAGCTCCTGGGAACTTTTTCTGTTCCGGCGGAAGCTCCTTCACGAAAAACGGCTCTCCAAACTCAATGGTCACCCGTGCAGGCCGGATAAAAGGAAGATGTTTTTCAAATACGTCTGCTGTTCCGGTAATGGCCACCGGAATCACGGGACATCCTGTCTTCTCTGCTATCTTTAAGCTTCCCTCTTTAAAAGGCAGAAGATCCGTTTCCTTCTCATTTCTGTTTCTTGTTCCCTCCGGGAAAATCCAGATGGATACACCATGCTTAATCTTATCGATTCCCTGGAGGATGGTCTTTAAACCTTCCTTCACATTCTGTCTGTCCATAAACAGGCAGTTCACCTGCACCATCCACTGGGATAAAAGCGGTATTTTTAACATCTCCTTCTTAGCCACAAAGCCCAGAAGTCCTGGAACTGTCGTATAGCCTACCAGAATGTCAAAATAGCTTCTGTGGTTTCCCACATAAAGCACCGGCGTATCAGACGGAATATGCTCCGCCCCCTTCACAGTCACCTTCACTCCCGCAGTCTTAAGAATTACGGAAAAGGCGCGTCTTACAATATTTAAGCTCTTCCACTCCGCCGTCTCCCAGTCTGTCTTCCCCAGTCTCTTCAGCTGGAATAAAACACCTGAAAAAAACAGCAAAAAGCCGATCACAAAGCTTGCTACTAGTATCAATCTTATCATGTTGTCACCTCTCTGTCCTACCTATTATATAGAAAGGAGGGCGCAAATACAAGTCAGAAATGTGTAAAAGTGGGGGAAATATAGGGGAAGGGTGGAAAGTTTTCCTCGTGCATAGGTGGTTTCTGATTTTTCTACAGAAGTGGCGACAGCAGCCTGCTGCACTGTTCTTTGAACCGAGTGACAAGACCTCTGGCCTCGTACAGCTCCCTGGTGATTTCCCGGCAGGATTCCAGATCGTTTACAAAGATTTCCTCCATCTGCTCTGTGATTTTCTGATTGTATATCACTGCATTGACCTCAAAATTCAGTTCAAAACTCCGGATATCCATATTGGCTGTGCCGTAACAGCACACCTGACCGTCGACACAGACACCTTTCGCATGGAGAAATCCATTTTCATAGGTAAAACATCTGGCCCCTGCCCGCAGCAGATCCCCCACATAGGAGTAGGTCGCCCAGTAGACAAAGGGATGATCCGGCTTGCAGGGAATCATAAGCCTCACCTCCACCCCGGATCGGGCTGCAATCTGCAGCGCCGACAGGACGGCGTCATCCGGCACAAAATACGGGGTCTGAATATAAATATGCTTCCTGGCCTGGTGAAACAATTCCAGGTAATTATCACGAATCTGGCGGTACATCGTGTCCGGCCCGCTGGCAATGATCTGGATTCCCACTTCTGGAATATGAACGCAGGAAACCTTTCCAGAAGCATCCTTCATCTGCGGCCGGTCTGTAGGAATATGCAGTTCAAAATACCGGGCATCCTGAAACAGATTCTCCCCCACCGCATAATTCCAGTCCAGGGCAAAGCGGATCTGAAGGCTCAGGACAGCCTCCCCTCCCAGCTTCAGGTGAGTATCCCGCCAGTAGCCGAATTTTGGATCCTTTGATACATATTCCCGACCAATATTAAAGCCTCCTACATAGCCCCAGCGGCCGTCAATGACCACAATTTTTCTATGGTTTCTATAGTTTACTCTCAGATTCAGGCGCCCCAGTACCGGCGGGAAAAAGATTCCCACCTGAACGCCTGCCTGTTTCAGGGTTTCCCATCTGCTGCCCGGCATGAAACGGCCCCCCATTCCATCGGCCAGAATTCTCACCTGCACTCCCTCTCCTGCCTTCCTGATCAGGATGGGCGCAATGGAATCAAACACCTCATCATTTTTGATGATGTAATACTCCATGTGAATGTATTCCTCTGCCTTCTCCAGCTCACAGCGCAGATCCTGGAACTTATCCTCCCCGTCCGTAAAAATCTGCACCTTGTTATTCATGGTGAGAACACTTCCTGACGTGTCCAGGTTGTAGAGTACCAGCGGCTCGTAATCATCTGCCAGATCCCCCAGCAGAGCCAGATCCCTGCTTTTAATACAGTCCTCCTGCAGCTTCGCCGGGCAGTTCAGCCGATCCTCCACCTCCTTAATCCGGAACATCCTGTTCTTCTTGAAATCCTGACAGAACAGCAGATAAAAAATAATTCCAAACACCGGGATAAAGTTCAGGGCTAACAGCCAGGCCCAGACTGTCCGCGGATCTCTGCGCTGAAAGAACACAATTCCCACTGACATCAAAAGGTTCACGAATATCAGGTGTTCCGGAATCCAGTCCCACACAGCAGAAACGGTTTCCACAACCACATTAAACAGATCTGGCATCTCTCCGCCCCCTTTCCTTCCCGGTGAAACCTTCCCTGTTTACCGGAACTGATTGTTCTCCGCCTGATACGTATAGCCTGCAGCTGCCAGCCTCTCCTCGATCTCCTTCTGGTCTGCATCAAAAGCCCGGCACAGCTCCTCCAGGCTGTCATAGCTGTCTCTTAACTGGGTATTAATAAAGCTTAAACACATAATCGGGTCCTTTGGTATCTTCTGCATTTTTATTCCTCCTCATCAAATTCTACTGTCACATAGTAGCCTCTGGCATTTTCCTCGATTTTTTTCACCGTTCCATGATCCGCCTTCAGACGGTTATTTAAGCGGAACAGCCCTGACATGGCCACTGCCGGCTCAATCATGTAATTGACATTAAACGGAGTCACTGACTCGCTGACCTCCACCACCTGGCCTTCCTCCACCAGGCCTGGACGTTCCATTTTAAATACAATCTCTCTTTTCATCCTTCTCTTTCATCTGCTTTCTGATTCTATTCGATTTCAATATCCTTATAGTCCAGCTTCTTCTCCGCCCGGACCTCCCGGCCCGCCATGTGGGCCACTGGCTTTTCCAGAAAGGAAGCGCGCATCACGGCCCCGCTTCCAAACTTTGTCCGGATGGCGTCCACCGCCTGATCCAGCCGCTCCAGCTTCTCGTACTTTTCCCCCTCGAAAATATTCATCTGGCGGGCACAGCCCTCCTCCTTAATCCGGCTGGTGGAAATACCCAGCAGACGGATGGCAGTTCCGTCCCACAGTTCCTCAAACAGGCGGCAGGCCTCCCTGTAAATCTCCTCTGTAATATTCGTAGGCGTCTCAAACACTGCCTGATGAGAGACAGAATGCAGATCTGTGTTCTTAATCGTCACAGAAATCCCCTCTGCCTTTACATGACCGGCCCGAAGCCGCCGCCCCACCGTCTCTGCCAGGGAAAGCAGCACAATCCTGGCTGTCCCTTCATCCGTCACGTCAAATGGAATCGTGGTACTGTTTCCGTAATTCTTATTTTCCGCCTCCTCCGTCTCAATGACTCCGGCGTCCCTGCCATTGGCAAAATTCCAGATTACCTCCCCGTGCTTCTTCAAATGGCTTTTAAGAAGCTCCGGATCTGTCTTTGCCAGGTCACCGATGGTACGGATTCCCAGCCGTTTCAGGCTGCTCTCTGTAGATCCTCCTACGAAAAACAGCTCCCGCACTGGAAGAGGCCACATTTTCTCCGGAATCTCCTCTGGAAATAAGGTGTGAACCAGGTTGGGCTTCTTAAAATCCGATGCCATTTTCGCCAGCAGCTTGTTGGTAGAAATACCAATATTAACCGTAAAACCCAGCTCCTTAAAAATCCGCTCCCTGATTTTCTCAGCCGCCTCCCTCGGAGGGCCGAACAGTCTTTCCATTCCAGTCATATTCATAAAGGCCTCGTCAATACTGTACTGCTCCACCTCCGGAGAATATTCCTTCAGAATTCTCATAAAGGCCTCCGAAGACTGCTTGTACAGATGATAATTGGCCGGAACCAGCTTAAGATTCGGGCACTTCCGTCTGGCCTCCAGAATAGACTCTCCCGTGCGGACACCGTATCCCTTGGCAGACTGAGACTTGGCCAGAATAATCCCCCGCCTGGCCTGCCGATCCCCGCCTACGGCGCACAGCTCATCTCTCAAATCCTTTTTCGCCCCCAGCTCCCGGATCCGGTATACTGCCTCCCAGGAGAGAAAAGCACTGTTTACATCTACATGAAAAATCACAGACGATTTATGTTCACCGTCTTCCTTCAAACTGCTCACCTCACATCCAGACCGATTTCCTGCCTATTTCAGCTATCCTCTATTGTACCATTCTTTGGGCTGGAAATAACAGATCTTTTTCTTAATCTTTTCTGACTCCCATGGCCAACACATGAATACAAAATCTTTTCTTACATTATTGCAAACAGGTAAAGCCTGCAGTTTTTAACATTCTGCTTGCGCCTACAATCCCTTTGACTTATACTTAACATGGCTTTCCCCTTCTGGAAACATAAAATTTTCAATGGAGATTATAATTATGATAGAAACCCTTGTGCTGGCCGGTTTTCTCGGCTGCCTGATCCTGTGTCTGGCAGCTGGATTTTCCCTTGTGTACGCCCTTCTCGGAGGACTGATTCTGTTTTGCGGATACGCCCTGTATCGGAATATCAGCGTAAAAGATATTATCCGCCTGCTCTGTATCGGCGTCAAAAAATCCGGAAATATTCTGATTATTTTTGCCCTGATTGGATTTCTCACAGCCCTGTGGCGGGCCTGCGGAACCATTCCTTTTATTGTTTACTATGGCATGAAAATTATGAATCCTGCTTTTTTTGTCATATCCGTGTTTCTTTTGTGCTGTCTGGTTTCCTTTCTCATGGGTACTTCCTTCGGAACAGCCAGCACGGTAGGCGTGATCTGCATGATTCTGGCAAAATTAAACGGCATTTCCCCTGCTCTTACGGGAGGAGCCGTCCTCTCCGGCATCTTCTTCGGAGACCGCTGCTCTCCCATGTCCTCCAGCGCCAGTCTGGTGGCCTCCTTTACGGAGACAAATCTCTATGACAATATCAGGCGAATGTTTATCTCCTGTATTCTGCCATTTTTCCTGACCTGCCTTCTGTATCTGGTACTTGGAAAAGGCGGAGGAAGCGCTTCCGGCACAGAAGCTCTGATGGCAGAATTTCCCAGGATGTTTGCCCTTCCCTGGTACACTGCCGTCCCTGCCATTGTAATTCTTGTCTTCTGCATGATGAAATGGGATGTAAAGGCAGTCATGGCCTTAAGCGCCGGGCTTAGCTTCCTGCTGTGCCTCTTCACCCAGCAGATGGAACTGCCTGCTGTCCTTGCCACTATGGTGTCCGGATTCCATCCGGAAGGCGACAGCGAACTGATCCCTCTCATTTCCGGCGGCGGCTTCCTTTCCATGGTTGAAGTGAGTCTGATTGTCATGATCTCCTCCTCTTACCTGGGACTGTTAGACGAAACAGGCCTTTTAACCAGTATTCAGAGCCTGATCCGGAAACTGTCCGGCAAGCTGGGGCGCTTTCCGGCAGTCTGTGTGGCCAGCATTGTCACTTCCATGTTCAGCTGTAACCAGACGCTGGCCTCCATGCTGACCTGTGAGCTGTGCAAAGGGGAGTATGAGAGTCCGGAGGATCTGGCCCTGGATCTGGAAGACTCTGTCATCGTTCTGGCAGCCCTGATTCCCTGGTCCATCGCAGGTTCCGTCCCGCTGGCGGCCATCGGCGCCAGCGCTGTAAGCTTCTTCTTTGCTTTTTATCTCTACCTGCTTCCACTGTACCGATGCGTACAGGAATGGGTAAAAAACCACAGAAAACGCGCCTCAGCTGTCTGAAATGACGGCTAAGACGCGTTTTTGATGTTCTGAAAAATATTAATACGATATTTACCGGAAAATCTCAGGATATTCCTGTTTAAGAAATGCCAGGAAGGCCTCACAGCCTTCCACAATATCATCGTAGGTCAGGTCAAAATTGCCTGTATACCAGGGATCTGCGATATCTCTGGGATTCGATGAAAAATCTAACAGCCGGTGCATCTTCCCCTCCGGGTCGCCGCCGGCAATCCGGCGCATATTAGAAAGATTTCGCTCCTCCATTCCCAGAAGATAATCGTAGTCCTCATAGTCCTGCCGCTTCATCTGAACCGCATATTTTCCAGCTGTGGAAATACCGCAGGCTTTAAGCTTCTCCCTGGTTCCCCGGTGAACCGGATTTCCAAGCTCCTCCGCGCTGGTAGCAGCGGAGGCAATATAAAACTTTGAGGCCAGGCCGCGTCTGGCTGCCATGTCCTTCAGGATAAACTCTGCCATGGGAGAACGGCAGATGTTGCCCAGGCACAAAAAAAGTACCTTAATCATGCATTTTTACCTCTTTATAAGTGTTTATAAGTCTATTTTTTATATAACTTGCACAATAAAATCAAGTCATTGGCGACGTAAAACTACGTCACTATACATAGGTTTTTAAGCAATTGGCGTACTAAATGGGGTACCACAGCATGGATTTTTGCCCCATCCGTACCGCCTGTATATGCTTTTTACCCGAATCTTCTCAAGTTTTCCTGCTTTGTCTGTCCACCGCTGAAAGCTACAATCTGCGCCATGGATTCTTCAGCTTTTTCGTAGCTGTTATGGGTGTAAACATTCAAAGTGACGCTGGCATCAGAATGCCCCATCAGATACTGCAGGCTTTTTAAATCCATACCTGCGTTTGCCATGTTTGTACAAAATGTGTGTCGGAATACATGAGGTGTGATACGTGGAAGCGGAATGATATTTTCTTCATTGTACTTCTCGCACAGCCTCTGCACTACTTTCTGGACGTGCATGGCTACCTTTGGATTACCATTCTTGTCCAGTAAAATAAATCCGGCGTATCCGTCTATCATGACTTCCTTTTTCTGTTTCTTTCGGTTGGAAAGAATGTTGTAGAAACTCTCATAGACTTCATCGCTCATTGGTATGTAGCGACAGCCACATTCCGTTTTTGTTTTCTCAATATAGCGTTTTCCATCCTGTGTTCTGACCAGCTGATGATCCACACGGATTCTTCTGCGGTCAAAATCCAGATCTGCAATTGTCAGTCCGCAAAGCTCACTGATTCGCATTCCTGTTCCAAGCAGTATCTTGATTTCATCCAGATATCTGCAGAAGTACTTGTCATTCTTTGTGAACTCCAGAAACTGCTCCTGCTGCTTTGGGGACAGTGCAACTCGTTTCTGTGTGTTGTTCGGGATAATATCCAAGCGGAACTCAAAAGGATTCCTGCGGATAATATCCTCGGTGTAAGCCATCTGAAAGGCCGGTTTTACCACACCACGGATACTTGCAATGGTGCTGTAGGAATAACCGTCATCATAAAGCTTGATAAACCACAGCTTTGCATCTGACATTTTGATGTCACGAATAATTCTCTGACCGAAAGGCTCTTTCTTCACAACACTCATCACAAACTTGTATCCTGTGGTTGTATTGTAGCGGACACCACGCTTCAGGCTGATGTAACGCTCCAGCAACTGAATCACTGTGATTTCGCCTCCGGCATAGTCAATCCCTTCGTGACGCAGCAATTTGATTTCATCTTCTTTCTGACGAAGCTTCATCAAATCCATGTCATAGATGGAACGACGCTTTTTATTGGCATCTGTGTAACGGAATTCATACATTCCGTTTTTTCTTTGGCTCTCTCCTGTACGTAAAATACGTCCTTTGTTATCTCTTCTTTTTTCAGACATATTCAATCTCCTTTCTGATATGAAAAGAGCCCTGATATGACGTACATGCAACGAACGAACCATTTCGCCGCATTCCTATTTTATCATATCAAGGCTCTCTTTTCTATGGGAATCTTCACATGTTAATGGTGATTAAATGGAGTAACACTGTTCTGTGAATTTATCCAGCTGTTTTCTTTTAATCAATCTCTTTGTTCCAACCCACAGCACGAAATCACATCTGTCATTGTTGGTAATTTCCCTTAATTTATTGATACCGATACCGGAATAAGCAGCTGCTTCTTCCAAAGTCAGATTTGTTTTTTCCCAAATAGGAACTTCTTTCATATTCTAAAACCTCCTGTATTTCAACGATGAACTGGCAAAGTGGCAAACATTTTTATCTATAGGCTTTTTGCCGTTTCGTCCTGCCGCTTCAGCCAGATCCACCAGTCTTTGCCTCGTCTTTCGCTTTCTAATTTATCTTTCATGGAATTTATCGCTAATCGTACTGTTCTTTCCGATATTCCTCGCTCCATGGCTTCTTTATTGATTTCCGCTACCGAAACTTCTCTGCCATCAGAGAGAAATTCATAAATCAGCTTTACCGCCTGTTCCTGCTTCAGCTCTGTTCTCGTTCCTTCGCCGCCGGCAAGCAAGTCTTCCGCACTGATGTCATAAGCACCAATCCAGCGGAAACCTTTCTGGTCGCCCAGAGAAAAAGCCAATGCCTGTCCCGGTGGAGCCAGTGAACTTTTCTCGTGGACAATCACTCGTGTGGTAGGATCATCTTTGACCTTGCCAACAAATAAAATGCTTCGTACCACTGCGGCAATATCGATAGAACCAAGACCACGATAGGTGCTTTGTGTGCCGGATGCTTTATTCAGATGACCAATCATTACGATGGCACAGCCAGTAGATTGGGCAATATCAGCCAGTTTGCGAAACACCGGTCTTACTTCATTAGCTCGGTTCATGTCCACATTGGCTCCAAGAAATGCCTGCAGCGGGTCGATGACCATAAGCTTCGCATTGTTTTCTCTGATCGCCTTTTCAATGCGGTCATCGGCCAAAGTCAGCGGGTTTTCTGCGTCATCAATAACCAACACTCGCTGCAAGTCTGCACCTGATGAAACCAATCGTGGTTTTACTGTGTCACCCAGTCCGTCTTCTGCTGTCTGGAAAATCATATTAAATGGTTCAAAAGGTTCCATATCTGGCAGAAACTTTTGATTGGTGCAAGCCGCCGCCAGCTGCATTGCGAAAAATGTTTTTCCTTCTCCGGGATTTCCCTGCACAATGGTTAATTTCCCGAATGGAATATATGGGTACCACAACCAGTCCACTTCTGTCTGTTCCACATCGTTCATGCAAATCATAGGAACGGATTTTAGCGGGTTCTTTGCTTTTCTCACTCCGATTGTCACATAATCATCAGTTGGTAAGCCGTTTCGTTCATTAATCAGATCTTCATTCCAGTCCTTTGCCTGTGGAAGAAATCTATAAACTGCCTTTTCTTTAGGAATCAATTCTGCCAATTTCTCTGCGGCATTGTTACCTGCTTCGTCATTGTCTGTGGCAATATAAATGCTTTCAATATTCTTGCGTTCAGAAAGAAAACGCTCCAATGCTTTCGGTGAAACACCACCGAGAGATAGATAACTGTGTTCTCTCCACCCAGCCGGATATAAGGCAATATGGGATAACAAATCAATCGGTGCTTCAAACACAAACAGTTCATTCCCTTTCCCTCTGTAACAAAATCCATAGGATTTATCAGAACCTGTCACGTCCATGCGAAACTTATCTGCTGTTCCTCTACAATGTGCGTATCTTGGAATACCATTGATATCTTTCCCCACAAACACAACATTGTGGTGTTTCGCATCTTCATAAATCAGACCGTCTGCAATAAATTCTTCAACCAAATCTTTTGGAAGTTTTCGTTCTTCTGTCAGATACTTGATAATTCTATCGTTGGATTCACAGCGAGGCGGAAGCCTGAATTCTGCCTTTGGTGCCGGCTCCGCAGCAATTTCTATTGCTTCTTCTCCAATCAGCATCTGCATAGCTTCCGGAAAAGTTTTGTCGTAAAACTCCATCACAAAGTCGATAGGATAGCCGCCTTTGCTTTGGCTGTGACGGAACCACTTGTTGCCTTTTACCGTAAGACTATTGTGGTTCTTCCAGCGATATTCTCTCCCGCTTTTAACCAGTACCTCACCCTGTGAACGGAGAAACTGTTCCAGGTTCACCTGATTTGCTCTGTCAATTTGCTCTTGTGTATAACTCATTGTTCCACCTCCTGATTACAATGTGATTTCTTTTGTTTTATCGGTATGCAGTATTTCGGGACGAGTTTCTCTCATCACTTTATCTACATCACCCTCAATCTGATATAACAACGTCAGATCCTTTTGCATAAGTTTGTATTTTTGATATTCATTTTCTCTCTGTGCCAACAGTTCAGAAAATTCTTTCTGCCATACACTCATCGGAAAAGGCTCTTTTTCAAAACCTTTCTCTTTCAATTTTCGTTTTACCATGTAGAACCTGCGAAGCTCGCTTTCGTGTTCGGCCTTGTCTTTTTCCTTGGTTTTGGTAAAACGATATTTTTCTTTTTTAAGTTCATCAGCAACCGGCTTCAATTCAGAAAAAGTTTTGGCATCTTCCATCAGCTGCTGAAGTTCTTTCAGTCGTGTCTGTTTCTGATTCATGGAAGATTTACTGGCTTCCACTTTTTCGTCTACAGAAGAAAGATATTGTTCAAAATCGCTGAGCGTCAGCACCCCTCGTTGTTTCAGATAATTACACTCATCCATAAAACGCTTCAGGTTATTTTTCTTGGCTTTCGTCTTTCCTTTTGTATAGGTCATTGCAGTTTGGTTGCGCAGAGTATGGGCATCGCTGAGCAGCTGTACAAGATAAATCTCCTGCGGCTCTCTCAGAATTTCTTTTGCTTCCGCAATCCATTCTTTCAGCGCCGCAATGGTGGCTCGCATACTGCGAATCATACGATTGGTGGCTTTAATCCAGCGGTTCAGTTCTCCCTTTTCAGTGCGAATGCCTTTCTTCTCCATTTTGCGAATCTGCGGTCCCTCGTGAACTGTAGGAATTAAATCCAAACCCTGATCTACATAAGAGCGATGGTCGATGCGACACTCCAGACCTTTTTCTCTGAATTTATCATTGACCATATCTGCCCAGGCTTCACGCCACATATCCAGCGTTTCCGGTCTTCCCCAATTTGTGGTCGGGACAGCATCGAACTCCCACTGACCATTTTCCTTTTTGATACGGTTGCCGTTCTCATCCAAATGATACTCTCGGCGTTGCTTTGCTCCCCATGTTCCATCGACATTCAGAGGACGAATGGGAACCAAAACATGAAAGTGGGGATTTGGAATACCGCCCTCATCTCTATCCGGCTTGTGAACCGCAAGGTCAGCAATCATGCCATCAGAGACAAAGTATTTCTGAACAAATTCTCTTGCCAGTTCAATGTTTTCTTCCAAGGAAATTTCATTTTGCAGAGCCATGTCAAAGCTGTAAGCAAGCTGTGCATTGTAGTTCTTTTCTACCTGTTCCACCTCATTCCATAATGTTGATCTGTCAAAGAATCTTTTAGGTGCATACTCCGGCAGCATAATTTCTGAAAGAATCACGCCACCTTTCCTGGTGTAATCGTGAGTTTCACCATCCCAGAGATTGTGTAGTTTTTCCCCTGCACGATATGCGGCACTGGCAACAGCAGTTCGTCCTTCGCTGCGTTTGATTTGAGTTACATGGAAATGATATAAAGCCATTAACCCTCACCTCCCGTTTCATGTCTCTGCATAGCTTGTGACACTAACTCCTGCACTGCTGGTAAAGCAAAGACCTGTTCCATCAATGAGTAGAACTCTACTCTCGTCAGGGAATCAGCTTCTTTGGAAATGCTTTGGATTGCACCACCCATATTGCAAAGATGGTGAGTGCGCTGGCGGTCAGCTTTCTTCTCAAGATGCTTCTTGCGATTTTCCAAAAGCTGAATTCTGTGTTGATACTGCTGAACCTTTAATTCAGCTTCTTCTTTTTGTCTCAAAATGGATTCTCTTCTACTTTCCATTTTTCTTATCCTCCTATGAGTATTCATCCTTGCCACAAGCAAGGTATGTAAAATGAGATAGGCGTCAGCCGCAAGAGTTATCTCTGGACCGGAATGCAATTCCGCAATATGTGAATGTGTTCAGACACAGGAGCATCTACCTTCGGAGAACGCACATACCGTAATGAAATAACCGGTATAGAAGTGCGCCCTTAGTTCCTAAGGGATTTTAGCTTGTTTCAGCTTTTGAGAAAATTGTATCTTGTTCCCAGCTCGTTTTTTATTGCCTTGCATTGACAGTTACTATCAATATCATTGAAAGTTTTGTAGAAGCTGTTCTCTACACTTAAAATTTTAATTTAAGAAACAAAAAAATCTATGGACTGATGGGCCCTGTAAACATGCCCTATGAGTCCATAGACTTATAAAAAACACCGAAGTATCTTGCTACTCCGATGTTTTCAAATCTACTATTCTAATTCACTTTTCATTTTCAAAAGCTCTTCTTTTTTCGCCAAGAGTTTTTCTATTGTACTGTCGATTTGTGTGATTGCATCATCTATTTTCTCATTTAAAGAGCCACCCATGTCCTCCGGATGAATACCTAAAACAAGATAATTGGTTGATACTCCGAAGAATTCTGAAAGTTCAAGCAGAAAATCAATTGATGGCCTGCGCAGTCCAGACTCAATCTTGGCGATTGTATTTTGACTGACATTTAGTTTTTCAGCAAGCTGTTCCTGGGTAAGCCCTCGTTCTTTTCGGAACTGCTGTATACGCTTTCCGCATTCTTTTAAATCGTGTCTCATAATGCTTTTCCTTCATCTACATCCAAATACCATTTCATTGAATCATGCTTATCTACCAATTCCAAAATATTCGATGTTAAACCCTTTACAGTTTGATAATTATGCATTGACATTTTATTCGCCAATACCATATTCACTGAATTTTCGTTGATCGACTCAGCTCCAACCTTTGCTTGCATTATAAACGTATCTATTTGTTCTATTGCAGTGCCTATCTGTGCATTTTCCTGAATTTCTACGGTTTGAATGTTCTTATTCCTACAATAGCGATTAAAAGAACACTTCATGAAATACGCATCGCTCAAGAAATCCAATGTAGATGTTAAAAAGTTTACCAACGCATCGACTTCTAATTTTCCGTTCTCTATTCCTTCGACTACTGTTTTAGAATTTTCCGAACACTTCTGACTAAGTACACCAGTGTGCTCCGACAGAAGAGTAATATATTCCAGTTCTCGTTCTTCATCAAAAACAAAATCTTCTGAAGTAAGTTTTTGTCTCGTTAAAACATAGTCTCCTGGATTTAATGATAGCTGATAACATTCGATTCCTTTCTCTTGGCAGATATCCCAAATCAAGCATTTGCACATTTCATCAAGATTAAGTCCAAGAGTAATCGATTTTATAAACGGTGTTTCAATAAATATCGGAGTATACGGTTTTTCTCCTGTATTGATGATTCTCCATTCTTCCTCATATGCCCAACATTTATTTTTGGCCAACATGTAAGAAAAAATAGCTCCCATATCCACTTCTTCCGTCTTTAAACTACCACTTTCATCTGTTTCAAATTTAGTTATTCCCAAATCCTTGAGCATCAGTGTTGGACGTTGTTCACAATATTCAACAGGATACATGAAACCTATAAACCTTTTCATTTCCTGAAAATCATATTCAACACAAATACCCGAATACGAATTTGCATAATGGGACCACATCAACTGATTATCCCAACCACTTGCACTAAAGCATACTACTGTTAACTTAGAAAGGAAATCCTGAAGGAACGGAATATATGTTTTATCACGAACTTCTACCGTTACTTTCTCTAATTCCATTAAAGCTTCTTCCATGTTTAAAGCATCTACCAATGTCTTTTCGTCAATATCTACATTTTTATAGTCTTTTATAAGCATTGCAAAGATTAAAAATGTTGATTTGTCAAAATACCTTTTAACGTCAGCTGGACTTTTCTTATAAAGCCTTTCTACGTTTTTCATAATAAACAGTGACATATTTGTAACAGAAATATGTTCTATTACACTTTGTACAAAAATGTATTTTTTAAGTTTATTAAGCGCATCAATAAACTCTACTGTCTTTCCAATAAGTCTGTATTTCAAAAGAGATTTGATGACCAACTTAAGATTTTCATCCAAAGAATCCACAGCTTGATCAAGTGCTAAATCTATGCACTCATCATAAATTTTTTCAGAAGAAAATCCTACCATAGAATCAAACGGATCATTCATCTGTAAAGGTGTTCGTGCATATACAACTCCGTGACGAATATTTTCTATATCGTATATAGTAGCTGCGTCTCTTCGACAAGCTCTATACTGATAAAACAAATTTCCTGCTTTATTTATTTTTTCTTTAATCTTCGAAAAAGTTAAATCTTCTGACTTAATCACGTTATAGCTCACTTCCTCTCCTGTAAGTTTAGCGTCCTCTATATTTTCAATTACTTAATTATATATTTCGTACCTCTGCCTTTTCCCTCAATTGCAATCACACCTTTTTCGCCCATATCTTTCAGCAACTTCGTTGTCTTTGATTTGCCAAAAGGTATATATGGTGCAATTTCACTTATTGGTTTCAACATAGTCTTACTTAAGAGTTTATAAATCACTTTTTCGTCTTTGGTTAAATTAACATCCTTTTCAAACAACGGAAGCACAATTTTTATAGAATTCTCTGATACTTCAAAGTCCGGTTTCATCAGACCTTCTGCATACAGTTGTTTTATTCTTGTAATTCCTGTTCCAAATATCTCGACAAATCCTAATCTATAAAACACATTAGCAAGGTTTCTATTTCTCAAAACGGAAAGTTTACCTGACAAATATTCTTCTGCTGTTATTCCGGATGGCAATCCACCAGGAGATACAACTTCTATTCTGTCATCAAACATGGAAACTCTGATGTGTGAATCCACATCCCACACCCTATGAATCAGAGCATTCGCAATTGCTTCCCTGAAGGCTGCTTCCGGTATTTTCTCCATCTTCTTTCTATCAGCCCCCTGTATTACTTCATAATGATAATAGTCTCTAAATACAGCAAGTGCCTTTTCATATGCATCCAAAACAGATGTGTTTTCAACAGTTGTTCTCTTTTGAATAATGCTGATGTTTTCTCCGAACTTAACAATATCAATGCCTGGAAAATGATTTTTATCCGCCAAAAGTCCCGCTGCATTATTAAAACCATTTACATTGTCATATAAGTTCAATGTTCTCAATGTATCCTGATTAAAAGTTTCAATCTGAATACTTTCTTTCAGCTTACGCTGTAAAATTTCGAAAGACAGATTCTGATCTTTACAAGGTAATTCTTCAAATCTAATATTTTTCCCGTCTAATACAAGTCTTGTAAATTCCAGAGTATCTACCTCTATCGTCGCTGTATCATTTCGTTTGTATGCTTTTGATTTATACAAGTACGGCTTCTGAAGACCGCTGGTTACAGTGAGCTTTATCGTCTGATCATTATTCTGTATTTCAAGTGTATAGTTTGGCTGCGGTGAAATACTGTCATTGATTTTATTTTCGATATCCAGACACGCCTGCTTTACATCCGGCAAACCTTTCACATTTCCATCATCATCTACTCCAAAAAGAATTGTTCCACCATCGTAATTCGAAAAGGCACTGACTGTTTTTAAAAAAGTATTCGTAATCGTTTCCTTGAATTCTAATATTCTCGTTTCACGCATAATAACCGTATCCTTTCCAACTTTATTGATTATATTATATGCATAAATACGCAAAAAATCAATCGTAATTTTTTGCGATTGATTTTTTGATTGATTTGTGGTTGTTTTTTGTTTTTTATCCGTTTTAATTGTCGAATAACTACCATTAAAGGCTTATCTATTCTCTTTTTAACCTTTATATTTCATTTTAACTTTTGAAAAGTTAAAATGAAATGTTTTGAGTTAAGACAGTGATAATTATTTCGGTCGTAAATTTTTACGATTGCTCAAATTTCAATCGTAAAAAAGGGCGCACTTGTCCTTACAACACTCCCAAGGTCATCCATCCGTTGTACAATATTCATTCCCTATTTTTGTGCAGATGCACACTTTTGGGGAATGGCGTTGAATTTATCTCCATCATTTACATTACAAATGATGGAGATAATCTTAGTTATCGCTTTCCGGAAAGGATTTTTGCAACTTGTAATAGTTTTCCTTCCTAAAGATTCCGCTTTCAAAACTTTAAAAATTTTTCATTTTTGAAAGCGGTGGATTTTACCTTAATTGAATAGGCACGAACTCTGAACCATACAATTAGGAGGCGTGTGCTCTATCCAACTGAGCTACTGAGACATGGCTGGTTTTATGACTAAGCCCGAAGAAATTCGAACTTGAATCCTGTATGAAGTTTTTCCAAGGTGACCGTTGTAACGCAACCTTAGGAGCCGGTCGTTGTTTCCTTATAAGGCGCTGCGTGACATCTTTGTGCTCCGTGGATTGTTGCTGTATCATTGGTGATCCACACATTCCTTGGATGATTCATAACACAAAAACACTTCCATTAAAAATATTAAGGGAACACTTTGTTAAATAATCATGCATAAGTGTTCCCCTAATTAGATTTATTTCATAACCTTGTTCAGCAAGGACTGGTAACTGTCAACCACATCGTAGATGACATTGCCGTTGCTGATTGCCTTGAAATGCTCTCTTGCACAGTGAATCTTGGATTCTTCAATCAATCTCAACTGCATAGAGTTCATAGAACCCTTTGTTTCTGCCACGAAATAAATGTGCTTGATATTACCTTCATAGAATGCAATTGCCCAGTCAGGGTTGTAGTGGCCAACAGGTGTAGAGATGTAGAAACCGTCAGGCAGTTTCACATACACAGCAACATCACTGCTGACATCCAGATTTTCAGCAAATGCTTTCTCGTTTGTAGAGTCATATACAATGTGGTCATAAAGATGCTTGTTTGCCTTGATAGCATTCACACCTAATTTTCCCTTGATGGTCGGAGCAGTAAATACATCGGTATCATACTTTTCGTCCAGAACATCGTATGTAATATGCTCAATGATTGCGGTCGCTTTTTCATCGTTGATAAGCGAACCTGCTTTAATGATAAATTCCTCAGGATTGTCCTTGAACTGGTCAAAGACAAACTTTTCAATTCCAGTAAGAATCTGAATAATTGCTTTTCTTGTAAGACCAGTAGCATCTACGAGTTTACCAACCAAGTCGTACTTAACACTGGTATTGACTGCGATTTTATTGCCCACACCGTAAGATGCAGATGCTTCCTTAACGAAAGATGCACCAGAAGCAAGTGCTTCCTTGGATGCGATATTATCCATTCGTCCAGTCTCAACCTTGAAATAAATCTTGGAAACACGGAGTTTTGCATTCAAAGATGCAATGGACTTTCTGACAAGTTCATCCGTGTCAAAGTCAACCACATAAACGGACTTGGAATTGATGCGATTCCAAAGTGCCTTGAATTCAGGCATTGCCAGTTTGTCGGGTTTGACTTGGAGTTCAATATTATTGCTACGAGCATTTTCAGGCTGCATTGCCTTACCATCATAGATGGTATCAATGATGCCAAGAATGGATTCGGTAGAACCTGCCACTTCATCGGTGAGTTTGATTTCACCGTTTGCCTTGTCCTCGTAGTATTTATCTGTAAGTGTGCCTTGCTTATCAATGTAACCTTCCATACGTAGACCAACATAGATTTCTCTTGCAACATCATCCGTAATAACATCGGTGTTACCCTGTGCATCTGTGATGGTCTTGCCCATAAACAGTTCAGGTGTGACTGCTTTCGGACGGTTCGCAACTGCATCTGCCATTTCAGTCTGCAATCCCTTTGCGAAACTGTCATAACTTTCGCTTGCGATAACGGTAAGCACATTGACATTGTGAACATCGTTGCCAAGAGCATTGACATCCATTCGTTCACCGTCCTGGTTAACACAGAGACGGAGACCACGACCGACTTCCTGTCTCTTACGAACATCACTACTGCTTTGCTTCAAAGTACAAATCTGGAACACATTAGGATTGTCCCAACCTTCACGAAGTGCAGAGTGAGAGAAGATGAAACGAACAGGGGACTTCTTCGGATTTCTGTCCAGAAGGAGTTCTTTGTTCTTCATAATCAAGTCGTAGGCATCAATATCGTCAGAAGAAGTTTCCTTCTTACCAACCTTGGAGTCAATCATCTTACCTTTCTTATCCACGGAGAAGTAACCTGCATGGGTTGAAGAAGGAGTGATCATATTGAGATACTTGATATAGTCATCGTCACCAAGTTCCAACTGAATATTGCCAACGATGTCAGCATACTCTTCTTCAAACATATCGGCATAGATACCGTTGTATGCCTGACCTGCTTTATCGTACTGCTTGTACTTCACAACTTCGTCAATGAAGAACAGAGACAACACCTTAATGCCTTTATAGAAGAGTTCTCTTTCTCTCTGAATATGAGAGAGGATAGTTTCACGGATTTGGATACGGCGAAGTTGGTCTTCACTGACCTTACCGATAACATCACCTGCATAAATCTTGATACCGTTGATGAATTCCACGGAGTCATCACGACCGTCAATGGACTTAACAACGAAACCGTTCTTGTATTCATCCAGATAACCAGAGTTATCGTAAAGATTAAATCCGATGCCAACCTTCATAGACTTCTTACGGATACCAGTTGCACCCTTGAAGTCGAACTGCAGTGTAGCAGTCGGGTCTGCTTTGGAAAGGTTCAGACCTTCCAAATACACATAACTTTCGGTGGCAGTGCTTCCAGTTTCAGTGATACCCTTAACAGCGATTTTCTTAACCAATCGCTTGTTGTATGCTTCCATAGCATCCAGACGGTAAATCATATTATAGATACTGTCGGACTTATGGGTAGCAGAATAACGGAGTGTCATCAAAGGATGGAACTCTTTGAGTCTCTCCTTGGTCTGAGTTCCTTCAACAGACTGAGGTTCGTCAATGATAACGATAGGATTCGTCTTGGCGATAATATCAATCGGTCTGCGAGAACGGAACTCGTCCAGTTTCATATAAATTCTACGGGCATCCTTGCCTTTGGCATTGAATGCCTGAGAGTTGATTATCATAACATTGATTGAACTGTCCGATGCAAAACGGTCAATCTCGGTAAGTTGTGCAGAGTTGTAGATAAAGAAGCGAACCTTCTTGCCATATTCCTCTGCGAAGTGTTCCTGTGTCATCTGGAAGGACTTGTAGACACCTTCACGGATAGCGACAGAAGGAACGACAACGATAAATTTACTCCAACCGTAGTGCTTGTTCAGTTCATACATCGTTTTGATGTAGGTGTATGTTTTACCAACACCAGTCTCCATTTCCACGGTAAGGTTGAAACGACCTTCCAGTTTCTGAGACGGTGCAATCAAGTTTGCTCTTTGAACCTTCTGAATTTGTTCCAGAATCAAACGGTCATTCAGTTCAGGGACAAGTTTCGCATTAGACCAACCTGTGAAGTCCTCTTCTTCGGTAAGGGTCTGCTGATACATTCCTGAACCTCTGTCCATCATATAAGAAGGAGTCAGATAAGGTTGACCTGCAAAAACATCCACCACAGCCTTCGCAGCATCTGCTTGGAATTTTTGATGCTTGAATCGTAGTTTCATACTTTCGCTCCTTCCTTAGATTACTTTCACACTGGTCTCAGGTGCTAACAACTTGAACACTTCGCCCACATTGATTTTAGAAGGACTACTTGCAAAACTGCTGTCACGGAACACTGCACGGAGAGGTTGTCTCTTTGCAATGGCCTTGATAACACTGTCAGGAATGTTTTCGTCAAAGCAAGCAATCAGGTCTCCGTCATTGTAGGTATGCACGGTGCAACCTTCAATGGTCTCAGAAGTATAAGGCAGAGACAGAGGAAGTCCCCATTCAAGCAAGCAACCAAACAGCAGGTCAAGGTCAGTGCGGTCTGCCTTAACATTGGACTCCAACATAGACAGCATACCCTGAGAGTATTCGTCAGCAGAATAATACACAGCATTCATATTGGTCTCATCCAGTTTGAACACACGGAAACCAGTGTCAAGGTTCTGAGTGGTAAGAGGACTTTCGTCTTTAATCTTCTTTCCTGCACGACGAATTCGCTCTTTTCCCATTTCACAAATGTTAGGGAATACAACAGGGTTGCCTGCCTTATCCTGCTCACAAGGTTCTGCCACTTGAACCATAACAAACTTTCTTGTTCCAGAGTCTTCGAGATTCTGTTGCATTACAGCATCAGCAGTGGATGCCGAACCAGAGAAGAAATCCATAACAATACCGTCAGTAGAACAGCCTATTTGAAGCAAATATTTTAACAAAAGGGTTGGCTTCGGTGTGCTAAACAAATTGGTTACAGGAATTTCAGGGAATAGTTTTTTTAATTCATATTTTGCACCACGAGTATGTCCTGTCACCTCCATATGTTCTGGTCAAGCATTTTTGTAACAGTACAACCTACATTTTTAAGAACGACA
>JAQERH010000016.1 GCA_027698105.1 Lachnospiraceae bacterium AM93-12TA
GATGCGATTAAGGTAATGGATACCCTCTACTTCTCATTTTCAATCTTTCTCCTTCTGTTTTTTTATCCTTACTCTTGTTATTCTTATCGACTTATTCTGCTTTCCATTCTAGCACACTCCTCACGGAAACGCATGTCCTATTTTCTTACGAAAATCTTGCCGTTGCCACAGAAAAATCCTATTCTGCCATCCATGAAGAAAAGTTTTGTAAAGCAGACAAAACAACCGTCTTTGCGATTCGCTGCGTTTCTCATACTGTATCCACCGCACATATTGACAATACCGCCAAAAAGCCCTATAATTCTGCCAACTGAACAAAACAGAAAAAGGAGACGCAATTATGGCAAATATTTACACATCTGCAGAACAGCTAATCGGAAATACGCCGCTTCTGGAGCTGACAGGTCTGGAAAAAGAGCTGAATCTGAAGGCCAGACTCTTAGCCAAACTGGAATTCTTTAACCCGGCTGGTTCTGTAAAGGATCGGGTAGCCAAGGCCATGTTAGACGATGCTGCAGTCCAGGGAAAACTCACAAAGGACACGGTAATTATTGAGCCTACCTCCGGCAACACCGGTATCGGCCTGGCCTCTGTAGCAGCTGCCAGAGGCCTGCGGGCAATTATCGTCATGCCGGAAACCATGTCCATGGAACGCCGCCTTCTGATGAAAGCCTATGGCGCAGAACTGGTGCTCTCCGACGGAGCTAAGGGCATGGCCGGAGCTATTGAAAAGGCAGAAGAGCTGGCGGCTCAGATTCCAGGAAGTATTATCGCAGGTCAGTTTACTAACCCGGCCAATCCGGCAGCTCACATTGCTACCACCGGTCCTGAAATCTACCGTGATACAGACGGGGAAGTAGATATTTTCGTAGCCGGAGCCGGAACCGGCGGAACGATTACAGGAGTGGGATCCTATCTGAAATCAAAGAAACCGGAGGTTAAAATCGTGGCGGTAGAACCATCCGGATCTCCTGTCCTCTCCGGCGGCCAGCCAGGCCCTCACGGACTGCAGGGAATCGGCGCAGGCTTTGTCCCTGAAGTCCTGGATACCAAAGTTTATGACGAGGTAATTCAGGTCTCTGACGAGAACGCCTACGCCATGGGAAGACTGATTGGGCAAAAAGAAGGCATCCTGGTGGGAATCTCCTCAGGCGCTGCTGCATGGGCAGCCGCTGAGCTGGCCAAACGCCCTGAAAATGGGGGGAAAAACATCGTGGTTCTGCTTCCTGACACAGGGGAGCGGTATCTCTCCACTCCGCTGTTTGCAGACGTGGATTAAAACTTATACAATCAGCAGGGATAAATTGAAAAACGGATGCACAAGGAAAAAATTTTCTTGTTCCACTTGAAGTCACCGAAAATTTTTCCTTGTGCATCTAATCGAAAAGCTTTCTCAAAAAACGGGAAACGTTCCGTCAGCCCCTGTGAGGGTGTGGAACGCTTCCCGTTTTCTTTTTTATTATTTCATCCCAACTTTCAAATCAGGACTATTTAATCTTATTCTTCGCTCAAGTCGTCCTCGTTCAGAACAATCTGCTCTGCCTCGTCTAACTCTCCGCTCTCCGGATACTCATTATCCAGAATCTCCTCATCCTCAACGGACTCGTTTACCTGCTCCTCACCATCTGTGCTGAGCTTAATGGTGCGGTATCTCTTCATACCGGTTCCGGCCGGAATCAGCTTACCGATGATTACGTTCTCCTTCAG
Source organism: Lachnospiraceae bacterium AM93-12TA (assembly GCA_027698105.1). Classification (GTDB taxonomy): domain Bacteria; phylum Bacillota; class Clostridia; order Lachnospirales; family Lachnospiraceae; genus Otoolea. The sequence continues at coordinate 1,708 of JAQERH010000016.1, forward strand.
ACCGATCAGGTTATCTACCTTACCGTTAATAGCGGCCTCTGTCAGAACCTTTGTAGTCTCCTGGAAGGAAGCAGCTGATAAGAAGGAATCAGTTGCCAGAGAAGCCTTGGTGATACCCAGCATAACCTGACGGCCGATTGCCGGCTCTTTGCCCTCTGCGATCAGAGCGTCGTTCATATCGTTGAAATCCAGAACGTCCATGGATGTTCCCGGAAGTACATCAGAATCTCCGCTCTCCTCGATCTTGATCTTCTTTAACATCTGGCGCACGATCATCTCGATATGCTTATCGTTGATCTCTACACCCTGTAAGCGGTAAACTCGCTGAACCTCCTGGATCATGTAATCCTGTACTGCACGGACACCCTTAATCTTTAAGATATCATGCGGATTTACACTACCCTCTGTCAGCTCATCTCCAGCCTCTAACACTGCGCCGTCCTGAATCTTGATACGGGATCCGTAAGGAATCAGGTAGGTCTTGGAATTGCCTGTCTCATTATCTGTGATAATGATCTCGCGCTTCTTCTTTGTATCCTTAATGGTAGCCACGCCGCCGAACTCTGCGATAATCGCAAGTCCCTTCGGCTTACGCGCCTCGAAAAGCTCCTCGACACGAGGAAGACCCTGTGTGATATCTCCACCGGCTACACCGCCTGTATGGAAGGTACGCATGGTCAGCTGTGTACCAGGCTCACCGATAGACTGAGCAGCGATAATTCCAACTGCTTCGCCCACCTGAACGGCCTGACCGGTAGCCATGTTTGCACCGTAACACTTCGCGCACACACCGATGTGGGACTTACATGTTAATACAGTACGGATCTTAACAGTATTTCTGCCAAGCTTATCTAATACCTTCATAACAGCAGCCGCACGCTTCGGAGTACACATGTGGTTTGCCTTGATAACGATCTCGCCTGTGTCAGGATCTACAATATCCTCGGCAATGAAGCGTCCTGTAATACGCTCCTGAAGGCTCTCAATGGTCTCCTGGCCATCTGCGAAGCCCTTGATCTCCATATACGGGATCTCGCCTCTGCTTGCGCAGCAGTCTTCCTCACGGACAATCAGATCCTGGGAAACGTCAACCAGACGTCTTGTCAGGTATCCGGAGTCGGCTGTACGAAGAGCCGTATCGGAAAGTCCCTTACGGGCGCCGTGAGCGGAGATGAAGTACTCCAGTACGTCAAGACCTTCACGGAAGTTAGACTTGATAGGAAGCTCGATGGTGTGTCCTGTTGTATCCGCCATCAGGCCTCGCATACCAGCCAGCTGCTTAATCTGCTTATCGGAACCACGGGCTCCGGAGTCAGCCATCATGAAGATGTTGTTGTATGCGTCAAGTCCTGTCAGCAGGTCATGAGTCAGCTGGTCGTCTGTTGCCTTCCAGGTCTCAATAACCTCTTTATATCTCTCCTCCTCGGTAATAAGACCGCGGCGGAAGTTCTTTGCAATTCTGTCAACTGTGGCCTGAGCGTCTGCAATCAGCTTCGGCTTGCTGGCCGGCACAGTCATATCGGAGACAGATACAGTCATGGCTGCTCTTGTAGAATACTTGTAGCCAATAGCCTTGATGTCGTCCAGAGTGATGGCTGTCTGAGTAGCTCCGTGTGTATTGATAACCTTCTCGAGGATCTGCTTTAACTGCTTCTTGCCCACATGGAAGTCAACCTCCAGCTTCAGCTCGTTGCCCTCGATGCTTCTGTCTACAAAGCCCAGATCCTGCGGAATAATCTCATTGAAAATGAAACGTCCTACTGTAGACTCTACAATGCCTGTCTTAACAGTTCCGTCCGGCATCTGCTTTGTCATTCTCACCTTAACCTTGGAGTGGAGTGTTACCTCCTTGTTCTCGTAAGCCAGGATCGCCTCGTTGACATTCTTAAATGCCATTCCCTCGCCCTTAACGCCAGGTCTCTCCTGTGTCAGGTAGTAGATACCAAGGACCATATCCTGGGAAGGAACGGCCACAGGACCTCCATCAGAAGGCTTTAACAGGTTGTTCGGAGACAGTAAGAGGAAACGACACTCTGCCTGAGCCTCTACAGAAAGAGGAAGGTGAACAGCCATCTGGTCTCCGTCGAAGTCCGCGTTGAAGGCGGTACATACGAGCGGATGAAGCTTAATAGCCTTACCCTCTACCAGAATCGGCTCGAAAGCCTGAATTCCCAGTCTGTGCAGTGTAGGAGCGCGGTTTAACATAACCGGATGCTCTTTAATAACATCCTCTAACACATCCCACACAGCCGGCTGAAGGCGCTCTACCATCTTTTTGGCATTCTTAATGTTTGGAGCGTACTGCTTTGCAACCAGCTCCTTCATAACGAACGGCTTGAACAGCTCAATAGCCATCTCCTTCGGCAGACCGCACTGATAAATCTTCAGCTCCGGTCCAACGACGATAACGGAACGTCCGGAATAGTCAACTCGCTTTCCGAGAAGGTTCTGACGGAAACGTCCCTGCTTACCCTTTAACATATCAGAGAGAGACTTGAGCGCTCTGTTTCCAGGTCCTGTAACAGGACGTCCGCGGCGGCCGTTGTCGATGAGGGCATCTACAGCCTCCTGAAGCATTCTCTTCTCGTTTCTCACGATAATGTCAGGTGCGCCCAGCTCCAGAAGTCTGGCCAGACGGTTATTTCTATTGATAATTCTTCTGTATAAATCGTTTAAGTCAGAAGTAGCGAAACGGCCTCCGTCCAGCTGTACCATCGGACGGATATCCGGCGGAATTACCGGAATCACAGTCATAATCATCCACTCCGGCTTATTTCCGGAATTTCTGAAGGCCTCTACAACCTCCAGTCTCTTGATGATTCTGGCTCTCTTCTGGCCTGTAGCATCTTTTAACTGCTTTCTTAAATCTGCTGAATCCTTCTCCAGGTCGATGCCTCTGAGAAGCTCCTGAACTGCCTCAGCGCCCATTCCTACGCGGAAGCTGCCGTAGCCGAAGTTCTCCACTGCATCGCGGTACTCCTTCTCAGAAAGTACCTGCTTAAACTGCAGGCTTGTTTTTCCCGGATCCAGTACAATATAGGAGGCGAAGTATAACACCTTCTCCAGTGTTCTCGGTGAAATATCAAGGATTAATCCCATACGGCTGGGGATACCCTTGAAATACCAGATATGGGAGACCGGGGCGGCCAGCGCAATGTGGCCGACACGCTCCCTGCGGACGCTGGCTTTTGTAACCTCAACGCCGCATCTGTCGCAGATAACACCCTTGTATCTGATCTTTTTATATTTACCGCAATGGCACTCCCAGTCCTTGCTCGGTCCGAAGATCCTCTCACAGAACAGACCGTCCTTCTCAGGCTTTAAGGTTCTGTAGTTGATCGTCTCCGGCTTTTTAACCTCGCCGTGGGACCACTCTAAGATTTTCTCAGGAGAAGCCAAACCGATCTTGATTGCATCAAATGTCAATGGCTGATAAGTTTCATTTGTCTCTGGCATGAGCGGTACTCCCTTCTATTATTCTTCGCTGTCAGAATATGAGTCATCCTGATCGTTTGCATAGTCATCCGTGTAGTCGTCTGAAAAGCTTTCGGATTCCACAGAAGTCAGCTCTCCGTCCTCTTTGAATTCCTGCTTCTGATATCCCATCTTCTCGAAGGACTCATTCTGAGAATACTCTCTGCTGTCTCCCTCAAGGATGGAGCGGATATCAGTATCGCCGTAATCGATATTTTCAGTCAGCTCTACCTCAGAGCCATCCTCCTGAAGCACTCTCACATCCAGACCTAAGGACTGAAGCTCTTTTAAGAGTACCTTGAAGGACTCCGGAATGCCCGGCTCAGGAATATTTTCCCCCTTGATAATGGCCTCGTATGTCTTCACACGTCCAACCACATCGTCAGACTTAACGGTAAGGATCTCCTGTAAGGTGTAGGACGCGCCGTACGCCTCCAGAGCCCAAACCTCCATCTCTCCGAAACGCTGTCCGCCGAACTGTGCTTTTCCTCCCAGAGGCTGCTGTGTAACCAGGGAGTATGGTCCGGTAGAACGGGCGTGGATCTTATCGTCAACCAGGTGATGAAGCTTTAAGTAATGCATGTGTCCGATGGTTACCGGGCTGTCAAAGTACTCGCCGGTACGTCCGTCGCGGAGACGAACCTTACCGTCACGGCTTAACGGAACGCCCTTCCAGAGCTTTCTGTGCTCTAAGTGAGTTCCCAGGTACTCCATTACCTTCTCATCGACCTTGTCTTTATATTTCTCTTCAAACTCTTCCCAGGAGCTGTTTACATAATCATTTGCCAGCTCAAGGGTATCTGCAATATCCGTCTCGTTTGCGCCGTCAAAAATCGGAGTGGATACATTAAATCCAAGTGCCTTGGCTGCAAGGCTTAAATGGATCTCCAGAACCTGTCCGATGTTCATACGTGAAGGCACGCCCAGCGGGTTTAATACAATATCCAGAGGACGTCCATTCGGAAGGAACGGCATATCCTCAACAGGAAGCACACGGGAAACGACACCCTTGTTTCCGTGACGTCCGGCCATCTTATCGCCTACAGAGATCTTTCTCTTCTGGGCAATGTAAATGCGGACTGTCTCGTTTACGCCTGGGCTTAACTCGTCGCCGTTCTCCCTTGTAAATACCTTGGCATCTACAATGATTCCGTAAGCGCCGTGAGGAACCTTCAGGGATGTGTCGCGGACCTCTCTGGCCTTCTCACCGAAGATGGCGCGCAGAAGTCTCTCCTCTGCTGTCAGCTCTGTCTCTCCCTTCGGAGTAACCTTTCCTACCAGAATATCTCCGGCACGGACCTCAGCTCCGATACGGATAATTCCTCTCTCGTCCAGATCCTTTAACGCATCCTCGCCAACGCCAGGAACGTCTCTTGTAATCTCCTCCGGTCCTAACTTGGTGTCGCGGGCCTCAGCCTCGTACTCCTCGATATGAACGGAAGTGTATACGTCCTCCTGAACCAGTCTCTCGCTTAACAGAACGGCATCCTCGTAGTTATAACCCTCCCAGGTCATAAATCCGATTAACGGGTTCTTTCCAAGAGCAATCTCACCGTTGCAGGTGGAAGCTCCGTCTGCAATCACCTCGCCTGCCTCTACATGATCTCCCTTGTAGACAATCGGCTTCTGATTGTAGCAGTTGCTCTGGTTGCTTCGTGTAAACTTGGTTAAGCGGTACACGTCCTTCTGTCCGTCTGAATCACGTTTTACAATGATCTCGTTGGAAGCGGAGCGCTCTACCACACCGGCATTCTTAGCCAGCACGCAGACACCGGAGTCTACGGCAGCCTTGCCCTCAATACCTGTACCTACTGCCGGAGCCTCTGTAGTCAGAAGCGGCACGGCCTGACGCTGCATGTTGGATCCCATCAGGGCACGGTTCGCATCGTCATTCTGCAGGAATGGAATCATGGATGTAGCCACGGAGAATATCATCTTCGGGGAAACGTCCATCAGGTCGATTCTCTTTTTCTGGAACTCGGATGTCTCCTCGCGGAAACGTCCGGATACGTTATTATGAACGAAATGTCCGTCCTCGTCTAACGGCTCGTTGGCCTGTGCAACTACGAAGTTATCCTCCTCGTCAGCTGTCAGGTAAACAACCTCGTCTGTTACCACTGGATTCATCGGATCCGTCTTATCCACAACGCGGTACGGAGCCTCGATAAAGCCGTACTGGTTTACCCTTGCATAGGTAGCCAGGGAGTTGATCAGACCGATGTTCGGTCCCTCAGGCGTCTCAATTGGGCACATACGTCCATAGTGAGTATAGTGAACGTCTCGCACCTCGAATCCGGCACGGTCTCTGGAAAGACCGCCAGGTCCTAATGCAGACAGACGTCTCTTGTGTGTCAGCTCGGACAGAGGGTTGTTCTGATCCATGAACTGAGACAGCTGGGAGCTTCCGAAGAACTCCTTCACTGCAGCCGTCACCGGCTTAATATTGATTAAGGACTGAGGAGAAATGCTCTCCATATCCTGTGTTGTCATTCTCTCGCGAACCACTCTCTCCATTCTGGAAAGACCGATACGGTACTGGTTCTGTAAGAGCTCTCCCACGGCGCGGATACGTCTGTTGCCCAGATGGTCGATATCGTCCGGGGTTCCGATTCCGCCTTCCAGGTGCATATTGTAGTTGATGGAAGCAATGATGTCTTCCTTTGTGATATGCTTCGGAATCAGCTCGTGGATATTTCTGCGGATGGCGTCCTTTAAGGTCTCCTCGTCCGCTCCGTCATTTTCTGCCAGAATATTCTGAAGGACAGGGTAGAATACTAACTCTGTCACCCCGATCTCCTCCGGGTCAAAGGAAACGTAGGAAGCCAGGTCTACCATCATGTTGGAGAGAACCTTGTGGTTCTTCTTCTCGCCTGCAATCCATACAAACGGAACGCCTGCGTTCTGAATCTCCTCTGCCTTCTTCTTATCTACAACTGTTCCCTTCTCAGCCAGAATCTCGCCTGTGGACATATCTACTACGTCCTCAGCCAGAGTGTGTCCGGCAATACGGTTCTTAAAATGAAGCTTCTTATTAAATTTGTAACGTCCTACCTTAGCCAGGTCATATCTTCTCGGATCGAAGAACATGCTGTTTAAAAGGCTCTCAGCGCTGTCTACAGACAGCGGCTCGCCTGGACGGATTTTCTTGTATAATTCCAGAAGGCCATCCTGATAGTTATCAGAAGTATCCTTCTCAAAGCTCTTCTCAAGCTTTAACTCATCGCCAAAAAGCTCAATGATCTCTGCGTTTGTTCCGTATCCTAAGGCACGGATCAGGACTGTAACAGGAACCTTTCTGGTTCTGTCCACACGAACGTAAAAAATATCATTGGAATCTGTCTCGTACTCCAGCCATGCACCGCGGTTCGGGATTACCGTACAGCTGTATAACTCCGTTCCGATCTTGTCATGTCCAATACCATAATAAATACCAGGGGAACGTACTAACTGGCTGACGATAACACGCTCTGCTCCGTTGATCACGAAAGAACCTGTATCTGTCATAAGCGGCAGATCACCCATGAAAATCTCATGTTCGTTAATCTCGTCCTTGTCCTTGTTGCAAAGCCTTACCTTCACCTTTAAAGGCGCTGCGTAAGTTGCGTCGCGTTCCTTGCATTCTTCGATTGTATATTTAATGTCATCTTTACAAAGCGTAAAATCTACAAATTCCAGACTTAAATGGCCCGCAAAGTCCGCAATCGGGGAAATATCATCAAACACTTCACGTAAGCCCTCGTCGAGGAACCACTGGTAAGAGTTTTTCTGAATTTCAATTAAGTTTGGCATTTCCAGAACTTCCTTCTGCCTAGAGAAGCTCATTCTGATACCTTTACCGGCTTTGGCCGGACGCATTCTGCTTTTCTCCATTCGACGTTTCACCCCTGTTTTCTTTCTATGTTTAATGGCGGGTTTCGCACGCTTTCCGATGAGGTTTTAAATATAGCTATAGGCGCACGACACCACAATAGTGCATTTTTCATAATATCATGGCCTTGTCAAGATGTCAAGCATATGATGAGAAATTTTTCTTTTTAATAGGAAGAAGGAGGAGAAAACCCGGTCAGCCGCAGAGCCTGCAGTTTTGGCCTGCCCTGCGGCGGCTTAAAAAAACAGTTTTCATTCATGGGTTTGTGGCGTCAGCCTGTCCGTTTTCCTTGCCTTTTCCAGGACAGAATGATATAATGGGACGTGAGACAAATTTACGGAGGTACTTCTATGGACGTCTTTTTCAATGTTCTGTTGGTGATTCTTGTCATTGCAGTCGTTGTTTTAGCTGTGCTCTATTTCCTTGGTCGGAAAATGGAAAAGCGCCAGGTTGAACAGCAGTCCATGATGGAGGCTGCAAAGCAGGTAGTTTCCATATTAGTAATTGATAAGAAAAAGCTGAAGGCCAAGGATTCCGGTCTTCCAAAAATGGTGACGGATCAGGTTCCGTGGTACATGAAGCGGGCTAAATTCCCTATCGTGAAAGCTAAAATCGGGCCAAAGGTTACAACTCTCATTGCTGATGAGCGCGTCTTCCTGCAGCTTCCTGTCAAGACAGAAGCTAAGGTTGTCATCAGCGGTCTCTACATCACAGAGATCAAAAGCGTGCGCGGCGGCATTCCGCCCCTTCCCAAGAAAAAAGGATTCTTCTCCAGATTCAAGAAAGATAAGAGCAAGGATAAGAACGAGGGAAAAAAGGCTTCTAAATAAGAAGCTTCTGCCGTTTCGGCACAATAAAAGAGGAAGCATTACTCCTTTATCCGGAAATTTTAAGTTCCTGGTTTTGGCGTAATGCTTCCTCTTTTATTACTGCCTGTTTGAGGATAATTCTATAGCTTTCTATGACTTTTCAGATTGGCAGGCTGTACGCATGCTATATCCAGAGGCAGGATACAAGAGGAAACTGTCGTGTTTCATGATGCCTCTGCACTGCTGTTTCGGCAAGGCGTGATATTCCCCCTTGTATCCTGCCGCCTGGTATGGTATAGTAAAGTAAAGAAAAAGGGGAAGCCACAGAGGCGGCTTACCCCGAATATTAAAGCATTAACCTTTTACAAGGTCAGCCGTCAACTATTCGCGGTAGTTGGCGGCTATTTTCTTTTGTCCTTGAAAATCTCATAGTAAAGACTGACAAGGGCAACAATGAAGATACAAAACTGAATTAAGTCAGAATATGTAACATACATTGGCAGGCCCTCCTTTCTTTCGTCTGGAGGGTTAGCCCCTCCGAAGATGGAGGGTAAGCCGCCCGGCTCTGTGGTTTCCCACATGGCTATTATATAACACAGCCTATGGCCTGACAATCTCTATTTGCTTTTCTTTCCGGTTCCGCTCAAAGCTTCCCTGGCCGTCATACAGGCAGCAGCTCATCTCGTCATGGTTTACGTCTCTGGCCTCGTTCCAGATATTATTCCGGGACAGGCGGCTGCTTCCGGCGTAGGTATAGGACTCCGTGTCAAAGCCTGTGTTAATATTAAAGGCAGTGAGGACTTCTGTATGCTCCCGGTTGGTATCGTTCACATACTCAGTTAAGTCATAAGCCCGGCCTGTGGCTGAGCAGATATATCCGAACAGCTCTCCTTCCGCAGTCAGGCTTCCGTCCTCGTTATGGCTGTACTCCGGCATGAAAATCTCGCCGCTTACGTTCTTTCCATAGCCGCACTCTGCATCTGGGTTATAGTTCAGCTGGAAGGCTCTGTTCCCGTCTTCGTCATAGGTATACTGATAATCAGAGATGAGAAAACCGCAGACGCATGTATTCTTCGCCTCCAGAACCTGATTTCTGGCGTTGTAGGTATAGGAGCTTACCGTTCCGTCAGGTCTCCTCACCTGAGTCAGGCTGTTCAGCGGATCATACTCGTAGCTGGTTTCCCGTCCACCCCGGTCTGTCAGCCTGGTAATATTGTCATTCTTATCGTACTCATAGGACACCCGTTTTCCGTCTGGATAGATAACAGATCCCAGGTTGTCGGCCTCGTATTTCTTATCCGCCAGGGCATTCATAGTATCGTAGTCGTAGCGGATTCGGCTGCCGCCTAAGTTTAACTTCTGAATCCGTCGAAAAAAGCGCTGCCTCAGCGGTCACTTCCAACCAGCTGTTTTGCAGCGCTCTTTCTTAATGTTCAATCATTTAATCTCTTCCTAAAACAAAAAACAGTATAACAAAACTCAGAGGTCCTGCCAGCACACATACAGCGCACCACCATTTTGATCGCCCTGTGCATCCGCAGCGGCGAAAGGTCGCTGCTACAAACACAAGCACTACTACACCAAGGCATACTGGTATGAACAGTGAAAGCAGTACTCTGCCTATCGCTATTTTCTGTATTATACTCAATACATAATACAATATTATATATAAAACTCCGCTGAGCAGACACATCTTTTTGTAGTTCCGCCCTGTCTCCTCCCCTGAAAAATCAAAGGCCTTTGAAATATAATCTTTTAGCAGCTCCATTTATCATTTCCTCCTGTTCCAGCATTCTACAAAGAATTGATAACATGGAACAGATCACTGGCCGCGCTGATCGTTGTATTCACCTCGATGCGTCTCAGCTGCTTACACTGTTCTCTCTGCAGTTCCAGCTGTTCCCTCTGCATGTTTTCCATAGTCCATCTGTGAAGCTGCTCATCCAGCATATTGTAAGCTTCTTTCATGGTTTCCGCCCGCTCGTTTGAGATAACGTAAATCAGATAGTCCACTGCCATGGGAACCTCATAATCCTCCTGTCCCAGGAGCAGACGCTCACATTTTTCCTGGACAGGCAGGTATTTCTCCAGAAACTGTCCATGCAGGTCCATGATCTTTTTTTCCTGCTCCCCCTTCTGGCACTCTTTAATTTCCAGGATCTTATCATGTCCCCCAAACCAGAGGGCAGCGGCAGCAATTAAGCCAAGCGGGCCTACCAGAAGCATGATCAACGCGCACAACGCCGTATTCTTAATTTTATGACTGGGCTGCCAGCGTTCCACTGCCTTCTCGTAATTCCTGTAAAATCCCACCTGACGCAGATATTCCCGGCCAATTGGCTGGTAAATATCCATTTGCCTTCTGATATCCTGCAAATCTCTTAAATTCTCATTCATCGTGCTGTTCACGGCTCTATCTCCTATTCCAATCGCGTATCTTGTCCTTACCCGGCATGATTTATAAAGGAATCATACAGCTTCTCGATGGTAGTTCCGTTAAATACAGGCGTCATTTTATAAACCGAATCATTTAAATAGCTGTCCAGGGATAAGGTAAACTGCTCAAATCCAGGCGCAGAGATAACGGAAATATTTTTAGGAATTTTTACATCCACATTCTCCTTTACCTTTCTAAGCACAGGGGTTTCTGAACCGTCTCCATAGCACCATACCTCTGCCTGTTCTCCAACATAAGCAAAGGTCTCCGCGCCATAGGATACCTCCGTATATGCGTTTCCATATGCACTTAATGAAACTGATTTGACCTTTCCATAATCACCGACTGCCTCAATCCAGAACTTATCGCCTTTGCTGTAATTCCAAAAATCTATGCCAGTTCCAAAGCTGCTGTCATAAAGAGTCACCTTTGCCTGGTAATAATCTCCCTGATCCTGAAAGCTGTCTACGCCCATATAGCAGGTTCCATAAATATCCGCCTGGTTCAGAGGATTCGCAGTATCGTCCTTTGAAACCATCCTTCCGTCTGCTCCCACATAATAGCCGTCAATCAAGTGATTCGTCTCCATGGTTCCCCATCTTTTGCAGTAATACCAGGTTCCGTCTGTATCCTGAACCCACTCATACTCTGCATACTGGCCGTCATCCTTTTTATACTTCCAATTATCGCCATCCTTTTCCCAGGTTCCTGCAAAAACGGCAGCCGGACTCATTAAGGCCAGGCTAAGCGCTGCCACTGCGATTTTCTTTAAGCTTTTCTTTTTCATTTCTCTACCTCTTTTCTTTCAAACAAATTTCTTCTGCTGCCTTTGATCTGTGTGTTTTTTGCATATTTTGTCCGGATAAAAAGAAATTGATCGTGTTCAGCACATAAAACTGATTATGTACATTTAAGCAGCCTGCAAGCGCACCTATCTCAGATGCGTTTTTTACTTTGGTGTTTCCTGATCCATCCATAAAATATCCCCTTTTTTGTCATTATAATTGCAAAAAACGTCAAAAATAGTTTGTTTAAGTGCATTCTATCATTTTTAAATGTTTGCGTCAATGCTTCTTATTTATTAAAATGTTTGTACCATGTCATTTTGCATTGACACAAACTTTTCACTTTGATACTATAAGGCTATGGAGGTAGATTGTGTTGAAATTTGCAGATAAATTAAAATTGATCCGAAAGGCAAACAATATGACGCAGGCAGCTTTTGCCTCTTCCATCGGTATCTCCAGAGGAAATCTGGCAAATCTGGAGTGTGAGAATGTAAAGCCTACGCCCATGTTTATCAATTGCCTGTCTCTTATGTACCATGTTGACAAAAACTGGCTCTTGGATGATTCCAACGATGATTTAAGCGCTCTGAACGGCACTACCAATATCCTCTCTCTGATTATGGATAAATATGAATTATTGGATGACAAGCATAAAAAATTTGTAGAAAATCAGATTAATGAACTGCTGAAATTACAAAATATGGATAGTGAAAAGGATGTGCTGAAATAAAAAGAAGCTCCCAGGGGAGCTTCTCTTCTTACCTCATAAAACTCATAGCCGGCCCCAGCCGTTTCGCAGCCATGCTGGCCAGAAAACACAGGAACAGGTCTCCTGCCGCTGTCAGCAAAAAGCAGTTGATAAATACTACTCCTGCGGAAACAGGCATATGGATCACATAGTTGCTGAGAAAGTAGAAATAAAACATGCCGCACAGATACATGACGGCAAAGCCGCACAGAGACGCCGTAAACAGCCATCTCATTTTAAATCCCTTTACCCGGAAGCGGGCGTACACTGTTCCCGTCACCCAGGCCGCTGCGGCAAATCCCAGCAGGAAACCGAATGTCGGGCGCAGCAGATAGGCCGGGCCTCCTCCCGCTGCGAACACCGGCACTCCCGCCAGCCCTACAGCCAGATAGGTGAGAACACAGAAAAATGCCTGTTTTCCTCCTAGCAGAAGTCCCGCTAACAGGACAAAGAAAAACTGCAGGGTAAAGTTCATGGGAAAAGGCTGTACCGGAATACTGATTTTAATGAAGGCTCCCACCGCGATGAGAGCGGTGAACAGGCCGCTCACTGCGATTTCGTAGATGCCAGGCTTTACAGCAGCCTCTCTCTGCTTCTTTATCATAGGTGCTCCTTTCTGGCACGTGAAGTCCCTGGGAAACCTTTAGCTGGAAGTGAGATGAAAATCCGCTGTTTCCTTGGACTGAATATCAATGGAGATCCGGCAGCTTGACATTTTCTCATAGTTGACGTCCAGCGTGTAGTCCACAACTGCTGCAATCTGATCCGGCTTCTCCTCTACCTCAATGGTGTTCGTGCTTACGCCCACCATCATCTGTCCAAAGGGAGTCGCATAACAGCTGACATTGGTCTTATGCTCCTCAAATACCATATGGGCCTTAGCTGGTCCATTTTTAATCACATCCACTATGCCGTCTCCAATCCTGATTGTGCTGCGGATAGGCTTGTCATATCCTTCCACCAGCTCATCGTAAACGACATAATGCTTATTGTTCTTATAATAATAAGTTCCGGCTGTAATTACCTCCACACTTCCGGTATCTCCATCTGCCTCCGCTGTGTGAATGCCCCGGACGCTGACCAGAACGTCTTTCGTCATAATTCTTTTCCTCTGCCTTTCTATCACATTCTTCTAATGGTTTTCTGATGTTTTTAATTTTTTCTAATACTCTTCAATGTTGATCTTTTTCGTCTCTTTGACTTCTCCCGGCAGGATGGCTGTGGCAAAATCCTTAAAACGCTCTGCCATATCGCTGACATAAAACTGATATTTTTCTCCTTCTCCCGTCTCGCTGCAGGCCAGCCCCTTTTCCTTTAACAGGCCGCTCAGCTCTCTGGCCGTCTCATAGGCCGGATTGATCAGCGTCACATCCTCCCCCATCAGCCGTCCCAGGGTAGAGCGAAGCAGAGGATAATGGGTACATCCCATCACCAGAGTGTCAATGTATTTCTCCTTCAGGGCAGCCAGATACCGTCCTGCTATCTCGTCTGTCACAGAGTCATGGAGCAGTCCTTCCTCCACCAGCGGAACGAACAGAGGGCAGGGTTTTCCTGTCACCTCAATATCAGGGTTCATCTCCTTCATCAGCTCGGTGTACACGCCGCTTCTGATTGTAGCTTCTGTACCAATAATTCCAATTTTTCCGTTTTTTGTTGCTTCCACAGCAGCTTTAGCCCCTGCGTGAATCACGCCGATAATCGGAATGTCCAGATCCTTTTCTACTGTCTCAAGGGCACAGGCTGTAGCTGTATTACAGGCAATGACAATAGCCTTGACTTCCTTTGTCCGCAGAAAACGGATAATCTGCCTGGAATAGCGGATGACCGTATCCTGAGACTTCGTTCCGTATGGAACTCTGGCTGTATCTCCGAAATACACCAGACGCTCCATGGGCATCTGGCGTATAATTTCTCTGGCAACTGTGAGTCCTCCCACTCCGGAATCAAAAACTCCGATTGGCGCATTTTTGTCCATCTTTCTCTCCTCCCTGAGAGCCTGCCGCCCTCTAGGCCTCGTACCGGCTCAGGCCGTTCTCAATCAGCCGTGTAACCAGCTCTGTTTTTTCAATCCCCTCTGCTTCAAACAGCATCGGGTACATGCTGATGGCTGTAAATCCCGGAAGGGTATTGATCTCGTTAAACACTGCCTCCCCTTCTTCTGTGACAAAAAAGTCTACTCTGGCAAGGCCATAGCCGTCCACTGCCCTGAAAATCCTTTTCGCCGCTTCTCTGACTTTCTCAGCAGCTCCGTTTGGCAGAACAGGATTTACCACTGTTCTGGATTCTTCATTATAATATTTTGCCTCGAAATCGTAGAAATCTGCTGCTGCCAGGATCTCTCCTACGCCGGAGGCAATCACTTCCCCATTTCCTCCGCCGAACACAGCGCACTCAATTTCATGGCCCACAATCATCTCCTCCACCAGGATCTTCCGATCATGTCTGGCCGCCTCTGTCAGGCCCTTCTCCAGCTCCTCCCGACAGGACGCCTTGGATACGCCCCTTGAAGATCCGGCATTGGATGGTTTGATGAATACAGGATAGGAAAATTTATCCTCCACCCGTTTTACCACCTGCTCCATGGAGGACAGTTCCCGGCGCATCACCGGCACATAATCTGCCTGGCGGACCCCTAAATCATCGACAATAATTTTCGTATACAATTTATCCATGGAAACAGCGGAAGCCAGAACGCCGCAGCCCACATAGGGGAGCCGCGCCAGCTCAAACAGTCCCTGTATCGTTCCGTCTTCCCCGTAAAGCCCATGGAGCACCGGGAACACCACATCCACCTTGCACTTCTCCACTCCATCTTCCTTTAAAAGGAGTACGCACTGCTCTGTAGCGTCAGGAGAAAGAACTGCCTGTATCGTTCCTTTCCTCCAGCTTTCATCCTGAATGGTAGCTGCATTTTCTGTATAAAGCCACTTTCCTTCCTCTGTAATGCCAATCAGCATCACCTCGTAACGGCTTCTGTCTATGTGGTTAATTACATTGACGGCTGACATACAGGACACAATGTGTTCTGAGGACTGACCGCCGAATATTACAAGCACCTTTGTCTTCATCTATTTTCCTCTTTTCTGATCCTTCCTTAAATTAGCTGCTTCCAAAACATTTCTTCTATGGAAACTGTTTAAATTATATCACGTCTGTCAATACTTAGAACATCAAAACAGCAGCTGCCGAACATTTTGGGAGGTAATCATGAAATTTTTTTCATCCACAAAAAAAACGTATTCCTGTCGTTCTTTTAAAGAACAGCTTTTTCTTGCCCTGTCAGCAGCCTGTCTGGCTCTCGCTCTGACCTGTCTCACCGTCTGGACCAGGGCGAAGGAGGAGCGTCTGGCAGAGGTTATCGCCCCTCAGGTTCTGCGCTTTCATGTGCTGGCTGACAGCGACTCCCCTGCCGATCAGGAACTGAAGCTCCAGGTGAGGGATCTGCTTCTGAACGAAATCCGCCGCGATATCCCTGACTGCTCAGAAAAAGGACAGATTGAATCCTACATAAGAGCCAGTGAAACAAAACTGGAAGAAACTGCCAATCAGTTTATTAAAGAACAGGGCTTCTCCTGCACAGCGGACATCCGGCTGGAACGGGCCTATTTTCCCACCCGTATTTACGGAGAGCTGACCTTCCCCTGCGGCATTTACGATGCAGTCCGTGTCGTCCTGGGAAGCGGAAGCGGCCATAACTGGTGGTGTGTTCTCTACCCCTCTCTGTGTTTTACCTCTGAATCTTTTGCAGTCATGCCGCCTGAGTCGGAAACAGAACTGTCCGGCCTGTTAGATGAAAACATATTTGAAGAAATTCGCAGAGAACGAAGTCTTGTCTTCGGAGAATCCCTGGGAACACCCTCTGCCCAGGTGAAAATCGTTCCTGATTTCTACTTTCTGCGGTGGATGAAACAGTAAAAGAGAATAAGCGGAAGAAGGGGAAGATTTCCTTGTTCCAACTGAAAGTCACCGGAAATCTTCCCTTCTTCCCCGGCCAGCGTAGGGCCACTGGAATTCGGCCTTTTTTAGACAAAAGCTGCAGGCTGGGCGATAGCAGCGAGGCTTTCGCAGGGCCTTCAGTTTTGGGAGAGCAAAAGTATGTCTTTCCTGCGACTAAGCCCTCACAGCAAAAGAGGAAGAGAAATGTTTTTTAGCAGCTTTCAGCATAAATAGCAAGAGGAAGAAAGAGGTTTTCCTGCGACTAAGTTTTTGGTGGAGCTGGGAAAACCTCTTTTCTTCCTCTCAATTTTTCTTATTTGCTCTTAATCAGCGCTACTTCGTCTGGCTCAGATATCCGTTCACTGCCCAGTTATAGGTCTCTACAGCCTGGAACAGGGACATGTTAGCCGTTCTCTCTGCTATCTGCTTTCCAAGGAAAGAAGACTGGGCCTGAAGATATTCCAGACTGCTGACCATGCCAAGACTCCGTTTTGTCTCGGTAGCAGACATGGACTGCTGCTCCGTAGCCAGTTCAGCCTGCGCTAACTGCCATGCAATCTTCTTCTGCTGAATATCGCTGTACAGATTTGTCATGGAAGCGCTGATGCTCTGCTCCAGATTTTTCACGGTTCTCTCCTGATTTTTCTTATCCGTGGAATTTTCCTGCATATTGTTTAAAGCTCTCCGGCTGTACTGAAGATCATAGTTGTTCTCTAAAGCCTTCTGGCGATCAGCTTCCAGATTGATCTGATCCAAAGACGCCAGATCTGCCTGGGGAACTTCCTTGATCTCCGGCTGGGCATCATAGCTCCATCCTGTCATCATACACAGGTTCTGGCGCAGAGTCTCAAGACTTGACAGCGTCTCTGTCTGAGTCGCTTTGATGGACTGAAGATTCTTCTGAGCCTTCAGAACGTCTGCCTGAGTTGCCATACCGATGGATGCCTGAGTCTGGACAGCGTTTGCTGCCGCCTCCATCACCTCTACATTTTTCTGAATCAGATCTGCATTGACACGAAGCTGATTGTAGGAATTGAACAGGTTCTGGACAGAAACAATAATCCCCTTCTGATTCTTAATATGCTGGATCTTACGCATATCGCTGTCCACAAAGGAGCTGTCCGCCGATATATCCGATCTTAAAGCACTGTTCTGGGTCATGGCTGCAGCTGACATTAATGGTGCATAGCCAGCCATATAGCTGGCAGCCCCAGCCTGAAGCTGAGCGGCCAGAGCTGCGTTTCCTGCCTCTCTTGCAGCTTCTGCCTGATCACTTAAATCCTCTGCCTGATCGCTTAAATCCTCTGCCTGAGAGCGTAAATCATCTGCCGAATCGTACATATCATCTGCGCTGTTTTTTGCATCTCTTCTTATCTCAGCAGCATCATCATCATTTTTCGTGTCATTATAGGAAGCCTGCTCATTCTGGTAATTGGGATTATATTCCTCCACCAGAAGACTCAGCTCGTCATATTCCATGGTATTATCCTGAATTCTTGCCCAGGTCGTCTCATCATGGGCAAACTGGGGATTTGCTGCCAGTGCCTGCACAGGTGAAAAAGAGGCGAGGGCTGCCGCTGTCAAAAGAGGCAGAACCTGTCTGTACTGTCTTTTCATGTTGTTCCCTCCATTTAACTCTATGAAACTGTCATTCCCTTTAATGCCCAGTCATAATTCTGTATACTGGAAAACAAGTCGGCCTTAGCATCATCTCTTTCAGATTTTGCTGCCAGATAAGCGGCCTGGGCACCCAGATAGTCAATCCTGCTCATCATACCCATGGCATTCTTCTGATCTGCTGCCTGCATATCGAGAACTGCTGCCTGGAAATTAGCCTCAGCCCCCTCATATGCCTGCTGATCTGCCTTTGCCTTTGCATAAAGGCTTTCTACGCTGACTGCAATGCCCTGACGGGACTGAGATACATTCCGCTTCAGAATATTCCTTCCAACAGAGCCTTTGCCGCCATTCTGTCTCAGGCTAATCAGACCGTAATTAGCCTGAACAGCCGTCTCAGTATCAGCTGCCAGATTCATGCTGTTAAGCCTTGCAGAATCCACCTCTGGAAGCTGCGCAATCTCCGGATCACTGTCTGCATTCCAGCCGCAGGTAATCAGAAGATTCTGTTTCAGGCTGTTGACTGCAGAGTCTATCTGTACAGCCGCGCTCTGAGCCTGAAGCCAGTTCTGATTTGCAGAAAGCACTTCCTCAGAGGAAGCCATTCCAAGTCCTGCTCTGGCAGCTGCCGCGTCGTAGCCTGCCTTAGCCAGCTCCTCCTGCTTTGCTAAAAGCTCTTTTTTAGAGGATGTCTTCTGATACTGAATCATCAGATTCTGGGCCAGCATGGTCTGCTGATTCTTCAGCATTTTTAAAGACCTCTCTGCTGTTCCTGACAGGTCCTCATCAGAGAGCTTGGCGGCCTGCTTTCTCATAGCCTTGGCAGCCTCTTTATAGGACTCATAGAGAGCTCTGGTCGCCTCATCCATGTCATCTTCTTTCAGATCCAGAGCCTCCTCCATCGCCTCATCCGCGTCCTTGCCCAGCTGTCTGGCCGCTTCCAGGCTCTGGCTCTGGCCGGCAATCTGGGCATATGTATTTTTATAGGTTACATTATACCGCTCCACCAGTCCCGGCAGCTCGCTGTACTGGAGAACTCCGTCATTCAGCTCAGCCAGATATGCCTCCCCGGCTCCTCCATCTGCCCCTGACGGCCCTGCCAGGACCGAAAGGGGGGAGGAAAGCGCCAGAAGCACGGCGGCTGCGGCTGCGGCTGTCTGTTTTCGTTTCATGGTTCTGTCACCTCCAGATGTTCCATACTGTATCTCTTTGCTTCTTAACAGGCGTCAGCCTTTTCTAGTCTACATCCAGCTCCTGTTTTGGCTTCCTGTTCATCAGAGTATAGTAGATAGGAAGCATTAACAGGGACAGGATCGTGGAGGCAATCAGACCTCCCACGTTTACAAGAGCCAGACCCTGCATGGTCTCTCCGCTGTCTCCGTAAGCCATAGCCATAGGAATCATGGATACAACGGTTGTCAATGTTGTCATCAGAATTGGACGAAGTCGTGTCGCTCCGGCCTCTACAAGAGCTGTATCGCGATCCATTTCTGCTCTGTACTGGTTCGCCGTATCTACATAAAGGATACCTGCGTTTACAACGGTTCCAAACAGCATCAGGAATCCTAACAGGGATGCCATACTGATACTTGCATCTGCCAGGAAGAGAAGTCCGAAGGAACCGATCAGGCTGAACGGAATGGTTGTCATAACCATGAAGGAGAACTTCGGAGACTCAAACTGAGCTGCCATAACTACAAAGATTAAGAAGATGGACATTCCGATGGCTCCTCCTAAGGAAGCGAACTCCTCTGCCATGCTTTCATCCTGGGCATTCTGTGCTCTGGTCACGTTCTCTGTCAGCCTCGGAGCAACTGTCTCATTGTAAATCTTTGTCTCCAGAGCGTCCATCTCATCCTCGTTTGTACCGTTGACGAAATCGCCTGTAACAGTTACCTGATATTCCTTATCCTTTCTCACAATGCTCTGTGGGCTGTCCTTGAAGTAGATATCTGCAATATCTGCCAGGGCAACTGAAT
The DNA here is from genome assembly GCA_027698105.1 of Lachnospiraceae bacterium AM93-12TA. Lineage (GTDB taxonomy): Bacteria > Bacillota > Clostridia > Lachnospirales > Lachnospiraceae > Otoolea. Next base: position 21,364 of record JAQERH010000016.1, read on the forward strand.
TTCCGCCTGAGCCTGTTACCGTAATTCCCTTTACCTGGTCTACAGTCTCATACCAGCCGTCTGGATACTCAACTTTAATGCTGATTTCCTCTCCGTTCTGCTCCAGATCAGCAGCCTCATTTCCACTGATCATCATATATACAGTCTGAGCCACCTGGGCAGGAACCATACCCTCTGCCGATGCCTTTACCGGGTCGATATCAATCTGAATAACCGGCGCAGAGTTCTCCAGAGAGGAGTGAATCTTTGTAAGCTCCGGTCTCTCCTTCAAGTCGTTTACAATCTGGTCGGAAATATTTTTAAGCTCGTCGTACTGAGTGCCTTTAAGAAGATACTCTACTCCATCAGTACTTCCAGAAGACATGGAACCTGAGCTTGCAGAATCAACGGTTACATTCATCTCCTGATAGGAGGTAAGAACCGGCTTCCACTCTTTTACTACCTGGTCTGTAGAGCGCTTTCTGTCATCCTTCAGATAAGCTGTCAGTGTGGCAGAGCCGCCGCCTGAAATACTCAGTCCGCTGGCGCCATAGGATAAAATGTAATCCTCCACATCTTCATCTGCTGATACATACGCCTCTGTATCTTTTACAAGTTCATCTACCTTCTCAATCGTAATACCCGGACGCAGCTCCATAGTAACCTGAATGGTTCCATCATCTGTTTCTGGCATCAGTTCCATTTTAATGTGGCCTGCCAGGAAGAAAGAGAACACCAGAAGAAGTACACTGGTTAACATAACTGTTTTCTTCTTCGGAAGCAGGAAACGAATCAGAGCCCGGTACTGATCCTGCATCACCTTTACCATGCCGGACAGCGGAGCCTTCTCCTTCTCTGCCGGACGGTACATGGTGTAGCATAACGGTACTACTGTAATCGCCGAGATAAAGGACGCCAGCATACAGAACACGATTGTAAAGCCAAGAGGCTTAAACATCTGTCCGGACAATCCCTGGATCAGAGCCAGCGGAAGGAATACAACACAGGTAGTAGCTGTACCACCCAGGATAGAGGCAATCATGACTCTGGTTCCCTCCAGGGCTGCATCTCTGAAAGAGGTAGCAGTATTTCCAATTTTTTCCTTTGCTCGGAAGCAGCTCTCCAGCACGTTAATCGAGTTATCAACCATCATACCAACGCCCAGAACAAGGCTTCCCAAGGTGATAACGTTTAGCGAGAAGCCCATGGATCTCATCAGAATCAGGGCAGCCAGAATGGAAATCGGGATTGATGTTCCTACAATCAGGGATGCCTTGACATCTCCAAAGAACAGCCACAGGATAATCATGGAAATGATAACCGCCATAACCATGGTTTCCATTACGCTCTTTAAGGAAGCATTGATACTGTCACTGCTGTCATTAACTACAACGATGTCCAGGTTTGGATTACTTCGCTCCAGACGTTCAATTGTTTTATTTACTGCCTTTGATACCTCTCCGGCTGAAGACTCCTGCTGCTTTTTAATAGCCAGAGTCATGGTGTCTCTGCCGTTGTAGCGTCCGATACCAATCGGATCCTCCAGATTAGTGTGAACATTGGCAATGTCCTCCAGATGGATGATGTCGCCGCTTCCCACTGTAATCGGAATCGTTTTTAAACTCTCCATTGTATCATAGCTGACACCTGCAGATACAGATAATTTCTGGCTTCCTACAATCGCACTTCCAGCCGGAAAAGAAAAATCTGCACTTCCCACTGCCTGAGCCACCTGACTCATAGATAAGTGATACTGATCCAGCTTTTCCGGAATCAGTTCCACTTTAATGTACTGTTCCTGACCTCCACTGACATCTACACTGGCAACAGAAGCAATCTTTTCAAACTCCGGAGCAACTGTCTCGTCTACATAGTTATAAAGATTATCCACTGTGTCATCATTGACTGCCAGAGTCATGGTAGCCATATCATTGATGTTCATCTCTACAATGGCAGGATCGTCTGCATCCTCCGGAAGAGATGAACCCATTAAATCCATCTTTTTCTTTAAATCATCATAAGCCTCGTCAATATCTGTTCCGTACTGGTACTCCAGAATAACCATGGAGATATTCTCCTGGGAATAACTGTTAACAGACTTCACACCGCTTAAGGTTCCTATTTCATCCTCAATCGGCTTCGTTACCAGTTCGCTGACGTCCTCCGGGCTGGCTCCCACATAAGTGGTAGCTATAATCAGCATAGGCATATCCATCTCCGGAATCAGCTCCAGTTTAGAGGAGAGAACGGAGGATAAACCAAATACGATCAGACAGATAACTGACAGGATCGTAGTGACAGGACGTTTCAGGACAAATTTAGTTAAACCCATATGTACGCCTCCTTACTCTGCTGCCTGCTCTGTCTGGGTAGTCTCTTCTTCCTGCTCTCCTGTCTCTGCCTCTCCGTCTTCAGCCGCAGCCTCAGAAGGAAGCTGTACCTGAGAACCTTCATAAAGCTCTGAGCTCCATGTGGTAATAACCATATCATCTGTTGTGAGACCGGATGTTACCTCTGTTTTCTCTGAATCAAAAATTCCAATTTCAATCGGAACCTCGTGGACCGTTCCGTCTTCATAGGTATATACCTTCGGTTTATTCTGAGAGTAATAAACGGCATCTGTCGGAATGGTCAGAACATTCTCTGCCTTTTCAGATACAACGGTAAGCTTTACTCTTGAGCTTGTAGCTAACGCATCTGCACCGGCTAAAGAAGCCTTTACACGAAACAGTCCTGTAGCATCATCAATCTTGGTGCTGACCTCCGAAATAGTGCCTTCATAGTCAGTGCCATTTTTGCTGATAATAACAGTATCTCCTACATGAAGACCTGAGACTACTCTCTCTGTTACAGCAAAGTTTACCTGCTTTGCTCCTTCTCCGGAAATCACACAGATAATGTTCTGAGTGCCTACATTATCGTGTACCTCTACACTGACGCTCTCTACTTTACCAGAAATAGGAGCTGTAATAGAGCTGAACTCCACCTGGTTTTCATAGGCAATCTTGGCAGAATCATACTGCAGCTGTGCCATCTTGGCACTGCTCTGAACCTGCTCAAAGGCCTGCTGTGACATATTTCCACTTTCAAAAAGAACTCTGGCCCGGTTCAGTTCCTTATTGGCATTATCCATGTTGACAGCTGCTGTCTCCATGCTGTTCTTAGCCGTATCTACCATCTTAGTGTCGATATGGCAGATGGGCTGTCCCTCTGTCACCATATCGCCGGCTTTCACATAGACCTCTGTTACCTCTCCACCGGCCTTTGGAATAATGGAAGCCATCTCGGAAGGCTCAATACTGCCTGATAAGTCTGTGTAAATTTCAATGGTTCCCATCTGTGGCTGCTCTGCCGAAACTACAGGGGCTGCTGCTGAATTAACCGCATCCTTTGGCTTCAGGAAACGCGGCAGGATCAGCGCTGCTGCTACAGCTACAACAGCAGCTGTAATGATTATATTTTTTTTCTTCATGTTATTCTTCTCCCTTGCTCACTTTCTGTCTTTATTCATATGCCTTGTGTATCTCAGCCTCCCTATGGACCACCGCCATGAGTGGCTCCATACTTCAGAAGCTCAACTCGCTTTTTAAACAGCTCTCTGACTTTTTCCTCTGATGTTCCCTCATAAAATTCCCTGATTGCCATAGCCACCGTGGACATACCCAGGGTGAACAGGCAGTGGAACTCCTCAAAGTTTCTGAGTTTCAGACTTTTTTCATCCATATGTTCAAAAACCCATTTTTCTGCACTGTCAGACAGCCTTGTGTAATCTCCTCCCTTCTTGGCAAAGCCGCGAATCATGTCATCAGAATTGGCATGAGACATAATATTCTTTAGGAACTCAAAATTAGACCGCTTCGAACAGAACAAAAGCATGGCATCCATTACATCCTGAAGGGCAGACCACAAATCTCCTTTGCTCTCCTCTAAAGAAGCTTTCATTAAAAGAATAAACTTCTGGTGGCTGTCCTCAAAAATATAGGAAAGCACATCCCATTTATCCTCGAAATAGGTATAAAAACTACCTCTTGAAATATTGGCATTTTTAATAATCTGGTTAATGGAAACCCGGTCAATCGTTACTCTGGCAAATTCTTTGATTGCCGCTTCACATATATTCTTTCGCTTTTCCTCAGAAAGACGGTAAAAACGCTCTGACGGCATAACAATCCCCCTGCTCTTTTCATACTCGCATATTATGCAGATATTTCTTATGCAGCAGTCACTTTGGTGACAAGCTGTCACTTATTATAGTGACACCTTGTCACCTTGTCAAGATGAGAAAACACACTTTATAAAAGTTTTACACTTTATTTGCAGAATTTTTCGTATTAAAGAAATACACAAGGAAACATTTTCCTGTTCCACCTAAAGTCACCGAAAAAGAATGCACAAGGAAAAAATTTTCTTGTTCCACTTAAAGTCACCGAAAATTTTTCCTCGTGCATAAAGGGGGAATAGTGTAAAAGAGGGGAAGGGGTTCCTGCGGCTTCCAGTTGGATCGCAGAAATCCCTTCCCCTCTCTTTTATTTACGGTCTACATTTCTTTCCCTGCCAGGACTTCCATGTAATCTTTATAATTTTCCTCTAACAGCTTTGGCGTATCAAGGCCGTAAGGGCATTTGCTCTTACATGCTCCGCAGTGAAGACAGTCCTCGATTTTTTTCATCTTGGCCTGGCCTTCCGGCGACAGATGGCCTGCAGACGGGGAGCGGCGCAGAAGTAAAGACATTCTGGCACAGTTATTAATCTCGATCCCCACCGGACACGGCATACAGTAACCGCAGCCCCGGCAGAAATCGCCTGCCAGCGTCTGAATATCAGAATCAATTACATTCTGCAGCGTCTCGTCCAGAACCGGCGGATGCTCCACGTAGCTTAAAAATTCATCCAGCTCCTTTTCTCTCTGAACGCCCCAGATAGGAAGTACGTTCTCATACTGGGCTATGTAGGCATAGACAGCGGCCGAGTTGGTCAAAAGGCCGCCGGAAAGTCCCTTCATAGCGATAAATCCCATATCCTTTTCCAGACATTTCGCTGCCAGGGCCAGTTCCCGGTCAGTGGACAGGTAATTAAACGGGAACTGGAGAGTATCGTAAAGCCCTGATTCTATGGCTTCCTCTGCCACATCGATCCTATGGTTTGTAATACCGATAAATCTGATTTTCCCCTGTCTTTTTGCCTCCAGCATGGCGTCGTACAGCCCTGTCTCGTCTCCCGGCTTCGGGCAGACAGGCGGATTGTGGAGCTGGTACACATCTATGTAGTCTGTCTGCAGCAGCCGCAGGCTGGTCTCCAGATCCTCCCAGAATTGTTCCGGCGTAGAAGCCATGGTCTTGGTAGCAATATAAATATGGCTTCTGACATCCTTTAACGCATAGCCTATTTTCTCCTCGCTGTCCGAATAGGCCCTGGCTGTGTCAAAATATCGGATGCCTCCGTCATATGCTTTTCTAAGAAGCGCAGCAGCCTCCTCCTTCCCGATCCGCTGAATGGGCAGAGCGCCGAAGCCGTTCTTATTTACAATGATCCCTGTTCTTCCCAGAGTAACCGGTGTTCCCTTCACCTTCTCATAGGAGTCCAGCATCTCCTGCAATGCCTCATCGCTGTCATCAATCCAGACGTCCTCCTCCTCAGCGTTCAGTCCCAGGTATTTTGCAAGAGTTCTCTCATCGTCAGAGCGGTTCCAGCGGCTGATATAGCGGTCGATCTCATCGAATTCAATCTGCCCTGACAGGTATAATTCCTTAAATGTCATTCTTCCTGCTCCTTTATATTCTTCAATACAGTAATTTCCTGGTTGTCAATATGCTCCCGCATAGCCTGCTTCGCCTCCTCCACATGGCGGGAGCAGAGAGCCTTGTATATCTTTCTGTGCTCTGCCAGAAGAATCTGACGTTTTTCCTCATCCTTAATATATTCCAGACGATAGCGGTACATCTGCTCTCTCAGGTTATTCAGGATCTGAACCAGTCTTGTGTTTCCCGTGCTGTTATAGATAATGTCGTGATATGCCTCGTCTGTCTCTGCAATCTCCATGACAGTTCCCCCGGCTACTGCCTTTTTGAATGCTCCCTGCGCCAGATCAAGAGCCCTGAAATCCTCCTCTGTCATCCTCTCGCAGGCCAGCTCAATCGCCAGCTCCTCTAAGGAGCGGCGTACCTCCAGCACATCCCTCATACTTTTCTCGGAAATTCTGGCTACCTCCGCCCCTTTTCTGGGGATCATAAGTACCAGGCCTTCCAGCTCCAGCTTCCGGATGGCTTCTCTGATCGGTGTACGGCTGACACCCAGCTTCTCTGCCAGCTGAATTTCCATCAGCCTCTCTCCAGGAGCCAGTTCTCCCTTGAGAATTGCCTGGCGCAGCGTGTTAAAAACCACGTCTCTAAGCGGAAGATACTCGTTCATGTTTACCTGAAAATTATTTCCCATTTCTTTCATTCCCCTGTCTTATGCCTGCGTCTTTGTTTCTGTTATAGAACCGGGTCAGATAGACCTGTCTGGCCATGGAAGCAGCAGATCCATAGCGCATTTCCTCATATGCTTCCTCCGCCTTGGACGGACTCATGAAAAGCCCGAACACTGTAGGGCCGCTTCCGCTCATCATAGCTCCCACTGCACCCATATCCATCATCTTATCCTTGATATCCTGAATCACCGGATGAGCCGGGATTGTTACTGTCTCCAAAATATTCCCCATATTTTCAGCCAGTGCTCTGAGATCCCTGTTTTCAATCGCCCGCATCAGACAGTCAATATCCGGATGGGCTGTTTTCGGCAGCTGATTCACATGGAGATTCTCATAGACAAATTTGGTGGAAACGCTGACAGCTGGCTTAGCAATCAAAACCTGACACTGAGGCGCTGGATCTAGCGGGGTCAGAATCTCCCCGATTCCCTCTGAAAGCGCGGTTCCCCTCATCAGACAGTAGGGCACGTCAGCTCCCAGCCTTACACCTCGCTTCATCAGTTCCTCCAGGGAAAGCCCCAGGGAAAACATTTTATTAACTCCAAACAGCACTGCTGCTGCGTCTGAACTTCCTCCCGCCATTCCGGCCGCTACTGGAATGAACTTTTTAATGCGTATGTTTACGCCTTCTTTTATATCAAACTCATCCATTAAAAGCTTTGCTGCCTTGTAGGCCAGATTGTTCTCATTATCCGGCAGGTAATAGAGGTTTGTCTCAAGCCCAATCCCCGGCTGTTCCCTCCTGGTCATATCAATCCTGTCGTAAATCCCAACGGTCTGCATAATCATCCTGACTTCGTGGTAGCCGTCCTCTCTTCTTCTCACCACATCAAGGCCCAGGTTCACCTTGCCATATGCTTTCAGTCCCAGATGCTTTATCATAAGCCTCCTTCTCAGCTCAGGCTGTATACTGCTGAATTTTGTATTTTTGCATTTTTTTGTATACAATATATTATATACTCAGTACATATAAAATACAAGAACCAATTGAGCAAATCTCTTCCTCTGCCTGCACAAATCCCAGCTTCTCCGCCAGCCTTCTGGAAGCCGCATTGTCCTCTCTGACCCGGAGCTTCAAACACTCTCCCCCTTCTTCCTTTTCCCACCTGATAATGGCACGGCAGGCCTCCTCTGCCAGCCCTCTCCCTCTGTATTCTCGGTAAATATGATATCCCAGCTCTCCGTCTGTAATTCCCGCCTTTCCTACAATCCTTCCAGTCTCCTTTTCCACCAGAGCCCACAGTCCCCGCTCATAAAACCGGTATTGGCAGGCAATATAGGAGGACAGCAGCTCCGGTGTCCCAAATTCCTCTTCCTCGTCCGGCAGGACATCGCTGGCCTTAAATTCCCGAATCAAAAGGCGCCTTGTCTCTGTAATCGTCCAAGGCATGGAAAAGCGTCGGCACACAGCTCGTTTTAACAGGGCTTCATCTGCGTCCTCCAGCCTCGTCACCACATAGAGAGCGGGAGAAAGATCCGGAATCTTCTCTGTCTCTTCTTCTCTTCCCTCTTTTTCCTGCCATAAGCCGACAACGGCTCTCCCTGCCGCATATGCGGCCTGGAGAGCCTGTCTGTTGTCTGATATAACTGCCTGAAAAAGAGCGCCGTTTACCTCTATCTCTTTTTCTATCAGCATTTTTCTGGTTCTGGATAATCCTCTCCGAAGGTTTCCACTGTCACCTTCTTCATCTTCTGAGCTTTCATAGGACGGTCGCTCCAGTCTGTTCTGCACTCAGCAATCTTGTTTACCACGTCCATACCTTCTGTCACCTGTCCGAAAGCCGCATACTGGCCATCTAAGTGAGGAGAAGTCTCGTGCATAATAAAGAACTGGGATCCTGCGGAATCCGGATGCATGGCTCTGGCCATGGAAAGCACGCCTGGAGTATGCTTTAAGTCATTCTTAAAACCGTTCTGGGCAAATTCTCCCTTGATGGAGTAGCCTGGGCCGCCGGTTCCGTTTCCATCCGGGCAGCCGCCCTGGATCATAAAGCCGCGGATGACGCGGTGGAAAATCAGGCCGTCGTAAAAGCCCTTCTTTACAAGGCTGATAAAGTTATTTACTGTGTTCGGGGCAACTTCCGGGTAGAGCTCTGCCTTGATTACGTCCCCGTTTTCCATCTCAATGGTAATAACTGGATTCTGCATAAGTGATATCCTCCTAAATGTTCACAGCGCCATCTGCAGCAAGCGGCGCCGGGCCGTGTCCCGGCCAGTCTGATACAAGTGTATCAAATGTGGCGCAGGATTGCAAGAATTAACATGTGAGGCCTGCAAAAGCTGCAAAAGCTAAAGAGAGACAAAATAGAGAATAAAAGAATTTTTCTTCTCCCCTCCTCCTACGGCCTCTCCACCTGGCGGCGCAGAAGAAACAGCCCGATCAGGTTGGGCACTGCCATCAGCCCGTTAAAAATATCCGATAAATCCCACACCAGGGTCAGCCTGGCCACACAGCCGAAAAAGACGGCATTTAAATACAAAAAACCATAACACAGCTGAATGCTTCTTTTCCACGGCTTCCCCTCTGTCAGATAGCTAAGTGCCTGGCTTCCCAGATAGAACCAGGCAATAATGGTGGCAAAGGCAAACAGGCTCATTGCCAGGGATACAAGTCCTCCCCCCAGCCTTCCAAAGCAGACGGAAAAACAGGACGCTACCCAGGCGCTTCCTGCCATTGCCTCTTCCTGGCCTGCCGCCACTGGTATCTGACTGCCTCCCACACACAAAAGCACAAGCGCTGTCATGGTGCAGCTGACAATCGTATCAAAAAACACCTCGAAAATGGCCCACATCCCCTGCTCTCTGACGAATCTCTCTCCAGACGTTTGTGTTCTGTCTGCTTTTGACTGTCCTTTTCCGAAGCCCTCCGGCTCCTCAGCCTCCCCGTGGAGTACAGCCAGACTGCCAAGCCCCGCCTCATTGGAAAATACGCCTCTGGAAATTCCATACCGCAGAGCTCTTCCAGTCAGTACCCCCGCCGCTCCCCCAGCTGCGCTTTCTATGGAAAAAGCATCTTTAAATATAAGAAGAAATGCTTCCGGAAGCTCTCCTGCGTGAAACAGCAGGATCACGGCACAGAGTCCCATATAAAATGCAGCTGAGACCGGAACCAGGCTGACTGCAGCCGCAGAAATACGCTCAGCTCCTCCAAAAATCACAGCCATAACGAGAACTGTCAGGACTGCCCCTGCAGCAGGCAGCGGAAACGATACTGAGAAGGCTGCACTCTGGGCCACTGCGTTGGCCTGCACCATACTTCCCATTCCCAGAGAGGCCAGCACACAGAAAGCCGCGTAGAGAAGCCCCAGCCACCTCATTTTAAGGCCGCGTTCCAGATAGGCGTAGGGGCCGCAGACCGGCCTTCCGCTTTTATCTTTGTACCGGTATTTTCTGCCCAGATAAACCTCCGCGTAGGCAGTCATCATCCCAAAAGCTGCAGACACCCACATCCAGAATACGGCGCCTGGTCCCCCTACAGCCACGGCAGTGGCTACGCCTGCAATGTTTCCCGTTCCCACAGTAGCCGCCAGAGCCGTACAGGCAGAGGCAAACTGACTCTTTTTTTCTTCATTCTGACTCCGAAACAGACTTCCGGCTGTCTCTCTCCACCATCTGGAAATTCCTGTAATCTGAAATCCCCGGAAACGGACTGTAAAATAAATTCCCGACGCTAAAAACAGAGCTGTCAGCCAGGGTCCCCACACGGCTCTCCGAATCCACTGAATCATCCTGCTCCCCCTCTTTTTCTGTCATACTATGAAGGGTATGCATCTCTTTTTTGTTCCATGCCCTCACTCCCGGCAAAATATCATAATTTCCTGATTCTTCCCCTGCACTCCGGCAAAAAATTGTGCTATACTGATGTTAGCAGACGATAGTCTTGAAATTTCTCATAGAAAGAAGGCGGATCTATATGCCAGGATTTACCACTCACTATATTTTCGGTATGAAAGCCTACAATGATCTTCCCAACAACCAGCTGAAGCACATTATCGCCAAATACCGCTGGCTCTACCAGCTGGGGCTCCAGGGACCTGATATGTTTTTCTACTATATTCCTGTTCTGCGCCACAGAGATTACAGAAACGTAGGCTCCTATATGCACGAACACCATATTAACGAATTTTTCCGCTGCTCCCTGAACCGGCTTTCCCATCTGCAGTCCAGACAGCAGAGAGAGCAGGCCATTGCCTACCTGGCCGGCTTTATGAACCACTACATCGCAGATTACGTCTGCCATCCCTATGTATATGGGCGTATTGGATACGATACCTCCAACCCCTCTGCTGTCCATCACGGAAAGCACGCTGCCCTGGAAAATGACATTGATGCCATTCTCCTGTATAAATACAAAAAAAAGAAGCCGTCCGAATTTAATCAGACGGCCACTATCTGCCTGAACGGCCAGGAAATGCAGTTTGTCTCCCATTTTCTTGCCAACTGCATTAACGATGCCTACTATCCAATCACTTACCGGAATAACTTTCAGATGACTCCGGCCATGGTTCACCGCTCTATCTGGGCCATGCGGGTGGGATGCCGGACTCTGGCGGATAAATCCGGAAAGAAAAAAGGCGGAATTGCCATAGTCGAATCCATCTTTGTCAATCATCCGGTGGCTTCTGCCAAGCTGGTAACGGACACCTTTTCTGATCCCCGCAAATGCTGCAACCTGGACCATGAGCCATGGTGCAATCCCTGGAATAAATCTATGGCCTCTACTGATTCCTTCGTAGATTTGTTCCATCGGACGCTGAATAAGCTGCACAATGTATATTACTATTTCAATGCATGCCTTTCAAACGGAATCCCTCTGGAGGAGCAGGATTTCCACAAGCTCCTGACAGAGCTTGGAAATTACTCCTACCACAGCGGTCTGGATGTAGGCGGAAATTAAAGCGAACTGACCAAAAGAACAAGAGCCTTTATCTCAGCCAGAGATAAAGGCCCTTGTTCTTTCGTTTTCTGAAGTGAAAACCTCCTCCGGTTTTCCCTCCTCCACAATCACTCCGCCCTCCATAAAGATGACTCTATCAGAGATCTCTCTGGCAAAGGCCATTTCATGGGTTACTATCACCATGGCAATATTCAGATCCGCCAGAGAACGGATTACCTTTAAGACCTCCTTTGTCAGCTCCGGATCCAGCGCTGAAGTCGGCTCATCAAAAAAGAGTATCCTGGGATTCAGCGCCAGAGCTCTGGCAATCGCCACCCTCTGCTGCTGTCCTCCGGACAGCTGGCAGGGATACATATCCGCCTTATCGGAAAGCCCCATCTTTTCTAACAGATCTCTCGCCTCTGCCTCTGCTTCCTCCCTCTTTCTTTTCTGCACATGGATCGGCGCGTCTACGATATTTTTCAGAACGGAATAGTGGGGAAACAGATTAAAATTCTGGAATACCAGCCCATACATGGACTGGATCTCCTTCATCTCTTCTTTTCCTGCATACTGAACCCGTCCGTCCCCCTCATTCCATACTGCCTTTTTTCCTGCATAGAGCACAGCTCCCCGATCCATAGTCTCCAGCATAGCCGCGCACCGCAGCAGAGTTGATTTTCCAGATCCGGAAGGGCCGATGACAGAGATAATCTCTCCGTCCTCCACCTGAATGGAAATATCCTTTAACACCTGATTGCTTCCAAAGGATTTCTCAATATTTTTAATCTCTAATACGCTCATGTTCTCTCCCCGCTACTGATAATAATTCATTTTCTTCTCTGCATACTCCATAAAGGAGGCCACCAGCAGATTAAAAATATAATAAAACAATCCTGCTGCCACAAAAGGAACCATGCTCACCTGGGAGGAGGCCAGCGCCTTGGCTACTGTAAACATCTCCATCACACTGATCGTAAAAGCCAGAGATGTGTCCTTTACCAGGGTGATCACCTCGTTGGTAATCGACGGCAGAATCCGCTTTACCACCTGGGGGAAAATAATTCGGAAAAAGGTCTGACTCTTCGTGTATCCCAACAGTTTAGCCGCCTCATACTGCCCTACCGGCATGGACTGGATACCGCTGCGGTAAATTTCCGCGAAATACGCAGCATAATTCACAGCAAAGCCAATAAAGGCCGCCCACAGCCGGTATCCGTTCCCTACCCGTATTCCAAGCAGATAGTAAGGACCAAAGTACACTACCATCAGCTGAAGCATCAGAGGCGTTCCACGCATAATCGAAATATAAAATTTTACCACAGTCCTTAAAACCGGGTTTTTTGACATCCTTCCAAAGGAGATAAGAAGCCCCAGAGGAAGGGAGACCAGAAGCGTCACTGTAAAAATTTCAATGCTGGTTCCCATTCCTCCTGCCAGCTGTTTCATAATCTGCAATAAATTCATGGCTTTTTATCCCCTATCCTGTCTTTTTCTCTTTCAGCTATTTTCCAATCGTGGTAATGTCCTCGCCGAACCATTTCTTAGAAATCTCAGCCATGGTTCCGTCCTCAGCCATCTCCTCTAATGTCTTCTGCACCTTCTCGCACAGCTCTGTATTTCCCTTTTTAAAACCAATCGCATATTCCTCAGATGCCAGGGTTTCATCCAGGATCTTAAAGTTTCCTTCTCTCTCCTGCATCTGGTAGCCAGCCACAATTACGTCCATAGCAATGGCATCTACGCTGCCCATTTCCAGATCCATAAATGCTGTATTATAATCCGGTGTTGTCTGAAGTGTTCCAAAGGTGGATGTCAGATCTGTCATCTCCTTGAGAGCTGCCTCTGCAGAAGAATCTGCCTGAACCTCTACAATCTTTCCGGCCAGATCTGCAAGCGTCTCAATCCCTGAATCCTCCATTACCACTACCACCTGACTGTTTTCCATGTACGGTGCAGACCAGGTATACTCATCCTCTCTGCCTGTCATGGTAAATCCGTTCCAGATACAGTCGATATTTCCTGACTCCAGCTCCATATTTTTCGCATCCCAGGCAATCGGCTGTGCCACATAGGTAAGTCCCAGCCTCTTAGCTGTCTCCTGAGCCAGCTCCAGATCAAAGCCTGTATACTCTCCGTCCTCTCCCACAAAGCCCATAGGAGGGAAATCCTGGTCAAAGCCCACTGTAAAGGTTCCTTCCGAAGCCTTATCCTCTCCGTTTGCCTGCTTTGTCTCTTCTCCATTCTCCTCGCTCTCAGCTGCTGCCTCTGTACTTTCTGCCTTTGTTTCCTCTGTCTGTGCGGAAGTCTCTTTGGAACCTGCTCCTCCTGAGCAGGCTGTCAGTACTCCCATCATCATAACTGCTGCTCCCATTGCCCATACTCTCTTTTTCATAACCGCTCCTCCTGTTAATCTCTGTGATTTTTCCTGTTTTATTGTGCTACTATGGTAGCATACTAAAGTGTTTTTGTAAAGCACTTTTTTCCAGGAGATTTTGTATTTATTTTCGTACATCGGCAGAGCCGGACAGCTGCCGAAAGGGATCATCGGCTGTAAGGAAGATATAATCCAAGGGATTCTTAGCTTATCAGATGTGCATACAAACTGGTAATGGTATAATGAATGAGGGCCTTAACGGGGCGGTGAGAAAGTGGTAAAACGCTGGGGTTCCAGAGACCCTTTTGAAATTGCAAGGCGGCTTGGTATCTATGTCATGCTTTGTGAAAATCTCGGTTCCCTGAAGGGAATATACCGAGTGATTAAGCGAAATCGCTTCACCAGAATATGGCGAAAACCACCCCGACTCATGAGTTCATGCTCTACGACATGAAATCCAAGCCGGAATATGAAGCCAACATCGTAGCAGCGGAAATCCTGATGGACAGCGATGAAGTCCTTCGCTACATCTATGAATATGGATACACAGCCGAGCAGATCGCCAGTGCGATGTCCACTGACATCAATTTTTTGCAATATCGTTTCTGATAATCTGCAATGGCATGAAGCATACCTTCCATTATCCGATCAGTGCCCTTGTCTGTTCAAATATCTATTTAAAGTGTCTCATACATTGCTTTCAATTCTTCCAGAATCTTCTCCTTTGTCCTGCCAACCAACCCCAGCTGCTTAATATCCACGTTTTCATTTTTCATGCGCTGGACAAACTCTTGAATATCGGCATACACTCCTTGGGGAGCCACTATCTTGGCGATGGGATCAATCAATTCCGTCAGGCGGAAAACATCATTCTTATGCTTCTTAATGTTTTTGCTGTCAACGTGTTCTCCTGCGGCCTTACGATCTGTCAAATCCATCCACGCTTTTGCCTTAAATGGAATCAAATATGCCGCATCTAAGACAGTCACTCCATCAACAGTGACTTTCCCCTGCTTCAAAAATTCATAGTAATCATCGTCCAAAAGAATAGCAGACAGACTTGAAATATCTTCGTCCATCGGTAACGGTGTTAGCACTGCATCTTCTGGAATTTGAATGGCATCCAGCTTTCGCGTGAAAAGTTCAATCATCGCAGGATACTGATTCGAGATTGGGTGGCTAAAACGATAAAACTGCGGCACACCCGAACTTTTATTGCAATGTTCATATCCAGCCTGTTTTACATATTTCCAAAATTTCTTTCCGAAATTCGCGTCAACTGCTTCTATAATCAGAACAAGGTCAATGTCCTTTGTTGCTCGAAAATCCAGTCCTTCTTCCGTCATCAGAATGTCACACGCCGTTCCTCCAATGATGGCATATTGCTCTTCACTGCCCTTGAACCATTCCCTAAAGCTGTCAATTCCTGTAACCATCTATTTTCCTCCACAGTTCATTCAGCATTTCTTCCACTGCTTCTTCAACTCGTTCATCTGCATCTTCTCTCAATGCCAATGCCAGCGAAAGTTCATCTACAACATTTCGCGCAGACAATTTTCGAGGATTGTATCTCCACATTTCTACAGCCACCTGCACCTGCGAATCCTGCAAGTTATTGGTCATAGCATCTTTCCATTGAGAGATTCTTTCTGCCGCATAACATCTGACATTCGGTGTATTCAACATGGAATACTCTGCCAATGCCGAATATCCGCTTTCCAACAGCTCTGTTCCCACCAATTCTTTCGGAATATAAACGGTTCGTTTTATTGGATTCAGCAACTTATCTCCTGCTTTTTGGAACAGTGTTTTCGGAGAATCCTCAGATTGCATGATCCTCTGTACACCTGCTTTCCTGATATGCAGCAATCCCATTTCTTCAAGCTGTCTCGATGCCCTTGATATAGAAGTAGGTGTCAGTTCCAAGTCCTTCGCAGCCTGACTTGTGGATAGTTCTTGTGCGCCTCCATAAATGAAATGCAGTAGAAGCATCTGCGCCGATGGAAGCATTTCTTCCCGTGGCTTTTTTTCAGCGCTGCACCGTTCCTGCAAATACACCGCCATAAAGGGCAAGTAAATTTGCTTTCCCTCTACAATAAAAGGAATCTTCTCACGAATCAAATATTCTTTCTGACGAAAGGTAAGTTCTTTTAGCACCAGCACAATGGGCAAATTCTCATTTTTCTGTATCCGGGCAATATGCTTTTTCAGCACTTCAATCTGCTCCAGTTCTGTCTTAGGATAAAGGAGAATCACCTTCTTCTCATTCATAGACACCATCTGTAAACGATATCTTGTGACTATAAAATTGGGTAAGTGCTTAAACTCCACATCCTCATAAGTAACCTTTACTCCAAGAACTTTATTGAGATATTCCATGTCATCACCTGCAATCTTAACTCTTTTTTCTGTATTATAACTCTTTTTAAGTTAAAATACAATCTTTGAGTTAAGAGCAGTTGAAAATCAACAATATTAAAAATCATTTTCGCAAAAAAAGTCCGATGCAGCATGAGCATTGCACCCATACTGCACCGGACATTCCATCATCGACTGTTTTGTCTATTTTCTTCTTCCTGTAAAAAACACTTCTGAAACAGCCATGCTTTTTTAAATATTGTTTTCCGAACAGCAGATAAAACCAGCTTTTTATTCTGCCGCCTCTGTCTCAGCCGCCTCGGCTGCCTCTACGCTGTCCACTGCCTTCTGAATCTCCTCAGCTGACGGAAGCTTAAAATCTGTTCCCGCCGGATAGCTTCCGCTGATGAACCAGGTGTCCTCATCGTCCTGGGTGCTCTCAGGAGCCAGTCCATAGGAGAGTCCATAGGTCTTCCAAAGGCCTCCATAGCTTGTATCACTGGAACGCTCAATGGAGAAGTCCTGTGTGGATACCATATCATTAAAGCCCTTTACAAGAGCCTCTGAATACTTTGCAATCTCGCTGGAAGGAAGATCGTCCTTCACTACCCAGACTAACATAATTTCTTTCTGCTCCGGCTGCAGCAGAAGATGGAAATCCACACTGTAGGGATATTCCTTTACATCCGTGAACATGTCCTCTGCATCCACCTTTGCCTGTTCCCAGTCAATTTCCACATCATCCTTGGCGTCAAAATCCGGCTGTCCAGCCACAGTCCCCTCTGTGCTGTCAGGGGATACGATATTGCTCTTGGGAGCGCATCCGCTGAGAACAGCAGCGCAGGCTAATAAAACCAGGATTTTTCTCATCTTTCATACCTCCTCGTAGTTCGTAATTGGTATTATATAATATCCCCCTGGGTTTTTATACCCATTTTTGAAAAATTCAAAAAATCTTCATATTTGAAGGGGGTTCTTAAGAAATTTCCATTCTGTCTTCTGATACAGCAAGAGAGAAACATGTTCCAGCGGCTTTCAGCAGAGCGCGGAACATGTTTCTCTCTTTTTTATTTCTCTGATTTCTCCTCTATATTGGCTGTTTCCTTCACAATATAGATTGGCCTGTCCTTCAGTTCTGTGAAGATAATGGCAATATACTCTCCAATAATGCCCACAATCACAAACAGCATGGCGAACATAAAGCACATCACCACTACAATGGTGGCATAACCGCTTGGCGCTCCGTGAACCATCCTGCCATAGATGGTATAAATCATCAGAAGCACGCCCATCATCCCCACAAAAACGCCGGAATAGATTCCAAGCTTTAAGGGCAGATCTGAAAAGCACAGGATCGTGTTGATGGAGAATTTAAACAGCTTCTTTAGGCTGTACTTACTCTCTCCCGCTACTCTGGCTCTGGCCTCGTACTCGATGTTTGTCCTGTTAAAGCCGATATTCTGGACATAGCCCCGAAGAAAACGTACCTTTTCCCGGTAGCTCTGCTTCAATACCTTTGCCGCGTCTGCTGTCATGGCGAAGAAATCGGAGGCATTTGGCTCCAGCTTCACATCAGAGATGGTATTGATCACCTTGTAAAAGCCGCCTGAGGTAATGTTCTTAATAAGTCCGGCCGACTTGTTCTTCGTCCGCACCATATTGATGACCTCATAGCCCTCCTCAAATTTTTCAATAATCTGAGCCACGCACTCCGGCGGATGCTGGAGGTCCGCATCCATGCACACCAGACCGTCTCCATCGAAATGATCGATTCCAGCGATCATGGCTGCTTCATGTCCAAAGTTTCTGGAAAAGTTTACCAGCTTCACCTTTGAATCCTGAGCCGCAAACTCCTTTAAAATAGCCAGGGAGCCGTCAGAGCTTCCGTCATTGACAAACAAAAGCTCATAATCCCAGGGCAGCGCGTCAAAAATAGGCTTTGACTCCCCGTAAAACTGCCGCAGGGCAGATTCCTCGTTGTATACTGAAACGATAATCGAAATTTTCTTCATTGTCGTGTGTCTCCTTAATCCAGAATCTGGATTTCAATACTGGAATGGGCCGGAACCCGTTTTTCCTCCGGAGGCAGAGTCATATAGTCTCCATACAGGATAGAGAGCACATGCTCAGAACCCTTGGGCGCCATCAGGACTGTGTCTTCAAAGGGCAGATCCACCGTCTCCTCGCACCAGTCTGCATCCAGCGTCACATAGAGAAAATCAGGCTGGTAATTGCTGCAGTAGCGTTTCCCTGTTCGTTTATCCCGGTCTTTGGCTGCCAAAGCTGTCTGGAGGCGAAACAAAAAAGGCATGGGAACCAGTCTTCCGACTGTGGATAAAGTCCCCACCCTGATTTTGTCTGCCAGACTGTACTTGGAAAAGTCAATCCTGTCCCTGTGGGCAATGGCCATTCCGTACACGATCTTCTGGAGCAGCTTGGCAAAACACGCCCCGAAGCGGCTCTCCGGAAGACGGTCTATAATAAACAGATCCACCCAGATATGGTTTAACTTTCCCTCATAGAACTGCATCTGCTCATTATCTTCGTGGACGCGGCTGTTGTCGTAGATGACGCGGGTGGTAAAGTCGTAGAACACCTTTCCTCCCCTGATGTCCTCCGGCCGCAGGAGTGTCATCCCCTCCGGCAGCTCCCGTCCTGCCACCTTTAAAAATTTCTCATAATTGGGACGAGTGAAAATCACATCAGCGTCATCATCCCAGGGAATAAATCCCTGATGGCGGACTGCCCCCAGAAGTGTGCCTGAATCAATCATGTATTTAATTTTATATTTCCGGCAGATGCGGTCAATCTCTTTTAAAAGCTTTAGATTGGCCTCATGAACTCTTGTCAGATCCCAGTGTTCCATGAATCTCTCCTCTTTATCCAGGCGTCTTCCAATCAGATTTTCAGGCCTGTGCCAGAGCCTCTCTGATGGTTTTTGCCATGTAGTCAATCATCTCGTCTGTCATACCCGGATATACGCCTACCCAGAAGGTGTCCGCCATGATCCGGTCTGTATTTTCCAGCGTTCCTGATACCCGGTAACCCTCTCCTGTCTTTCTCATCTCGTCAAAGCAGGGATGCTTAATCAGGTTTCCGGCAAACAGCATTCTGGTCTGTACGCCGTGCTCTTCCACATACTGAACCACCTTATTTCTGTCCACTCCCTCCCGGCAGGTGATCAGAAAGCCGAACCAGCTGGGGTCTGAGTGATCGCAGGCCACAGGAAGGATCAGTCTGTCCTCAGTGCCCTCAAGGGCCTTGTGAAGGCGGGCAAAATTGTGTTTTCTGCGCTCTACGAAAGATGGGAATTTCTTTAACTGGGCGCATCCCACTGCCGCCTGCATATCTGTCGCCTTTAAGTTATATCCGAAATGGGAATACACATATTTATGGTCGTAGCCTAAGGGCAGCTCGCCGTACTGGCGGTCAAACCGGTGGCCGCACAGATTGTCGCAGCCGGACGGGCAGACGCAGTCACGGCCCCAGTCGCGGAAGGAACGGATAATTTTATTTAACAGGGCATTGTCTGTGTACACAGCGCCTCCCTCTCCCATGGTCATATGGTGAGGCGGGTAGAAGCTGGAGGTTCCGATATCTCCGATGGTTCCCGTAAATTTCATCTCGCCGTTTATCTCATAACGGCTTCCCAGGGCGTCGCAGTTGTCCTCCACCAGCCACAGGTTATGGGCGTCACAGAATTCCTTCACTGCCTTTAAATCAAAGGGATTTCCCAGAGTGTGAGCCAGCATAACTGCCTTCGTCTTCTCAGACAGAGCCGCCTCAAGCTTTGTCACATCAATATTGTACTGGGGAATCGCTACGTCCACAAATACAGGCACAGCGCCGTACTGAATGGCCGGTGTCACGGTGGTAGGGAATCCGGCCGCTACCGTGATAATTTCATCGCCTCTGCGGATCTGGCGGTCTCCCAGAAGGGAGGACGTAAGGGCCATGAATGCCAGCAGGTTAGCTGAGGAACCAGAATTTACCAGGGAGCAGTACCGCACGCCCAGGTACTTGGCTAACTCCGCCTCAAATTCGTCTGTGTAGCGGCCTGAGGTAAGCCAGAACTCCAGGGCGCTGTCCACCAGATTTACCATCTCGTCTTCATTATACACACGGGAAGCGTAGGGAATCCTGTCTCCCTCTTTAAATGCCTCTTTTTTATTGTGAAATTCTCTGCAGTAATCGGCAACCAGGGAAAGAATCTGGCTGCGGGCTTCTTTTTCATTCATATGATTTCCTCGTCTCTCTGTCTGCTTATCTTACTTTCTTATGGTATCCTGCCTTGACGAAACATCTATGGGCAGGCAAAAAACTCCTCGATCTGACGGTCTGTGCAGGCTTTTATATCCCTTCCGGACATCCACTCTTTTGTCCACTCTACTGTCTTTTCCACAGCCTGGGATACATGGTATCTGGGCTTCCATCCGAAGGTCTTTTTCACACGGGAACAGTCCAGCTTCAGGAAATTGGCCTCGTGGGGGCCTCCGTCGTACCGGTTCACCCACTTTGCGTCCCCGCCCCAGAAACTGCAGAACAAATTTACCAGCTCTCCTGTGGTAATACAATCCTCATCGTCCGGTCCCACGTTGTAATATCCTGCAAAGGAACGCTCCTCATACTGGCGCATGGCTACAGTCAGATACAGATACAGCGGTTCCAGCACATGCTGATAGGGGCGGGTAGAATAGGGATTTCTCACCACAATCTCCTCTCCCTTCTCCATGGCTCTGATGCAGTCCGGAATGATGCGGTCTGCCGCAAAGTCTCCTCCGCCGATGACATTTCCTGCACGGCAGGCGGAGACAGCCGGGGACGTCTCCTCCCCGAAAAAGGCCTTCACATAGCTGTGTGTCACCAGCTCTGAACAGGATTTGCTGTTAGAGTAGGGATCATAACCGTCCAAGCGATCCGTCTCCCGGTAGCCGTATTCCCACTCCCGGTTCTCGTAAACCTTGTCCGTGGTCACATTGACAAGGGATCGGACAGAGGAACTAAGCCTTGCACACTCCAGAAGATTAACTGTACCCATCACATTCGTCTCATAGGTATATACGGGATTTTTGTAGGATTCCCTGACAATAGGCTGTGCCGCCAGGTGAAGAACAATCTCCGGCTTCGTCTCCTCGAACACCTGCTTCATATGGTCCAGATCCCGCACATCTCCAATCCGGCTGTCCATGCGGTCAGAAAGACCCAGAATCTGAAACAGAGACGGATCCGTAGGCGGATTCAAACTGTATCCTGTCACCCTGGCTCCTGCTGTCAGGAGGATCTCACAAAGCCAGGATCCCTTAAAGCCTGTATGCCCTGTCACCAGCACGCGTTTTCCTCTGTAAAAATCAAAAATTGGATTTGTCATAGTTCCTCCTAGTTCTCCCAGGTCTTCCAGGGCGCTTTCCCGCTCTGCCACATCTCTTCCAGGTGATTTTTATCTCTCTGGGTATCCATACAGTGCCAGAACCCATTATGGCGGTATACCATCAGTTCCTTGTCCTCTGCCAGATGTTCCAGAGGCGCCTTCTCAAAGACTGTGGAATCTCCTTCAATGTAGTCGAATACCTTCGGCTCCATTACCATAAAGCCTCCGTTTACAATTTTGCCGTCATCATCATTCTTCTCCCGGAAGGCCGTGATGGCTCCCTGGTCGTTCACCTCCAGCACACCAAAACGCTGGCCCACATTGACACCTGTAATGGTGGCAATTTTTCCATGCTGCCTGTGGAACTTCAAAAGCTCATCCAGATTCACATCTGACACGCCGTCTCCATAGGTAAGCATAAAGGTCTCGTCTCCCACATAATCCCGGATTCGTTTAATGCGGCCGCCTGTCATGGTGTGAAGTCCCGTATCCACCAGAGTCACCTTCCATGGCTCCGCATAATTATTGTGAACCTCCATCTGGTTATTAGCCAGATCAAACGTCACATCGGAGGTGTGAAGGAAGTAATCGGCAAAAAACTCCTTCACCACATACTGCTTATATCCCAGACAAATGACGAATTCGTGGAATCCATACTGGGAATAGTGCTTCATAATGTGCCACAAAATAGGCCGCTCGCCGATCTCAATCATAGGCTTCGGCTTCAGATGGCTTTCCTCACTGATTCTGGTTCCAAAGCCTCCTGCCAATATTACAACTTTCATCTGGAATATACCTCCTCATTCTTTCTGCCTCCCTGATTCCTGTCCCGGACAGAAACCACGGCAGAAGCTTTACCGTCTTAAATCCTCCATGCTTCCCAGGGGCCTGTACTCAAACTCCACGTATTCCGGAAGATCGTAATACTGCCTCATCCAGGCGATCATAAAGGAAAAATTCTCATCATATACTACCTCATTTTTGCACAGCAGATCCGGCAGCTCATAGACCTCAATGGTTTCAATATCCGCTCCCTGTCGGATGGCTTCAGCGCTCTCCCTGAACACCGCATCGTCGTACATGAGCACCTGGTAATTAATCCTGTAGCCTGTATAAATACTTTTCAGGTTCGGTATGCTGACCATGGCTAAAAATGCCAGGGTACAGACGGCTGACACTGGAATCCGATTCACCTCTGTCAGCAAAATTCTGCCGTACATATAGGCAAACAGCAGCCAGGACAGATATAAAAACGGATAGAAAATCCTAAGGGGAACCTCCGGCACAATCACCGCAGAGCCCACAGACAGCACGGCTGCTGCAAATACAATCGATCCAAAAAGCTGTTTTTCTGCTCTATAAAATAATATCACTTCTGCAAAACAAAAAGCAATATAAAGGAGCAAAAGATTGGCTGTTAAAGCAGAATAGGCCCTCGGCGCAAACACATGAAACTTCTGCTTCAGCAGAATACCGGCAAAGACTGCAGCAGAAACTGCTGAAAATCCCAGATGGAGCGGCAGAAGCTTCCTGTCCTTAGCCGCTGTCATGCAGCCCATGAAGATCATCATAGGGAAGAAAAACATCAGATATCTGATATTTTCTCCTGAAAAGAAAAGATTCATTAACAGCGGAATATTCTTTCCCAGCTTTCCAAGGAAGCTCAATGCGGCGAATTCCGCATTTCCTGCGCTGTTCATTCTGGATGACACAGCCGGAGAGAACATAATAATCAATCCTCCTGCCGCACAGGCTAAAAAGGTTAAAATTTCATAACGCTCCAGCCTTCTGTCTCTCCAGAGCTTAATGCCAAGGCAGATAATGACAAAAGATACGGTTGTGACAAACCACTGCTCCTGGGACCAGGCAGCCAGAAAGCCCAGCACAATGCAGAGACACATCCGCAGAACTACCGGTTTCTCTCCCTTCGGCAGAAACACGGTTCTGTAAAAGTACAGGGCAAACACCAGAAAGGTAATGGCCGGCACTACATAGATAAAGCTGGCTGCATACCAGTAGGTTCCCATTCTCTGAACCATGATTCCCAGAGTTCCATAGAGCAGGCAGAGAAACGCAGCCAGAGCCGCCAGAGCGACCGGCCCTAACGTGCCGTGAATCTCATCCTCTTCTCTGCAGGACCGTTTTTCTTCCTCTGCCGCTTCCAGTCTTCCCTCCAGCATCCGTTTCACAATGAAAAAGAGCAGCATGACCACCGCTAACACCGCCGTAGCCATGAAAACCTGTACGCCTCTGATTCCGCCCAGCATATGGACAAAGCAGTAAAGAAACATATAGAGCAGACGGCCATTGGAGTTAAAGTAGTGCCCCTTCATAAAGGCCAGAAGCTCTGAAAAGGAATATTCTGAACCAGCTACATGAATATGGGTTCCATAGCTTAAAGACA
This sequence comes from Lachnospiraceae bacterium AM93-12TA, assembly GCA_027698105.1. Taxonomy (GTDB): domain Bacteria; phylum Bacillota; class Clostridia; order Lachnospirales; family Lachnospiraceae; genus Otoolea. Next base: position 45,195 of record JAQERH010000016.1, read on the forward strand.
GATAACCGTAATCATCATAATAAATAAATACATTTCCAAACTGCATCAGCAGAAATACATAAAATGCTGCAAACACAGCAAGATATGCGTATTTCATATAGCGTTTCATCACTCTGCCCCTTCCTGATAAAAGATGTTCAGATTATTTTCATCCAGGATTTCCAGGGCCTTTCTCGCCCTCTCTCCATTGGTGTGAAGCTGTGCTCCCAGCTCCTCATTCGTCTTATTTTTGTAATCCAGGGCTGTTTCTATGGTCTGCTCCAGTGACAGCCGTCTTAAAGGCGCCTTTAAAAGCTCCTCCCTGGTCGTGTAGAAATTCCCGGCCAAAAGAAGACAGATAAATCCGCCTGCCGCCACAGCAAGAACGTGTTTCCTATCCTTTTTTATGGCAAATACAGCGGCGAAGGTTAAAAGAATTCCAAAAATCCCCATCTCATACTGGATGGCATAGCGGGAAGCCATTCCATAATTTTCCTGAAGAAAAATCCACCGGGAGTAAACCACAAGGGCGTGGTTCACTCCGCCGATCAGAATAAGCATCAGCGGCAGAATCGTTTTTTCCCACAGTCTGTACTTTACATTCAGCCAGAGGGCCAGAAGATAAAAACAGATCACAACCATTCCCAGCAGGCAGACTCCTGCAGATGTTTTTATCACCTTTGACACCACCTCAATGCCGATGATCGGAGAGGCAAAAGCCTCCAGAATAAATTTTACAAAAAACTTCGGTTGAGACAATAAAGTAGAAACAAGCGTCGCCTCTGTGGCTCCCCGGTATTCATAGACTGCAAAATGATTGCTGAGCAGATAAAGGCCAAGAGCGCCCAGCACAAAGGCCAGATCCACCGCCCACTCTCTGTTGATTCTGCGGTTTTTTCTGTAATCAGATATCAGCAGGGCACAGTAGGCCATTGTCATAACCAGAGAATAGCTTCCGCAGTAGGGACCGGCTACTAAGAGAGTCAGGAAAGCCGGAAGAGCCTTTAACAGAATTCTGTCATATTTCCTCTCCCTGCCGAAGACCGTCCTGTCTAAGATTACAAAATTCCAGTAAAATCCGGCAATGGATAAAAAACACACCCAGCCGCTTCCATTTCCCAGCATTTCCCATTTATTCAGGCTGAACATCAAAAGCATGATAACCAGAAACCAGGAGCCATACCCCTTTTTGTCTCTGCAGTAGGAGGCCAGAGCCAGGGCGGCAAGACCATGGCTTATTACTCCCAGCACCATATCAAAGGTTGTGCTGTAATGGAACAGAGCCACATTGATGATTCTTCCCAGGTAGGTGATGGGAACCCGCGTCAGCACATCCGGCACAAAAAACTTGGCCGGATTCGCCACATCGGGAAGGTAGGAGACGATCAGTCTCATATAGTCTGTGTAGGCCACATCCTTTGTGGCAATGCTCAGATAATAAAGGCAGAACGCAATGCCCACAGCCGGAAGGCCCAGGTACAGCAGGCGTTTTCCCAGTTTTCCACTCATTTGGCTTATAGTCCTCCTATGAATCAAAGAAATGGTCCTCCAGCATCAGGCACAGCGCGTGGTACACCGGCAGGTGAAGCTCCTGGATTTTAAAGGTCTCCTGTTCCGGAACAATCAGGCACACATCGGACAGTTCACGAATCTTTCCTCCGTCTCTGCCTGTCAGGCCAATTACCTTCATGCCTCTGGCCTTCGCTGCCGCTGCGGCATACAGCACATTGAGGGAATTTCCGGAGGTGGTAATGCCTACGAATACGTCTCCTGTATTTCCATAGCCCATCACCTGCTGGGCGAAGGCCATATCTGCATTCACATCATTTGCAAAAGCAGTTGTGAGACCTGGATGGCCTGTCAGGGCAATAGCCGGAAGGGCCTGCTGCAGGCGGCTGGAAAGAGCTTCTCCAAGCTCTGGATCTGCCGCTCTGAGAGCTTCCTTCATCTCCTCAGACAGGGCCCTTCTCTTTACAAATCCCTTCATCAGCTCCCCTACGATATGTTCCGAATCTGCACAGCTTCCGCCGTTTCCTGCTGCCAGAAGCTTTCCGCCGGAAGCATAGCATTCCCGCAGCACCTCATAGGCTCTCTCAAGCTCCATCCGGATTGCCGCAAGGCTGGGATACCGCTCTGTCAGCTCGTCCAGATATCTGTATTCCTTCCTCTCCTGCATCTTATTGTCCTCCTTGTTTCATTTCATATGTAATATAATGTTCGTCAAACAGGCGGAGATTTTCCTGCGTCTTCTCACTGGAAGCTCCGTCTAAATCTACTTTCGCCAGGACGTTTCCATGCTCAAACACCAGATCCGTCAGGGTTCCCCGACCAATCATCTGGCGCACCAGGCCGTAGCTCCACTCCCAGCTCTCTTCCCCGATAAATCCTGCTTCCACATAGGCGTAATCTGCCTGGGCATAGGCCATGTATTCCTCAAAGGCCTCCACTGTATTAACCAGCTCCACATTGCCCCATGGGGAGGTGATATCCTTGTAGGACTGAACCACACAGGGAAACTGCAGGCAGCCTGGATGATCTCCGAAGGCAATGACCCGCGTCCCCTGATCCTCTGCCAGGATATTCCAGATCTGTTCATTTCCTGTCTGAACCATCTTTTCATGCTGAAGAGCCTCGTGGTTGACTCTCCCCTTGTTCACCCACTGGATCTGGGAAAAGCCCAGGCTCCACGCCCAGTTGGACTCGGCTGTCATCAGCACGTTGAAAGCCATAATCGGAATCAGCATCCAGGAAACAGCTCTCATAAAATGGCTGTGTCCCGCCTGCTTCAGGGAAGCCATCAGACTCAGGCCGCCGATTATGATTCCCGTGTAAAGGAGCATAAAGTAATTTCCGTCTATCTGGTACAGCATCACCAGACTCACCAGGTTCACAGCTAAGAACGGCCAGAACACTACATGGGCGTACAGTGAGAGACTGCTGCGGTCTGGTTTTTCTTTGCTTTTCCTGTGGGCTTCTCTGCCTTTTTCTGCCTTTTTCCGTTTCCAGTCTGACGCCATAAGGAGAGCCGCCGCCGCGCAGATACCTGTGAGAAACAGCATCAGGGGACTTCCCCAGGCAAATACCACATGCCCCATGTCCTTTCCTGTAGGCATGAGAAGCATATGGTAAAGTCTCCGAAGCAGTACAGCCAGATTGCTGGCCTCCTCATAATTCTGGGGCAGGCCGCTTGTGGCAAAGGGGTATTTCATCCGAAATCCCAGTTTTTCAAAAATCGATGTAAACACAGAGGTCACAGGCATTCCTGTAATCATCATGGTTCTGGCCCAGATTCCCGTAAGGGCTCCTAAAGGCGCCGCCATGAGAAGCCACTGACGCCAGGGCGCTTTCAGAGACAGGATTCTTCTTCCCAAAAGATACAGGCCGCTCATACCGAAAATCGCTGTAGAAAATACAAGAGCCGTAGATTTCATGGTCAGAGACAGCAGGTACGCGCCTCCGCTCATGGCCAGCAGAGCAAACTTTCTCTCTTTAATATAACAGGCCATATAATATACCATAAAGATCTGGAGCGTCCAGGTAATCACATCCGGCTTGGCAGAAATCGCCATATTCATAATCCCTGGAATACAGCTGGCCAGAGCTGCTGCTGTGAAGGCCCACATCCGGTTCATGAAGAGACCTGCCAGCCGGTAAATTCCAGCCAGACCGGCAACTGCCATCCACAGATTCAGGGCCAGCAGATAGCTGTGGCTGGCCAAATCGCTTAAAGGCAGAGCCAGGGTTTCCAGGCCCTTGGCATATACATAGGCCATCCCCACCATTCCGGGATTTTCGTAAATTCCTCTTCCATTATTCAGCACATATTCTGAGCGCACGCCGTACCACAGGGTATCAAAATCCAGGGAATTGTTCATGCGTCCCGCCTGAACCAGCACCATGACAATGAGAAAAGCTGTCAAAAGAGACCAGAGGATTCGGTCTGTTCCCTGCAATCCGCCTTTCTGGAATTCATTTTTCTGGAATCCGTCTTCTTGAAAACTGCCCTTCAGACAGCAGACTGCCCGGCGCAGACCGCCTGACAGGGCAGCCCACAGATAAAGAGCTGCTCCCGACACAGCAGAAAACAGTTTCAGCTGAGCAATACTTCCTATTTTAAAGGCACTGAGCAGACAGAAGGCGCACAGAACAGCAGAAACTCCCAGAATAAAGTCTGCCATCCAGCCATCTTCCATATCTTTTTGTCCAAGCAGGACTGTCCTCACAAACCGGCCTGCCAGGAATACATATCCCAGATATAAGGCCGACACTGCCATAGGAAGAAAAATCACATGAGCCCAGCAAAATATCAGACAGATAACAGCTGTGCCTCCCCACCGGACAGACGGCTTTCCTGCCAGAAGCAGAAATCCTGACAGTAAAACAAAAAGAAGGGCGATCTCGGCCATCATTTTCTTTGTAGCCGGATCACCGAACTGCCATGAATAAGTTCCGTCCCCTGTAAAAAGGGCAGCAAAAGGCACCGCCACGCAGAGGACAGACAGGACCAGCAAAAACAGCGCCAGCAGGGATTCCATGATCCGTTTCTTTTTCATATCAGCCTGCCTCTCCGTTTCTCTCTCTGTCCAGTCTGCAGATCAGATCTGCCGCTGCCTTTAAATCCTCTGCATACCAGTCATAGCCTGGCGTCTCTTCCGGATTCTCCCGTTCTGCCTCCTGGCTTCGCATCCCGGCCCCGTATCCGGTTCCCACCAGAATACTTTTGACGCCAAACCGATGTCCTGCCTCTGTATCAATCAGCTTATCGCCCACCATGAAGGACTTTGCCCGATCCACCAGACAGTCCCGATCCGCAGTTTCAAACATTCCGATTCCTGGCTTTCGGCAGCTGCACTCCTGCTTATACTGTCCGATTCCATGCTCCGGATGGTGGGGACAGTAATAAAATGCATCCACATGAGCGCCCTCTGTCCCCAGCAGTTCATTCAGGTACTGGTGGAGAAGCTTTACGTCCTCCTCCCCGTAGTAACCTCTAGCTACCCCGGCCTGGTTTGTCACCACCACAACACGGAAACCAGCCTCATTCAGCTGTCTCACTGCCTGGGGAACGCCTGGTATCAGCTTTAAATCCTCTGGCCTGTAAAGATAGTTGACCTCCTCGTTCATAGTCCCGTCCCGGTCCAGAAATACCGTTTTTCGTCCTTTTTCCGGCATGCCTCTGTCGTCCTCCTAAATCTTAAAGGTGTAGTCCCGGTTGGGCATCTGAACCTTTACTTCATCATATTTCCAGCGGTCCTCGTCACAGCACCAGCTCTGCACGCCCCGCAGCTCAAAATTCCAGTCCATCAGCTGTCCTCCCACTGTCTCCATGCGGGCCGCCACCTTATGCTTCACATTATAGGGGCAGTACATGAGAAGGAAGCCTCCTCCGCCTGCACCTAACAGCTTTCCTCCCAGAGCACCGGCCTTTTTGGCTTCGTCGTAAAGCTCGTCAATCTGGGGATTGGTAATCTTGCTGCTCATTCTCTTCTTGCTCTGCCAGCCATAGTCCAGAAGCTTTCCAAAGCTGTGAAGGTTTCCTCTTAACAGCTCATTTTTCATGGCGTAGGCCAGGGCCTTCACCTCGCACATGGCGTCGAAAGCATCCTGCTTTTTGTAGTTGCTCACCTGATCCTTGATAATATTGGCGGAAACGTGGATATTTCCTGTATAGCACAAAAGCAGGTTGTATTGAAGTTCGTGGATAATGTCCTTCTTAATCCGCAGAGGGTTTACCACCACATTATTTCTGCCGTGGAATTCAATAAAATTAAAACCGCCGAAGGTGGACGCATACTGATCCTGATAGCCCCCGGCAATTCCCAGATCCAGACGTTCCACGCCGTAGGCCAGATCTGCCATTCCATAGCCGTCCAGCTCGATTCCCTTCCACTTGGCCATGGCGGACAGAAGAGCCACCATCACAGTGGAGGAGGTTCCAAGGCCGGATCCAGGCGGCGCATCGCACTGTAAATATACCTCGCAGCCCTTATTAATATCCATAGCCTTTAAGGCAGCTGTCACTAAATCCAGACGTCCGTCATAGACGTAGTTTTCTCTGGCATTGTATTTGACTGTCATATCAAAGTCCAGAGAGTGAACAATAATCTGATCGTCCTCCCTGGGAATAATTGAACAGTATGCGTATTTATTGATCGTACTTCCAATGACAGCTCCTCCCTGCTCCACGCAGAAAGGTTCCACATCGGTTCCGCCGCCGCCAAAGCTGACGCGCAGAGGCGCTTTCGCACGAATTACCATTGAACGACTCCTTTCTTTACATCCTCCTGAAAACGGAAGTAGTCCTCCGGGATTCCAATATCAATGAAATATCCATCATTGACAAACCCGCCTAACCGCTTTCCTTCTCTCATCCATCTGGGGATCATCTCCTGTTCCAGAGATACCTTTCCCTCCGGGATCTCATCTAACAGGCTTTTCTTCATCAGGTAGACGCCTCCATTGATCGTACCTGGACGCTTCTCTCCATCTGCCCCCTGCAGTTTTTCATTAAATCCTGTCAGCATCTGGTTCTCCAGCACTGCAGCCCCGTATCTGGAAACATCTTCCACTTCCCGCAGCACCAGAGCCATATCCAGGTTCTTCTCTCCAGCCAGGGAGGTGAGGCGGCTGTAATCCAGCTGATAGAAGGTGTCTGCATTCAGGACGAAAAACTGATCCTCTGTCACAAATTTCCCGGCATTTTTAATGGCTCCGGCTGTACCCAGAAGCTCCTCCTCGTAAGCGTAGGAAACATGGATTCCCGTATCGCTTCCATCCCTGAAATGCTCCTCCACCATGCTGCCCTTATAGCCCACGGCAAAAATAATATCTGTAATTCCATGGCGGGCCAGTCCCCGGATCACGTACTCCATAAAGGGCTTTCCCTCAATCAGAGCCATGGGCTTGGGCCGGTCGCTTACCACGCTGCGAAGCCTTGTTCCAAGTCCGCCTGCCAGTAATACTGCCTGCATTTTCTACCTCCCGCTCTTTCCAGCGTTCATGGACTGAGTACCTTTAAAATCTGCAAAAACTGTCTCAGCCTCTTCCTTATTTAAAAGGCCTGCATAAGCCGCTGCCAGCTTAAAAGTCTCCATCAGGCCCTTCACATGGGTTCTCTCCTGGCCATGGGAAGCACTTACACCCTGTCCAATAAGAGCGCCCCGGATGTTATTGCCGCCTGCCAGAGCCGCGGACACGTCAGAGCCATAGTGGGGAAATACGTCCACCGTATAGCCGATTCCATACTCTCTTGCCAGTCCGATGAGACGGTTCGTCATATCGAAGTCATAAGGCCCTCTGGAATCCTTGGCACAGATGGATACACGGTACTCATCTCCGTTTAAATCGTCTCCCACACAGCCCATATCTACTGCAATCAGCTCCTCCACATCCTGGGGAATGTAGCTGCATCCGTGGCCTACCTCCTCGTAGTTGCTGATCAGAAGCTTCAGTGTCTGCACCGGCTTCTTTCCTGTGTCATGGATGTATTTTAACAGACCTAACAGCACTGCTGCAGAGGCCTTATCATCCATATGTCTGGATTTAATGAAACCGCTCTCTGTAATCACAAACTTCGGATCAAAGCTGATAAAGTCGCCTGCTCCGATTCCCAGCTGCTCCACGTCTTCCTTTGTTCTTACAATCTCGTCCAGGCGGACTTCCATGTTCTCCTCTGTGCGCTTTAACTCCTTGCAGTCATCCCATACATGAACAGACGGCTCCTTAGTCTGGATGGTTCCTGTAAACCTTCTGCCGTCTCTTGTTAAAATCTGGCAGTAACTTCCCTCAATGGCCTCCATCATCATGCCGCCTACCTGAGTCAGGGCAAGAGTTCCATTGGCTCTCACTGAGCGCACCATGGCTCCCAGCGTATCCACATGGGCAGAAAATCCTAACACATTCTCCGTCTGCCCCGGAACTGTGATAATCAGGCCGCCTTTTCTGTTAAATTCTGTCTGAAAGCCGAAGTGTTCCGCCTCCCCGCGAATGATCTCCATGACCTCCTTTGTACATCCAGAGGGACTGGGTGTGTTCACAATTCTCTCCAGAGTTTCTAATATATAGTCCATATATTTCATCGTCCATACTCCTTTCACAGCTCAGAATAATATCATTCTACCACAATTCCCCTGTATTTTCTATACTGTGGGGGAAAATGCCGGACACTGCAGCAAAGGAATGACAGGTAAAGTTTCTTGATCATTTTCTCTTACGCCCTTATAATCTGTTTAGTATAGCGTCAGTGTACACTGACGCTGACCTTTACGCTTTATACCTGAAGGAGGTTTTCATACTATGACGCGAGATATGACCCAGGGAAACATTACCGGACATATGCTGGCCTATGCGGTTCCCCTTGTATTCGGCAATCTGTTCCAGCAGCTCTACCACACCGTAGATTCCGTGGTAGTCGGACAGTTCAACGGCAAGGAAGCTCTGGCTGCCATTGGGGCGGCAGGGCCTGTTATGAATATTCTCATTTTCCTGATTGTGGGCATTTCCATGGGTTCCTCCATCCTGATGGCTGAATATTTCGGGGCAAAGGACTATGAATCCCTGCGAAAGGAGATGGCCACCTCCCTGGCAGCGGGATTTCTGCTCACCGCAGTCCTCACTGTGGTTTCTGTGTGGGGAAGCGGATTGTTTGTCCGCCTTACACGGACTCCGGTAGAGATCGCTCCCCTGGCCGCCGATTATCTGAGAATCGTCTCCGCAGGACTTTTCTTTACCTTCCTTTATAATATCCTGTCGGCAGGGCTGCGGGCTGTAGGTGATTCCAGAGCGCCTCTCTATGTGCTGATTCTGACCACTCTTGTCAATGTGGCGCTGGATCTTCTTCTGGTAGGCTGCTGCAAAATGGGAGTTTACGGCGCAGCCATCGCTACTGTGACAGCTCAGGCCGTTTCCGCCCTGGCTCTTTTAGGGTATCTCTTTTTCCGGGCCAGAATCCTCTGGATCCCTCTTTCAGAACTTCGCATCAGCCGGGAATTCCTGAAAAAAACCATTGATTTCAGCTCTGTGTCAGCTCTTCAGCAGACAATGCTGTATCTGGGGCGCCTTCTGGTTCAGTCTGGTGTCAACAGTCTGGGCGTAGATGCTGTAGCCGCCTTCAATGCCGTTTCCATCGCAGACAGCTATATTCTGGCTCCCGGAGACAGCCTGGCTGCCTCCATGACCACCTTCGCTGCCCAGAATAAGGGAGCCGGAACTGGGGAACGCATCGAAAAAGGACTGAAAACCATGCTCTGTATGGCAGAAATCTATGTCTGCCTGGCAGCTGTCATTGTCTTCACTAAGAGCCGCTGGATTCTTGGAATTTTCTTAAAACCTCAGGAAACAGCCGCTCTGGCCTTTGGCCTGTCCTATCTGCTTCCCATGTCCCTGGGATATGTGCTTACTGGTATTACCAATACCTTCCAGGGGTATTTCAGAGGGATTGGAAATCTGAAAATCACACTCCGGGCTACACTGCTCCAGATTCCCATCCGGGTCACCGTCACCTACCTGCTTTTAAGTACAATCGGCCTGCAGGCGGTGGCTGTGGGAACCATTATCGGCTGGAGCTGTATGGCTGTATTCCAATATTTCTGCTATAGAAAATGGGGAATTCACAAGACCGTCGCATAAAAATTTTCTTGCATTCTGTTTCCAAAAAAGGTAAAATCTTCTTTATTGTCTTATCTGAGGCGTATGGATTTTCTGTACGCTGACATGAAGGAGGTTTGATTTCATATGACAATTTATCAGGAACTTCAGCTGAACTCCGCCGGCTCCAAGGCTTTGATCCGGATTACAAAGGACAAAAAGGAACGGCGGCGGCATATCCTGATCTACAATCTGAAAGTCTATCTTGTAGTGGCATTCTGCTTTGCCGCCGTAACACTGTTCAGCATGGTATTCGGTTCTGAAAACAGCATTGCCGGTGTGGCTGTGCTACTGGCTCTTCTGGTTCTGCGCCAGGCTGATTTCGGAATTCATACGTCCCACGGTCTGCTGTGTATTGCAGGGATTTTTTCCATCCTTATGATCGGACCGCGGCTGACCAATGCCGTGTCCCCCTTCACAGCTTTTTTTATCAATCTGATCTGCATTCTGATTTTGATGTTTCTCGGCTGCCACAATATTATTATGTCCAACCACTCTACCTTTGTACTGTCCTATCTGATTTTACAGGGCTATGATGTAAGCGGACATTCCTTTGTTATGAGAACTGCCGGACTGTTCTTCGGCATGATCCTTTGCATGGCTGTCTTTTACAAGAATCAGAAGCACCGCGTCCACAAGCGGAATTTCAGCCATCTGTTCCAGGAATTCAATCCGTTTTCCCTGAGAAACAGATGGTACATCAAGCTGACCTTATGCCTCTCCACCACACTGCTGATTGCATCTCTTTCAGGGCTCCCCAGAGCCATGTGGGCCGGTATCGCCTGTATGTCTGTGTGCCTTCCATTTGAAAAAGATATGGTAAAGCGGGCAAAAGAAAGAGGCGTTTTCAATCTGGTCGGATCCCTTATTTTCCTGGGGCTTTATTTCATTCTGCCAGCAAACCTTCATTCCATGCTGGGACTCATCGGCGGAATCGGAGTAGGCTATTCTGCCGGCTATCCCTGGCAGACGGTATTTAATACCTTCGGTGCTCTCTCCATCGCCTCCGGCGAATTCGGCATTGCCGGAGCAGTCATTCTCCGAATCGGTTTGAACGCAGCGGCTGCACTGTACACTGCTGCTGCCGGCTGGCTATTTGACCAGGTATTTAACAGGATTTCTGAGCAGAGAGCCTGCGGGGAAGCGGTGTAATACAGCTATAAAAACAGCAGGACAGAATGTCATCTGAGCATCTGCCCTGCTGTTTTTATGATATGCAGAAAACTTTCTCTTGAAAGACTTTCTATTCAGTCTCTGCCCATTCTATTGTATACTCTTCCCCTATCTGTTCTCCGACATTTTCAACATATCCCTGTATAAGGTTCTTGGCCCGCTCCTTAGCCTGGGCCAAAAGCGCGCTGTTCTGTTTCGCTGTCTCCTCCATGTCGTCCTGCGCCTTTGCCAACGCAGCCGTTTCTTCCTCTTTTTTAATTTCTGTCATAAATCCAGTATCTGTCAGCGGCATTCCCATAAAATCTTCATCCAGATCCACAATTCCGCTGTACTCCGTCCATATTTTCTTATATCCCGTACCGAACCATTTAAATAATCCGCTTGCCTCTGTCTCCGCCTTCGCGACATTATGATAATAACATTTTAAAGTAGCTAATTCACATACAGAATTAATTCCGGAAAAATCGGCGTTACCGTTTTGTTCTCCTCATCAATCTCAAACTTAACGTCTTCCATTTGAATTCCAAAATGCTTGCGTTTTCTAGCTACAATTATAAAGCAGAAACGGAGTGGATAAAATCCACCCCGAAACTAAGCACTTACCAAATCTCTCTTCTCAGCAATTCAAACAATGTCAGTAACCCTTCACATAAAACAGGATCCAAAACCGGAATTCCTACTGTCTTTTCGATGGAGGGAGCAATATGGATACTGGACATTCCTGTACAGCTAAGGGCAATCACATCGGCCCCCATCTCTTTCTGCGCAGCCGCTGCTTTCATGGTGGCTTCATATCCTCTGTCTGTCATCAAATCCAGGACATTTTCTACCCCATCTCCCTTTGCATTGTCTACAATCCGATCACCGAATATCCGCTGATATCCTGACGGTACATCTTCAGTAATCCCCAACACAGCCGGATGACTGCCAAAAAACAGACTCAACGCTGCAGTACTGGATCCCGCTCCTATAACCGGAATCGGTACGGCCTGTCTTGCCTCCGGAACTCCCGGGTCACCGGCACAGCTGATAATAATAGCCTGACAGCCTTCCTTCCACAGTTCCACTGCAAGATTCACCACCTTAGGTACACCTACAGCGAATGTTTCATCGTCATGAATTCCCTCCGGTTGATCCGGAATACATCGTGACACCACCTGGAACATAGGGAAATACGATTCTATCAGCTTTCCATGCAGCTGCAGCAATTCCTCGTCCCCTGTGGTCAGCACCCGAATCAGACCAACTTTATATGTTTTCATATTATATGTTCCTTCTCTCTTTGTTTCCTAAAAATAATTTCATGAGCAAAATACTCAGGCAGCAATTGGAATATCTCCTTAAATCTGGAAAACTCCATCTAACATAACTAGCTTGTCATCCAAATACAATGTGGGATTCTTAATAATTCCGTCCATATGGCAGTCTGCCTGATTATTTCCTCCAAATCCCACGTTAGTACCAAAGGCAATATGAACCGTTTGATAAGCTTTCTCATCCTCCAGAATAACGCCGATCAGTCTGGCCGCATAGTTGGTTCCAATGCCCAGTTCACACAGAGTGGCATTGTTCCTATTTCTCAAGAGAATCTCCAGTTTCTCTGCTTCTTTTCCTTGGATGCTTTGAAGAACCCCGTCCTTCACTTTCACTTCCAAAGGCTGTTCTAATAAACCGATTCCAACCATAGATCCATCAATTACCATCGTACCATTTGCTCCTGTCTCTATCGGAGCTATGTAGGACTCTCCGGAAGGAAGATTTCCCGCCTGCCCCTTTTCTCGATAGACACCAGGGCTAGATACTCCACGCCGTCCCCGAAGATCCAGCGTTAAAACATGTCCATCTTTCTCTATGCGGGCTGTATTGGCATTCGTCAATAAATCAGTCACCTGCTCTGTAAGTGCCATAACACAACTGTAATCTGCAGTCATAGCACCCATGGCAAACATTTCCTCCGTGATTCCCGGCATTGTAGCAATCCTTGCTCCAGCTTCCGCTGCCTCAATTTTGGCTCGTGTATGCGTAATAGATGTTTTCATGGGGCAAATTACCACATCCGCCGCTTTCATGGCAGCTGCCACTACAGCGGGTGGTTCCTGACCAGACACCTCTCTAGCAGTCATAGTCATTAACATAGCTTCTGCTTTCAAAAATTTAGCCGCCTGATACAAGGCCTGACCAATGGCATACTTCTCATCATCGGTCACTATCAGTACATTCTCCCCTGGTTTGACATTCATGCAGTTTGTTAAAATATTTTTTCCAATTTCCGCCAGTTCCATCGCATTTCCCCCCTTATGACAGCAGTTCCATCATAGCCCGGACTGCAAGTGTCCGGGACAAAATCACCCGTTTCCCAGACAATTTTTGAAATTGCTCTTTCATTCCGATATTATAGCCAATGCAGTCCATTACCACCAGATCCACATCCATTTTCGCTGCAGCTCTAGCCGCCGCATCCAAATCATCCTGGCTGCCATAGGGAGAAGCCGGAATAATAATACTCTCCTTTACATACTGATTCCATTTTTTCTCTGACTGAGCCACGTGCTGCGGTGTTGGAACTACTACAGCGATCTTTCCTCGATTAGACAAGGCTGGCACTAGCCCATTAAGCACCTTGCACGGAAAAATCAATGGCACTTTAGAATGAAATACAGCCGGAAAATCCCCCGTGCACAAAAACAGAATCAAATTTACGCCCTGCTTTTCCAGCCGATCGATACACTGCTGCAGCTGGGGCAGAATATGCCGTTCGGCAAACATAACCGAACTTCCGTCCCGAAGTCGCGAGATTAACGTATAATCCTCTGGTCCTGGTGCAAATGCCTGGATATCCTCCCGAGTGAGCCCATCTAATGCACCTGCCTGAATTAGTTCCACCTGCTCACCCATTAGCGGAAGCAATTCTTGAACCACATCCGCCCTAGGTGACTGCCCAATGGTTATTGCTCCAACTTTCATCTTCACCATCTTAATTTCCTCCATCTTATACTTGTCCTATCGTAACTGTTCAGTACCTTCACAGTCACGCGCAAAAATCCATTAAAAATTGCCTACGGCAATGGGATTTTTGCCTGCTGACCCATGTTTTCGTACGGTCAGTGCAGTAAATGCACAGACCTACTGAACCGTTACGTCCTATCTACAAAGGCCCCGCTGCCAGTATTTTGGCGGCGGGGCCTTTCGCATAGATTCCCTTATCTCCTTATCAGAATGACACACAATCCACAATCGGACGGTTGATGATCTTCTCTACGCCCGCCAATAAGTCCTTGTCAAACATGGGAGCCGCCAACTTCAGATGCTGATAACCCACATGAATGAGATAAACTTCTTGGCCCTGCTTCAAGTCAGATGTAGGCGTTGGCCGTCCAGTCTGGCTGTCAAATGTCATAATCAGATCAGGAAATGTGCCTCTGCGCTGTCCATCTGGTCCATCCACCGTCATGTACTCATTCCAGAAAGACATCTCATATCCACCAATCTTAACAATACCTACATCAAAGCCGCCTTCACTGCGCAGCTGATACTCCTCTACCGGACCGTGAGCCAATATCTCACCGCCTAAAAATTTACAAACCTCCTGCACACCATTTTCTACCGACTTCTCTAATCCCTGTGAATAACGGCGTCCAGTCTCAATAGCCAGTGACAAGCCCCCCACAGCGCTGTTTTTTTGCAGGAATGAAGCCTTCACCGGGTTCCGAATTACAGCCACAAGACCTCCAGCCTCCACAGCAGCCGCCCGCACCAGTTTGGAACAATGATCAATAGAACCGGTAACTGTACATTCCACGTGTCGGCCCAATTCCTTTCGTCCTCCCACACAAGTCATGGTAGTAATATAATTGGGATCACGGTGAAGATTCAGGCTTCCCATTACTCCCGTAGGATGAGCACGGCCGTTGCAGGGAGCGTCTATCAGAGGGATTCCCAGCATGGATGCCTCTAGCCAGCCATTGAACGTAGAACCGCCTCCGTTCTCATTAGTAACGATACCTCCTGGACGAATACCCGTACTTTGAGTAAAGAGCTCCACGCAGCGCATCATATCTGCCGGGGAGACAAACTTCTCCTGTGCGGCAGGCGCTCCCACCATAGAGGCTGTGACAACCACGGTTTCCGGATCAATCTGATCCAATGGGGTTAATTCCAGCTGGCTGAACCGCACAGCCAGATCTCCGAACTCAGCTCCGGTCTTTGCCGAACCGCCTCCACCACCGCCAAGAATGGAGCCGCCAAGAGCCGCCCAGCGGACATGTTCTTCTGTCAATTTCATTCCCATATGTTCCATAACCTTCTTCCTTTCTATATTCTGCATCAAGATGCTTCCACCCTTAATTCTTCTTATTTGCCACCAGATTAAACACCACATGCAGCACAACCGTAGCCACCATACCATTAATAGCCTGAATGCCCGGAGAGAAAATAGCAACTGCTACACCGCATCCCCAAGCCAGAACGGAAGGCCACTTGATAAGTGGAAGTTTGTCGTACGAAATGTCATTATAATTATAATTATGTTTTACTCCAAACAAAGGCAGTACCAAATAATCAGCCACCATAACTGCAGCCATTGGCGGGATTACAATACCAAGCCATGTCATATACGGCACAAAGTAATCCACCACACCACAGAAACCTAAAGCAATTCCGATAGCGCCCAGAACAATAGTTACAGTGCTCTTTTTCTTCACTTCAATAATGTTGCATGTCGCATTGGATGCGGAGTACAGGTTCTGCTGGTTAGTTGTCCATGCAGCTAAAGTAATAAGCACAGCACCAATGATTCCTGAACCAGTGGCCAATACGCCGATGTAATCGGATACTACTCCGAAATCCCATGTTTCCAGATGCAGAGCAGCTGCAATACCAGCAATCGGAAGCAGGAAATGACCAAAGAAAAGGCCAGCGATCCAAACGATAGAGATCTTTACGATATCCGTCTTTGCAAATCGACCGCAGTCGGGAACGGTAGCCATTCCAGCTGCCCAGCTGCCAATAACTGTGGTCACGCCAGTAGCCATGGTTCCAATCTGACTTCCAGCAGGTCTATAAGAGAACAAAGAATCTACGCCAATCAATCTTACACAGTTAACCAATGCCAAAACAATAAATAGAAGCAATGGAATCGCAGCAAATGTGCTTAACTTCTCCATTCCCTTAAATCCCTTAATCGCTGTAGATGCCATCATAATTCCGCCCAACACTGCCAGGATCGGTACGCTTATCGGAATATATTGAGACCAAATCTGCCCAAAGAAGCCCAACTGGGTGGCAAACCAACCCACGGAAGTCACACAGATAATCGCCGAAAAAATATAAGTTCCTATCCGACCTACAGTAAACCGAATCAATGACATTGCTGCCAGTCCGGTTTTTGAACCGATATACACGGTCATAATCATAACCACCACTAGTATAATATCACCGATTGTCAGGGCAATGAGAGCATCTCGAAACTTCATGCTGGATCCCAACGCTGTACCTGTAGCCAGGTCTCCTACTACTACATTCCAACATAACCAGACGAAAAACATCTTAATCCATCCGTACCGCTTATTTTGAGGAACCGGAGTATAAATATAATCCTGCTCTTCCACGTTAGGCTCAGTTGTCACAGCATTCACATCATGTTTTTTATCACTCATATGGCTCTCCCTTCTTTTAAAGCACACAATCCGTTTCTTCTATCAACTTGTCATACCATGTAGTATGTCTGGTTCCAAGCATTGGCTTTTCTCGAACCAGGTTTATCACTGGACATCCACTTTCATCTGACAATATAAATCGAGTATCCATTGTCATATCTG
The DNA here is from genome assembly GCA_027698105.1 of Lachnospiraceae bacterium AM93-12TA. Classification (GTDB taxonomy): domain Bacteria; phylum Bacillota; class Clostridia; order Lachnospirales; family Lachnospiraceae; genus Otoolea. The sequence continues at coordinate 61,808 of JAQERH010000016.1, forward strand.
CAAAGCCGCTCTCGTTGAGCACCACCTCATTCCGCGGTACTGGGAACATATCTGGACCAAATATGCCGCTCACTCCTTTTTGAGCAGCAAAGACTGCATATGTATTATTTTCATTAGCCCTTACCCTAGCAAGATGATAATGTTCCACCTCCTGTTGAACCTCTGGAATACCAGGAGGGCACGACGGATTTTCCACCGCTGGAACAGCTAAAATATCACATCCGCCATTGGCCAGCAATCGAGGCACTTCCGTAATAAAAATTTCGTCGCCTAACAGTACACCGATTCTGCCATAAGGGCGATCAAGGACCAGTCCGGCACAGTCTCCTGCTTCCGCCCACTGTGCTTCTCTCTCAGTCAGATGACTCTTCCGATAGTAATGACAAGAACCTTCTTCGCACAAGCATGCTGCTGCATTCCATAGCTTCCCGTTTTCTTCTAATACAAAGCCCAGAATCACATCCACATGATTCTCCATGACTAGAGAAGATAGCTCTTTCCACACAAGATCATCCTCTCGAATGGCCATGCACTGTGCTTGCTGCAAGTCATCAGGCACACCTCCAAGCACCAGTTCAGGCAGAACCAGCAAGCGTTCTCCTTGCTTCCCAGCTTGACTGATAGCCTGCTTTACAGCCATAAAACCTTCTTCCCGATTCTCCGGTTTCATGCTGCATACCGCTGTTGAAAATTGCTTTCCCTCAAGCAATGGCTCCGTAGCATATGCTTGGTAATACTGGCTCTGACACCATGGATAACGCTGTAACTGAAGTTCACGGTAAAGTTTCGGGCGACGTAAAGGAATATCGCTTCGATCCGGCTTCATCTCTAAATCAATCTCAGCCATAGCAATTCCGTCCCCATAAGGATGACACGCCACTACTCTGCCCTCTGGATCAATAATCCCGCTTCCGCCGCAAAAATCAAATCCTTTTTCTTTTCCGTGTCGATTAGAAGCAATAACATACATACCGTTTTCCTTAGCACGTGTCAGCCAGATAGCTGAAGGAATCGATGGCTCGTTCCAGTTCATAGGCGAACACAAAACCTGTGCTCCCATAAGCCGGCTTAACCTAGGTCCTTCCGGATAACTTAGATCCATACAAATCTGTATGCCTATGTTCCCAATAGGGGTATCGAACACCTTTACCGGTTCATCTCCCGTTTTAGACCATGTGCTATCAGGAACATAATGGTGCATTTTTCGATGTCGGCCAATCAGCCCATCTGGTCCTATAAGAACCGCTGAATTGTACAATCTCTCTCCATCCAATTCTGGAAGTCCTGCAACTAAATAGCAATCTAACTCCTTTGCTAAATTCTCCAATAATCCTACTGTTTGCCCATTTACTACTGACTCTGCCATCTCGGCCGCCTGTTCCATACTTTCAAAATAGTATCCCGTGGCGCACATTTCTGGCAGGACAATGAGCTTCGCCCCCTGATCGGCCGCCTGACGCACCAAGTTCGTCAGAGCAGTCAAATTTTTCTCTTTGTCCATAAAACGGCAGTCATATTGAATTGCTGCACCTTTGTACTTCATGATTCTCACTCTCCTTTCTATCGTTCGTTTGTTCATCGTTCCTATTATAGGAATATATTTACTTACATAGGAATTATGTTGTTATATTAACATTTTGTCAGAGTTTTGTCAATATAATACACTAGATTCTTGAAATTTTGTTTTAATTTTATATTTTTTGACAATAAAAAAGAATCCAGACAGAAGATCATTTCTTTGTCCAGATTCTTTCCGTTATCATCCACCTTTGTGCATGCAACAAATCAATCATATATTCTACTGTAATAGTTTGAACCCATTTGATTATTGATCTCAACAGCCAGCTGATGCCCCTGCTGAATACATTGCTCCACAGCGTCTGGTCGTTCCGAGTCATCTACTCCTCCCACACTCAGACCAGCTACTAACTGATTAGCTGAGTTATAGATAGGAAATCCAACAGCAAACAATCCCTCTGTCAGCCTGTTACGCGTAATATCATATCCACGAGTTCGAGCACCTTTCAAATCTTCCTTCAACTGAGTTTTCTCATCTTCTTCCAACTCTAGGTTGCTCAGATAGCTGCTTTGAAATTGGGGCGAAGCAAATGCCAGTAATACTCGATTGCTTGCCCCACGAAACAGCGGATATACTCCACCCACAAATACTGAACTCAAGCGTCCAGTATTGTCTGAAACCACACGATCCACACACAAACTCTGATTCCCACACGGAATAGTAAGATAAGTGCTGATCTTGGTGCGCTCATGGAAATTCCAAAGGAAATCATGAGCAATACGCTTTACATCCTGTCTCTGTACCGTGCAAAAGCCCAGCAGAAGCACCTGTTCCCCCAAAGAGTACAATTTCGTATGAGGATCCTGCATCAAAAATCCCTCTGCTGTCAAAGTATGCACTAACCGATAAGCAATTGTTTTTCCCACTCCTAGCCGGTTAGCAATAACAGGCAGAGATAGTGTATTCTCTTGTCCAAACATTTCTAAAATAGATAGTGCACGGCCAACTGTCTGTAAATAGCTCACATCGTCCCTTTTATTCAAATTTTCTTTCACAGTATACCACCTTTTAGTTATAAATTATTCAAAATATACCAATTCCTCTTATTTCTGTCAAGCAAATAGTGCTTAAATAGCCTCAAGACTACGCTCCTGTCATCTTGGTTAAAAATGGATGGAGGAACTTCACCTTATTCTCATCGTTCAAATCATTCTGTTGACGAAATTTATCAGTGAAGTAATACTAGTTTCACTGATAAATTTCATCTTCTGCTTTTTTCCAGGAAATCTGCGGATAGCAAAACGCATCTCTCCTCCTCGCTGCGATACTTAAGCAGAGCAACATTGGTGTTGGACTATGAGTATATATCAAATTCATATTCAATTATTCAAATTAGGTCAAACTATGCCAAACTGCCACAGATAAAAACAAGGGGCCGGAGGGACGAAAAGCGCCCTCAAAACATCCCCAAAATCGGCTCTCGCTTAACCAGATTGTGTCAATAGTTTTTCGCAAAATTAAAATCTTTCCGTTTGGCAGCCGG
>JAQERH010000017.1 GCA_027698105.1 Lachnospiraceae bacterium AM93-12TA
AAACATTTTCATAACGTTTTGTGCCTGAGCGAAGCGAAAGGAATGGATATAAAGATGAAAAACCTGAAAACAAGAAGGAAAATAAAATCGGCTGTCAGTACAGCTGCGGCGATGACGGTGTCTGTACTGCTGCTGGCTGGATGCGGAGGAGCGAAGGATTCCGGTTCTGGCTCAGGCGAAGATGGAAGCCAGGAGAAACCGGTGCGGAAGGAATCTGCCGTAGTGGTGATGACCACAGAATCCGAGCCGGAATCGGGATTTGATCCGGCTTACGGCTGGGGAGCAGGCGAGCATGTTCACGAACCTTTAATTCAAAGTACGCTTACAGTGACAAAGGAGGATCTGACTATCGGATTTGATCTGGCTACGAAAATGGAAGCTTCAGAGGATGGACTTACCTGGACGGTGGATATTAGAACGGATGCAGTATTCACAGACGGGGAGCCGCTGACAGCAGAGGACGTAGCCTTTACCTACAATACACTGAAAGAGACCAGCTCTGTCAATGACTTTACCATGCTGGACAGGGCGGAAGCAGAGGATGAGGATACAGTTGTCTTTCATATGAAACACCCCTACTCTATCTGGCCCTATACCATGGCTTCCACAGGGATTGTCCCAGAACACGCCTATGGACCAGACTATGGAATGCATCCGATTGGATCCGGGCGCTACATTATGAAACAGTGGGATCAGGGGCAGCAGGTCATTTTCGAGGCGAATCCAGACTACTATGGGGAGAAACCAAAGCTTAAAAAGCTGACCGTGCTTTTTATGGATGAGGATGCAGCCTTTGCCGCTGTCCTGGCGGGACAGGCAGATGTAGCTTATACGGCTGCTTCTTATGGAGACCAGGAGGTGGAGGGATACCATCTGGCATCCTGCGAGAGTGTAGATAACAGAGGCTTCAATCTGCCTGCTGTTCCAGCTTATACAGATGAAAACGGCATCAGGCGAGGCAATGATTTTACCTGTGAGGTACAGGTGAGACAGGCTATTAATCTGGGAATTGACCGCCAGGCCATGATTGAGCATGTGTTAAACGGCTTTGGAAGTCCGGCCCGCAGTGTCTGTGACAAGCTGCCCTGGTACAATGCAGAGGCAGAGACAGCCTTTGACCCGGAGAAGGCGGCAAAGCTGTTAGATGAAGCTGGATGGAAGACAGGAGCAGATGGAATCAGGGAAAAGGCAGGAGTGAAGGCGGAGCTTGAGATTTTATATCCGGCAGACGACTCAGTCCGCCAGGCCCTTGCCATGGATACGTCCAATCAGCTGGCAGAACTTGGAATTCAGGCATCTGCCAGAGGAGTGGGCTGGGATACAGCTTATACAGACGCCCTCAGCCAGCCGCTGATGTGGGGCTGGGGAGCACACACCCCTATGGAGCTTTACAATATTTACCATACAGATGAGGAGCTGGGGACTGCCCAGTATTCGCCCTATTCGAATGAGACGGTGGATGCCTATATGGATGCGGCTTTGGAAAGCACAGACCTGGAACAGTCTTATGAGCTGTGGAAAAAAGCCCAGTGGGATGGGGAAACAGGAGTATCTGGAATCGGGGATGCACCCTGGATCTGGCTGGTAAATGTAGATCATCTGTACTGGGTAAGAGATGGACTGAACATAGGAAAACAGAAAATTCAGCCCCATGGCCACGGCTGGTCAGTTGTAAACAATGCAGATCAGTGGTTGTGGGAATAGGAAAAGAAGGAGAACTGAGCGATGAAACACACAGCTGGCTGGATGATAAGAAAAAGTCTCCGTATGCTTCTTCTGCTGATGCTTGTCAGTGCAGCCTCCTTTTTTCTGATTTCCCTTTCTCCTGTGGATCCCCTTCAAAGTAATGTGGGGCAGGCCGCTCTGGGAGCCATGAGCCAGGAACAGGTAGAGGAGCTTAAGGAATACTGGGGAGTAGGGACACCTGCCCTGAAACGCTTCGCTTCCTGGTTTTCCAATATTCTGTCAGGAGATCTGGGAACTTCTCTCCTCTACCGGAGGCCTGTAGCCCAGGTAGTGGGAGAGCGTTTTTTAAGCTCTCTCTGGCTTATGGTATCTGCCTGGGTGCTGTCTGGAGGACTTGGACTGCTCCTTGGAATTCTGGCCGGCGTGTTCAAGGGAAGATGGCCGGACAGGCTGATTACAGGATACTGTATGGTGACGGCCAGTACCCCGTCCTTCTGGATTGGCCTGGTGCTGCTTTTGATTTTTTCTGTTCATCTGGGGCTGTTTCCAATCGGCCTGGGAGTTCCCATTGGAATGGAGGCAGCGAAGGTGACCGTAAGTGATCGGATCATTCATGCATGTTTGCCGGCTCTGACTCTGAGCCTGACGGGAATTTCGTCAGTTGCCCTCCACACCAGGGCAAAAATGGCTGAAATCATGGAGAGCCCTTATGTACTCTATGCCAGGGCCAGGGGAGAGAGCCAGATACAGATTGTGGTAAGGCATGGTCTGAGAAATGTTCTTCTTCCGGCTATTACTCTGCAGTTTGCCTCTATCAGTGAAATTTTTGGAGGTTCTGTGCTGGTGGAGCAGGTATTTTCCTATCCTGGACTGGGACAGGCCGCTGTGGCGGCAGGTCTTGGAAGCGATGTGCCTCTGCTCCTTGGAATTACCCTGATCAGCGCGGCTATCGTCTTCGCCGGGAATCTGACAGCAGATCTGCTGTATCAGGCAGTAGATCCACGTCTGGGCGGTCTTAGAACCGGAAAGAGGAAAAAAGCCAGAAAAGAGGAAAAACAGAGGCGGAAAAATATCCGAAACGACGGGACAGGCAGGAGAAAGAACAGAGAATATCAGGATAACGGAGAAAGGAAGAAAGAAAAGCAGAAGCTCAGCTATCTGCGTAGGAAATACCAGAGCAGAAAGAAGAAACATAAGCCAGGGACTGTCAAAACAGCCAGATCCATGGAGAAAATTCTGGTTTCAGCTGCTGTTTTGATTGTTATTACAGCGGCGGGAGTATTTTTCGCAGAGCAGGCAGGAACAGCAGATTTTTCCAGGAAGAACCTGCCCCCACAGGCTGGATTTCCATTCGGAACAGACTGGCTTGGCAGGGATATGTTTGCCAGAACACTGGCAGGTCTGTCCATGAGCATCAGGCTGGGCCTTTTAACAGCCTTTTTCAGTACATTGACGGCCTTTGTCCTGGGAACAGTGTCCGCTGTAGGGAAACAGGCGGATCGGGTGGTTTCCGGCCTGATCGACATGATTATGGGAATTCCCCATATGCTTTTGCTGATTCTCATTTCTTACGCCTGCGGAAAAGGCTTTGCCGGTGTCACGGCAGGAATTGCACTGACTCACTGGCCGTCTTTAGCCAGGCTGATACGGGCGGAGGCACTGCAGATTCGGGAAAGTCAGTATGTAAAGATTTCAGCCAGACTGGGAATGTCCCGGCTGCAGATCATAAGAAAGCATATGATTCCTCAGCTTGCCTCTCAGTTTGTTACAGGATTTATTCTGACATTTCCCCACGCTGTTCTCCATGAGGCCAGCATCACCTTCTTAGGCTTTGGACTTTCGCCGGAGGAACCGTCTGTGGGTATGATTTTATCGGAAAGTATGAGATACCTGATCACGGGAAAATGGTGGCTGGCGCTCTTCCCAGGTCTGGCCCTGACAGGAGTGGTTCTGCTGTTTGAAGGGATTGGAAGACAGTGGAGCAGAAACAGCCGGGGCTGGCGGTAGGCTCTGCCTGCCAGGAAAGAGAAGCATAATAAACAGAAGAGGATAAAAGAAAGATGGACGAAAGACAGGAACCGCTTCTGGCGGTTAAAAACCTTTCAGTTTCTTTTCAGGAGGAAAGGGGATTTAAAAGGCGGTGGGTTCATCCCATCCGGAATCTGAGCCTTCAGGTATCTGCGGGAGAAGTTACGGTTCTGGCAGGGGCCAGCGGTTCGGGAAAAAGTCTGCTGGCCCAGGCAATCATGGGAATTCTCCCCAATCGTGCCGAGGCAGAGGGAATCATTGAGTTTAAGAGACAGGAGCTGACAGAAGAAATGCTTGCGTTTCTTCGAGGCAGGGAAATTGCTCTGATTCCCCAGGGAGTCAATGGTCTGGATCCTCTGATGAGGGCGGGAAAGCAGATCAGAAAAGGAGACAATACTCTGTCTGCCTTCCAGCGTATGGAGGAGCTGCTGGAGCGGTACAGTCTTCCGCCGGAGACAGCAGACTGTTACCCATTTGAACTGTCAGGGGGAATGGCGCGGCGGGTTCTGACAGCCGGAGCCATGATGGAACAGCCGGATTTAGTCATTGCTGATGAGCCGACTCCCGGCCTTGACGAAAGGGCGGCTCTCCAGGTGATGGGACATTTTCGGGAAATGGCGGATCAGGGAGTGGGGGTATTTGTGATTACTCATGATTTAGAGCTGGCCCTGCAGACGGCTGACAGAATTTTGATTTTTTACGAGGGAGCTGTGGCAGAGGAACTGCAGATGGAGAAGAACAGGGAGGGGAAACCTTCAGGGAGGCTTACTGCGCCTCCAGTCCATCCTTATGCCAGGAGCCTGTTTGATGCAGTTCCAGGCAGGGGAAAGCCCTGGAAAGAGGAGACCAGGAGGAAAAAGCATGAAGCTTAAAGCAGAAGGAATCTCCTTTCGCTATGAGAAAGGGGGCAGACAGATTTTAACAGACTGTTCCATTGAGGTAAACAGCGGGGAGCGGCTGGGCCTTATGGCCAGAAGCGGGTTTGGAAAAACCACGCTCTGCAAAATTCTTGCTGGCTATGAGAAGCCGGAGAGAGGAAGCGTGACCCTTGACGGCGTTCCCCTGGAGTCATTTGGGGGAATGTGTCCGGTTCAGATGATTTTCCAGCACCCGGAGCAGTCAGTAAATCCCAGATGGAAGATGAAGGAAGTGCTCCGCGAGGGAGGAATCTCGCCGGGAGAGATGACAGAACGTCTGGGGATTCGGGAGGAATGGCTGTCGCGTTATCCAGAGGAGCTGTCTGGAGGAGAGCTTCAGAGGTTCTGCATTGCCAGAGCGCTGGGGGAGAAGACCAGGTTTCTGCTGGCAGACGAAATTACTGCCATGCTTGATCTGGCCTCCCAGAAGGAAATCTGGCTGTTTCTTCTGGAGGAGCTGGAGAGGAGAGATATCGGTCTCATTGCGGTCAGCCACTCAGAAAAACTACTTGAGGAAGTGTGCTGCCGGGTGGTAGGATTATAGACAGAGAGAAGCCAAGAAAACACATGGAGGAATGCACATGGATATAAAGGAAATGCTTCATCAGGTGCGGGACGGCGCCCTGTCGGTGGAGGAGGCAGAAAAACAGCTTAAAAATCTGCCCTATGAAGATCTGGGATATGCGAAGCTTGACTTACACAGGAAACTGAGATCCGGGTTTCCGGAGACGGTATTCTGCCAGGGCAAGCCGGACGCATTTCTGGCAGAGATATTTAAGACCCTGTACCAGGAAAACGGGGAGGTACTTGGCACGCGGGCTTCAAAGGAGCAGTATGAGCTGGTGAAGCAGGCTGTTCCGCAGATCGAATACGATCCCATATCCAGAATTCTGTCTGCCGTCAGGCCGGAGAACAGGAGAGAACCGGCAGGGTGCGTAGCTGTCTGCACAGGAGGAACCGCAGACATTCCGGTGGCTGAAGAGGCCGCCAGAACGGCAGAATTTTTTGGCTGCCATGTAGAGCGGATTTATGATGTGGGAGTGGCTGGAATCCACCGTCTGCTGGCCCAGAGAGAGCGGATTGGAAAGGCAAACTGTGTGATAGCTGTGGCCGGAATGGAGGGGGCCCTGGGAACCGTGATTGCAGGGCTGGTGGAGAATCCGGTGATTGCCGTACCTACTTCTGTAGGATATGGGGCCAGCTTTCACGGTCTGTCCGCCCTGCTGACTATGCTTAACTCCTGCGCCAATGGAATTGCAACCGTCAACATTGATAATGGCTATGGAGCCGGATATCTGGCTGCTCAGATTAACCGCCTGGCAGAGCGCGGGACAGAGTAGAGGAAGGGGCAGAATACCCTGACCGGGAAACATGACAGAAAGAGTAATAAAACACAGAGAGGAAATCATTATGGAGAAGGAAAAAATTTTATATTTAGAGTGTTATTCAGGAATCAGCGGAGATATGACAGTAGGGGCGCTTTTAGATCTGGGAGCAAGCCGGGAGCGCCTGACAGCAGAGCTGGAGAAGCTGGGAATCGGCGGATATCATCTGCACTTTGGACGGACGCAGAAATGCGGCATTGACGCCTACGATTTTGATGTGCATCTGGAAGAGCACGAGCATGATCACGAACACCACCACGGTGAACACGAGCATACCCATGAACACCACCACGGTGATCACGAACATGGCCACGATCATCACCATGGTGATCACGAGCATACCCATGAACACCATCACGGTGATCACGAACATACTCATGATCACCACCATTCCCATGTTCACAGAAATATCCACGATATCAATCACATCATTGACCGGCTGGAGGATGAGGAAACGCGCCGCCTGGCAAAGGAAATGTTCCGCCTGGTGGCAGAGGCAGAGTCCAAGGCTCACGGACTTCCGGTGGATCAGGTGCATTTCCATGAGGTAGGGGCAGTAGACTCGATTGTGGATATTGTCAGCACGGCTGTATGCATCCGGGATTTGGGAATCAGCCGGGTGGCAGTTTCTCCCCTGTCTGAGGGACGGGGATATGTAAAATGCCAGCACGGCATTATGCCGGTTCCGGTTCCGGCTACAGCAGGAATTGCAGCAGCCTGCGGCCTGACTCTTCGTCTGACAGACAATGAGGGAGAGATGGTGACGCCTACAGGAGCTGCTATCGCCGGATGTTTGCGGACAGAAAAGGAGCTGCCGGAGCGGTACACCATTGAAAAAATCGGAGTGGGAGCAGGTACCAAGGATTTCAAAAATGCCAATATTCTCCGGGCTATGATTCTGGTGCCGGAGGATGAAGATGGACAGAAGACAGAAACAGAAGACAACAGAATAGAATTTTCAGAGAAGCCGGAGAAGGACGCCATGTATGTGATTGAGACAAACATGGATGACTGCAGTGGAGAGGCCCTCGGATTCCTGATGGAATGTCTGATGGAAGAGGGAGCTGCCGATGTGTGGTATACGCCTGCTGTGATGAAAAAAAGCCGTCCGGCCTATATTCTTCACACGCTCTGCCGCCAGGAACAGATTGAGGATATGGAGGGACTGATCTTTTCACATACCACCACCATAGGAATCCGCCGCTATCCAGTCGAGCGGACAATTTTAAGCCGCCGCGGAGAGTTAATGGATCTGCCGCTGGGAAAGATATCTGTAAAAGTGTGCTCGTTTAAGGGAGAAGAGCGCTTCTATCCAGAGTATGAGAGCATTGCCCGTATCAGCCGTGAAACAGGAATGGGATTTTCAGAAGCCTACCATCTGGCCAAGCTTCAGGCAGAACAGGCGGCTGGAAAATACAGTGACAGAAGGTAGATGTCAGGAGAAGTAAATGGATTTTAATATCAGTCAGCAGAATACAGGTTTGGAAGAACAGAAGATAAGGGAGAAAGAAGCACAGCTGGCAGCCGTAATGGATGAGTATGGAAAGGGACCGGTCTGCCTGGCCTTTTCCGGAGGCGTGGACAGCAGCCTTATTTTAAAACTGGCCTGCGATACCGCCAGACGGCATGGGACGAAAGTGTGGGCCGTTACCTTTGATACGATGCTTCATCCTGCCTGTGATCTGGAAAATGCAAAAAAAGTAGCAGAGGAGATGGACGCCTCCCATGTTATTCTTGCAGTGAATGAGCTGGAACAGGAGGAGCTGAGAAATAATCCTGTCAATCGCTGCTATCTCTGCAAACGCCGCCTGTTTCTCAGGCTTCAGGAATTTGCTTTAGAAAAAGGGTGTTCTGTGATGTTAGAGGGAACCAATGCAGACGATTTGAAGGTGTACCGTCCCGGTCTCAGAGCGGTAAGGGAACTGGGAATTCAAAGTCCTTTGGCAGACTGCGGCCTTACTAAAAAAGAGGTGAAGACTCTGGCGGGCAGGTATGGCATTTCCACTGCCTCCCGCCCTTCTACCCCCTGCATGGCCACAAGACTTCCCTACGGCGCCAGACTGGATTCCGATCTTTTAAAGCGGATTGAGGCGGGGGAGGAATTTTTGCGGCAGGAGCTGTTTTCAGAGGGACGGCCCGGCAATGTCCGCCTGAGGGTTCATGGAGATACCGCCCGGCTGGAGACAGATGCAGGACAGTTTTCTGCGGTGCTGGAAAAGCGGGCGCAGATTACAGAGAGGCTGAAAGCTCTGGGCTTTACCTACATTACCCTGGATCTGGAGGGTTTCCGGTCAGGCAGCATGGATGTGAATGTAAAAGCTTCTATGCCACAAACGCATACATTACCACATAGTGGCACAGACTTCCGCCCATAACAAACAGGTGGAAAATTTCATGGGAGCCGAAATTTTTATGTCTGGAGTTAAAAATAGGCAGCTTTAAGGCGTAGATTACACCCCCGGCGGTATAAATAATGCCGCCGGCTAAAAGCCAGCTGAAGGCCGCCGTAGGGAGCGCATTTATAATTTCCTGAAAAGCGGTTACACATACCCACCCCATTCCAATATAGATCAGGGATGAAAACCACTTTGGACAATTAATCCAGAAGGCGTTAATGAGAATTCCGGCTGCTGCAATGGCCCATACCAGGGCTAACAGCAGAAAGCCGGAGCGGTTTCCTAGCACAATCAGGCAGATGGGAGTGTAGGTTCCTGCAATCAGAATAAAAATCATCATGTGATCAAGCTTGCGCAGAAGACGGTTTACTTTTTCAGAGATATCCAGAGTATGGTAAATCGTGCTGGCTCCATAGAGCAGAATCATGCTGACAATAAAGACGGCCAGGGCAGCTGTCTGCATCCTGCTGGCTCCCGGTTCTGCCGCCGCCTTCATCAGAAGCGGAGCCGCCGCAACCGCTGAGCCTATCAGAGCAATAAAGTGTGTCAGAGCGCTTCCCGGATCCTTTATGTGAAGACCTGCAATCCATTTCATAGAACGACCTCCTTAAAATTGACAAGGTTATAAAAAATTCATCATGTAGTTTTAAAAACTACTTATCGTGTTTTCTTATACTATACTATTTTTCCCATTGTAATGCAAGCCCCAATAGAATATCTTTGCGCTGATGCACGAGAAAAGCTTTTCTCGTGTATTCTGTTATAATTTCAAAACTTGTCATAGCTGAACTGTTAAAGATATAGTAAAATAAAAGCAGATTAAATTCAGACAAAGGCAGGAAACAGCAGTATGATTAAGATATTATATGAAGATGACGCCGTTCTGGCAGCTGTGAAGCCGGCAGGGCTGGAATCCCAGGCCAGCCGGAAACTGGAGCCGGATATGGTCAGTGAAATTAAAAATTATCTGATCCGCAGCAAGAGGAGACAGGAGAGACAGGCAGGAGGGAATTTATCCACAAAAATGTCCACAAATTCATCCACACAGGATCAGGAATCCTATGTGGGAGTTATCCACAGATTAGATAAACCAGTGTCTGGAGTGATGGTTTACGCCAAGACAAAGGAAGCTGCAGCCTTTTTAAGTAAAGAGGTTCAGGAACATAGAGTGACAAAAATTTATCATGCAGTTGTATGTGGAAAACCTGTGGATAATGTGGGTAACTTTGTGGACAGACTGTCGATGGATCGGGAAAATAATTATTCCAGAATAGTGGATAACTCTGATCCGGCGGGAAAAACAGCAGAGCTGTCCTATCGGGTGATTGGGGAAAATGAAGAGAAGGGGCTGACACTTGTGGAAATTCGTCTGAAAACAGGACGCCATCACCAGATACGGGTGCAGTTTGCAGGTCATGGGCTTCCACTGTGGGGGGATACGAAATATAATCCGGCCGCTCTAAAGAAAGGGGAAAAGGGACCGCTGGCTCTGGCAGCTGTCAGTCTTTCCTTTGTTCATCCCGTAACAAAAGAACCCATGACGGTTTCTATGAGGCCCCAGGGAGGAGCCTTCCGCCTGTTTCCGTAAAAGGAGAGATATGTTCAGAGAACAAGAAACAGGCCCGTTCTCCTCTTGAAAGGAAAACAGGCCCGCATCTTTTGTAAGTTTCTCCTTTGTACAATTCTCATTAGTGCCTTAGAGAACTTACCATGGGTGGTTCATTTATGATTTGTACTTCTTTTGTACAGGAACTAGTATGAGCAGTATGAGAAAGAATATGCAAAAAAAGCACAGGGAAGAAACTGGGATTTCAGAAAAATAACCAGAGGATAGAAAGGGAGAGATTGCGGCATACTATTATTTACGGAAGCGGACAGCCGAAAATAATAGAAAGCAGGTGGAACTATGCCGGAACTATCGAAAAAGCAGAGGAAGGCGCTGGTAATTTTCTCAGCGGCAGCCGGAGTATATATCAGCTTTAAATATTTCCTTCCTCTGATGTTTCCCTTTGCGGCAGCCTATCTGACAGCTTTGGTGCTGCGTCCCAGCGCTGCGTGGCTGGAGAAGCGGCTGCAGTTTCACATCAGGGGAAGAAATTTTGCAGTTCCCATCGGTGTGATTGGAGGGATACAGCTGATCCTTCTGGCCGGGGCAGCAGGATGGATTCTGTTTTACGCAGGCCGCCGCCTGTTTCAGGAGGCGAATGAAATTATAAACGCGGCTCCGGAATGGATTCGGCAGCTGGATCAATGGCTGACCTCCATGTGCCGTGTAGCAGAGGTGTTCTGCCGTTTAAGAGAGGGAGTGCTGGTACAGGCGGCTAAGGAAATGATTGTTGCCATGGCCCAGACTCTCCGACGGGTTACTATGTCCAATCTGGCCGTCAATTCTGTGGCAGCCTTTTCCTTCTGTGCCAGAACCTTTGTATCGGCCGCTGTGTTCTTTATGGCGTCTGTTCTGTCTCTTCAGGAGATGGATGAGATGAGAAGGCGGAGAAGGCAGTCCGTGTTCAGCCGGGAATTTGCCCTGTTTGGAAGACGGCTGGCTATGACGGGGAATGCATGGCTGAAAACACAGTTTGTGATTATGTTTGTTACAGCCTGCCTATGCGCCCTGGGTCTTTCTTTGATACGAAATCCCTACAGTATTCTCCTGGGAGCGGTCATCGGCGTGCTGGATGCACTGCCGCTGTTTGGGGCGGGGGCTGTTCTGGTTCCATGGAGCATTGTGATGGCAGTCCAGGGATGCTTTTACCAGGGAGGAATTCTGGCACTGCTGTTTTTCATCTGCTGGATGACAAGAGAATTTCTGGAAGCCAGGCTGATGGGAGGGAAAATGGGCCTTTCTCCTTTGGAGACTCTGGCGGCGATCTATGCAGGGATGAAGCTTTTTGGAATTCTTGGGGTGTTTTTAGGACCTATCGGCCTTCTGATCATTGAGGATCTGGCCGAGGAGTATGGGGAAAAACGGGAGAATGATAAACAGGAGGAGGGAATAAATGAGACAGAAAGTACAATACATGGAACATAAAAACGCTCTGAAAAACAGAGTGCCCAGACCCATTGGCTGGAGTACGCGCCGCGACTGTGCAGTGGTAATTCCGCTTATTCTGGAGCAGGAGAACTGTTTTGTGCTGTTTGAAAGGCGGGCGGGGAGCTTAAAGGTTCAGCCAGGGGAAATCTGCTTTCCCGGCGGAAGTATGGAGCCGGGAGAGAGCCCACAGGAGACTGCCCTCAGAGAGCTGTCAGAGGAGCTTCTCGTAAAGCCGGAACAGGCAGAAATTGTGATGGCCTGCGATTATCTGGAGATCCCGGCAGGATTTACGGTCTATCCGTTTCTGGCAGAGATTAAGGACTATCAGGGAACCTTTTCTGCCGACGAGACAGAAGAAATCATAAAGATACCGTTTCAGTGTTTTTTTGACCACGAGCCTCTGTGCTGCACGGCAAAAATTCTCACTGTGCCGGAGGAACCGTTTCCCTACGAGATGATTCCCCAGGGGAGGGAATACCGGTGGAGAGAAGGACGCTATGATGTGATGTTCTATCAGTATCAGGACTTAATCATCTGGGGAATGACTGCAAAAATGATGAAATCATGTGTCGATATTCTGCGGGAGGAGGGAATCGTATATGGTTAGAAAACATATTTTCTTTTCCGGCTGGGTACAGGGAGTGGGCTTTCGCTATCGCGCCCTGTACGCGGCCAGGGGAATGGGTCTGACCGGCTGGGTGCAGAACCTTTGGGACGGCCGGGTGGAGATGGAAGTTCAGGGAGAACCGGAAAAGATTGAACGGCTGATTGCGCGGCTGAAGGAAGGAACCTTTATCGTTATCGATTCCATGACTATAGCCGACGTACCCTTAAAAAACGATGAGAGAGAATTCCGGGTGTTCAGCTGAGATCTGCTCTCCAGGCAATCAGCTGAGCTGCCACTGAGACGGCAATTTCGGCGGGAGTCTGGGCCTTAATGCTAAGGCCGATAGGAGTTGTAACGCGGTTTCTCACATGCGGGAAGCCCTCTTTTTCAAGTTTTGAAAAGAGAGCTTCCCGCTTTTTTCTGCTGCCCATTACTCCGATATAGGAGGCAGCTGTGGACAGAGCAAAGCGGACAGCCGCTTCATCGCCTTCATGGCCGCGGGTCATAATGCAGAAGGCGTCTGTGTTACGGGGCGCGAGAGAACCGGAAAGCTTTTTTGAAAGAAGATCCGGTTTAAAGGGAAGGATGAAGGTCTCTAAAGCGCCTGGAAAACGATCCCTGCCTGCGAATTCTGTTCTGTCATCAATTACAATATAGGGGAATTCCAGCCGATCCAGAAGCTGAGACAGCTCCAGGGACACATGGCCGCCTCCGAAGAGGAAGACACGGCCGGGGGCAGTCAGAGGGATACAGAGACAGGCGCGGTTGTCTGTACTGCAAAGACAGGCCTTACTGGAAGACAGGATGCCATCTCCTGGCTGTCTGCGGCAGAGGGGAGCAAAACCATCCAGAGGCAGAAGGAGAAAGCAGTCTTCTCCTGCCTGCATATGGGCCAGTGCAGTCTGAAAAGTTTCCTGATCAGACGGCATGATGGGAGTGAACAAAACAGACGTGCTGCCTCCGCATATCATGCCCAGATTTCCAGCCTGGCTGTTATCTAAGGTAAAGGAGCGAAGAAAGCCCGCCGGCCTTGTGGTGCTGCTGTTTTGCAGTCCTCTTAGAAAGGAGGCGGCTTCCTTCAGGCACTGTCCTTCCAGGACGCCGCCTCCGATGGTTCCGGCCAGCAGACCAGATGTATCTGCCGTCATCATAGCCCCGGCAGACCGGGGAGTGGATCCTTCTGAGGAGACCACAGAAATGAGGACAAGAGGGTGTCCGCTGATGGCAGAAGAAATTACATTTTTTGTCATATAGAGTACCTCCTGAGCCGTAAGGCGAGTGTTTGCAAACGGCAGATAAAAAATAATAGGGATTGTCCGGAGAGCAGAGTCAGCTGATTCATCTGTCATGCCTGTGTACTGCCGCTGTTTCTCAGGTCAGCAGCAGCACCTGATCCGGCAAAACCCCGAGGAAAGAGGGGAAAGAATCGGGAGTCTGCCCTTTTGGAAGTCTCCACCACAGGGGAGGACTGTCTGATGCCTGCCCCTGAAAACGGAAGAGGAACAGATCTTCAAAGGGTTCCTTTACATGGCTGCAGAGTGTGACGGGGAGGAGATTGGACGAAACCTCAGGGGAGAAGGAATGGGCGCGGATTCCCACTGCCTGAAGCCTGTCCGGGACAGGTCTTGCCGCAGTGAGACAGATACCCCAGTCCGGGACCTCTACAGTGAAATCTCCTGCCTTTCTGGCTTTTGCAATGTTTTTACATCCAGTCAGCCGGGCAGCTGTTGTGGTTTGCGGCTGTTCAAACAGATCTTTTGTGCTGTCTGCAGCGGAAATTTCTCCCCTGTCCATAACGGCCAGATGAGAGCACAGGAGAAAGGCTTCGTCTCTGCTGTGGGTGACCAGCACAGTCTGGCAGTCCAGGGCGAGAAGAAGCTCTTTTAATTCCAGCTGCAGCTGTTCCCTCAGATAGGAATCCAGAGCGGCGAATGGCTCGTCCAGTAAAAGGAGCCTGGGACGGCTGGCCAGAATTCTGGCGATAGCAGTCCTCTGAGCCTGCCCTCCGGACAGGGAGCCTGGCTTTAAATCCATCACATGTTCCAGCTGGAGAAGGCGGCTGAGCTGATTCAGGCTGTCCAGCTTTTTTGTTCGGTCTTTTTTTCTCTGCATTCCACAGAGAATGTTCTGCTTTACAGTCATGTGGGGGAACAGGGCATAGCTCTGAAACAGATAACCGACCTGGCGCTTTTGAGGCGGCAGGCAGATACCTGCCTGGGAGTCGAATAAAACAGTGCCGTCCAGGACAATTCTGCCTCGATCTGGCTGTTCCAGCCCTGCAATACACTTTAAGGTTAAACTTTTCCCGCACCCGGAGGCTCCCAGAAGCCCTGCAATGGGAGCGTCTGTCTCAAAATCTGCATTTAAAAGAAAATTTCCCAGTTGTTTTTCAATTTTTACAGTCAGCAATGGGCGTTCCTCCCTTTTTTAATCGCTCTCTCTGCTCCAGGCTGTTTACCGCCAGCAGTACAGCTGCTGAGATAGCCAGATTGACACATACCCACAGGAAGGCCTGGCGGTCATTTCCAGTCCTCCACATCTGATAGACGGTAGTGGAAATAGTAGCAGTTCTTCCAGGGGTGTAGCCGATCAGCATACTGGTAGCTCCATATTCGCCCAGGGCCCTGGCAAAGGCCAGGACGGCTCCGGCCAGAATTCCCTGCCTGCAGACAGGCAGGCGTATCCGCCAGAAAATGAAGGTGTTTGACAGTCCCAGGGTTTTTCCGGCTTGAGCCAGAGTCTCGTCAAAGCTTTCAAAGGCCCCCCTGGCGGTACGGTACATCAGAGGAAAGGAGACGGTGAAAGCGGCCAGAATCCCGCCTTTCCAGTCCATGACAAGCCTCAGGCCCAGATGTTCCAGTGCCATACCCAGAGGACGTCTGCTGCCTGCCAGAAGCAGAAGAAAATATCCAACCACCGTAGGGGGCAGCACCATGGGAAGAGTAAGGACAACGTCCAGACAGCCCTTTAAAAGCTTTGGGAGCCGGGCGGCATAGTATGCAGCTGCAATGCCGGAAAAAAACACCAGAATACTGCTGACTGCGGCGATCCGCAGAGAATTCCACAGAGGATACCAGTCCATATGCTGCCTCCTTACTCTGCGAGGGAAAAGCCGATACGTTCAAAGACAGCCTGGGCCTCAGGTCCGGACAGGAAGTCTAAAAAGGCCTGGGCCTGCTCTGGATGGGCAGAAGACTGCAGGACAGAGGCGGGGTAGATCACCTGCCCGCACATTTCCTCTGAAGCTTCGTCTGCCGGAGTAAGCCCTGCGCTGAAGGCATCGGTGCTGTAGATGATGCCTGCGTCTGCACTGCCTTCAGATACCTGGGCAGCTACCTCTTTTACATTGCTTCCGTAGGTGATAAGGCCGTCTGCTGCCAGTTTTTCCTCATCCATTCCATACCAGGTTAAAATTTTTCCTGCATACTGGCCTGCAGGTACGTCACTGTTTCCCATAGCCAGGAGCATGTCACCTGCTTTCAGGTGTTTTGCCAGGGAGTCAAAGCTGTCAATGCCTTTCCGGTTTTCCTTCGGCGTGACCAGAACCACTGTATTCTCCAGCAGATTGATCCGGCTTTCCGGAAGGATGAGATCCGACTCTGTTTCCAGCTGATCCATCTGTTTTGGGCTGGCAGAGAGAAACAGATCACAGTCAGCTCCCTCCTGAATCTGGGTTTTCAGAGTTCCCGATGAATCAAAATTAAAAACCAGAGAAATCTCAGGCTCTTTTTTTTCATATGTTTCTGCGATTTCCTCCAGAGCTTCTGTCAGACTGGCAGCGGCGAACACCACCAGCTCGGCAGGTTTACCGGAGCTGTCGGAAGGCAGCGCTCCGGTTTCTCCGGATAAAGAGGCAGAACAGCCAAAGATTCCTGCGGCAGCTGTTGTCAGAAGGAGAAAAAACAGGATGTTTAGTTTCAGCTTTTTCATAAGTATCCCTCCTATGGATGCTGGTTTTCGCCTGCAGTCTGCTTTGTACCAGGCGTTTCCGGCCTGTGTCCGCAGTCCATGACAGAGCCTCGCAGCAGGGACAGGCCGTGGGGCAGCTGATCCAGAAAAACGTCCATGCCCTCCATACACGCCTTCGGGCTGCCGGGCAGATTGACAATCAGGGTTTTTCCACGGATCACAGATACAGCCCGGCTTAACATGGCCCGTCTGGTGATTGTCATGCTGGCTGCCCGGATAGCTTCGGCGATTCCTGGGGCAGGGCGCTCGGCCACTGCCAGCGTGGCCTCCGGAGTAATGTCCCTGGGGGAAAAACCGGTTCCTCCTGTAGTCAGAATTAAATCAGGCTTTCTCTGATCGCAGAGGCGGATCAGCTCTTTTTCCAGCGCCGTCCGGCTGTCGGGAAGAATCAGACGTTCTATGATCTGGTATCCTTCTTCTTCAAGGCGTTTTTCAATGGCAGGGCCGCTCTCATCCTCCCTTTCCTCGGAAGAGCAGCGGTCCGACAGAGTAATGACGGCGGCCTGGAAGGGAAGAGGCTCCTTCCTGGAAACGACAGACATCTGGTCACCGACAGAGATGGTTCCAGACTCCAGCACTTTGGCGAATACCCCCTCCCTGGGCATAATGCAGTCGCCCATTCTGTGGTAGATGGCACAGTGGCTGTGGCATTCTTTTCCTATTTGTGTGATTTCCAACAGCACATCGCTGCAGCGCAGCCAGGTTCCCACTGGGAGGGAGGAAAAGTCAATTCCCTCTACCACCAGGTTTTCCCCGAAATCCCCAGGACCTACGGCGGCGCCTTTTTCATTAAAACGGGCAATCTTCTCTGCACTTAAAAGGCTCACCTGACGGTGCCAGTGGCCGGCATGGGCGTCTCCCTCAATTCCCCAGTCTGTTTCAAACCATCCGCTCTGTTCGTTGGTTTTCTGAATGCCCCGGACAGGGCTTTTGCATACGGCTCGTACCGTTCCCATAAATATTCCTCCAAGTGATATTTCATTTTATCCGCCGATTTGGCTCATATAGCGATGTTCACTGATTTCATCGGGCTGAAGAAAGCAGTGAGCCTTAGGCTTATTTCTGACAGCCTCCTGAAACAGGGCCAGCAGTTCTTTTTCATTTCCCGATTTCAGGGCAGGCGTCAGGTCAATACTGTCTTCGTAGCAAAGACAGGGTTTTAACTGGCCGCCGCTGGTAAGCCGGATCCGGTTGCAGCTGGAGCAGAACGAGTGGCTGACTGCTTCAATAAGCCCTACAGTCCCCAGAAATCCAGGCGCTTTCCAGTAAACAGCAGGGCCGTTGCCCCTGGACTCTGCTACAGGGGAGAGAGTTGGCCATTCTGCTTTCAGGCGGGAGAGAGCCAGGCTGCAGGAGCAGGCTGCCGTTTTCTGCCCTCCCAGAGGCATCTGCTCGATAAAGCGCACGTCTACAGGCAGGGAGCAGGCCAGCCGGGCCAGAGGAATCAGCTGATCTTCTGTCTCAGAAAGCAGAACTGCGTTGACTTTTGTGGGGAGCTTTTCAGAACAGTTTTTGACAGCTTCCAGTACCTGGCTGACAGGGAAATTCCTCCGTGTGATCTGGCGAAACTGCTCCTCATTAAGAGTATCCAGGCTGATATTTATAGCGTCCAGACCAGAGTCCAGGAGTTCGTCCAGATATCTGGAAACAAGAAGTCCATTCGTTGTCATGGTAACCTGGCTGATACCTGGAATTTCTTTGAGCTGCCGGATGAGATCCGGGCAGCCTGGACGGCATAAAGGCTCTCCTCCTGTGATTTTAACAGCCCGTATTCCCAGACTGGCAGCTGCCCTGACGGCGGCCGCGATCTCGTCAAACGTCATGAGATAGTGGGAAGAGCTGGAATCCCCGGCTGTTTCCGGCATACAGTAGCGGCATCTTAAATTGCACTGTTCTGTAATGGAAACCCGCAGATAGTCAATGGTTCTTCCAAAGGAATCACGCATGGGAATCCTCCGTCCTGCTGTCTTCCTGGTTTACAGTAAAGGAGAAATCGCCACTTTTTCCGCCGTGCTTTTCCATTAAGTGAATTTCCTCTATTACCATTCGTTTATCCATGGCTTTGCACATGTCGTAGATCGTGAGGAGGGCAATGCTTACCCCTGTCAGAGCTTCCATCTCTACCCCTGTCTGCCCGGCACATTTGACGGTGCAGACGGTCTCCACCCCTGGAAGCTCTGGCAGCAGGTGGAAGGAGACAGCAGCTTTCGACAGGTTGAGACGGTGGCAGAGAGGAATCAGGTCAGCAGTCTGTTTTGCGCCCATGATTCCGGCAATCTGTGCCGTACCCAGTACGTCTCCTTTTTTTGCAGTTCCGGCCTCCACAGCCAGGTAGCATTCCCGGCTCATGCGGATGCGGCCGCAGGCAGAGGCAGTCCGGACCGTGGAGTCCTTCTGGCTTACATCTACCATTACAGCGTTGCCTTCCTGATCAATGTGTGTAAAATTCATGTTTTGCCTCCTTATCATTGTGAATCAGACGCCCTTTCCAAATCCGCAGTTAGGGAAATGGCATTCCGGACAGGAAAGGCAGAGCCCGCCATGGCCCAGCCCTGCCAGCCACTGGGCAGTTACAGGCACGTCTGCCAGAAGCCTTGGGAGAACCAGGTCAAAAATAGTCCGTCTGGCATACATGACACAGCCGGGAAGGCCGCAGACAGGCCGTCCGTCCGGCAGATAGGAGACCAGAAACATAGCGCCAGGGAGAACGGGAGCGCCGTAGCTGATAATGGATGCGCCGGAATTTCGTATGGCGGAAGGCGTTCTGTCATCCGGATCTACACTCATGCCTCCTGTACAGAAAATCATGTCAATGCCCTGGTCAGCCATAGCCTGGATGGCTCGGGAAATATCTTCTTCCCTGTCGTCACAGATTTTATGGGCAGCCATGGTACAGCCGTATTCAGCCAGCTTTTCTTCGATTACCGGGGTAAAGGTATCCTGGATCAGCCCGTGGAATACCTCGCTGCCTGTAGTTACCACGCCAAAGCTTTTCTGCTTCAAAGGGATCAGGGAAAAAAGAGGTTCCTGTCCTGCCGCCTGTCTGGCCTGCTCCATGGCTTCCTTTTGAATGACAAGGGGGATAATCCGGGTTCCGCAGAGACGATCTCCGGCTTTCACAGGAAAGCCTCCGGCCCTGGAAGCGATCATCATCTCCCCCAGAGCGTTGATTCGGCGAAGCCGCTCCGTGTCAGCCAGAAAGAGACCATCATACTCGGCAGTCAGCTCAATTTTTCCTTCCTTGGGTTCAGAAGCTTTCATGCCGGGACCCTGGCAGAGCTGGCAGAGAATTTTGGCTGCTTCATTTTCGTGGAGCATGGTTTCGTCGTTTTCCCAGATGTAGATGTGTTCCTTTCCCACACTTAAAAGCACCGGAATATCCTCCGGCCGGATGATATGGCCCTTCCGGAATACAGCGTCCTTGGTGACACCCTTAATAATCTGCGTAATGTCATGGCAGAGCACCTGCCCTACCGCGTCCTCTGTCCGCATCAGCTTCATAAAAAACGACCTCCTGAAAAATACATGTCTGACGATATTATAGCATAGATGTCCCATGCCGGACAGCCGTTATTTTTTCAAAAGATGAACGCTTCTTGCTGCTAAAAAAGGAGGGAAAGGTCAGATAATTGCCCTTGAGATAGCCAAAGGAACCAGGCTGTGATATACTGACGATGTAAATGAAACAGGAAAAACAGAAAACTGCATTGGAGGATATATGGATTTATATACGTGGTATCAATGGCTTGCCTTTTTTTATTGCTACAGCTTTCTGGGATGGATATTTGAATCGTTTTATGTTTCAGCCAGAGAGCGGCATCCGGTAAACAGGGGCTTTTTAAGGCTTCCGCTGCTTCCTCTGTATGGAAGTGGCGCACTGATGATGCTGATCGTTTCCAGGCCATTTCAGGATAGTCTCTTTCTTACTTGGCTGTCAGGCTTTGCAGGGGCAACTCTTCTGGAATATGTAGTCGGATGGGCAATGGAGCAGTTATTTAAGATACGATACTGGGATTACAGCCGCCAGAAATTCAATCTTCACGGTTATATCTGTCTCAGTTCCTCTATTGCCTGGGGATTTCTGACAATCTTTATGACTCATGTGATTCACAGGCCTATTGCAAAGCTTATCTGCGGAATTCCAGTTTTACCGGAACTGTGTCTGGTGTCAGCTGTGACGGTCGTTTTTCTCTGGGATACTTCTGTATGCATGAGAGCAGCCCTGGATCTCGGACGTTCGCTGGAGGCGGCAAACCGAATCCGTCAGGAACTGGAGGATATCAGAGTCCAGACAGCTCTGCTGAAGATGGATGCAGAAGACAGAATTTCAGAAAAACGCGCAGAACTGGAAGCAGCACTTTCTGCTCTTCGAAGCAGGAGAGCAGAGTTTCTGCAGTATGCGCTGCAGGCCAATCCTTCTATGGTTTCCAAAAAATATGCAGAGGAATTAAAGGAAATGATAAAGAGCTTAGATGAAAGCAGAAAAAGCAGAACGGCAGGCAGAAAACAGGGAGGAGTACAGTGAAAAAACAGTTGAGTCTTCAGCTGATATTCCGGCTGAAAGGAGAAAATAAGGCTTTCGGCCCTGGGGCCGCCAGCCTGCTGGAGAGGGTAGAACGGTTTGGTTCCCTGAGAAAGAGCGCGGCTGATATGAGCATGAGTTACAGCAAGGCCTGGACCATGATTAAAAACTGTGAAAGGGAGCTTGAAATTTCCCTTTTAAATAAAAAAATCGGGGGGAAAAACGGAGGAGGAGCAGAGCTGACTATGGAGGCAGAAAGCCTTTTGAAACGCTACCGGGCCTTTGAACGGGAGGCGAAAGGGCAGCTGGACGCAATGGCAGGCCGGTATTTCCCTGAATATATTGAACCATCGGAAACAAGGCCCTGGATTCTGGTGCGGGGAGCCGGAGATCTGGCCACAGGAGTGATTCTGCGCCTGTACCACAGCGGCTTTCGGGTGGCAGCTTTAGAGTGTAGGAGTCCGTCGGCCATCCGCCGCCGCGCTTCTTTCTGTGAGGCTGTATGGACAGGGGAAACCCAGGTGGAGGGAGTAAGCTGCCGCCTGGCAGGGACACCGGGGCAGGCAGCAGAGATCTGGTCGCGGGGAGCGGTTCCTCTTCTAGTGGATGAAACAGCTTCCTGTGTCCGGGAGTTTCAGCCAGCTGCGCTGATCGATGTGATTCTGGCAAAACGAAATCTGGGAACCAGCCGCTCTATGGCTCCGATTACCATTGGAACTGGGCCCGGATTTACCGCAGGAGCGGATGTGGACGCAGTGATAGAAACCATGAGAGGCCATTTTTTAGGGCGGGTTATCTGGGAAGGCCAGGCTATTCCGAATACAGGAATTCCAGGAGAGATAGAAGGGTTTGGCGCGGAACGGGTGATTCACGCCCCTGCAGACGGCCGGCTTTCTTTTGTAAAGGATGAGTCTGGAAACTGGATTGACATTGGAACGATTGTAAAGAAAGGGCAGACCATTGCCATGATAGAGGGGACTTCGGTGAAAGCCTCCCTGGACGGAGTGCTGAGGGGACTCATCCGGGAAGGTTTTCCAGTGAAAAAAGGTCTTAAAATTGCAGATATTGACCCGCGCCTGGAGCAGGCCGGGTTCTGCGGCACAGTGTCTGATAAGGCCAACGCTGTGGCCGGCGGAGTGCTGGAAGCACTGCTGGGGCTTGCCTCCCGCAGACAGATCCGCCTGTTATAGCCAGGCGGAGGAACAGATCCACTCCAGGAGAAAAGAGCTGTCCTCGGAAAGACTTCCTACTTTGCAGGAAAGACCATGTTTATTCAAAATTTCTGCGGCAGCAGAGGCTTCTGTCTGAAGGACAGCCAGCGAGGCATCCAGGCGTCCCGAGTGAAACAGGCAGTCTGACTGATTGAGAAGAATCCGGATCCTGTCTTTTGTAAGGCAGACGCTGCGGCCCTGTCCCTTCGTCGTAGTGACAGAGGATACGGCGTCAAGCACGCAGAAAGCCAGCTCCTCTCCGCCGATCCTGGTATCGGGGCGCTCTTTCCAGACAGGATTCAGCTCATATCGGTGGACACAGTCCCGGACTGCCCGCCCCAGAGCAGACAGCCCGGCTGTAATGAGACAGAGATTCGTCTGAGGCGGGAGAACCGGCTCCTGATCATGGTGAAGCTTCAGAGGCAGACGGCGGGAGCCGTCTGCCTCGCAGAGGATGACAGAGGCCGTCTGAGCAGCCGCAGCCAGCAGCTCTGGCTTTATGGCAGTCATCTTTCCTTCGCGGGCCGTCCGTCCAGCGCAGACAATCCCAGGCTTTGACAGCTCTGAGCACAGCACTTCTTCCTCTGGATCCATCAGCAGAATCCGGCTTTCCGGAGGGAGAACAGGATACATATGGGTCGTTGCAGTCAAAAGGATGGATGCTTTTTCTGCCCTGTCGGAAATCTGGCGGGCCAGTTCTCTGAGAGCGGTGGTCTTTCCGCCTGAACCGATGGCCGCTATTGTAAAAGCCTGCTTCATAGAAAAATAAGCCTCCTTTTATCTGATGTAGACACGTCCAATCCGATCCGGCCTTTGGGAGGTATAGGAGGTATACACCTGGCCGTATTTTGACAGCTCCTGAGGAGACAGGAAGGCGTTGCCGCTGGGGGAATATCCCCAGAGCGTCACCGGATCGCCCACTTTGCAGTCAAGCCCCGTGATGTCTACAAAACACTGGTCCATGCAGGTGTCAATATAGTGGGCGCGCTGATCATTTACCAGTACCGGACCGTGGCTGCGAGCCATGGCGCACAGAATACCGTCGGCGAAGCCTACAGAGACGACTGCTATATCTGTGGGCTTTTCTGCCTTGAAAAGCCGATCATAGCTGACTGTTTCGCCTGGCTCCACATGGCGGATAAAGCTGACGGTAGTCCGCCAGGACAGCATTTCCTGCAGTCCAATGGGATTGGATCCATCGGCAATATCACTGTAGCCTAACACCAGACTGCCTGCCCGGATATGGGTGGAAAAATCCAGAGCCTCCTTGTACCACTCAGAGGCGCCGGTATTGCAGCAGTGGATATAGGACAGCTGGAAGCCGGCCTCTTTGAGCTGGGCAATGCCCTCCTTAAATACAGCGAACTGTTCCATGGTGAAAGGATCGTCCGGCGTCTCTGCCTGGGCAAAATGGGTGAAGGCGCCTACCACCTGAATATTGGGGCACTGGTGGAGGGCGTCGATGACCTCCTGAAGCTGCTTTCCGGGCCATGCGCCGATCCGGTTCAGCCCGGTTTCGATCTTAATCTGGGCTTTTACTGTCTTTCCCTGTCTGGCAGCCTCCCTGGAAAGGGAGTGTACACGCTCCGGGGTGAACAGGGGGATCTGCATATCCCAGTGAACCGCATGGGGGAGAGTGTCGTGGAGCACGGGCCCCATAATCAGAATTTCCGCGTCAGTAATGCCGCCTTCCCGCAGAACCAGTCCCTCATAGGTCTGGGAGCAGGCCAGGGTTTTGCAGCCGCAGCGCTCTGTGAGAGTTTTTGCAATTTCCAGGGCGCCCATGCCGTAGGCGTCTGCTTTCAGCACAGGGATAATCTGGGCCGGGGAGACGAAGCGGGAAATTTTTTTAAAGTTTTCCTCCAGAACAGACAGATTCACTTCATAGTAGGAGTTGTAGCAAGTCAAATCCATAGCGAGATTCCTCCAATAAGAATTTAAACTCAAGATTTCGGAAAATCTTGAGTTTTTTTGTAAGATGTATAGATAATACTACACATTTCTGTTTTTATCAACCGGGAAGAAGGGAAAAGTTTGCGTGGTCCTGGCGAACTAGACTCTTGACAAAGCACTGGCTACAGCGTAAAATCAGCAGTAGACAAATGGCTGTGAAGAGGCCCAGTAGATTCTGACACACTTCCAGAGAGGGGGCGGATGGTGGAACGTCCCTGTGTCACTCAGGATTGAACCTTCCTCGGAGCTGTGCATGAGGCAGCAGGAGACGAAGCGGATGAAAATCCCGGCCTGGCAGGAACAGAAGACCCCTGTCATTTCCTTATTGCGAAAGTGCAACGTATTTCCGGCGTTAACGGAGCGAAAGAGAACCGGCATGCCCGGTTAATCAGGGTGGTACCGCCGACAGCACAGACTGTTCGGTCCCTATTTTAGTGGGGATCGGGCGGTTTTTTTATTTTATCATTCCACCAAATATTTCACTAAAAGGAGAATTGTCATGGCAAAGGACAAAAAATTAGTAGAAGCCATTACCTCCATGGATGTGGACTTCGCCCAGTGGTACACAGACGTGGTAAAAAAGGCAGAGTTAGTTGACTACTCCAGCGTAAAGGGATGTATGGTAATTAAACCTGCCGGATACGCAATCTGGGAGAACATCCAGAAGGAATTAGATAAGCGTTTCAAAGAGACAGGCGTTCAGAATGTATACATGCCTATGTTCATTCCGGAGAGCCTGCTTCAGAAGGAGAAGGATCATGTAGAGGGATTTGCCCCTGAGGTAGCCTGGGTTACACACGGAGGACTGGAGCCTCTTCAGGAGAGAATGTGCGTACGCCCGACTTCTGAGACTCTGTTCTGCGATTTCTATGCAAGAGATATTCAGTCCTACAGAGATTTGCCGAAGCTCTATAACCAGTGGTGCTCTGTTGTACGCTGGGAGAAGACAACAAGGCCGTTCCTGCGTTCCAGGGAGTTCTTATGGCAGGAGGGACACACAGCCCATGCCACAGCAGAGGAGGCAGAGGAGAGAACAGAGCTGATGCTGAATCTCTATGCTGATTTCTGTGAGGAAGTGCTGGTAATGCCGGTTGTCCGCGGAAGAAAGACAGACAAGGAGAAGTTTGCAGGAGCTGAGGCTACCTATACCATTGAGGCCCTGATGCACGATGGAAAGGCTCTCCAGTCTGGAACCAGCCATAACTTTGGTGACGGCTTTGCCAAGGCCTTTGGAATCCAGTTTTCTGATAAAGACAACAAGTTAAAATATGTACACCAGACCTCCTGGGGAATGACAACACGTCTCATTGGAGCCATTATCATGGTTCACGGCGATGACAACGGTCTCGTGCTGCCGCCGAGAATTGCTCCGACCCAGGTAGTAATTGTGCCTATCCGCCAGCAGGCAGAGGGCGTTCTGGACAAGGCATACCAGTTAAAGGATGTGCTTTCCGGATTCAGCGTAAAGGTAGACGATTCTGATAAGAGTCCGGGCTGGAAGTTCAGCGAGTCCGAGATGAGAGGAATCCCGGTGCGTGTGGAAATCGGACCGAAGGATCTGGAGAACAACCAGGCTGTATTAGTCCGCCGCGACACCCATGAGAAGATGACAGTATCCTTAGACGAGATCAAAGAGAAGGTGACAGAGCTTCTTGATACCATTCAGCGCGATATGTTTGAGCGGGCTAAGGCTCACAGAGATGCCCACACCTACACAGCTTCCAATCTGGATGAGATGAAAGATCTGGCAGACAATAAGCCAGGCTTTATCCGCGCTATGTGGTGCGGCTGCCAGGAGTGCGAGGACAAGTTAAAGGAGATCGCAGGCGTCACCTCCAGATGTATGCCGTTTAACCAGGAACAGGTAGCTGATACCTGTGTCTGCTGTGGAAAACCGGCCACAAAGATGGTTTACTGGGGCAAGGCATACTAAAATAAAGTTCTGGGAAAAACAGAGAAAACAGAACATGAAAACGCTGCAGGGGGCAGAGATATCTGCTGCTTTGCGGCGTTTTTTATTCAGAAAGCCAGGTTTCTGATGAACGATGTAAGAAAAAACAGAAAAAGGATTTTAGAAAGAGAAAAAATATATGAACCATGATTATTCCGGCAGCCAGAAGGCCGGGTTTGTGATCGCTCTGCCGCCGCAGGTGGAGTGGATTCTGAGAAAGCTGAGGGAAAAGGGCTACGAGGCCTTTGCCGTAGGCGGCTGCGTACGGGACACGATTTTAAAACGAAAGCCCGGGGACTGGGATATTACTACCTCAGCCCGTCCGGAGCAGGTGAAGGCAGTATTTGGAAAGACGGTAGATACAGGACTTCAGCACGGAACCGTTACCGTGATCCGCGATCACGTGGGTTATGAGATTACCACCTACCGGATTGACGGAGAGTATGAGGACGGACGCCATCCAAAAGAGGTGGAGTTTACAGCCGATTTAAGGGAAGATCTGCGCCGCCGCGATTTCACTATCAATGCTATGGCCTACAGCCATGAGACAGGTCTGGTGGATGTTTTCGGAGGTCTGGAGGATTTAGAGGCCGGCCGGATCCGCTGCGTAGGCAACGCCATGGAGCGTTTTACAGAGGACGCGCTGCGAATCATGAGGGCAGTCAGATTTGCCGCCCAGTTAAATTTTTCCATTGAGGAGGAAACCTGGCAGGCTCTTTCAAAGATTGCGCCCAATCTGTCTCATGTGAGCAAGGAGAGGATTCAGACAGAGCTTACAAAGACGCTGCTTTCTGGAAATCCCCAGGGAGTTCTGGCCATGGAACAGACCGGCATGTGTCCCTATATGACGGCTTCTTTTCCGGAAATATTTTCAGAGGCAGAAAGCCAGGGGATTGATTTGACTGAACGCCTCAGAAGAAGCGCTGAACTTCCTGCGGAAAAATATTTCCGGTACGGGGCCCTGCTGGCCCATATGGGGGAAAAGCGGGCAGAAAAGATTCTCAGAGAGCTGAAGCTGGACAATCACACTACCCGAAGTGTGAAGACCCTGACAGCCTTTGCAGGCTGTCCTCTTCCGGAAAAGGAGGCAGATGTGAGAAGGGTTATGAGCCAGATGGAGGACTGGCTGTTTGATGCATTTCTCATATTTGAAAATGTTCTGTTTCCTCAGAACAGAGAGCTGACGGCACAGACAGAAAAACAATGTCTTCAGATTCGGGAACGGGGGGACTGTATCCGCATGAAGGATATGGAGATAACGGGAAATGATCTGCTGAAAGCAGGGATAAAGCCGGGAAAAGCAATCGGAGAGACGCTTTCGAGACTGTTTGCGGCAGTTCTGGAAGAACCGGAGAGAAACAGCCGGGAAAAACTGCTTTCCATGGCTCTCGAAACAGAAAATGATTGACAAATGTTTTGAAATCCGATATAGTAAACGCGTCATGGGATTAGAGTAAGAGCAAAACTTCCATGCAAATATTTATTGCCCACTCCGGGAGGAGTCAAGGCCATACGGACAGCCGGGGCAAGTGCCGAACTGGTAACATTTTGTTGCCTTATTGATTGAGTTAGAAGCTCAAATTTTATAAGTTGGTTACTTTATAACCGATACGCATATGCGTACAACCACTTGTGAAACGGTCAATAAGAGTAGTAAAAGTGAGATATTTGCTATATAGACTCTGGACTTCAAATTCCATGAAAGCCACAGGCAGCTTCCAAAGAGAGGAGCACCTGGGAAGATAGACATTCTGCATAGAAAGACTGAAAAAGTGCCGTAAATGACAGGCACATCATAGAATCAGACTTGTCAGGAGAAAAGCTTCTGCGGGAAAGCTGTATTCAGAATCAGAATCAGATTCGGAGCGGCTCGCAGAAATATCATACATGGATGAAATATAATCGCAGGGATTGTACGCGAAGAGCGTGCAGTCCCTGTTTTTTTGTTGTCATTAGGAAAGTCCTGTGAAATAAAAAACGCTCCGCGAGCTTCTTTCTTGTGACATAGGAAATGTAATATAGAGTGATTTATGATTAAATTCAGCTTTGCAAAGGAGAAAACCATGGGGGAAAAGATGAAGCTGTACGGGTTTAATAACCTGACAAAATCTCTGAGCTTTAATATTTATGATGTCTGTTATGCAAAGACAGCCAGGGAACAGAAAGATTACATCGCTTACATTGACGAGCAGTACAATTCCGAGCGCCTGACAGGCATTCTTACCAGCCTGACAGATATGATTGGGGCCAGGGTATTAAATATTGCAAAACAGGATTACGATCCTCAGGGGGCTTCGGTAACGATTCTGATTGCAGAGAAAACCATGGTTCCAGCCGGGGAGATGCAGCTAGCTCATCTGGATAAGAGCCATGTTACGGTTCATACCTACCCGGAGTATCATCCGGAGACCTGCCTGGCTACCTTTCGGGTGGATATTGACGTGGCCACCTGCGGGGAGATTACACCACTCTCCACCCTGGACTATCTGATCCGCTCTTTTGACTCAGATATTATTACCATGGATTACAGGGTCAGAGGCTTTACCAGGGATGTGGACGGGCGAAAGCTGTTCATGGATCACCATGTGGCCTCCATACAGGACTATATTGATCCGGAAATCAGGAGGCGCTATGACGCCGTGGATATTAACGTATATGAGGCAAATCTGTTCCACACGAAGATGATGGTCAAAGAGGTGGATTTACAGAATTATCTGTTTAAGACAGATATTTATGAGCTTCCGCCCACCGTGAGGCTGGAGATTATGCACAGTCTGCGGCGGGAAATGATAGAGATCTTCAGCGGAAGAAATATTTATCATTCTGGGCGTTAAAAGTACAGATGCAGAAAAGAAAGAGGGAGAGAGGAGAAAAAGGTGAGAGAGCTGACTCAGGATAAAGCGCCGATTTTTGAGGCGCTGGAGCGTTTTAAGCAGATGAGGGTTGTCCCCTTTGACGTGCCGGGACACAAAAGGGGAAGAGGAAATCCGGAATTAGTGAGACTGTTAGGAGAGCAGTGTGTGGGAATCGACGTGAATTCCATGAAGCCCCTTGACAATCTGTGCCACCCGGTTTCTGTAATTGCAGAGGCAGAACAGCTGGCAGCCGAGGCGTTTGGAGCAGCCCACGCGTTTCTGATGGTGGGAGGAACCACCTCAGCTGTGCAGAGTATGATTCTGTCCGTAGTAAAGCGGGGAGACAAGATTATTCTTCCCAGAAACGTCCACAGAAGTGTGGTCGGCGCCCTGATTTTGTGCGGGGCAGTTCCTGTTTATGTAAATCCGGAATGTGATATGCGCCTGGGAATTCCGCTTGGAATGAAGGTGGAGCAGGTAGAGAGAGCCATTAAGGAGAATCCTGATGCCAGGGCAGTTCTGGTGAACAACCCGACCTACTACGGCATCTGTTCCAATCTTCGGGAAATTGTCCGGCTGGCCCACAGCCACGGAATGCTGTGCCTGGCAGACGAGGCCCATGGAACTCATTTTTATTTCGGAGAAAATCTGCCTGTATCTGCCATGGCGGCAGGAGCCGATATGGCAGCTGTTTCCATGCACAAATCTGGCGGAAGCCTGACCCAGAGCTCTCTGCTTTTAACAGGTCCGTCCATGAACGAGGGCCATGTGCGCCAGATCATTAACCTGACCCAGACCACCAGCGGCTCCTACCTGCTTTTGTCAAGTCTTGATATCTCAAGACGAAATCTGGCTCTCAGGGGGAGGGAAGCCTTCGCCGGAGTCGTAAGGATGGCCGAGGATGCCAGAAAGGAAATCAATGCCATTGGCGGCTACTATGCCTTTTCCAGGGAGCTGATGAATGGAGACAGTATTTACGATTTCGATGTGACAAAGCTTTCTGTCCACACCCTGGATATCGGCCTGGCAGGAATCGAGGTTTATGATCTCCTGCGGGACGAATACGACATTCAGATTGAATTTGGAGATTTGGGCAATCTTCTGGCCTACCTTTCTATCGGAGACAGGCAGCGGGATATCGAGCGGTTAGTCAGCGCTCTGGCGGAGATAAAACGCAGGTTTGGAACGACAGGCGCTGCCATGGCAGTTCCGGAGTACATTGATCCCCAGGTGGCAGTTTCTCCCCAGGATGCTTTTTACGCAGACAAAGTGTCTCTGCCCATTGAGGAGACAGCAGGGTATATCTGCAGCGAGTTTGTCATGTGCTATCCGCCGGGGATCCCGATTCTGGCGCCTGGTGAGAGAATTACAGAAGAAATTTTGACTTACATCGCCTTTGCAAAGGAAAAGGGCTGTACCATGACAGGCCCGGAGGATCCAGATATCCTTCAGCTGAATGTCATCAAGGGAAGCCGTTAACGGAAAATGATAAGAGAAATAGAGAAGCAGAAGAGAGGAGAACAGGATGGAATACTGGTTTTCAGAGGAGCAGACTCCCAATGTGAAGCTGTCTATCCGTGTGGATCGCCAGCTTTACAGCGGAAAAAGTGAGTTTCAGCGCATTGATGTGTTCGATTCACCGGAATTCGGGCGTTTTCTGACACTGGACGGATATATGATGCTGACAGAAAAGGACGAGTTTATATATCATGAGATGATTACCCATGTGCCCATGGCAGTCCATCCGGCAGTGAAACAGGTGCTGGTGATTGGAGCCGGAGACGGAGGAGTGATTCGGGAGCTGACCAGATATCCGGAGATTGAGCATATCGATCTGGTGGAGATTGACGAGCTGGTGGTGGAAGTGTGCAGGAAATACCTGCCTAAGACATCCTGCTGCCTGGATGATCCAAGGGTTTCCATTCACTATGAGGACGGAGTCCGTTTCGTCCGTTCCTGTGAGGACAGGTATGATTTGATTATCGTGGATTCCACAGATCCGTTTGGGCCGGGAGAGGGACTGTTTACCAGAGAGTTTTATGGCAGCTGCTTTAAGGCTCTCCATGAGGACGGCGTCATGGTAAATCAGCACGAGAGTCCCTTTTATCCGGCTGATGCAGAGGCCTGCCAGAGGGCTCACAAAAGGATTGTAGAGTCTTTCCCTGTGAGCCGCGTATACCAGGCCCACATTCCGACTTATCCGTCCGGCCACTGGCTGTTTGGCTTTGCCTCCAAGAAATACCACCCTTTAAAGGATTTAAAGGAGACTGCCTGGAATTTAAGAGGTCTTTCATGCCGCTACTACACGACGACTCTTCACAAGGGAGCCTTTTATCTGCCGGCTTATGTGGAGCAGATGCTGGAGGCGGTAGAGTAGAAGCGGCGGACTGGAAACAGCCTGATACAGAACACAGAGAGGAGATATTTATGTCAGAAGAAAAGAGACAGATGCAGATCCTGCCCCCTAACATTTCCGTGTATATGGGATTTGATGCAGAGTTTGAGCAGGCAGATACAGTCCTGTTCGGCGCTCCCTTCGATTCCACTACCTCCTTCCGGCCGGGAACCAGGTTTGCAAGTGAGGCGATACGCCGGGAATCTTACGGCCTTGAGACCTACAGTCCCTATCAGGACAGGGATCTGGAGGACAGTCTGGTTATGGACAGCGGAGATCTGGAACTCAGATTTGGAGATCCGAAGCAGGCGCTGGCAGATATTGAGGAGAGGACGGAGCTGATTCTGGAGGCTGGAAAGCGTCCCTTCATGCTGGGAGGAGAACATCTGGTAACCCTTGGAAGTTTCCGGGCTGTACACAAAAAATATCCAGATGCAGCCATGATCCATTTTGATGCCCACACAGATTTGAGAGAGGACTATCTGGGAGAACCGCTGTCCCACGCCTGCGTGATTCGGCGCTGCTGGGAGCTGACAGGAGACGGAAGGATTTTCCAGTTTGGAATCCGATCCGGCGAGAGAAGAGAATTTCAGTGGGCGAAGGAACACACCTGCCTGCATCCTTTTGACTTCACAGGACTTGAGGAGACGCTGGAGCAGTTAAAGGGACGCCCTGTCTACTTTACAGTGGATCTGGATGTGATGGATCCGTCTGTCTTTCCGGGAACCGGGACCCCGGAGCCGGGAGGCGTTACCTTTGAACAGCTGAGGCGGGCTGTGACCATGGTATGCGAGCGGGCTTATATCGCAGGATGCGATGTGAATGAATTAAGCCCCCACTATGATCTGAGCGGAGCCTCCACAGCGGCGGCCTGTAAAATTGTCAGGGAGATGGTTTTAGCCCTTCAGAGGCAGGATCAGGAAAAGCACAAATTAACATAAAAAATACAACAAAATAAAAAACAGGAAAAGGAGAAACAATCATGGGAAAAGTATTGATTATCGGATGCGGAGGAGTAGCTTCTGTAGCAGTTCACAAGTGCTGCCAGAACAGTGAGGTATTTGAGGAGATCTGCATTGCCAGCCGTACAAAATCAAAATGTGATGCTTTAAAGGAGAAGCTTCAGGGAACCACCTCCGCCAAGATTACAACGGCTCAGGTAGATGCCAATGATGTGGATGCGTTAATTGCCCTGATTAACCAGGTAAAGCCGGATGTAGTCTTAAACCTGGCCCTTCCATATCAGGATCTGACTATCATGGACGCCTGCCTTGCCACAAAGACTCATTATGTAGATACGGCCAACTATGAGCCGGAGGACACAGCCAAGTTTGAGTACAGCTGGCAGTGGGCCTACAGAGAGAAGTTTGAGGAGGCCGGAATTACAGCCCTCTTAGGAAGCGGATTCGATCCGGGTGTAACCAGTGTATTTTCGGCCTATGCCTTAAAGCATGAGTTTGACGAAATCAATTACATTGATATTTTAGACTGCAATGGCGGTGACCACGGCTACCCATTTGCTACTAACTTTAACCCGGAGATTAATATCCGCGAGGTTTCTGCTAAAGGCTCCTACTGGGAGGATGGCCGCTGGGTAGAGACAGAGCCTATGGAGATCAAGCGGGTATACAATTTCGAGGAGGTAGGAGAGAAGGATATGTACCTGCTTCACCACGAGGAGATTGAGAGCCTGGCTTTAAATATTCCGGGAATCAAGAGAATCCGCTTCTTTATGACCTTCGGCCAGAGCTACCTTACCCATTTAAAATGCCTGGAGAACGTGGGAATGACTTCGATTGAACCGATTATGTATGAGGGAAAAGAGATTATTCCTCTTCAGTTTTTAAAGGCAGTGCTTCCGGATCCCTCCTCTCTGGGCCCGAGAACCAAGGGAAAGACCAACATTGGCTGTATTTTCCGCGGCAAGAAGGACGGAAAGGAAAAGAATTATTATCTGTACAATATCTGCGATCACGAGGAGTGCTACAAGGAGGTAGGCTCCCAGGCAGTTGCCTATACTACAGGAGTTCCGGCCATGATTGGAGCCATGATGGTTATGACAGGAAAATGGCAGAAGCCAGGTGTTTACAACATGGAAGAGTTTGATCCGGATCCGTTTATGGATGCGTTAAACAAGTGGGGACTGCCTTGGAGAGAGTCCCATGAGCCTGTGCTGGTAGATTAAGCAGGATAAATCCGCAAAAGAAATAGAGACTGCAGAAAAGCTGCGTTTTTTCGGAGGAACCAGAGTATCCTTCTGCAAAGAACGCAGCTTTATGTGATAGAGGAGACATATAAAGGAGAGAAACGGATGAAGAGAGCAGAAGCTGTTAAGACCCCCTATTTTCTGGTTGATGAAAGCAGACTGGTGAAAAACCTGGAGCTTTTGAAGGCGATTCAGGAGGATACAGGATGCAGAATCCTGCTGGCCCAGAAGGCGTTTTCCGGATTTTTTGCCTATCCTCTGATGGGCCGGTATCTGGCCGGAACGACAGCCAGCGGCCTCTGTGAGGCAAGGCTCGGGAAGGAAGAATTTGGAGGAGAGACTCACGTTTTTTCTCCTGCCTACCAGGAGGATGAGTTCCAGGAACTTTTATTGTATGCGGATCATTTTGTGTTCAATTCTCCGGCTCAGCTGAGGCGGTACGGAGAAAGGGCAAAGAGAGAGGGAAAATCTGTGGGACTCAGGGTAAATCCTGAGTGTTCCACCCAGGAGGGACATGCTATCTACGACCCTTGTGCTCCCGGTTCCCGTCTGGGAACAGTGAAGGAGCAGTTTGACGAGGAGCTTTTGCCTCTGCTTGACGGCCTTCATTTCCACACATTATGTGAGCAGAACTCCGACGATCTGGAGACTACAGTTCAGGACTTTGAAGAGAAATTTGGCAGATATCTGGGGCAGATGAAGTGGGTCAATTTTGGCGGCGGACACCACATTACCAGAGAAGATTATGATGTGGAACGGTTAAAGAAAATCATCCGGCATTTCAGGGAACACTATGATGTGGAGGTCTATCTGGAACCGGGGGAGGCAGTGGTTCTGAACGCAGGCTTTCTCGTTTCCTCTGTGCTGGAAACCATGAAAAATGGAATAGATATCGCTATTTTAGACGCCTCTGCAGCCTGCCATATGCCGGATGTGCTGGAAATGCCATACCGGCCGCCGGTACGCTTTTCCGGAATGCCGGGAGAGAAGAAGTACACCTTCCGCCTGGCCGGCCCTACCTGCCTGGCAGGAGACGTGATTGGAGACTA
The DNA here is from genome assembly GCA_027698105.1 of Lachnospiraceae bacterium AM93-12TA. GTDB lineage: Bacteria > Bacillota > Clostridia > Lachnospirales > Lachnospiraceae > Otoolea. The sequence goes on from JAQERH010000017.1 coordinate 34,165, forward strand.
TTCCTTCGACCACCCGCTGTCAGAGGGAGAACAGGTGGTATTCGAAGATATGGCTCTCTATACCATGGTGAAGACTAATACTTTCAACGGCATGCGTCTGCCATCAATCGTGTGGAAAAACAGAGAGGGGGAGGAGATTTTAATAAGAGAGTTCGGATACGAGGATTTTAAGGGGCGTCTTGGCTGGACAGAACCGGGCAGTTCAGGTAAAATAAAGCTGTAAGGATGAGAAACAAAGGAGAAAAACAGTGAGTATTTTAAACGTAGAACATTTAAGCCATGGATTTGGAGACAGGGCGATTTTCCACGACGTGTCCTTCCGCCTGTTAAAGGGAGAGCATATTGGCCTCATCGGAGCCAATGGAGAGGGAAAATCTACCTTTATGAATATTATTACAGGAAAGCTGCAGCCGGATGAAGGCAAGGTAGAGTGGGCGAAGAGGATCCGGGTGGGATACCTGGATCAGCACTCTGTGCTGGAGAAGGGTATGACAGTCAGAGAGGTGTTAAAAAGCGCCTTTTCCTTCCTGTTTGAGCTGGAGGAGCAGATGAATGGCATCTGCGACCGCCTGGGAGAAGCGCCGGAGGGAGAGATGGAGGCCATGATGGAAGAGCTTGGAACCATCCAGGATCTTTTGATGGCTCACGATTTCTACACTATTGATGCTAAGGTAGACGAGGTGGGACGGGCTCTGGGCCTGGCTGACATCGGTATGGAAAAGGATGTGACAGAGCTGTCCGGCGGACAGAGAACCAAGGTACTCCTTGGAAAACTCCTTCTGGAGAAGCCGGATATTCTTCTTCTGGACGAGCCGACCAACTACCTGGACGAGCAGCATATTGAGTGGCTGAAGCGTTATCTGCAGGAATATGAGAACGCATTTATCCTCATTTCCCACGATATTCCGTTCTTAAACAGCGTGATCAATATTATTTACCACATGGAGAACCAGAGACTTGACCGCTATGTGGGAGATTACGATAAGTTCCGGGAAGTCTATGAGGTGAAGAAAGCCCAGCTGGAGGCAGCCTACAAGAGACAGCAGCAGGAGATTGCAGAGCTTCAGGATTTCGTGGCCAGAAATAAAGCCAGAGTCTCCACCAGAAACATGGCCATGTCCCGCCAGAAGAAGTTAGATAAAATGGATGTGATTGAGCTGGCTAAGGAGAAGCCGAAGCCAGAGTTTCATTTCCTGGAGGCCAGGGCATCCGGAAAATGTATTTTCGAGACAGAGGATCTGGTGATTGGCTACGATCAGGATGAGCCGCTGTCCAGGCCGCTGAACCTTTACATGGAACGGGGAGAGAAGATTGCTTTAGTGGGAGCCAATGGAATTGGAAAGACCACTCTCTTAAAGAGCATACTGGGACTGATTCCGGCGCTGTCTGGAAAGGCAGTTCTGGGAGACTACCTGGAAATCGGATACTTTGAGCAGGAGATGGCTCCCGGCAATACTACCACCTGCATTGAGGAGATCTGGAAGGAATTCCCATCCTATACCCAGTATCAGGTTCGCTCCGCTCTGGCCAAGTGCGGACTGACTACGAAACACATCGAAAGCCAGGTGAGGGTGCTTTCCGGAGGCGAGCAGGCCAAAGTGCGCCTGTGTAAGCTGATTAACAGGGAGACGAATCTGCTTCTCCTGGACGAGCCGACCAACCACCTGGATGTGGACGCCAAGGATGAGCTGAAGCGGGCTCTCAGGGAGTACAAGGGAAGCATTCTTCTAATCTGCCATGAGCCGGAATTTTACAGCGATGTGGTGACGAAGGTGTGGGACTGCCGGGAGTGGAGTCTCAGGATTTAACGCAGAGGGGAGGCGCCTATGCAGAAAAAGATTTGTCCAGTATGTGAACGGCCGCTGACAGGTTCCGGATACTGCAGGCTGTGTAAAAAGCTGGTATTTAAGCCGCTGATCAGGGAGGTGGACTATTACCTGAACGAGACCAGGCCGGGGCAGCAGACTGCGCTAAACGAGAGAAACGGAGGCCGCAGCCAGACAGCCCTGAAGGTATCGGAGAAGGATTTCAGGGAAAAGGCGGCAGACCTTTATAAGGACGCCACAAAGAAGTCTGAGAAAACGAACCGGAAGAAGAATGTTTCCAAAGCCTCCGGCAGCCAGGAGACGGTCTGGAATGAGTCCTGGCAGAAGACATCTGCCAGCAAGAAAGACAGCAGAAAATCAAGATCCAAAATAGTCCCGGTGGCGGCTTTTCTTATTATATTTGGAGTGGCAGTACAGTTTATTCCCTGGATTGTCCACTTCATGTCAGACAGCGGTGCCCATCGCGTTCAGGAGTATCCGGAAAATGGGACCTGGGAATGGGAAGATGCGATTCAGGAAGAGGCCAACTGGGACAGCGGTGAGAACAGTATGGGAAACGAGGCAGATTCCATCGAATGGGTGGAGCTTGATGCGGATGAGATAAAAGCAGCCGGACTCCGGTGCAATGGAGAGAATCATTTCGGAATTCGATTTGCAGAGGTGGAAAGACGGGTGAAGGAACAGGGTTACGACCTTGGCCTGGAGGTTCACATGAACTGTTCCAGCTCTAATTACCAGTTTGATACAGGAGACGGGGCGGTGATGGAGTTTTTTGACACCTACTATGATTACAGCCTGTGGGATGAAAGCGGAGAAACGGAGCTTTCTGTGGTAGTCGGAAGCGATACAGGCACAGGGGAGGTACATTTTATCTCTGTAACCGCCAGAAATCCAGAGTTCAACGAGGAAGCAGTGCAGATGATGACAGCTATAACAGATCTGACAGCAGGAAAGGAAGGAACTGTTACAGCGGATGAGATAAAAGCGGCTGCAGATTCTGTGGAGTTTTTAGAGAAGCCGGAATATAATTATTATATTTACGGCTATGATGATAACGGGTATTCGATAGAACTGAGTCCGATGCACAACTGGGATGAAGAGGAAGGAAATACTGTATGAAACGAATCTTGCTGATTGCCACAGGAGGAACCATCGCCTCTGTACAGACAGAGAATGGACTGGCTCCCGCCTCCACGGCAGAGGAGCTGTTAAGCTATATTCCGGAGGCCAGAGAATTCTGCCATATTTCTGTCAGACAGCTGTTCAGCCTGGACAGCACTAATGTCCAGCCGGAGCACTGGATACGAATCAGTGAGGAGATACGGGAGGAGTACAGCCATTTTGACGGTTTTGTCATTACCCATGGAACCGATACCATGGCCTATTCGGCGGCGGCTCTCTCCTATCTCATTCAGAATTCAGAGAAGCCCATTATTCTCACTGGCTCCCAGAAACCTATCAGCGCCCCTATTACAGACGCCAGGAAAAATCTCATGGACAGCCTGCGCTTTGCCTCCAGGGACGGGGTAAGAGGCGTTTACCTTGTTTTTGACGGAAAGGCTATTCTGGGAACGAGAGCCAGAAAAATCCGTTCCAAAAGCTACAGCGCCTTTGAGAGCATTAATTATCCAGTGGCAGCTTTTATTGATGAAAACAGGATTATTCAGTATGTAGACGGAGAGGACAGGAAGGGAACGGTACGGTTTTATCACCATTTAAAGCCCAGCGTGTTCGTGCTGAAGCTGATTCCCGGAATGGAGCCGGAGATTCTCCAGTATATCGGAGAAAGGTATGACGCAATCATTATCGAAAGCTATGGTGTGGGAGGCATTCCCTTCTATAATAAAAGGAATTTCCTCAGCGGCCTGGAGAACCTGACAAAGAGAGGGAAAATCGTAGTGATCGCCACCCAGGTCATGTTAGAGGGAAGCGACGCAGAGGTCTATGAGGTAGGCTATAAGGCAGTCAACAGCTACAATGTCCTTCAGGCCTACGATATGACAGTAGAGGCTGCCGCAGTCAAGCTGATGTGGATTATGGGGCAGACTGGTGACTTCGAGACAGTGAAAGAGATGTTTTATACAAAGGTCAGCCAGGACATTCTGACAGGAGCGCTGCCGGGAAAGACGGTGAGCGAAGAGTAAGAGACAAAAGAGAAAACACAAACAAAACGCCCGTCGGCTTCAACTCCGGCGGGCGTTTTGTTTGTTAAATTGGGAATGGTAGGTATATATAAAAAAGAAATTGGCTTAGGGGGGCCGGACGGCTCTTCACCGCCCGGTATGAGTATGAAAAAGCTTTTTTTATTTCAAGCAATACTTGAAACAAAGGCCTGTCATCCTTTCGGATAACATGGTTACAGTATAGAGTATAATTGTGAAGAAAGTGTGACCGCTCCATAAAAAAAGAATAAAGATCATAAAAAAAGAAAAAACCCTTTAAAAAGCGGGGGAAGTTGTATATAATAGTAAGTGGTATAGTTTGCTTATAAACCAGAATATCGTTTTCAGATAGATAAATGGCAAAAAAACAGGAGGAAAAACGATGATGATGATGCCGACTGACATTGGAATCGACCTGGGTACTGCCAGTATCCTTGTGTATATCAAGGGTAAAGGCGTTGTGCTGAAGGAGCCGTCCGTTGTTGCGATTGATCGTGACAAGAACGAGATCAAGGCCATCGGAGAGGAAGCCCGTCTGATGATCGGAAGAACACCGGGTAATATCGTAGCGGTCCGTCCCCTTCGCCAGGGCGTAATCTCTGACTATACAGTCACAGAAAAGATGTTGAAATATTTCATTAATAAGGCAGTGGGAAAGAGAACCCTGAGAAAGCCCAGAATCAGTGTGTGTATCCCCAGCGGAGCCACAGAGGTGGAGAGAAAGGCAGTGGAGGACGCTACCTACCAGGCAGGAGCCAGGGATGTAACGATTATTGAGGAACCGGTAGCCGCTGCCATTGGAGCTGGTATTGATATTTCCAAAGCCTGCGGAAACATGATTGTAGATATCGGAGGAGGTACTGCTGATATCGCCGTGATTTCCCTGGGCGGTACAGTTGTCAGCACCTCGATTAAGATTGCCGGAGACGACTTTGATGAGGCGCTGGTGCGTTACATGAGAAAGAAGCACAACCTGTTAATCGGTGAGAGAACAGCTGAGGAGATTAAGATCAATATCGGTGCTGCTTACCAGAGACCGGAGATGCTGACTATGGAAGTCAGGGGAAGAAACCTGGTGACAGGACTTCCAAAGACCATTGTGGTTACTTCCGATGAGACCTTAGAGGCATTGAGAGAGCCGGCCCTTCAGATTGTGGATGCCGTTCACAATGTGCTGGAGCGGACTCCGCCGGAGCTGGCTGCCGATATTTTTGACCGCGGCATTGTGCTGACAGGAGGAGGCTCTTTACTCAGCGGCCTGGATGCCCTGATTGAGGAGAAGACGGGCATTACTACCATGATAGCAGAGGATCCGCTGACAGCAGTGGCCATTGGAACAGGAAAGTTTATTGAGTTCCTTCACGGAGAGGGTTCCAAAAATTTTGACTAGGGGCAGCTATGGCTTCAGTGAAAGGTTTTGTTGAGAAAATTAAATACCGGAACGAGGAGAACGGTTATACGGTTTTGAGCGTCACAGGCTCTGACGATGGGGAGGAGTATATCCTGGTTGGAAACTTTTCCTACATTGGCGAGGGAGAGCTTGTGGAGGCGTCGGGCCATATGACGGAGCATCCCGTTTACGGGGAACAGCTGTCTGTGGAGAGCTATGAGATTAAGCCTCCGGAGGACACTGTATCCATGGAACGCTATTTAGGCTCCGGTGCCATCAAAGGCATCGGGGCTGCTTTAGCTTCAAGGATAGTAAAAAAATTTAAAAAAGATACCTTCCGGATTATGGAGGAGGAGCCGGAGAGGCTTGCTGAAATTAAGGGAATCAGCGAAAAGATGGCTATGTCCATTGCAGAACAGATTGAGGAAAAGCGGGATATGCGCCAGGCTATGATGTTTCTGCAGGACTATGGAGTGTCCATGAATCTGGCGGCAAAAATCTACCGGGAATACGGCCCGGCCATGTATGGAATTATCAGGCAGAATCCCTATAAGCTGGCGGATGACATTCCGGGAGTGGGATTTAAGATGGCGGATGAGATTGCCGCTAAGGCCGGGATCCTGACAGACTCTGATTTCAGAATCAAGAGCGGAATTCTGTACACTCTTTTAAAGGCGTCGGGAAATGGCCATACATATCTTCCAAAGGAGATTCTGATGGAACAGGCTTCAGAGCTTCTGGGAGTGGGGCAGGAGGAGATAGAGAACCGCCTTCTGGATATGCAGATGGAAAAGCGTCTGGTGGTGAAACGATTCAGGGAGGAAACCGGCAGGGAACAGGCTGCGCACGAAGAACCTGCCAAAGAGGCAGAAGAGCTTTCGGAGAGCCTGGATGGAGACGGGGAAGCCTGGGAGGAACAGACGAACGAGGGAAGACAGATGGTCTATGCCTCCCAGTATTATTACACAGAGCTGAATACGGCCAAAATGCTTCACGATCTGAATATCACAGGCGATCAGCCGGAAGAATCCATCAGGAAAAGTCTCAGGCAGATTCAGAAGCAGGAAAATATTGAACTGGACGAGCTTCAGATTCAGGCTGTCATAGAGGCAGTCAACTGCGGCCTTCTTATTATTACAGGCGGTCCCGGAACAGGAAAGACGACTACGATTAATACGATCATCCGCTATTTTGAACTGGGTGGTCTGGATATCCTTCTGGCGGCTCCCACGGGCCGTGCAGCCAAGCGGATGACAGAGGCCACCGGCTTTGAGGCCAGGACTATCCACCGTCTGCTGGAACTTTCCGGCGCGCCTGTGGAGGAGAAGACGGGAGATGCAGGCGAGAGAAGCAAGATGGCCAATGCAGGCATGAGGTTTGAGCGCAATGAAGAAAATCCTCTGGATGCAGATGTGATCATTATTGATGAGATGTCCATGGTGGATATTCACCTGATGCATTCCCTTCTTCGGGCAGTAAATGTGGGAACCCGACTGATTCTGGTGGGAGACGTGGATCAGCTTCCCAGCGTAGGCCCTGGCAATGTGCTTCGGGATATGATTGAATCCCAGTGCTTCCATGTGGTGAAACTGACCAGGATTTTCAGGCAGGCGGCCCAGAGCGATATCGTAGTGAACGCCCACCGGATTAATGAAGGAGGACAGATTCCCCTGGGAAAGAAAAGCCAGGACTTTCTTTTTATCCGCCAGGAAGATCCCAATGCCATTGTCCGCTCGATGATTACCCTGGTACAGGAGAAGCTGCCGGGTTACGTCCATGCGGACACCTTTGACATCCAGATTATGACGCCTATGAGAAAAGGCGCTCTGGGAGTGGAGCGGCTCAATGAAATTCTCCAGAAGTATCTGAATCCGCCTTCTCCGGAGAAAAAGGAGAGGGAGAGCGGGGGAACCATCTTCCGCACCGGCGACAAGGTGATGCAGATTAAGAATAATTACCAGATGGAGTGGGAGCTGAGAAACAGGTACGGCGTGCCGGTAGATAAGGGCTCCGGCGTGTTTAATGGAGATGTAGGCGTAATCCGGGATATTAATGCTTTCTCTGAGCTTATGACAGTGGAGTTTGACGAGGGGAAGATGGTGGAATACAGCTTTAAACAGCTGGAGGAGCTGGAGCTGGCCTATGCCATTACCATCCATAAATCCCAGGGAAGCGAGTATCCGGCAGTCGTTCTGCCTGTTTATCCAGGGCCCAGGATGCTGATGACCAGAAATCTGATTTATACGGCTGTCACCAGGGCCAAGTCCTGTGTCTGTCTGGTAGGAATTCCACAGGTATTTCAGTCTATGGTGGATAATGCGTCTCAGCAGAAGAGGTATTGTGGATTAAAAGACAGAATTCAGGAGATAGAGGAAAGCCTTATGTAGGAGAGTCGGCGTTTCTATGAAGGATAAGAATTACAATCATATCAAAGCATTTCTTGAATATCCCTGCCGCATGGCAGAGGATCTTCTCTTTCCGCGCCGCTGCCCGGTCTGCGGCGGCGTGGTGATGCCGAAGGGGCGTCTTATCTGCCCGGCATGTCTGAAACAGTTATCATTTGTGTCATCCCCGGTCTGTATGAAGTGCGGAAAAGAGATAGAAAGCAGGGAGCAGGAATACTGCGAGGACTGCCTTCGCCGGAAAAAGAGTTTTGAGCGAGGCTTTGCCCTGCTCAATTACGACAACAGGGCCGCTGTGTCCATGGCCGCTGTCAAATATCATAACAAGAGAGAGTATCTGGATTTTTACGCCAGAGCGGCGGCTCTTCGGTTTGAAAAGCAGTTTAAGCAGGCAGGGATCCAGGTGATTGTGCCTGTTCCTGTCCATGCTTCCAGACTGAAAGCCAGGGGATTTAACCAGGCAGCTGTGCTGGCTAAAAAGCTTTCGGCTGAGCTTGGCATTCCCTGGGAGGAGCTGCTTGTCCGCGTAAAAAAGACAGATCCACAGAAAGGACTGGGCTCCTCAGACCGCCTGAAAAATCTGCGAGGGGCTTTTGAGGCAAAAGAGACAGTGAGAACATGGGAACGGGTGCTTCTGGTGGATGATATTTATACTACAGGGAGTACGGCAGAGATCTGTTCCAGGGTTCTTCTTGGAGCGGGAGTGAAACAGGTGTTCGTATTCGCTGCCTGCATTGGACATGGAGCGTAATTTCGATAGGGCAGGCATAATTATCCCACTATGAGGCGCGTTATTCTTTGTACACTGACGCTAAACAGACAAAATTTACAGGCCAAGTGACGATGGCGAGGCTTTCTAAGAGAGGTTCGCGTTAATTTCCGCCACCGAGCGAAGTGTCTGAGCCGAAGGCGAGTTTTCGCGGATGGCGGATAACAGATGCGCGAACCGAGCAGAAAACGCAGCCAGTCATAAGAACTGTAAATTTTGTTCTATGATTTTCTGCCGTTTGCATTGGACACAGACGAAAAAATACGATATGATGATAGATAAATCGAAAATTTGGAGACAGTCCTTTGCCAAAGAAAGGACAGCGTCTCCGGAAGGAGCTAGAAATGAAGGAATATACGTATCAGCTTGAAAAAGATGATTACAGAGAGTGGATCCAGTGGAACATTAAAAAGCACGATCAGAAAAAAACGCGCTACATTACGCTGGGCGTTATGCTGGCGCTGCTGGCAATGACTCTGATTGGCAATCTTTCCTCCGGCGCACCGCTGGCGGCGGCGATTGGTTCTTCAGTGATGTTTTTAGGTCTGGGAGGGATTATGCTTTATTTCACCTCTCTCCAGAACCAGGAGAGGATGATTTACAAGAAGAGCGGTCTGAAAAAAATGGAAAAGACAGGTTTTCCTACCGTAAATCTGATTCTCAGAGAGGATGGCTTTGATCTGTATGGTTCTAACCGGACAGAGGAACAGATGCATTATCAGTATACGGCTCTGGCTGAGGTTCTGGAGCTGGAACGCCTGATTCTTTTGAAGACAGCTGACGGAGGCTACCAGTTTGTAGCGAAAAAGGTATTTGAAAGCCAGGAGGAGAAGGAGCAGTTTCTGACCTTTCTCCAGGAAAAGATGGAGGATGCCAAGGCTCATCCGGAGAATTACAGTCTGAAAAATGAGGAGGATGAGGCTGAGAAGGAGCGAATCAGCCGTGTCTGGGAAGAAGGCTATGTGGTAAGAAATAAAAATACAGAAGGCCTTGGAAAGATCGGCCAGATGGCTCATATTTTAGCCCCTGCAGGCGAAGAAGAGGCGCTGGAAGAAAATTCCCGGACAGAGAAATTTGATGAGCCTGAGACTGCTGAGATTCAGGAAGAAACTCCTGCTTTGGAAAAGGCAGAAGACGCAGAGCAGAAAGAGGAGTGATGGATATGACAATACGCCCGGCTGTCCGGGAGGATGTGAGGGAAATGATGGAAATTTTTAACTATGAGGTGAGAAATTCCACTGCATCCTTTGCCATTACAGAGCAGTCCTATGAGGAACGACTGGCCTGGTTTCAGTCCCACGGAGGTGAATATCATCCTTTGCTCACAGCAGAGCAGAACGGACGCGTGGCAGGCTATGCCTGCCTGTCCCCATACCGTCCCTATGAGGCCTACAAAGGAACAGCGGAACTTTCTGTCTATGTTTCGCCGGATTTCAGAAGGCAGGGGATTGGGGAAGCGCTGATGCAGGAACTGCTGGGGAGAGCCCGCCGTTTCGGGAAGCTTCATTCCATCATTTCTGTGATTACAGCTAATAATGAGTCCAGCATCCGTCTCCACGAAAAACTGGGATTTTCCTATTGCGGAACCATGCATCAGGTAGGAGAGAAGTTTGGACAGCTGCTTGACATAGTCAACTATGAGCTTTTGATTTAATTTAGAAAGAGAAGAATCTTTGCCAGACCGGCAGGATTCTTCTCTTTCTCTTTTATGAAAAACTGCATTCTATGAAATAAAAACTGCTTTTGCAAGAATTCTTTCCTGTAGGAAAAATGTAAGGAATTTGATCCTTGCAGCCGCTGTGTCCCGTGTGATACATTAAGAACAGAAAAGAATCAGAAAAGAGCAGGTGGGAAGAGGCCAGAGATACTGGAGCAGGAGGTTTGGGAAAATGAAATTCAGAACGGGGATGATCCTTGCAGCTGTAGCTGTGATGTGTACCGGCTGCCAGGCAGAAAGGACAGGCGGGAATAACACGGCTGCAGAGACAGAGATAAAAAAAGAGGCGGAAGAGACGCAGGAACAGGAGGATGTGCATTCTGTCAGCATTATTGGAGGAGAGGACGGCCCAACCTCGATTTTCGTAGCCGGAAAGGTAACAGGGATGGAGGAAATTTCTGATTATCCGTCGTTTGGGAAACAGGCAGAAGAGCTTCTGATTGATCCGGACGGAACTGGCCGTGTCTATCTGGATACTGTACAGAGCGATGGCGTGCTGATAGAAGAGGAGGGGAACTGGACTCCAAGGACAGATGACAGAGGGGTGGCAGTAATCCATGGCCTTTGGGGAACCGCGCTGCTGCGCCGCCAGGAAGAGGAACATTTGTGGTCTGTTGAGGCAGCGGCAGATATGAAGAAGCTGAACCAGTCCTATATGGAGGAGGAGCATTCTACAGAGATCTTTCCAAGCAACGGAATGGTGTTTATCTACCAGCTGGAAAATGGGAACATAGCGGAAGAATATCAGATTATGATGGAAACAGGACAGCTGTTTGGCCAGAAGACAGAGGCAGAGGACGCTGGAGAAGAAATCGCCATGTTTGAGATGCTTCGGGAAGTAAAAAAACAGGAAGACAGGAGAAAGCCCGATGAAACAACAGAGCCGGAGGTTCTGCTTGAAAATCTGAAGCAGGAAAATATAACGAAAATCTGGGATCAGACAGTGGCGGCAGACGGTGTGGAGGTATTCCTGTGCAGCTGCGGAGACAGGCTGACCGATCTGCGTCTGGTCTGGAAAGACCCTGAAACAGGGGAGCTGCAGGCAGAGCGGATTGAGTGGAAATAAAAGGCATAAGGATTTAGGAATCGTTCAGAAGAAAGAAGGAAGAAACGGATGGGATGTCTTGGGAATATTTTATGGTTCATTTTTGGCGGCTGCCTCAGCGGTCTCAGCTGGTGTCTGACAGGATGTCTGTGGTGCATCACAATCGTAGGCATTCCGGTAGGCATTCAGTGCTTTAAGCTGGCCTCTCTGAGCTTTTTCCCTTTTGGGAAGGAAGTCAGATACGGCGGAGGTGCCGTTTCATTTTTAGTAAATTTAATCTGGCTCGTGCTGTCAGGTCTTCCGCTGGCTCTGGAACATGCTGCGATAGGGTTTCTGCTCTGTGTAACAGTCATCGGCATTCCCTTTGGCCTTCAGCAGTTTAAGCTGGCTAAGCTGGCCTTAATGCCCTTTGGAGCTGAGTGCGTCAGAACCCAGGCAGTATAGCCGTCGAAAAAGTATGTCCAGGGAAAATTTTCTTGTTCCACCAAAAGTCACCGAAAAAGGATGCACAAGGAAAAAATTTTCTTGTTCCATTTAAAGTCACCAAAAATTTTTCCTTGTGCATAAGGGGAGGAGGCGGAACTTTTTTCTGAATGGAATCTCAAAACAAAATATTGACGAATTCAGGGTTTTATGGTATAGTAGACGGGCGAATGGAAGAGCTAGGTCTTTTTTTTATGCTCAAAAGCATGAGGAGAAGCCTGAAAAAATTTGAATTTAAGTGGAGGTGGAAGTCGTGCGCACAAGAATCACACTGGCATGTACAGAATGCAAACAGCGTAACTACAACATGACCAAGGATAAGAAGACTCATCCGGACAGAATGGAGACTAAGAAGTACTGCAGATTCTGTAAGAGACATACTATGCACAAGGAGACAAAATAATCTCCGTGCCAGTATAAAGGATCAGGCGTTCGCTTGAACATTTTGGAGGACAAAGAATGGGTGAAACAGGGAATACCGCAAAGGCTCCCAAGAAGAGCTTTTGGAAAGGCCTTCAGGCTGAGTACAAAAAGATAATCTGGCCTGACAAAGCAACCCTTCAGAAGCAGACGGTGGCCGTTATCTCGGGAGCTGTCGCTTTAGGTCTGATCATTGCAGCCTTAGACACAGCGATTGTGTTCCTGCTGCACTATATCATCTAACACACATAAGGGATAGGGTGAGATTATGTCAGAAGCGAATTGGTATGTAGTTCACACTTACTCAGGCTATGAAAACAAAGTAAAGGTCGACATTGAGAAGACCATTGAGAACAGAGGCCTTCAGGATCAGATTCTGGAAGTATCCGTTCCCATGCAGGATGTAGTCGAGATTAAGAATGGAGCCCAGAAGCAGGTTGCCAAAAAGATGTTCCCCGGATATGTGCTTATTAACATGGTTATGAACGATGACACATGGTATGTAGTGCGTAATACCCGCGGTGTAACAGGTTTTGTTGGCCCGGGATCCAAGCCGGTTCCTTTAACAGAGGACGAGATGGCAAATCTCGGCTTCAAACCAGCCGGAGTAGTTGTCGATTACGAGGTTGGAGATGCGGTTGTCGTTATCTCCGGTGCCTGGAAGGATACCGTTGGTGTTATCAAGTCCATCAACGATAACAAGCAGACACTTGAAATTACCGTGGAGATGTTCGGCCGTGAGACACCGGTTGAACTGGACTTCACAGAAGTTAAGAAGATGTAAGATGCGGCCTGTGTTTTGCAGGCTCGTGGGAGGGTTCATCCCGCCATTACCACAATATTAGGAGGTGCCTTATCATGGCAAAGAAAGTAACAGGATATATTAAATTACAGATTCCTGCTGGTAAAGCAACACCAGCTCCGCCAGTTGGTCCGGCTCTTGGACAGCACGGTGTAAATATCGTACAGTTCACAAAAGAGTTCAACGCTAGAACAGCAGATCAGGGTGACCTGGTAATCCCGGTTGTTATTACTGTATATGCTGACAGAAGCTTCAGCTTTATTACAAAGACTCCGCCGGCTGCCGTTTTATTAAAGAAGGCATGCAAGCTGAAATCCGGCTCTGCAGTACCGAATAAGACAAAGGTAGCTACCATCTCCAAGGATGAGGTCAGAAAGATCGCTGAGCTCAAGATGCCAGACTTAAATGCAGCAAGCGTAGAAGCAGCTATGAGCATGATCGCCGGAACTGCAAGAAGTATGGGTATCACAGTAGAGGAGTAAGAGATTCTTACCGTCTGCAAAACGAGATGTTGAATTAGAAACGTGGGAGGGCAATCCCCGACAATACCACTAGGAGGTTATTTATAATGAAAAGAGGAAAAAGATACGTAGAGGCTGCTAAGTTAGTAGACCGTACAAATCTTTACGATGCATCCGAAGCCATCTCTATCGTTAAGAAGGCAGCAGGTGCTAAATTTGACGAGACAATTGAAGCTCATATCAGAACCGGTTGTGACGGACGTCACGCTGATCAGCAGATCCGCGGCGCTGTAGTTCTTCCTCACGGAACAGGTAAGACTGTCAGAATCCTTGTATTTGCTAAGGGACCGAAGGCTGACGAGGCTCAGGCAGCAGGCGCTGATTTCGTAGGAGCAGAGGAGTTAATTCCGAAGATCCAGAACGAAGGATGGCTTGATTTCGACGTAGTTGTAGCTACACCAGATATGATGGGCGTTGTAGGACGTTTAGGACGTGTACTTGGACCGAAGGGCTTAATGCCAAACCCGAAGGCTGGAACAGTTACTATGGACGTTACAAAGGCTATCAACGATATCAAGGCCGGTAAGATTGAGTACAGACTTGATAAAACAAACATTATCCACGTGCCAGTAGGAAAAGCTTCTTTCACAGAGGAGCAGTTAGCGGACAACTTCCAGACGCTTATCGACGCAGTTCTGAAGGCAAAACCAGCTACATTAAAGGGCGCTTACTTCAAGAGCGTAACACTGACATCCACTATGGGACCAGGTGTGAAGTTAAACGTAGCAAAGCTGACAAACTAATTGCGGCAGATATAAAAAAAGGAGTCCTTTCCTGAGTTTTTCAGGAAAGGACTCCTTTTTTATGACATTTTTATAAGCTTTTAGCTCTTTTGGCAATATTTTCCTGAAAGTTGATTACCCTATGCTCGTATTCTGAATTCATATAGCTGGAAGTAATCAGGAAGTCAGCAGTTGCTTTATTGTTGGCGATGGGGATGTCATACACCTGGGCGATACGAAGCAGAGCCTTTACATCCGGGTCGTGAGGCTGTGCTGTCAGAGGATCGGAAAAGAAGACGATGAAGTCAACCCGTCCCTCTACTACCTTGGCGCCGATTTGCTGATCTCCGCCTAAGGGACCGCTGTTGTAGCCCTTCACAGGCAGTCCTGTGGCCTCTGTAATCATACGGGCCGTGGTACCCGTTCCGCAGAGAAAATGATGTTTTAATATTTCTTTATGGGTATCGCACCAGTCAATCAGCTCGTGTTTTTTCTGATCGTGGGCAATCAGAGCGATGTTTTTCTGCTTTCCAATAGTCATTGTCAGATAATCCATAGTCACCATTCCTTTCGCTGAATATTTTATGTGCTTCTTTTATCATATCATATCCTATCATATTTGCGTAAAGCAGGTGTGAAAAAAGTATAAAATCTTTGCAATTCCTGAAAGAATAGTATATAATAATTTTGTGCAAGGCATAAAAGAATGCTCTGCCTGAGGAAGGCAGCAGCAGGCTTCTGTATGTTGAAGCTGGGACCCGTCTTAATTCTATACAATCCCCAGAAAGCAAGTAATCGTATAAATTCAATGCAGCCTCTGTTTTTGGCGTATTCAGATCGCAGAGTACAGCCAGAGTGGCAGGAATTTAGCAAGAAACCATAACAAATATGACAAACAGTAGCGTGAATAACAGAATAAGGAGAAGTGGTATATGAGAGAAAAACTTCAGACTCTGCCTCTTGTTCAGCTCAGAGAGCTTGCGAAGGCGCAGGGGATTAAAGGGGTGACGACTCTGAAAAAAGTAGAGTTAATTGAGCGTTTATGTGAAAAAACGGACGATAAAACGCCTTCTCAGATATCTGAGAGGGCTGTGGAGAGTGAACCGCGCAGAGAGCGCCCGGCAGAGACTGCTCCAGAGAAGGCAGCAGAGCCGGAAGAGCGTCCGGCCAGGACTTATCAGCAGAGAAGCTATGGAAGAAATGAATACAATTCCAATTACAGAGGAAACCAAAATTACAGAGGAAATAATTATAGAAATTCCTCCGGACGCAGCTATCAGCAGAATAATTCCGGCTTTCACTCTGCAAGCCAGGATGGAAGCTTCCAGCAGACAGCAGAACGCGGGGACACAAGGAGTGAAGGAAGGATCCAGGAGAGTCGGTATCAGGACAACCGTAATCAGGATACCCGTTACCAGGATACCAGGAATCAGGAAAGTGGATACCAGGACGGCAGGAACCATGAGTACAGGGAAAATACAGTAGAAGATGTAAAAGCAGATTTGCAGGAGTTAGACAGCGGGATTGAGGCAAAGGGAATTCTGGAAGTTATGTCGGACGGCTTCGGCTTTATCCGCTGTGAAAATTTTCTGCCTGGAGATAATGATGTGTATGTGGCCCCGTCTCAGATTCGTCGTTTTAATCTGAAAACAGGCGATATTGTACAGGGAAGCAGAAGAATCAAGACAGCCACAGAGAAATTTGCGGCGCTTTTATATATTGAGACAGTAAACGGATATCCTACCAGCGTAGTGGAGAGGCGTCCGAATTTTGAAAATCTGACTCCGATTTTTCCGGATGAGAGACTTCATATGGAAATGCCAGGAATGAGAAATTCCACTGCTATGCGTGTTCTGGATCTTTTGTCTCCCATTGGAAAGGGACAGAGGGGTATGATCGTCTCCCCGCCAAAGGCAGGAAAAACGACGCTTTTAAAGCAGGTGGCCAAGGCAGTGACTGCCAACCATCCGGATATGCATTTGATGATTCTTTTGATTGACGAGCGTCCGGAGGAGGTAACAGATATTAAGGAGGCTATTACGGGGCCGAATGTTGAAGTGATTTACTCTACCTTTGACGAGCTGCCTGACCGTCATAAGAGAGTGTCCGAGATGGTGATTGAGCGGGCGAAGCGTCTGGTAGAGCATGGACGCGACGTTATGATTCTCTTAGACAGCATTACCCGCCTGGCCAGAGCGTATAACCTGGTAGTACCTGCCAGCGGCCGTACGTTATCGGGAGGTCTGGATCCGGCAGCTCTCCATATGCCGAAGCGTTTCTTTGGAGCGGCCAGAAATATCAGAGAGGGAGGAAGCCTTACTATCCTGGCTACAGCCCTGATTGATACAGGAAGCCGCATGGATGACGTAATCTACGAGGAATTCAAGGGAACTGGAAATATGGAGATTGTTCTGGACAGAAAGCTGTCTGAAAAGAGGATTTTCCCGGCTATTGATATCTTGAAATCGGGAACAAGGCGGGATGATCTGCTGTTAAATCCATTGGAAACAGAGGCGGTAGATATTATCCACAAGGCTACGAATACGGCTAAGCCGGAGGAGTCAGTAGAGCGGATCCTGGATCTCTTTGCGAGAACGAAAAATAACCGGGAATTTGTGGATATGATTAAAAAAGTACGGATTTAGGGCTGGAATGGGCTGGTCTGAGCGAAATAAATAGTTCCGGAACAGGCGGTGCTGTGCCGGCAGAAAGAATCATGTGTTTCTCCGGCAGAAATGAAAAAATCCCTTGCAATAAAAGGCTTTCTATGCTATACTGTGTAGGCTGTGTATGGTAGAATTACTGCACGGCAGACAGAGAATCGCACAGTGTGCGGCAGAAAAATTTGGTACATTAGTACGTGTGGTCGGAAACCACAGAAGAAAAATTGAGAGGTGAAAATCATGAAGGAAGGTATCCATCCAGCTTATTATCAGGCAAAGGTTGTCTGCAACTGCGGCAACGAGTTCGTAACAGGTTCTACAAAGAAGGACATCCACGTGGAGGTTTGCTCCAAGTGCCATTCTTTCTACACAGGACAGCAGAAGGCTGCAGCTGCTCGCGGACGTATTGACAAGTTCAACCGCAAGTACGGCATCAGCGCAAACTAATAGCTTGGCTAAATAAGGGTTGGGTTTAATGGAGACATGAAACCCAGCCTTTTTGGTTTTCATAAGGAGAATCGTATGAAATATTCAGGAATCGGAGGACAGGCTGTCATTGAGGGAATCATGATGATGAACAGGAATGATTATGCAGTGGCAGTCAGGAAACCGGACCAGGAAATAGAGGTAAAAAGGGATCGCTATGTGAGCATTACCCAGAAGGTGAGGCTGTTTTCCCTTCCCTTTATCAGAGGCGTGTTCCGCTTTGCAGATTCCATGATCATAGGAATGAAGACGCTGACCTATTCCGCTAGCTTTTTTGAGGATGATGAGGATTCGGAACCAGGGCGAATCGAACAGTTTCTGAGCAGAATTCTGGGAGAGAAGCTGGAAAGTGCCCTGATGGCTTTTGTGATGGTTCTGTCCTTTATTATGGCCATTGGAATTTTTATGCTGCTGCCTCTTTTCATTGCAGGGCTGTTTTCCAATGTGATTGAATCAGAGCGTTTGATGGCAGTGTTAGAAGGCGTAATACGAATTCTGATTTTCATTGCCTACATTAAAATTGTTTCCCGCATGGAGGATATTAAGCGGACCTTCATGTACCATGGGGCGGAGCACAAGTGCATTAACTGCGTGGAACACGGTCTTCCGCTGACTGTGGAGAACGTCAGAAACAGCTCGAAGGAGCACAAGCGGTGCGGAACCAGCTTCATTTTAATTGTAATGGTGATCAGCATCCTGTTCTTTATGGTAGTCCGGGTGGATAATGTCTGGATGAGATTTGCCAGCCGTATTGTGCTGGTTCCAGTGATTGCAGGCGTGTCCTATGAGATTCTGCAGCTGGCCGGGCGAAGCAATTCAAAATTTATGGATCTGGTGAGCCGTCCAGGCATGTGGATGCAGGGACTTACCACAAAAGAGCCGGATGACTCCATGATAGAGGTGGCTATTGCCGCTACAGAGGCTGTGTTTGACTGGAAGGCATATCTGTGGGAGAATTTTCCGGATACAGATTTAAGTGCTTTTGAAGAGCAGGAGAACAGGCAGGAAGAAACAAAAGCTATCAGGAGGGAAGCATGAGCAGTACAGTGACAGAGTATCCCTTTGAGACAGCGCCAACCTGGCAGGAGCTTCTGGATGCAGGTGCAGCCAGGCTTTCAGAGGTTGGAGTTTCAGAGGCTGGACTGGATGCCTGGTATCTGCTTTCTGACAGTTTTTCCATAGACCGGGTTCATTTTCTGATGGACAGAAACAGAACTGTGCATCCGGGAACCCTTGAAAAGGGATGGGCAGTCTTTGCGGAGCGCATTGAACGGAGAGCTTCGAGAGTTCCTCTGCAGCAGATTTTAGGCTGCCAGGAATTTATGGGACTTTCTTTTCAGATCAATGATCAGGTACTGATTCCCAGACAGGATACAGAGACCCTGGTGGAAGAGATTTTAAAGGACTGCCAGGATAGAAATATAGAGATTCTTGACATGTGTACCGGAAGCGGGTGCATCGGGCTGAGCCTGGCTGTCCTTGGAAGGTACAGAAGTGTTTCGGCGGCAGATATTTCAGAAGGAGCCTTAAAGGTGGCTTTGAAGAATGCCAGAAGCCTTTTTATGATACAGAAAAACGTAATTCGATCCCAGTCGAAAAAAGTGTCGGAGACGCCCTGGAGGATGGAACTGTCTGTCTGGACGGGGGAGGAGCAGAAAGGCCGTAATGGGGGTTCTCTGTTGGGAAACAGACCGGGAACAGGACACCCTCTGGAGGTGGAGGAACGCCGTTTCACTCTGTTTCAGAGCGATCTGTTCTCAGAGGATGACGGACGCCTTTATGATGTGATTGCATCGAACCCTCCCTATATCCCATCGGCTGTTGTGGATGGTCTGGAGCCGGAAGTGCGGGATCATGAGCCGAGGCTGGCTCTCGACGGCCTGGAAGACGGCCTGCATTTTTACAGGCAGCTGGCAGAAGAGTGCAGGAAGCATTTAAGGCCGGGAGGGCGGATTTACTTTGAAATTGGCCATGACCAGGGAACTGCTGTGACAGCGATGCTTGAGGAGAAGGGTTACAGGAATATCCAGATAATAAAGGATGCGCCGGGGCTTGACCGGGTAGTGAAGGCAGAAACTGCGAAAGATTAAAGAAGGAATAATAAAACAGGAGGTTGCCATGTTTGATCGTTTAGATGATTTGCTGATCCGATATGAGGAGCTGATGGAAGAGCTCAACAATCCTTATGTGGTTGAGGATCAGAAGAAATTCAGAAAACTTATGAAGGAGCAGGCGGATCTGGCTCCGATTGTAGAGGCATATAAGAATTACAAGCAGGCTCACCAGGATGTGGCGGACAGCGTTGCTCTCTTAGAGGAGGAGTCTGACGAGGAGATGAGAGAGTTAGCCAAGGAAGAACTGGCTGACGCTAAGAAGAGAATTGAGGAGCTGGAGCAGGAGCTTAAAATTCTTCTGCTTCCCAAAGACCCGAATGATGACAAGAATGTTATGGTGGAAATCCGTGCAGGAGCAGGCGGAGACGAGGCAGCTCTGTTTGCCTCTGAGCTGTACCGTATGTATGTGCGCTATGCAGAGCGTCAGCGCTGGAAAACAGAGATTGTCAGCCTGAATGAGAATGGAATCGGAGGTTTTAAAGAGGTCGTGTTCATGGTAACTGGCCAGGGTGCGTATTCTAAGCTCAAGTACGAGAGCGGCGTACACCGTGTACAGCGTGTGCCGGAGACAGAGTCCGGCGGACGTATTCATACTTCCACAGCTACCGTAGCCGTAATGCCGGAGGCAGAGGACGTGGATATCGAGATTGATATGAATGACTGCCGTATTGATGTTATGCGTGCATCTGGAAACGGTGGACAGTGTGTCAATACAACAGACTCTGCAGTGCGTCTGACCCATATGCCTACAGGCATCGTGATCTACAGCCAGACAGAGAAGTCACAGCTTCAGAACAAGGAAAAGGCCTTCCGTCTTCTGCGTTCCAAGCTGTATGATTTAGAGCTTGAGAGACGCCAGAATGAGGAATCCGAGGCCAGAAGAAGCCAGATCGGAACAGGAGACCGCTCTGAGAAGATTCGTACTTACAACTTCCCTCAGGGCCGCGTAACAGAGCACAGAATTAAGCTGACACTCTACAAGATCGATTCCGTTATGGATGGAGATTTAGATGAGCTGATAGACAGCCTGATTGCAGCAGATCAGGCGGCTAAGCTGGCGAAGCTGAATGAGGAAATGTAAATAATGGCAGTAAAAAAAGCAGGGTTTCCTGCTTTTTTTACTATATGAATATGAGAAGTGCACTGCTCTGTCTTTCTGTTCCGGTTGACATACCGGCATTCAGAATAGTAAGATAAAATACAGAAACAGGAAAGGAATCTGATTATGAAAATCATTGAAACATACAGCCCGGAAGAAACCTTTCAGGCAGGAAAGCAGCTGGGGGAGCAGGCGGAGAGAGGGCAGGTTTACTGTTTGAATGGAGATCTCGGCGTGGGAAAGACAGTGTTTACCCAGGGTTTTGCTAAAGGACTGGGGATTCAGGGAGATGTAAACAGCCCGACATTCACGATTATCCAGCAGTATGAGGAGGGGCGCCTTCCGCTTTATCATTTTGATGTCTACCGGATTGGGGATATCAGCGAAATGGATGAGATAGGGTACGAAGATTGTTTTTATGGAGAAGGTGTATGTCTGATCGAATGGGCGTCCCTGGTGGAGGAGATTATTCCGGAAACTGCCATTGAAATCAGGATTGAGAAGGATCTGGAACGGGGATTTGATTACCGGAAAATAACGGTGGAGGAAAAAAGATGAGAGTATTAGGAATTGAAAGTTCGTCTCTGGTGGCCTCTGTGGCCATTGTGACAGATGGAATTTTAACAGCAGAATATACAGTAAACTTAAAGAAAACCCATTCTCAGACTCTGCTTCCTATGATTGATGAAGTAATTCGTATGCTGGAAATTGAGCTGGAGAGCATTGACGCTATCGCTGTATCAGGCGGGCCTGGTTCATTTACAGGTCTGCGTATTGGCTCCGCTACAGCCAAGGGACTGGGCCTTGCCATGAAAAAACCGCTGATTCACGTTCCTACTGTGGATGCCATGGCCTACAATCTCTATGGAACAGATGCCCTGATCTGTCCGATTATGGACGCCAGAAGAAATCAGGTTTATACTGGCCTTTATCATTTCCGGGATGGATTTGAGATTGTAAAGGAGCAGCAGCCGGCAGATATTAAAGAACTGGTGGAGGAATTAAATCAGCGGGGAGAGCGTGTGATTTTCTTGGGTGACGGAGTGCCTCCTTACCAGGCTGTGATTGAGGAACTGACAGAGGTTCCGTACAGCTTTGCGCCTGCTCATGTAAATCGCCAGAGAGGCGCTTCTGTGGCAGCTCTGGGCTGCGTTTATCTGGCGGAGGGAAAGACAGAAACAGCCATGGACCATAAGCCGGATTATTTGAGAAAATCCCAGGCGGAGAGAGAACGGGAACTGGCAGAGCGCCAGGGAGAGCTGGATAAGCTGGCGGCTGGTATTCAGGTAGTGGAAAAACAGGTATAGGTAAAGCGGAAATACGAATAACAGGCAGAACTGGATATAGGGACAAGAAGACGGGGAACAACGAATATGAGAATGACAGAAGCAGAAATTCGTCTGAGACCCATGGAAGAAAGAGATCTGACAGGGGTGTCAGAACTGGAACGGTTAAGCTTTTCAGTACCCTGGTCAGAAACAGTTTTAAGAGAAAGTCTGGAGAGCAGACTGGACGTTCTGTGGGTTCTGGAACAGGAAGAGGAAAGCTGCAGCTTGAAGAATGAGGGAGAACACGGGACTGGGAATCTGGTTGGATACTGTAATCTGCGGATTATTGCCGGAGAGGGAGAATTGATGCGGATTGCAGTTCATCCTGAACTTCGCGGCAGGGGACTTTCCAGGAAACTGATGGACAGCCTGTCGGAAACTGCCAGAGAGCAGGGGGTAAAAGCAGTTACACTGGAAGTGAGAACATCTAACCGTGCGGCTATAGAACTTTATAAATCCTATGGTTTCAGGGAGGAAGCAGTCAGAAAAAATTATTATGAAAATCCGGTTGAAGATGCTCTTATCATGTGGCTCTACTGCTCTTGAAGAAATTACCACTTAAAAAAGGCATAAGAACGATTATAATTTAGGGGTATCCGCTGCGGATGCCCCGTTTTTCGTTTTGCGGGAAAGATTGTCCTGCGAAATAAAAAAAGCACCGCCTGGCAGGAAAGTATTTGGCAATAGAAGAAAGGTGAGGGAACATGAAAAAATACAAAAGCAATGGAGAACTGGAATCCGTGTGCTGCAACTGGTGCGGGAAACGTCTGATTGTAAAGAATGGGATCCTGCGGGAAGGAAGCGCTCATTTTGAGCTTACCTGGGATTATTTTTCAGAAAAAGATGGAGAGATTCACAGTTTTGATCTCTGCGAGTCGTGTTATGACGAGCTGATTAACCAATTTAAAATTGCTGTACAGGTGAAAGAGCAGACGGAACTTTTATAGAATCTGAGCTGCAGGATAGAAAAAAAATTTTCTTTGTGATATGATAAATAAGAAGGAACTGTAGGATGAAACTACTGCCGGATAGGAGGATCTGGGATGATTATTGAACACAATCCAAAGGAGCTTGCAGCGATGGCGGAATTTCATAAGGGAAACCGGGCAGAAGGACTTAGACTGCAGGAGGAGTTTGCATCTGAATTCAGAGAGGAGTACAAGGATAAAGATCACTGTCCCTGTAAAAAGGCCTGCCGTTACCATGGGAATTGTAAGGAATGTGTAGCGATCCACAGAGCGCATCAGGAGCACGTACCAAACTGCATGCGTCCTGTTTTGAATCAGAAAATCAAGCTTCTGTCTGAGCTGACAGAACATACGATTGCAGGTGAGATAGAAATGCCAAAGGAAATTCTGCGGAAGGAATTTCAGTAGTAAAACCAGCCGATGATGCCGGAACAGCCTGCAAAATAAAACCAGGCGATATGATTTTGGAAATCAGGCGGAGAATCCTGTACGGCAGGGTTCTTCGTTCTTTTTCACTTTATTTAGGAAAGTTTATTCCGTATAAAATCAAAACTGCAGAACCAAAAAAGAAAACAGAGAGGAATTTTTTTATATGTTAGATGTTTGTCTGTTAGGTACAGGAGGAATGATGCCTCTTCCTTACCGGTGGCTCACATCCCTGATGACGCGGTGTGATGGAAGCAATCTTCTGATTGACTGCGGAGAGGGGACTCAGGTAGCCCTGAAGGAGAAGGGGTGGAGCCCAAAACCCATTGATATTATCTGCTTTACTCACTATCACGCAGATCATATCAGCGGTCTTCCGGGCCTTCTTCTGACCATGGGAAACGCAGAGCGGACAGAGCCGGTTACCATGATAGGACCCAGAGGACTGGAGCGGGTAGTAGGTGCGCTTAGAACCATTGCTCCGGAACTGCCGTTTGAACTTCGGTTTATTGAGCTGACAGAACCGAGAGAGCAGCTCCAGATAGGGCCATACGTAATAGACGCTTACCGTGTCAACCACAATGTAGTCTGCTACGGCTACGCGGTGTCTATTCCCAGAAAAGGGAAATTTGATGTGGACAGGGCCAGGGAACAGGAGATTCCCCAGCGCTTCTGGAACCGTCTTCAGAAGGGAGAGACTATTGAAGAGGAGGGACGTCTTTTTACGCCGGATATGGTTCTTGGACCAGCCAGAAGAGGGATTAAGGTAGTTTACTGTACAGATACCAGACCGGTCCCGGTGATTGCAGAGTATGCAAAGGAAGCGGATTTATTTATCTGCGAGGGAATGTATGGAGAGGACGGCAAGGAGGCCAAGGCCAGAGAATACAAGCATATGACATTCCAGGAGGCGGCAGGACTGGCTAAGGAGGCCCAGCCTAAGGAAATGTGGCTGACACATTACAGTCCGTCTTTGACAAGGCCGGATGAATACGTGGATAAGGCGAGAGCGATTTTTGCCCGCAGTAAGGCGGCCAGGGACGGCTGGAGCGCAGAACTGGGATTTGACGAAGATTAGCAATTAGGAGAGAATGAAAGATGAACGGACAAGAGATAAACGAAGATGTTTTGATTCTGGCCATAGAGAGCTCCTGCGATGAGACGGCTGCCTCCGTGGTGAAGAATGGAAGAGAGGTGCTTTCCAATGTGATTTCTTCCCAGATTGATCTCCACACTCTTTATGGAGGAGTGGTTCCGGAGATTGCTTCAAGAAAGCATATTGAAAAGATTAACCAGGTGATTGAAAGCGCTCTCACAGAGGCCAATGTGTCTCTGGAAGACATTACAGCTATAGCAGTCACCTACGGGCCAGGTCTTGTAGGCGCTCTTTTAGTCGGCGTGGCAGAGGCAAAGGCATTAGCCTATGCGGCTAAGAAACCGTTAGTGGGAGTTCACCACATTGAAGGACATGTTTCTGCTAATTTTATTGAAAATCCAGATTTGGAACCGCCTTTTGTCTGCCTGATTGTGTCAGGGGGGCATACTCATCTGGTCATTGTGAAAGATTATGGAGAGTTTGAAATTATCGGACATACCAGAGACGATGCGGCAGGTGAGGCTTTTGACAAAGTGGCCAGAGCCGTAGGGTTAGGATATCCGGGCGGTCCCAAGGTGGATAAGGCGGCAAAAGAGGGAAATCCCCATGCCATTGAATTTCCGCGTGCCAAGGTAGGAGATAATCCCTATGATTTCAGCTTCAGCGGCTTAAAATCAGCAGTATTAAACTACATTAATCATGCCAGAATGACAGGAGAAGAAATTAATGTTCCGGATCTGGCTGCTTCTTTCCAGAATGCAGTGGTAGAGTCCCTGGTATCCAGAGCTATTATGGCAGCGAAGGAATACGGATATGACAAACTGGCGATTGCCGGAGGAGTGGCTTCTAATTCAGCTCTCCGGGAGGGAATGCGGGCTGCCTGCGAAAAGGAGGGAATCCGCTTTTATCATCCATCGCCGATTTACTGCACCGATAACGCGGCTATGATCGGAACCGCAGCTTACTATGAATATAAGAAAGGTGCCCGGTCTGGATGGGATTTAAATGCAGTCCCGAACTTAAAGCTGGGGGAGCGGTAGGGATTTAAGAAAGGGAGTGACGCCATGACGAAACAGGTTTCCGCGATTGTTCTGGCAGCAGGACAGGGAAAACGGATGGGAAGCAGAATTCAAAAGCAGTTTTTGGATCTGGGCGGTTATCCAGTTCTTTATTACAGTCTGAAAACCTTTGAGGAAAGCCAGGTATCTCAAGTCATCCTTGTCACTGGAGAACAGGAAATCGAATTCTGCAGGCGGGAAATTGTAGAACGATATGGATTCTCCAAGGTCAAGGCGGTGGTCGCAGGAGGAGCAGAGCGCTATCACTCTGTCTACCAGGGGTTGAAGCAGGTGTCGGCCTCTTCTGACATTGTGCTGATCCATGATGGGGCGCGCCCGTTTGTAGATACAGATATGATAGACAGAACGATCCGGGCAGCAGAGGAGTTTCAGGCCTGCGCTGCCGGTATGCTGTCTAAAGATACGGTAAAAATTGCAGATGAAAACGGCTTTGCGGCTTCTACACCGGAACGCTCCAGAGTGTGGATGGTGCAGACACCCCAGGCGTTTTCCAGAGCATTAATCTGGAAAGCCTACCAGGCTATGATGGAGGATGAGTCACTGCAGCAGGGAGTGACAGATGACGCTATGGTTGTAGAGCGGCTGACCGGGGTACCGGTGCGGCTGGTAGAAGGTTCCTATGAAAATATGAAGGTGACAACACCGGAGGATATGGAGGTGGCTGCAGCCATCTTAAAACGCCGGGGTGGCAGAACGCTTTCTGAAACAGAGGGTTAGAAGGTCTGAAAGGGGGCGGGGACAATCGAAAGAATAGAAAAAAAGAACCAGCAGAAAAAAACAGGCAGGCCAGAATATCCGGAACAGGCGTTTTCTGCCTGTTTCAGCCGGGAACAGGAGGAAACCTGCTGTCAGCTGATTGCAGGACTGGCCCGCAAAGAGGGTTTAACCGGAGAGGAATGGAAGATTCTCCTTTCGGTAAGAACAGAGAGGACGGCTGCGCTCTTATTTCGGACAGCCAGGCGAATCAGAGAACATTTTTACGGAAAAAGAGTGTTTTTGAGAGGTCTGGTTGAGCCTGACATTTTTTCTGGGACAGGAAATCTTTGGGAAAGCCCTGGGTATCTGACGGAACAGACGCTTCATTCAGCCTGCCAGGAAGGGTATCAGGCAGGTTTTCGCAGCTTTGTACTTCAGGTGCATCCAGAGAAAAAGTGGGAAGCAGATACATTTCTGTCAGATTTTATAAAACAGATGAAGACAGTCTGCCCTGACTGCGCAGTGACTCTGGCAGCAGGAGAATACCCGGAGAAAATGGTCCGCATGTGTTCCGAGGCTGGAGCAGATCGATATCTGTTCCGTTCTGAAACTGCCGGACAGGGATGCGGCGGCTTGCTGTGCCTGACAGATTCGAAAAGAGAGCAGAGAAAAGCATATCTGCAATTTTTAAAGAAAGACGGATGGCAGACAGGAGTGAGGCTTACTGCCGGTTCGTTTATCTGCTGTCCGGAGCGTTTGGCGGAGGAGCTTATGTTTCTTCACAGTCTGCAGCCGGAAATCGTAGAGATCGTACCGTTTGTCCCTGACTGCAGTGCTGTATCAGCAGAGGAGAAGAGGGACGCCCTGGAAATGACGCTGTACCTTATGGGGGTTATGCGTCTTCTTTTGCCCCGCGTACTTCTTCCGGTTTCGGAACATCTGGAATCGGTCATTTCAGGTGGACGGGAACTGGGACTTTTATGCGGAGCGAATGTGCTGATTCAGAAGCTGCATTCGAGTCCTGGCGGTCATGGACAGCAGCCGGACAACAATATAGCAGAAGAAAAGATGAGGCTGCGCCATTCGGTGGAAGAAATTGGATATGAGATTGTGGCAGAACGGGGAGACTGCTATGGCTTTTTTACGTAGAGAGCGTTACACTGACACTTCCGACAGGAAAATCATCATCTCTGGAGAGGATGTCTTGAGAAAAGCTGGGGCCATTTAACTGAGTGAGCAGAGAATTCATATGCAGGAGAAGAACCTTCTGGATATGGATTTCTCTATTCAGTTATGGCAGGCAGAACGGTACAGAAAAAAGGGATGTTTTTGGCTTAGAAGCAAGAATTAGAAAAAACTAAAAAACTTTAAAAAAAACAGTTGACTTCTGTCGAAAACAGTGATAGAATACTTTTCGTTGCCGCCGAGAACGGCAGCTGAGAACAACAGAAACAGCCTGATATGGCGGCTTCAAAAAAGATTTTCTTTGAAGAGAAACGAAAAAGTTTCAAAAAGAAAAATAAAAAAGTTCTTGACAAATGAAAAACAGCGTGATATAATAGCTGAGCACGTTTGGAGAGATATCGAAGTGGTCATAACGAGGCGGTCTTGAAAACCGTTTGTCCGCAAGGGCGCGTGGGTTCGAATCCCACTCTCTCCGCTCTTGATAGACAACTAAATATAAAGTGTCAATCAGCAGAAGTACCCAAGTGGCTGAAGGGGCTCCCCTGGAAAGGGAGTAGGTCGTTAGTAGCGGCGCGAGGGTTCAAATCCCTCCTTCTGCGCTGGATATTCAAAGAAACAGAAGTGACTGAGAATATCAGAACCTTGAAAACTGAACAGTATGTAAAACCCTGAAAATTCTAAGAACAAAAG
>JAQERH010000018.1 GCA_027698105.1 Lachnospiraceae bacterium AM93-12TA
ATACCAGAAAAAGGGGATTTGTTCACAATTTATTTACTCATGCGTTTGTCCTGGCGGGTTTCTCTATTCAGCCCAGTAGTTGACCGTCACTCCCAGGCCCTGCTCCTTGGCAGCCCGGTAGGCTCTCGTCACTACTGCCAGATCCTCGATTCCCATTCCCACTGCGTTGAAATAGATAATCTCGTCCTCACTTTCTCTTCCCGGCTTCTTTCCATTGATAATCTCTCCCAGATGGGCCGTAATGTCCTCGTCCTTAATAAGGCCGTCCGCGTACATCAGGGCCACTGTGCTGATTTTTCTGTGTTTAATATTGTTCCAGGTGTCCACCACAATCTTGTCTGCTATCTGAACACAGTCATAGGTAAACTCAAAATCCGCCATATTCAGCATAAGAGCTCCCTTTTTAATCCACTCCCCCTTTATAATAGGCTGGGAAGCCAGAGTTACTGTAGTAATGATATCGCTTTCTTTCACCGCATCCGGAAGTCCCTCTTCTTCTACCGGAATAATCTGAATGCCAAACTGCGCTTTCATCTCCTCGGCAAACTGCTCTGATCTTTCTTTGATAATATCATAAATATAGACCTTCTCAATGGATGGGCGTTCTATCAGAGACGCTTCCAGCTGTGTTCTGGACTGTGCTCCAGCTCCGCAGATCGTCATAACCGCTGCATTTTTTCTGGCCAGATATCTCACTGCCAGGCCTCCTGCTGCTCCCGTCCTCATGACACTGATTTTCGTTCCGTCAGAAACAGCCAGAGGAAGCTTTGTGTCCGGATCATTCAGAATGACTGTTACACTGGCTCTGGGCAGGCCCTTTTTATAGTTCATCGGGCCGCTTCCAATCCATTTAATGCCTGCCATCTGATATTCTCCTCCCAGATAGGCTCCCATGGCATTAATTCGTCCCAGGGTATTTTCATCTTCCACAGTTTTTCCCCATTTCATAACAGCCTTCTCCGGATTAAGAGCTTCGCCGGAATCCAGTAAAGACAACGCTCTCTCCACATCATGAATAACGCCTTTCATATCGTTTCCTGCTAACTCGTTGACCAGTTTATCGTTCATAAAAAGAATATCATGCTTCATAACTATATCCTCCTGCTCTGTCTCTTATGTTTTATTTTCTTCTATAATTTACTTTCTTCTATTGTACCTTCCCTTGTATGCAGCATTCTCCTACCATTTCGAACCTGCCCCGGCTAAATCAGCTATCTCGCGTTTTCCGAAAAAGAAAGGCAGACGGCTTTTTCCAGAAAGCTCCATAGCCCGCTCACAGTTTTCCAGATAAGGATATCCGCTCCACTGTCCCAGCGTCTCGATCACCTGATCCATCAGAGGCGTCTTCACTCCTGCCATCTTAGCCAGGGTCCGGGTTACCAGAAGGCTGTAGGGTACGTCCTCTGTAATATACCGGGCCGAATAGTCTACCAGGAAGGTCCCTCTCTCTGTCCGTTTAACAGGAACCTGAATTCCCCGATATGCCTGGTTCGTGCGAAGCATTGACGCCAGGGACGATTTATCCTCTATCACATCCTCGTAGGAATCCAGCATCCACTCTCGCGGCGTCAGAATCCGGTCTGTCTCAATATCCGGCATCACAGCATGAAATGCCTCTCCAGCCCTTCGAATTTCCTCTGACAGACCTTCCAGGATCTGGGCCCCCTCTTCCGTTACCCCCTGGTAAAATAGTGGAATTTCCTGTTTCTCATACTCCCTAAACGGTTCTTCCTTACACAGCCCGTACATGATACCTGGATGGAAAATCTGTCCGATGTTTGCAAACGTGAGAGTAAGGGCAGAGCGAATTCGCTCAATCCTCATATTCAGCAGTTCCTCCAGCTGTCTGAAAAACAGATTGGAAAGCCCAGCAGGATAAGATGCTGCCTGAATTTTCTCCTTAATTCCCTTAATATTGACTCTGGCTCCCATTTTCTCTTTTCTGCAGGACCAGGGAAGCGTCTGAAACGCAATCATATGGACCTCGTTCCAGAAATGGTCAAATTCCAGCTCAATCATTCCCCGGCACGGCATCACCGCAATCAGGGCTGAGCGATTTACATGACACTTCAGGCACCCTAACACCGTCTCGTGGGCGAAGGCTGGAACTGTGACAAACACAAGATCCGCTTGTTTCAAAGCTTCCTCCGGATCATCTGTAATCCGGCTGATAAGAAGTCCTTTTTCTTCCTTTCCCACAATTACTGCATCCAACCCCTGGTTGTCCTGGTAATTCTTTCTGAACTCTCTGATTTCCTCTTTCAGCGGGCTAAATATAGTTACCTCATGTCCCTGTCGGCTCATCAGCGCCGCGCAGGCATGGGCTCCGTTCCCGCATCCGCATATGGTAATATTAAGTCCTTCCATATGGCGTCCTCCCTTTTCAGATGATTTTCACGTTCCAGAAATAATAATATAATTCTCTCTAACCAATATATAACATAATATTATTTTTATTTCAATAGAAAAAAATATTTTTATTTATTTTTTCTTTCTTTTTTTCATTCCTTCGCTATAATAGAGGTGAAAGACAGCGCTCAAAACTTGTTGTTTTAAACTGTCAAAGATGGGAGATGAACAATAATGAAAGAGTTATTTCAAAAAATTCAGCTGGCCTACAGCAGCCTGCCTGCAGCCCAGAAATCTGTAGCTTCTTATATATTGGAAAATTACAAGGAAATTCCATTTCTCTCTGTCACCAGTCTGGCCAGGGAAATCGGAGTCAGCGAGACGACAATCATCAAATTTTGTATGCAGATGGGCTTTGACGGATATGGAAGCTTTAAAAAAATTCTCTCTGAGTACGTGCAGTCGGAAATGACTTCCTACAAAAAGTTAGAGCTTCAGGCCGAAGAAATTAAAAATGATTCCAATACGCTGGATCGGGTCTGTGCCTGTGAGACAGCCAATATCACACAGACTCTGAGTAACCCTCTGAACCGGGCAAATTTTGAGCCGTTTCTGGATTTAATTCAAAAAGCAGAGAATGTCTATATCCTGGGCTTTCGCTCCTCTGCTCTTCTGGCTGAATATGCAGCTCTCTATCTGAGCCAGCAGAATATCAACGCCATTGCCGTTACACCGGGGCTCGGAGCCTATGCGGACACCCTTTGTAAAATCACACAGAAAGATTTGCTTATAGCCATCAACTTTTCCCGCTATTCCAAGGAAGTAGTAAAGGCAGTAGAAATTGCATCCAAAAAAAATGTTCCCTGCGTCCTGATTACAGACAGCCCTGCTAATCCTATCTATCCAAAAGTAGATTTAACCTTCTCCTGCGAGATGAAATCCTACTACTATGCCGCTTCCCATGTGGGCGGGCTGGCTCTTATCAACGCAGTATGTACTGCCCTTTCTCTCTCCCATATGGAGGAGACAAAGGAATATTTAAAGGAACTGGAAAATCTATTTGCAGAGTTCAATACCTTTTTCGTTTAACTGTAAGTATCCTCCTGCCATTTTATAGGCAGGAGGATTTTTTTGTATGAAATGGCAGAATCTTCCTTTGTTTTTACCTATTTTTCTGTTGACTTCATATCAGTTATATGATAATATCCTTTTAGAAATAATAATATTATAATTTTCTCACAAAAAAATATTTTTATTTTTAAAAAGGGAGGAATACATATGATACCCATCGAAAAAATTTCCGGCGGTACACTCGGCAATATCGCTCTTTATGTAGCGATAGTAGGACTGCTTCTCGTTGTTGCATCATTGATTCGTCTAAAAGTGCCCCTTTTAAGAAAAGCTTTTATTCCCGCTTCTCTTTTGGCTGGAATCATTGGACTGATCCTGGGACCGTATGTTTTAAAGATTATCCCTGCTGACATGATGTCATCCATCGGTGCTCTTCCCACTCCTATGATTACTGTTGTATACGCATCTATGCTTCTAGGAGTGGAAAAAGAAAAATCCGGAAAAACAATGTTTCACGATGCTGCCTCTGGGCTTGGATGGCTCTGGTCAAACAGCTTTATGCAGTTTGGAGTTGGATGCCTTCTGTGCGCACTCTTCTTTACTCCAATATTAGGCGTTAATCCTTTGTTTGGAGCTTTGTTTGAAATAGGCTTTGCAGGAGGCCATGGAACTGCCAGTGGCATGGCTACTGTTTTTCAGGATCCTGCTCTTCTCAACTGGCCGGACGGTGCAGATCTTGGTTTAACAACAGCGACTATCGGTCTTTTATGCGGAATCTTTGGTGGTATGATTATCATTAATTACAGCGTCCGAAAAAAATATACAAAAATCATTACAGAACCATCGGCAACTGAGCAGGTAAAAGAAATTTTTTCAGCGGAAGAAAGAGAACCTGCCGCTTACCTCACTGTCAGCCAAGATGTTGTAGAACCATTTGCCTTCCATTTGGGAATTATCGGTATTGCTATTCTTATGGGACAGATCATGGTATGGAGTTTCGGAAAAGTCTTTAAATATACTGGACTTCCTTTATTCCCATTCGCTATGATCGGAGGCTGGATCCTCAACAGTATTTTGCAGAGAACCTCTCTGCGCCATCTTTTGGATCGACGAATTTTTCAGAGAATCCAGGGAATGGCGCTGGAAATCCTGGTTGTAGGAGCCATGGCTTCTATTAAAGTCCCCATTGTGGTCGCTTACTGGTTTCCTCTTTTGGTTGGAAGCCTCGTTATTATGGGATTTATGTTGTTCTGGCTCTTCTGGCTCAGTCCACGAATTTTTCAGGAGTGCTGGTTTGAGCAGGGAATTATTCGATTTGGTGCTTTTGCCGGTGTAGCAGCTGTTGGCTACATGCTTCTGCGTACTGTAGATCCAAAAATGGAAACAGATGCCGGAACCATTTATGCTTTAGGCTGCCCGCTTATGAGTCCTTTCATCGGAGGAGGCCTTGTAACAACTGCTTATCCCTACATTATTAACAGTATCGGCTCTCTCGCAGCCGGACTTATCTTCTGCGGCGCCTCAATAGCTGTACTGATTGTTCTCAGACTTGCCTTGTGGAATAAAAATCCGCAGAAAACTCAGCGTTAGATGGGTATCTATTTCATAACTGTAAAAACAGTATACGATTCTAAATAATGCAGACAAAGGGCAAAGCCATTTCCTGGACTTTGCCCTTTAAAAATTAATAACATATTTCTTTTTTCATCTCTAATTAATGCTACAGTTTATACTTCTCTCCATCTTCCAAAAATACCAGAAGCCTGCAGCGTCAGCTAAAAACCATCCCACAGGCACGGCCCACCAGATTCCTAACAGTCCTATAGCAGGAATGGGAGACAAAAGATATGCCAGAGCTACCCTGGTTCCCAGAGAAACCACCGTGAGAACAACTGACACCCCGGCACGGCCCAATCCCCGGTAGAGTCCGTAGAGCAGAAACAGGCATCCGATTCCCACATAGCAGGCCCCTTCAATATGAAGATACTGCACTCCAATTCTGATGATTTCCGTTTCCTCAGGGCTGATAAAAATAGTCATCAGAGGTCCTGCAAAGCATACTGTCACCGCTGAAATAACCAGACAGAACAGACCGGAGCTTAACACGGCAGCCTTCAGACCAGAACGAATCCGCTCTCGTTTCCCGGCTCCCTGATTCTGGGCGATAAAGGTAGAAAATGCATTTCCAAAATCCTGTACCGGCATGTAGGCAAAGGAGTCAATCTTCACTGCTGCCGCAAAAGCTGCCATTACAGTTACTCCGTAGCTGTTTACAAGCCCCTGCACCATGAGAATTCCGAAATTCATCACCGACTGCTGAACACAGGTTAAGATAGAATATCTGGAAATGGTTTTTAAAATATTCCGATCCCAGTAAAAATGTCGCCTCTCTGGAAGCAGATGAGGCATTTTTATCCACACATAAAGTCCGATTCCCAGGGCGGACAGAAGCTGAGCCAGAATCGTTGCCCAGGCAGCTCCCGCTGTCCCCATATGAAGTTTTAAGATAAACACCAGATCCAGGACAATGTTTCCCAGAGCAGAAACCGCCAGAAACAGAAGGGGAACCATGGAGTTTCCCAGGGCCCTCAAAAGTGCGGCAAAATAATTATATATAAAAGTAAACAGAAGACCCACGAAAATAACCTGCAGATATTCCCGTGTCTCTGCTAAAATATCAGCTGGAATCTGCAGAAGTCTCATCATAGGATTAAGAAAAATCAGAGAAAGGATCTCCACCAGAGCCGTCACCAGTCCGATAAAAAAGAAGGACTGGACAAAGCTGTTCTTCATACGCTCTGTATCTTTCGCTCCACAGAGCATGGAAAACAGCGCTCCGCTTCCCATACAGAGTCCCAGAATCACAGAGGTCAGAAACGTCATCACTGTGTAGGAAGAGCCTACTGCTGCCAGAGCGCCTGGCCCCAGGAAACGCCCCACTATCAGAGTATCTGCCACATTATAAAACTGCTGGAGAAGATTTCCGGCAATGAGCGGAAGTGCAAACAGCCATATGGAGCACGCCACTGGTCCCTCTGTCAGATCCACGCTTCTTCCAGCTGTCATTTGCTGTTTCATTCTATTTCACATCCTGTTCTTTTGCATTTTATTGCCCGCTTTGGGAACACACGTTTTCTATCATATCAGACTTTCCAACCAGTGTCACCAGGATTTTAGATCTTAAGGCTGTTCAAGTAAATGCCTTTATTGTATAATGTTAATAAATATATTAATTGATCATCCTGGCTTTGTGTCTGACTGCAAAGCCTGCAGGAGGAATATTATAGAATGAAACAAACCAAGACACCAGATGTACTGTCTCGAACCAGGCCTCTGGCCGTTATTATATCAGCAGTCATTCTGGCTGCAGTGATTATGGTCAGCCTGTTTGCTGTCTACTTCAACAAAATCTACAATGCTGTCCTGGAAAAAGATATAGAACAGATTGAATGGACGTCTCACTATGTCACCAAGCTGATCCACACGGAAATCCAGCACAGTATTGATTCACTGCAGGCCAGTGAAGAAATTTTTCACTACAGTAAAAACTCCGGTCTGAAAGGAATCCAGGACAGTCTCCGGAAAATACGGGAAGATCTCCATTTTGAAAAAATGGGAGTCGCAGGCCTGGACGGAAAGAGTATGGATGATTCCGGAATAATCGAGCAGATTGAGGATCCTGCGCTGTTTGAACACATCCAAAGGGGTGAAAACTATACCTCCAATGTTCTGACTGTCTCAGATAATATGCTGATTGCTGTTCCTCTCTGTCAGGATGGGCAGATTGTGGGGGCGCTGTGGAGCCATTTATCTATTACTTCTATTTCTCAAAGTATTGAAATGGACAAAGAGCTTCACCAGTATTTTCAGATTGTGGATGACAACGGCAATTATATCAGCCATTCTGGAAATGTCCACTCATTCGCTGAAGATTTAACTATCTGGAAGGAGATGGAACAGTATACCTTTACCGGGGAAACCACATTAAAAAGGATTCAAAAGGATATTACTGAAGGAAAATCCGGCTATTTTCATTTTACTTATAAAAATCAAGGCCGGTATGTTACCTATGAGCCTCTTGGAATTAATAACTGGTATGTTTTTTCTGTTGTAGTAGAAAACTTTTTAAAGGATTATGCAGAGAACATAGAAAAAATTTTCGCATGGCTTTTAACCGGTCTTTCTATCTGTGTCATAACAGTATTTTCCGTGATTGGCCATTTTATCAGCCGGGTTATGAAAACCATCCACCTGCAGAATCGGGAAATGCAGGTCAAGAACTCTCTTCTTTCCATGATTTTAAAGAAAACCAATGATATTCCTTTTGAAATCAACCTGGAGCAGAATCTGCTTTTCCTCTATCACCATCGAGAAGAGGAACCGGATCTCGATTACCAGATTATCTCCAACTTTACGCCGGATCATCTTTTGGACATTGGAGTCATACACCAGGAGGGCTACGATTCCTACAAAACCTTTTATGAGACTGCCATGAGTGGCGGAAAAGCTGAACCAATCATACTGGAAATCTGGCTGAACCACAAATGGGACTGGAATAAAGTTCACTCCCTGACCGTTGATCGCAAGCACATAATCGGATTTTTAGAAGATTATAATGAGCAGGTAAAGAGTGAGCGTACGATTAAGGAAATCAACCTGAAAAATCAGCTGGATCCGCTGACCGGCTTATATAATCGGGAAACCTTCATCGAAAAAACAGAAGAAGCCCTGCATCTTACAACACCACAGGAGCAGGGTGTCAGTGCACTATTTCTCCTGGATCTGGATTATTTTAAAGAGGTAAACGATCAGCTGGGACATATGACAGGTGATAAAGTTCTGCAGGAAACCGGCCTGATTCTGAAATCAATTGTCAGAAGCACCGATCTTTCCGGACGCCTGGGAGGAGATGAATTTGTACTGTTTATTCAGAACGCTGCAGACCACCATGGTTTAGAACGCTGTGCGGAAAAGCTGGTCTCAGCCCTGAAGCGTACCTTTACAAATAAAGAACACACCGTAACTGTCAGCGCTTCCATTGGAATTGCTCCCGTAAGAGGCGATGAATCATTTTCCCAGCTCTATGAAGCGGCAGACAAAGCCCTGTATGAGGTGAAGCGGACGCAGAGAAATGGCTACAAATTTTTCGAACCAGCGTCATCCTCCCTCTCTAAACATCTTTCTTAACTAAATCAGAAAAGCGACAGGGAGTCTATTCTCTCCCTGCCGCAGAAATATTTTCCATTTACTCAAGATTCAGCTTTCGATCCAGCACATATCCGGTTCCTATCATAAGAATTATCATACTGACAGCCTGAACGGCCAGCATTCCAAGTCCCATCATGTGCATCTGTATTGCCATTTCCTCTGCCGTCTCTGCAAAATCCATCAGATTCATGCCGTTTCCCATCAAAAGCATGACTGCGAAGTTCATCACTGTGCTTACTGCCATAAACCAGATAACAGACCAGATGACCTTGTGGTTTCTGGACAGCTGTCCCAGAGCCATGGAAAAATACAGTTCGTAAATAGAAGCAAAACCTGCCACCACAAGTCCCAGCAGGATTTCCATGGAAAAGCCCAGCATGTGCATACATAAAGCCGGCTCTCTCTGATATCCTTCCCGAAACAGGTTAAATATACCTGCCGGCAGCTCAATTAAAACCTTTAGGAAATCCAGGCCTGCAAATAAACCCATAGAAAAAATCCCCACTATCATGGACAAAACAGTGACAATAAAAGAGACACTTGCTTTAGAAAAAACCAGTTTCCATGTCTTCACCGGAAGGGTAAACATCAGATATCCCTCCTGCTTTAACAGTCCCTTATAAAAACGCTGGATAATCATAACTGCCGTAAAAACTCCCATTGCTCCCAGCGCCAGCATGTAGAGAGTCACTGCTGCCGTCTGCATGGTCGAAAAGATTCTGGAACGGCCAATGAATCCTCCCAAAACGCTCTGGAGTAAAAATCCATTTATCGCAGCCAGCGCCAGTGCAGCCCCATAAATAGGGAGCATGGTCTTCATCATGGCCTTCCATTCATATTTTAAAAGCTTTCCAAACATAATACCGCCTTCCTTTCCTTATCTGCTCCAATCATCCAATCCTGTTCCGCCTCCATGTACGGCAAAGATCTCCCGGAACAGATGATCCACTGATTTTCCTTCCGTCTCCCTTATTTCGTCTACACTGCTGTGGCGAACCAGACGGCCCTCTTTCAGAAAAACAGCTTCATCTAATACCTTCTCCACATCGGCAATCAGATGGGTGGAGATTATGACTGACGCATCCTCTGAATAATTGGTAAGAATCGTCTGCAGAATGTACTCTCTGGCTGCCGGATCTACGCCTCCGATAGGTTCGTCTAAAAGATACAGCCTGGCATTCCGGCTCATCACTAAAATCAGCTGAACCTTCTCCTTATTTCCCTTTGAGAGAGTCTTCATCCTGGCTTTTTCGGAAATATTCAGATCTGCCAGCATAGCGGATGCTTTCTGTCTGTCAAAATCCTTATAAAAATCAGAAAACATATTCAGCAGATCAGATACCTGCATCCAGTCCGCAAAATACGTCTGATCCGGCAGGTAGGAAACCATCGCCTTTGTCTCAATACCAGGCAGTTTCCCATCTATTTCCAGCCACCCCTCCTCCGGCTTCAAAAGACCATTAGCCAGCTTCATAAGAGTCGTCTTTCCTGAGCCATTCGGTCCTAAAAGTCCAATAATCTTTCCACTTTCTATAGTAAGGTCTACATCCTTCAAAGCATATTTGGATCCAAATTTCTTTCCCAGCCCGCTGCAAACTAAAATTTCTCTGCTCATACTGTCCCATCCTCCTTCATTCCGTCAAACAGCTCCTCTAATACATGCTTAATTTCTTCCTTGGTATACCCCAGACTTCCCATCTGCTCTAAAAAGCGGATAGCCTGCTCTCTGGCCTGTCCGTTTCTCACTTTTTTAATCATCTCCATATCCTGTGTCACACACCTTCCTGCTGTTCTGTTTGTAATAATCAACCCCTGGCTTTCCAAATCAGCCATGGCCCTCTGCATGGTATTGGGATTCACCCCTGCCTGGGCTGCAAATTCCCGGACTGAAGGAAGCCGTTCTCCCGGCCCGTAGGTTCCCGCTGCAATCTGGGCAGAAAGCTGCTCCGAAAGCTGCATCCAGATAGGCCTGTCATCTGTAATTTTCCATTCCATTCCTTCACCTCATTTTCATTCTAAGTGCAGATCCTTTTCATTCACTGTCTTCAGTTATCTGTATTATTGTATTGTTGTATTAAGTGCTTAATACAGTTATACAATAAAAAAAGCCGGTTGTCAACCGGATTGTAAAAAAATGCCATGCTGCAGCAAACTGGGGAATCCACCAGGACAAAAATCAGGAAAGGGAAAAATTTCCCTGTACACGCTCTATCGCATATACTGAAAAACTTCTCCCTTTCCTGTTCACTGCCTCTTCCTGATTAGTTTGCCTCCAGCAGCTTGATCAGACGGCTGGTTCCCAGACGGTCCGCGCCCAGCTCAATAAACTGTTCTGCGTCTGAAACGCTGGCAATTCCGCCTGCTGCCTTTACCTTCACTTCACTTCCTACATGCTTTCTCATAAGAGCCACATCGTCAAAAGTAGCTCCTCCTGTAGAAAATCCTGTAGAAGTCTTAATGTACTCGGCTCCTGACTCTGTGACAACGCGGCACAGCTCCACCTTCTCCTCTTCTGTCAGAAGGCAGGTTTCAATAATAACCTTTAACAGCTTTCCATGGCAGGCTGCCTTTACAGCTTTAATCTCATCCAGAACGCCGTCAAAATCTTTCTCTTTGACCATGCCCACGTTAATGACCATATCGATCTCATCCGCTCCGTTTTTCACTGCGTCCTCTGTCTCAAAGACCTTGACTGCTGTAGTCATGTAGCCGTTTGGAAATCCAATGACTGTGCAGATGGCAAGCTTCTCACCCACATATTCTTTTGCTCTCTTTACAAAGCTGGGTGGAATACATACAGATGCTGTTCCATATTCCATACCCTCGTCACAAAGAACCTTAATCTGTTCCCAGGTAGCTGTCTGCTGAAGCAGAGTGTGATCAAGCCGCTTTAAAATTTCCTGTTTTTCCATTTTTTTCTCCTGTTATTTTTCAATTTCTTCCAGTCTGGAAGATCCAATTGTTCCCTCTGGCATTGCTACGCCAAAATTGTCTGCAATCGTAGCTCCAATTACTGCAAAAGTATCATTTTCCTCCATTTCACCGCCGCAGGTCATGGATGGAGACCAGGCGATAAACGGAACCTTTTCTCTGGTGTGGTCGGTTCCTGTATAAGTCGGATCATTGCCGTGATCTGCCGTTAAAATCAGCAGATCGTCATCCTTCAGAAGTGGAAGCAGCTCACCCAGTTTCTCATCGAACTTCTCCAATTCCTCTGCATAGCCCTTCACATCTCTTCTGTGGCCCCACAGAGCGTCAAAGTCCACCAGGTTTACAAAGCAGAGTCCTGTAAAGTCTCTGCCAGCAATGTCGATAGTCTGCTCCATACCGTGAACAGAGCTTTTAGACTTGTTAGACTCTGTCAGCCCCTCTCCGTCGAAAATATCAAAAATCTTTCCAACTGAGATTACATCATAGCCAGCGTCCTTCATGGCATTTAACGCCGTCTGGCCATAAGGCTTTAAGGCATAGTCGTGGCGGTTGGCTGTGCGCTTAAACTCGCCCTTCTTCCTGCCCACATAAGGCCTTGCAATGACGCGGCCCACTTTCCACTCGTCTCTCATGGTCAGCTCTCTGGCAATCTCACAGTAATGGTACAGGGTTTCCAGACCCATGGTCTCCTCATTTCCGCAGATCTGAAGCACAGAGTCTGCTGATGTGTAGACAATCAGATGGCCTGTGGCAATCTCCTCTTCTGCCAGCTCATCTAAAATTTCCGTTCCGCTGGCGCTCTTATTTCCAATGATGGTCCTGCCTGTTCTCTTCTCCAGTTCGTCAATCAGTTCCTTTGGAAAACCTGTATCTGTGAAGGTCTGAAACGGCTTGGTAATATGAAGTCCCATCATCTCCCAATGGCCGGTCATGGTGTCCTTTCCGCAGCTTCTCTCCCTCATTTTCATGTATTTTCCCAGCGGACGTTCCACCGGCTCATTCTGCTTCATGGGATGGAGATTGGCCATGCCCAGCTTTCTGAGATTAGGAATTTCAAGGTGCTCCGCCTTTTCTGCAATATGTCCCAGAGTATCTACTCCCACGTCTCCATACTGAGCGGAATCCTCCATGGCTCCCACTCCCAGAGAATCCAGTACGATTGTAAAAACACGCTTATATTTTTTATACTGTCCCATTCTGATTATTGTCTCCTTTTTGTCTCTTTCTCTCTGTCTTTACCGGCATTTCATACTCAGTCCTGTCTTTGCACAGTCTTTCCCGTCCTATTTCTCCCTGTCAGCCTGAATCAGACTGCGGATTGCCTCAACTGCCACACGGATAGGCGCTTCTGTGTCATGACAGATATTATTTTCCATCCCCAGCTTCTCCCGTTCCTGGTTTCCCACTACCAGGAAGTTAGAGCCGCATCGCACGCCCAGGTGGGCAGCTACGATAAACAGGGCAGCTGACTCCATCTCTGAAGCCTTACAGCCCAGACGCTTCCATGCCTCCCATTTATTTAACAACTCATAGCTGACTGGCATCCGTTCCGGATCATGCTGTCCATAAAAGGCGTCCTTACACTGAACTACTCCTGTGTGATAAGGCAGATTCAGCTTTTTCGCTGCTGCTGCCAGGGCATTGGCCACTTCCAGATCCGCCACAGCCGGGAACTCAATGGGCGCGTATTCCCTGCTGGTTCCCTCCATGCGAATCGCGCCTGTGGCGATGACAATATCGCCTCCTTTTACGTCCAAATCAATTCCTCCGCAGGTTCCTACCCGGACAAAGGTATCAGCTCCGCACTGAACCAGCTCCTCCATGGCAATCGAAGCAGAAGGACCGCCGATTCCAGTAGAGGTAACGCTCACCTTCTCTCCGTCAAGGGTTCCTGTGTAAGTCACATACTCTCTGCTGTCAGCTACCAGCACCGGATCATCGAAAAACTGGGCAATTTTCTGACACCGCTTTGGATCTCCCGGAAGGATCACGTATCGGCCCACATCTCCTTTTCTAATCTGTAAATGATACATTAAACCGACTTCACCTGAATAATTCTGCATATGCTTCTCCTTTCGATTTCCCTATTGTATCTGAAAACTCATGCTATTGGCAATGCTTTTTTCAAAAGCGCCTCCATCCTGTCCATACAGGTGGAAAGCTCTCTTCGTTCTTCCTGCGTCAGTTCCAATGGCGCAGCAGCCATCGTATCCTTCAGCTTCTCTAACTGTTCCACAGCCTCCTGGCGGGAAGCCAATCCTTCCTTTCCACTGCTCCAGTAAGGGTCCTCATCCATTCCCTCTCCGATGACACAAAGGCGCTCTGTCTCATGTTCCAGACTCTGACAGCCCTTCTGATCCTCTGACGGCCACTGGCCGCAGGCCGCTTTCTTTCTGAGAGATGCCTCCGTCACTCCGGCGTCCAGACAGCAGATTACAAATATATTTCTGTTTTCACACCCTCTTCTTAAAGCCGGGTGGGCGAAAAGAAAGGCTTCCTGGCGTTCAAACGAGGAAAGTGTCCCGCTTTCGTTCAGTATTTCACCGATTCCCCTGTTTACATCCTCCAGCAGACGCTTTCTAAAGCTCCCGGCGTCTTTCCTCTCCCAGCCGTCCAGCTCGCGCTCATGCCCTCTTGCATCAATTCCCAGAAATACCCGTCTGGCCTTCTCCGGTTCGCGGCAGAATACAGGAAGCTTCTCCTCTTCAGTCAGGCGAATCTGGCTGTCGTACTCTTCCAGCTGTTCCTGGTATATCTGATCAAAGAGTTTCAGCATCTGCTCCCTATCCCGGCTGGAAGCTGCTGTGAAAAACAAGGTCAGGCATTTCACCCTTCGCCCCGTTTTCAAAAGCTCCAGCTGCTTTTCAAAATGCTGCTTCACAGCCAGACGGATTTTCTCTTCCACCAGAGAAGACTCTCCTGTCTGAGATTCCGGCCGCTTTAAAAAACAGGCCTTCACCGCGCCCTGATTCAAGGCCTCTTCCCTTGTCATACTGAAAATCCTGTTTTCCCTGTCTGCTGCCCTGGACTGAAATCGCAGAGTAAATAAAGGGTTTAATCCCTCCAAAGCCTGAAACGCCTTGGAAGTCTCCTGAAGCTCCGAAAGTGTCCTGTCTGCTCCCGGTTCATCCAGAATCACCACAGGCCTCACAGCTCTTATGTCCTCCCACAGCACCTGGCCATACTCATCAGCAGCCCGCAGCCGGTTCGTCCCCCTGTTGAATGTCTGGATATTCATAATGCAGATGGAAAGTTTCTCCGACTCCACCAGCCGCGTGCTGACTTCTCTCAGATTTTCTCCCCGGCATAAAAAGCTGCAGTCTGACAGGCTGGGATAGTCAAGCTCCAGAAAGCAGTCTGAAAATTTTCTGACTGCCTCCGCCAGCTTAAGCCTCTCCGCCACCGAGGGGACCGCTACAATAAATTTCAAAAGACCATAGGCCCGGTTCAGCTCCAGTATTGTCCTGAGAAGCACAAAACTGCGGCCCTCTCCCTCCGGCATCTCCATGGAAATATCCACCCTGTCTTCCAGAGACTGGCTGGTCTGGACAATCCCATTTTCCCGCTGAACACGCCTCAGGTTCCTCCTGAAAACCTTCCCAATATCCATAGATGGATTTGTTACCGGAAGGCCAAAGCCAGGAAGACAGATTCTGGCTCTCGACTCCGGTTTAACTTCTCCTTCTTTCGTATCTGCAGTCCCTGTTTGTCCTGTTTCTGAATCCTCTCTGTCAAAAGCCCCTCTGAGCAGCTGAACCGCCGATTTGACTGCCTGAGTCTGCCAGGCGGATTCCTTTCCTCCTACTGCCCTGTATCGTTTCACTCTTCCGCCTCCCTTCCCCAATCTATCGCAGCTGTTTATTACGGATATGAAACTCCGTCGGATGCTCGCGATTTGAATTTATCTCTGCTTCGCTGTGCTCGCTCAAACCGGCGCGGCATAATATCTGACGATATTATACCATATCCATCCTATGGATATGAGCCTCCGGCGGATGCGCACAGTTTGAATTTGTATCTGCTTCGCTTCGCTCGCTCAAACCGGCGCGGCATAATATCTGACGATATTATACCATTTCCAGGGTAAAATTGAAATCTGAATCCATGTTTTTTACGCCTTTTTAAAATTTTTGAAAAAATCAAAAAAAGTGCTTGCATTTTTTTCGAAATGTGATATACTATCTAAGTCGACAGCGAGCGACAGAAAACAGAATAAAAGGCCTGTTGGTCAAGCGGTCAAGACGACGCCCTCTCACGGCGTAAACCCGGGTTCGATTCCCGGACAGGTCATATTTAAAGCCACTGAAATTCAGTGGCTTTTTTCTTTGCTTTCTTCTATAAATTGAACCAGCTGCTTCTTCAGCTTATCAAACTCGCCGATTCCCTGCCCCTCCTCCTGTATTTTCTCTTCTTTCCATTTGATTCCGTCAATAAGTGGACGGCCGCCAGAGGTTCTTTCTGCCACCAGATTTTTTCGCATACTGGTTCTCATCCGATATACCAGCTCTCCCAGACAGACAGGTTCTGATACTGGTTTTAATCCATATTTCTCTGTGTACTCTTTCGTATAAAAGGCCCAGGTAATACCGTCTGTCAGAATGACCCGGCTGTTTCTTTCAGCCCTTAAATGGCGTTCTATTTCTTCTAAACATTTATACTGTTCTGGTGCAAATCCTGTGACAGGATCTAAAACAGGAGATTTTATCTCCACCACACTCCTGTAGATGACATGATTTTCCCTGTTTTCCCAGTTCCAGTTATCAGAAATACATAAATCCGGCGTGGCCGGGACGAATTTTTCACCTTTCAGATAGGTTCCGCAGTATTGCGCATAATCGTGTACAACAGAGCGAATCTTTACATCTACCGGCTCAATGTCATAGTCAGGCAGCAGTTCCTGGAGAAAGGGCCGGATGACATTGTCCTGAAACACCCGCTCCCTGA
Organism: Lachnospiraceae bacterium AM93-12TA; assembly: GCA_027698105.1. Taxonomy (GTDB): domain Bacteria; phylum Bacillota; class Clostridia; order Lachnospirales; family Lachnospiraceae; genus Otoolea. Next base: position 16,504 of record JAQERH010000018.1, read on the forward strand.
CATCTTTAATTCTCAGCTGCCTGTCTATTAATTCCCTGTACCTGCTGTAAGTAATCATATTTTCCTACTGTTCCCAGATCTCATTGTGTACCTTGTTCAGCTCTGCTTCTTCCAGACTGTGGGGATCCGGATGTTTCTCTGTCACACCGACAGACAGAATTGCTTCCAGCTGGTACCGCTTTGGAACCTGGAGGAGCTGTCTGCAGAATTCTTCTGTAGTCATACTGTTCTGCGCTTTCCTAAGCCTTCCCTGAATCCAGCAGCTTCCCAGTCCCAGACTGTCTGCCATTAAATGCATGTTGCTCATCACAATAGAGCAGTCTTCTGTCCAAACATCCGTCTTTTCCGGGTCTGCAAAAACCAAAATGGCACAGCCGGCCTTTTCCAGCATATTGGCAGCTCCTTCCCGACATTTTACCAATTCCTTCAGCATATCTCTGTTCTGGACAATCACAAGCTCCCAGGGTTTTCTGCTGCGCCCGGAAGGAGATAAAAGGCCAGCTGCTAAAATTTTCTCCAGCTGCTCTTTTGGAATCGGTGCTCCCGTGTACTCCCTGACACTTCTTCTGTGTTTCAGCATTTCCAGTAAATCCATATCCGCTCCTCCTGATTCTTCAGAGCCAATATTCAGGGCACATTCCCCTGCCGCCGGCTCTGTTTTGTATATAGCAAAAAGAACCAGACAATTATTTCTGGTTCTTCTTCATTTAAATGACCTGTCCGGGAATCGAACCCGGGTTTACGCCGTGAGAGGGCGTCGTCTTGACCGCTTGACCAACAGGCCTTTTATTCTGTTTTTCTGTCGCTCGCTGTCGACTTAGATAGTATATCATATTTTCCGAAAAATGCAAGCACTTTTTTATTTTTATTTTTGTTTTTATTTTTTCTTCTTTTTAAATTGTTGCTTTTTTCTTAAAATCATAAAAAATGGAAGCTCCCCGGACTTTAACAAATCCTCCGGAAAGCTTCCTTCTTTCTTTTACAGAATCTCTGTCACCTGGTAATCCTGATCCTCTACCGCTTTCTTCAGCACATCGTCTGCTACCTCTGACGCCATCTTCACTACGGCCGTTCCCTTCTCATGGCTGACTTCTGCCGCCTCTACTCCAGGAATGGCTTCCAGCGTTTTTTTCACTCTGGCCTCACAGTGTCCGCACATCATTCCCTCAATTTTCATTGTCTTTTCCATTTCTTTTTTCTCCTTTTCTGCCTCACGGCGTTTTGTCTTCATTTTTTTATCCTTAGCCCCGTCTCTGATAGAAAGAAAATTCAGACGAAGCGCGTTTGATACCACACAGAAGCTTGAAAGACTCATGGCGGCTGCGCCAAACATAGGATTCAGCTTCCACCCGAACAGAGGAATAAAGAGACCTGCTGCCAGAGGAATTCCCACTGCATTGTAGAAAAAGGCCCAGAACAGGTTTTCATGAATATTCCTCAGCGTTCCACGGCTCAGACGGATTGCCGCCGGAACATCGCTTAACCGGCTCTTCATCAGAACTACATCCGCCGCGTCAATAGCTACGTCCGTTCCTGCTCCTATGGCAATTCCCATATCAGCTCTCGTCAGAGCCGGCGCATCGTTAATGCCGTCTCCTACCATAGCTGTCTTCCCCTTTTCCTTTAACTTGCGGATTACCGCTTCCTTGCCGTCCGGCAGCACCCCTGCAATGACCTCGTCCACCCCGGCCTGTCTGCCAATGGCACGGGCTGTCTTTTCATTATCCCCTGTCAGCATCACTACATGGATGCCCATATTCTGCAGCTCGCGCACGGCCTGAGGGCTGTCCTCCTTAATCACATCAGCCACAGCAATCATTCCAGCCAGAGTTTCATTTTCCGCAAACAAAAGCGGTGTTTTACCCTGTTCTGCCAGAGACTCTGCCTGCCGCTTCACAGCTTCGGAGACAGAAATCCTGCCGCTCATAAAGGAAAGGCTTCCTCCCAGAAGTCTTCTGCCTTTTAGAGAGGCGGCCACGCCGCTTCCCACCAGCGCCTCAAACTCATCTGCCTCTTCTGGTTTCAATCCCAGTTCTTCTGCTCTCCTCATGACCGCCCTGGCCAGAGGATGCTCGCTTTTCTTTTCAAGGGAAGCCGCCAGACTTAACAGCTCTTCCTCTGTCACTCCGGAAGAAGGCAGCAGATCTGTCACATGAGGCTCTCCCATGGTTATGGTTCCCGTCTTATCCAGGGCAATGATCTCTGTCTTTCCCGCCTCTTCCAGGGCAGCGGCTGTCTTAAACAGGATGCCGTTTTTAGCCCCCACGCCGTTTCCTACCATAATCGCCACCGGAGTGGCAAGTCCCAGGGCGCAGGGACAGCTGATCACGAGAACAGAAATTCCGCGGGCCAGAGCGAATCCAAAACTCTGTCCTGCTATCATCCACGCTGCGGCTGTTACAAGGGCAATTCCAATTACTGCCGGTACGAAAATGCCTGATACCCGATCTGCCGCCTTGGCAATAGGCGCCTTGGTAGCGGCCGCATCGCTGACCATCTGAATAATCTGGGAGAAGGTAGTGTCCTCCCCCACCCTTGACGCCTGACAGCGGATAAATCCCGACTGATTCAAGGTAGCTGCGAACACCTTATCCCCTGCCGTCTTATCTACAGGAATACTTTCTCCCGTCAGCGCCGACTCGTCTACTGCGCTGTTTCCCTCTAAAATCACGCCGTCTACCGGGATATTTCCGCCTGGGCGAACCAGAAAAACATCTCCCTTTGCCACCTGGTCGATGGAAATCTCCATCTCCTCCCCATTCCGCCAGACTACTGCTGTTTTCGGCGCCAGTTTCATAAGATTTTTCAGCGCATCTGTGGTCTTTCCCTTAGAGCGGGCCTCCAGCATTTTTCCAACTGTGATAAGCGTCAGAATCATGGCAGCTGACTCAAAATAAAACTCATGCATATATTCCATGACTCCAGCCATATCTCCCCGCATCTGGGCATCTGTCATGGCAAACAGAGCATATACGCTGTAAAGGAAGGAAGCTCCGGAACCCAGGGCCACCAGAGTATCCATATTCGGCGCCTTATTCCACAGACTTTTAAAACCGCTTATAAAAAATTTCTGGTTAATCACCATAACGATGCCAGTGAGCAGAAGCTGCACAAGGCCTACCGCCACATGATTTTCAGCCAGAATTTTCGGAAGGGGCCAGCCCCACATCATATGGCCCATGGAAACGTACATGAGCACAATCAGAAAGCCCAGGGACGCGGCCAGACGCCTTTTAAGGACAGGCGTTTCCCGATCCGCCAGCAGTTCCTCTCCTGCCTTATCCTCTGGGCCTCTTCCCTTCTGTCCGGATTCCCCCTTGACAGAAGCGCTGTATCCTGCTGCTTCCACTGCCGCAATAATATCTTCAGGCTTCGCCGTACCTTCTACGCCCATGGAATTTGTCAGAAGGCTGACTGAGCAGGAGGAAACTCCCTCTACCTTTGACACAGCCTTCTCCACCCTGGCGCTGCAGGCCGCGCAGCTCATACCAGTCACAACATACTGTTTCATCTATATCCCTCCTTTTTCTGAACTCATTATATACCCCATACGGGTATTAGTCAAGAAGTAAAAGAAAAATCTAATATGAAACCGTTTCAAAAAGCATGCTAAAAGCCTGGATGTTCTGAAAAATAGCCCTTCAAACAGAAACCATGGTCCACAGGCCCGCTTCCGCTGCCCAGATCCATTCCAGCAGCCAGAGCGTCTGACAGGTATTCCTTAGCTCTTTTTACCGACTCTCTGAGAGAAAAGCCCTTAGCCAGGTTGGATGCAATGGCGCTTGACAGGGTACAGCCTGTTCCGTGGGTATTTAAAGTGTCAATTCGTTTGCCTTTAAACCATTCTGCCTTTCCGTCTGCATAGAGAAGATCATCGGCGTCCTGAATGCTGTGTCCTCCTTTTAAAAGCACGGCACAGCCATACTGCCTGCTGATATACTCTGCCGCCAGCTCCATCTCCATCCTGCCGGCAATGGTTTTTCCTGACAGAAGTTCTGCCTCCGGAATATTGGGGGTGACCAGCTGGGCCAGAGGAAACAGCTCCCGTGTAAGCGCCTCCACTGCATCTGGCTGAATCAGTCTGGAACCGCTGGTAGAAACCATAACCGGATCCACCACAATATGCTCCGCTCTGTAAAACCGCAGCCGTTCCCCCATCACCTGAATCAGTTCCTTGGAAACAGCCATCCCTATCTTTACTGCATCTGGACGAATATCTTCAAATACCGCATCAATCTGCTGTCTCAAAAACTCGCCGTCTACTGCCATGATACCGGATACCCCTATCGTATTTTGAGCCGTCAAGGCTGTGACAGCACTCATTCCAAACACGCCGTTCATAATCATGGTTTTTAAGTCTGCCTGGATTCCTGCTCCGCCGCTGGAATCACTTCCTGCAATCGTCAAAACCGTTTTCACCGAGCCTCCCCCTCTCTGTATTTTCCGATTTTCTGATCAATCGTCAAAATTTCTCCTTCTGGCTTATAAATGACTTTAATATAAGAAATTACCTTCGGTGCTCCGGCGCGGACTGCTGTTTTCTGGCATTCTGCGGCAAGCTCCATCAGCTGGTCGAAGTTCTCTCCCTCTATCACAGTCTCCAGCGGCCCTACCTCATAGCGGAGTCCTGTATTTTGGATACAGGCAATCACCTCATCTACGATTCTGCATACCTCCTCATCGCTCCCCACCTGAGGCAGCACCTGAATTGCAATACTTGCGCTCATAATTAAAATTCCTCCCAGTTTTCTATGATTTCATCTGACACATCTTCCAGCCGCTTTTTCTCTTCTGCTGTTTTGCAGCTGTTCTCGTCGTATACCCCTACCACGTAAAAACCTGCCTTTTTCGCAGTTTCCGCCGCATACAGCGCATCCTCATAAACAGCAGTATCCTTTGGCTTCGCCCCCATTCTCTGCGCCGCTTCCAGATAAATATCAGGATGTGTCTTTCCTGCTCCCACATCCTCGCAGGAAAGAAAGGCTTCAAAATAATCGGCTGCTTCCAGACGCTTCAGACAGGCTTCCACCAGCTCTTTCGATGTGGCGGAGGCCACGCACATCCTGACGCCTTTTTCCTTCAGCCTTCTCAGGTACTCCTTTACTCCTGGCTTCAGGGAAATATCCTCTCTGTAATGGCGATCCATCAGGCCATTCATCTCCTCTGCCACAGAGGACACTGTACCCGAAATTCCAAAGATGCGGATAAACAAAGCTGCTGACTCTTGAATTGTCATGGTCTTAATCTGACTTAAAAGGCTGTCCGGAAGCTTTTCCACTCCCTGGCTCCTCAAAAATTCCTCTGCCAGCCCCTTCCACCATTCCATGGAATCCACGAGAGTACCGTCTAAATCAAAAATCCCATAGCTTTTATTCACAGTCTGTGATCTCCTTTGCAAGAGCTGTTAATTCTGCAGCCGCTTTTCCCGGCTGCTCCGCCCCAAAAAGGGCAGATATCACCGCAATTCCATCTACGCCGCTTCCCGAAAGTTCCCGCACATTGCCCCTGTTAATTCCCCCTATGGCGACCACCGGTATGGACACTGAAGCAGAAATTTCCCGCAGCTTCTCAACCGAAAGATTTCTGGCGTCTTTCTTTGTGGCGGTTCCAAATACTGCTCCCACTCCGATGTAATCAGCTCCGGCCTGTTCTGCCTTCCTGGCTTCCTCCACCGTTCCGGCGGAAATCCCCAGAATCCGCTCCGGGCCTATCATTTCCCTGATATTGTACCCCTTTATATCCGACTGTCCTACATGGACTCCGTCTGCCCCAGACCGGACCGCTATTTCCACACTGTCATTGACTACAAACGGAACGTGAAACTGAGCACATAAATCTTTCAGCTCCCTTGCTTCCTCCAGAAAGGCTTCATGAGCCAGATTCTTTTCCCGAATCTGAAGAAAGGTCACTCCATGTTCTAAAATCTCCCGGCACACGCCTGAAAGACTCTCCCCCGGCTTCAGCCAGGTTCGGTCTGTGATCCCGTAAAGAAGCATCGCCTGTCTGATCTCTTCCCTAGAAAATTTCATACTTTATCCTCTCCTTAAACTGTTCTTCTGTCAGATTAAATACTGCGTCAATCAAATCGCTGCGAAAGAAGGCATTTCCCGTCCCCTGCTCTAACCGCTTTTCATCTGCCAGCTCCCCGCAGATTCCCATAACAGAGGCAGCTGCAAAAGCCGCAGTAAAACAGTCCTCCTGGTGCGCCCCGCACAAGGCCCCCATCAGGGCAGTCAGCATACATCCGCTTCCTGTTATCCGGGCCATCATGGGCGTTCCATTTCTTAAAATCACTGTCTGCCTGCCGTCAGAGAGCAGATCCACTCTGCCTGAGACAGCAATGACACTGCGCGTTTTCCCTGCCAGCTTTTCCACCACCTTAGCAGCGTCGGGCAGGTTTTCCTCTGTAATCTCGTCAAAAGCCCCTGCATCCACTCCCTTCGCAGAGGACTGCGCTCCTGCCAGGAAACGTATTTCCGACGCATTTCCCCTGATAACGGAAAAATGGACGGCTCTCATAAGCCTTGCCGACTCAGCCCGGCGCAGGCTGGTTCCTCCAGCTGCTACCGGATCGAATATCACTGGAATTCCATGACGGTTAGCCTCTTTTCCAGCCGCCTCCATGGCGTCCGTATCACCGATGGCCCCCAGGTTGCAGACCAGCCCCTGGGCCATCGTTACTGCCTCAGCTGCCTCCCTGATATCATGGGCCATTGAGGGAGAACCTCCAGCCGCCAGAATGATATTGGCACAGTCATTCACTGTGACAAAATTGGTAATACACTGCACTAAGGGGCGTTTCTCCTGTACCTGTCTGAACGCTTCCCATGCCAGGTTCCTTAAATCCTCCATAACATCTCCTTTCCTGCTAAGATGCCCATCAAAGGACATACTGCTGCCTGCTCTGCCTTTACTCCAGTTCCTGCTCCATCCGTTCCAGCAGTCTGCCTTTTTTCAGCATCAAAAGTACCGCCAGCCCCATAGCGGCTCCTGTCACCGCTGAGGGTGTATAAAATGGAATGTAGTAAAAAGGCGACTGGGCGTCTAAGCCGTAAAACAGCTTCATAAGCGGATAGGAAGCCATTGCTCCTAAAAAGCCCGTTCCAATCACCTCTCCCACAAAGACCAGATAAATATTTTTTGTTTTTCTGTACAGAAACCCGCCCAGCACAGGGCCAAACACAGCCCCTGTCACTGCCTGGATCGTCCGGCCTGACATCATCCTCATAATACCGCATAAAAATGCGCTGGCACACCCATACCACGGTCCCAGAAAGACCGCAGCCAGCACATCTACAAAATGCTGGAATGGAGCCATTGAGGGAAAATACACAAAAGTGTTCAGCACAAAGGCCAGACAGGCCAGCATGCCTGTCATGACCAGTTTGATTGTCCTGCTTTTTGCCCTGATTTCCGTTTTTACTGTCTGATGTTGATTCATAACTTTCTCCCTTTCCGGAAAAGCTCTGCGGAGCACAGATTCATTAAAATACAAAAACGGAGACGCCTGAAAATGACGTCTCCGAAAAAAGTTCATCCCTTTTGACTTCCTACGGCGGCATTATCCGCATCAGGTTAAAGGGTCGAAGTTTGATTACTTCCTCTCAGCCTGCTCCACAAGCTCCCCTGTGTTTTTATTTTTTATATTAGTGTACACTGGAATTTATTATACTGCCGAATAAAAGAAAATGCAAGAGTGGGATTTTTCACTAAACGGCAAAGACAAAATTTTGCCAATTTCTTGAAAAAACCTTCCTTTTCAGCTATGATTGCATCAGGAAATCTGATACACAAGCTGATTCTATATCTGTTTTACTGTCAGGAGGTATAAAATGACAACACGGGATGAAGTATTAACATACGGCCTCACCTTTCCAGACGCCTATATAGACGCTCCTTTTCATGATGACAACTGGGTACTTCTGCGCTATCGGCCCAATAAAAGGGCTTTCGCCTGGACTTATGAGAGAGGTGGATTTCTGTGGGTAAATGTAAAAGTGGATCCGGAATGGCGGGATTTCTGGAGAGCCGCATACCCGTCTGTTGTCCCTGGATATCACCAGAATAAAAAATACTGGAATTCCCTGATTTTAGACGGCAGTATCCCTGAAGCAGATGTAAAGCGAATGATTGCAGAAAGCTACGATCTGATTGCAAAACTGCCATGATATAAAAAAGCCAGACACACTTTGGAGCATTTTCTCCAAATCATGCGTCTGGCTTTTTAACTTACTTTTAAACCATTTCTTCCAGCAAAATATAGGAATAAAATAGAAATACTCTATACTTGAATGCTTCTAACTACTTCAATGTTGATTACGCTTCATTTTTTCTGCTTTTCACCCATTCCCTCATTGCGTTTTCACAGCAAGAAAAATCACAGTATGTACGTCTTACATTTCGTGTTTCTTTTTGATACTTATAAATTTTTTCCGCTTTTGTCAGTATTTTCCCCTTAATGGTTAAGCAAAAAGCATACTCCTTTTCAAATAAGTCCTGATAACGTTCATCGCTCAACTCATTAAATACAATTCTTTTGTAAGCATCATCCGGAACAGGTATCATTTTTTTGATATCCAAGACAGACAGCACATGCATTTTTTTATCTTTGGAATACTCTTTATATACATCACCCGCAATATTTACAGACTTATCTATCACTTCATATATTAAAAAATGTTCGTCACAACTATTTTTCCACTTCTTATGTTTTTCCTTTGCCGATGTTAAAGGAATAAAATATTTACATTCTGTCATGTCAATTATAATACCAACAAAAGGTTTTATCGCACTCCTATAAGAAGCATTATAATATACTTCTGAATTCCTGCTATATAAATATTCCAAATAATCTGCATCAATGGTATAAAAACCAAAGGTTTCAAATTCGGCCATAATTCTCCTTAATCAAAAAGTGGAGAAGATTTCTCTCCTCCACTAAACTTTAATGCTCCACCTTTGGGATATAGGTAGCGGGACACCTTCTTTAATGTTCCACCTTTGTAATGGGTAGCGGGACACCCTCTTTAACATTATCCCTTTTTCTAATTTTAATATACATTAGTATATGCGCAAAGTCAATAACTTTTGCTAAAATACCACAGTTATGTAAATCGATTATTCGCACACCAAAATGCAGGAATATCATACAGGGTTAATGTATAAATAGTTTAGGAGTGACCCCTTATCCACCATAAAAAGTCACTCCCAAATACTCTTAATTACTTCTAAAAACCGCTAAATACGGCAATTTACTAGAACTTGCCTTCCTTAGCTGCCTCCTCAATCGCAACTGCAACTGCAACAGTCATACCAACCATCGGGTTGTTTCCTGCGCCGATAAGACCCATCATCTCTACGTGAGCCGGAACGGAAGAAGAACCTGCAAACTGTGCATCAGAGTGCATACGTCCTAATGTATCTGTCATACCGTAGGAAGCAGGACCTGCTGCCATGTTGTCTGGATGAAGAGTACGTCCTGTACCGCCGCCGGATGCTACGGAGAAGTACTTCTTGCCTGCCTCAACACGCTCCTTCTTGTAAGTACCTGCTACCGGATGCTGGAAACGTGTCGGGTTTGTGGAGTTTCCTGTGATAGAAACGTCTACATTCTCCTTCCACATGATAGCAACGCCTTCACGAACATCGTTTGCGCCGTAGCAGTTTACTTTTGCACGAGGACCGTCAGAGTATGCTTTTCTGAATACTTCCTTTAACTCTCCTGTGTAGTAGTCGTACTGTGTCTCAACATAGGTAAAGCCGTTGATTCTGGCAATGATCTGTGCAGCGTCCTTTCCTAAACCGTTTAAGATAACGCGCAGCGGTTTTTTACGAACCTTGTTTGCCTTCTCTGCAATACCGATAGCGCCCTCTGCCGCTGCAAAAGACTCGTGGCCTGCTAAGAAGCAGAAGCAGTCTGTATCCTCTTCCAGAAGCATCTTTCCAAGATTTCCATGGCCTAAACCAACCTTTCTCTGGTCAGCTACAGAACCTGGAATACAGAATGCCTGAAGTCCCTCTCCGATTGCTGTTGCTGCGTCGGATGCCTTGCGGCAACCCTTCTTGATAGCGATAGCCGCACCTGTAATATATGCCCAGCATGCGTTCTCGAAGCAGATCGGCTGAATTCCCTTTACCTGATTGTAAACGTCCAGTCCGGCGTCCTTTGTGATTTTCTCAGCTTCTTCGATAGAAGCAATTCCATAGCTGTTTAATACGGAATTGATTTTATCAATTCTTCTCTCATATGATTCAAATAATGCCATGAGTGGTTTTCCTCCTTGATATGTAATTAACAATCTCTCTGTCACTGCATGATTTCAAAATATGCAGTTCAATTACTCTTCTCTTGGATCGATGATCTTTACAGCGTCTGCCACGCGGCCGTACTGTCCCTTAGCCTTCTCGTAAGCAGTTGTCGGATCATCGCCTTTCTTAATGAAATCAGTCATCTTTCCAAGGTTTACATACTGGTATCCGATGATCTGATCCTCTGCATCCAGAGCGATTCCTGTTACATATCCCTCTGCCATCTCAAGATAGCGAGGTCCCTTCTTTAATGTACCGTACATGGTTCCAACCTGAGAGCGGAGTCCCTTTCCCAGATCCTCAAGTCCTGCTCCAATCGGAAGTCCATCCTCAGAGAATGCACTCTGTGTTCTTCCGTAAACGATCTGTAAGAACAGTTCTCTCATGGCTGTGTTGATTGCATCACATACAAGGTCTGTGTTCAGCGCCTCAAGGATGGTTCTGCCCGGAAGAACCTCAGCTGCCATAGCTGCAGAGTGTGTCATACCGGAGCAGCCAAGTGTCTCTACAAGCGCCTCCTGGATTACGCCGTCCTTTACATTCAGAGTCAGCTTGCAGGCTCCCTGCTGCGGAGCGCACCAGCCTACACCGTGTGTTAAACCGGAAATATCCTTAATTTCCTTAGCCTGAACCCACTTTGCCTCCTCCGGAATCGGAGCTGCGCCATGACAGACACCCTGTGCAACTGTACACATCTTTTCTACTTCATGTGAATAAATCATTGTATGACTCCTTTCAAACAAATGTTTTAGTACATTGTTAATTTTATCACACCGTACTAATCGTATTATCGCATGGATAAGCCAATTAGTCAATCAGATGGCCGTAAAAAATTCACTAAAATTTGAGCCTAATTCTGCCGTTCTTTCTCACTTCCGGCCGGAATGATTTTTTTGAACACAAGACAGCAGACAATAAAGAATATAATACCCTTCAGAATACTGGATACGGTCAGCGCCCACCAGATTCCATTCAGTCCAAGGGCCGTAGAGCCAAAGGCCATAGCCAACGGAATCCTGGCTGAGGTGAGAAGAATACTGATGATTGAACTGTACAGAGTCTTTCCCATACCTGCCAGGGCGCCCACTGTCATCAGCTCCACGCACATGAAAATCTGTCCGACTCCCATGATTCTGAGATAATCAGCACCGTAGGGAACTACATCTGCCTCATGGATGAACAGACTGAAAATCGGTGTGCTGAAAGCTACCATAATACCAGTAATCAGCGCTCCCCAGGCAATCATCATACCTGCCGCCACAAAGTATCCTTTTTTCATTCTGCTGTACTGCTTTGCCCCGTAGTTTTGTCCCACAAAGGCATTAATAGCCATTCCAAAGCCCTCTGCCGTCATCCAGGACAGGGACTCTATCTGACCTCCCACTCTCTGAACTGCCACCGCCGTGTCTCCCCAGCCTGTGACAAACCTGGTGAGAATCATGGAAATACCGCAGTAAAGAGATTCCTGCACAGCAGACGGGAAGCCGATTTTAATCATGCTGGTGAAATAGGGAAGCGGTGTTTTCTTCCAGAAACGGATCCTGTTAAATAAAATCGTATCCCTCTTTACATGCCACAGCATCACAGCCGTCACCACTGCCTGGGAAGCCACTGTTGCAACAGCCGCTCCTGCCACTCCCATTTCAGGGAAAAATCCAATTCCAAAAATCAGCATGGGATCCAGCACAATATTGCTGAGCATACCAATGCAGTTAGCTGCAAAGGGGACTTTGCTGTTCCCAATGGCTGTAAACAGGTTTGTCAGCGTCTGATTCAGATAGTTAAAAATAATCAGACCTCCTGCAATGCGAAGATACATAACTGCATCCCCGATGATCTTCGGATCTCCCAGTCCAAAAAATCCAATCAGCTGGTGGGTAAACAGATTCATAATCAGGCCGTAAAGCACAGCCAGGAAAACAGTCAGCTGCAGCGCTCCTCTGCCGAACTGAGCCGCCCTTTCCACTCTTCTTTCTCCCAGGGAATGAGCCACCTTGACCTGCCCGCCCATTTTAGCCAGCATAACCGGGCCATTGGAAAGCCAGGTATACATGCCAGCCGCTCCTACGGAGGCCACAGCAGGCGCTCCTACCCGTCCAATCCACGCCATATCTGTCAGGTTGTAAGCCATCTGCACCGCCGCAGTTCCCATGATGGGAAGAGCCAGCTCCGTCAAGGATGAAATAATATTTCCATGGAGTAAATCAACCTGTTTTTTCATCCCTTCTTCTCTCCTCTCTCCTTCTTTATTTATTCATTTTCTTCTCCAGGCCTGACAGGAGAAAGTTTATCTGATAAACCAAAGCGGGGCATGATACTTGTCTATCATGCCCCTTTACTCCGGCCGGACATTCTGTCTCAGCCTTCTTTTATTTGTTATTTTAAAATTTCAGCTATTCTGCCTTCTGTCCGGACAGGAACTCGTGGATTCCCTTTGCTCCGGCACGGCCTGCCTCCATAGCAAGGATAACAGTTGCTGCGCCTGTAACAGCATCTCCGCCGGCATAAACACCTTCCTTGGTTGTCTTTCCGTTAGCCTCGTCTGCTACGATACATTTCCACTTGTTTACCTCAAGTCCCTTGGTTGTGTTGGAAATCAGCGGGTTCGGTGAAGTTCCAAGAGCCATAATAACAGTATCTACATCTAATGTGTAGTCAGAACCTGCAACCTCTACCGGACGTCTTCTTCCGGACTCATCCGGCTCGCCAAGCTCCATCTTGCGGCATACGATGCCCTTTACCCAGCCATTGTCGTCTGCCAGGATCTCTACAGGGTTTGTAAGAAGGTGGAACTGGATTCCCTCTTCCTTAGCGTGGTGAACCTCCTCCACACGGGCCGGAAGCTCTGCCTCACTTCTTCTGTATACAATGTAAACCTCAGCGCCGAGACGAAGTGCTGTTCTGGCAGCATCCATTGCCACGTTTCCGCCGCCGACTACAGCTACCTTGTGTCCAGCTGCGATTGGTGTATCATAATCATCGCGGAATGCCTTCATCAGGTTGCTTCTTGTCAGGTACTCATTTGCAGAGAATACGCCGTTGGAGTTCTCTCCCGGAATTCCCATGAACTTCGGAAGTCCTGCTCCGGAACCGATAAATACAGCATCAAAGCCTTCCTTCTCCATCAGATCGTCGATTGTAACAGATTTTCCGATTACTACGTTTGTCTCAATCTCTACGCCCAGCTTCTTTACATTGTCGATCTCCGGCTGAACTACTCCGCTCTTTGGAAGACGGAACTCCGGAATACCGTAAGTAAGAACGCCGCCTGCCTCATGAAGTGCCTCGAAAATCTTCACCTCATAGCCAAGCTTAGCCAGGTCTCCTGCACAGGTAAGTCCTGCAGGGCCGGAACCGATAACAGCAACCTTCTTGCCGTTCTTCTCCTCAGCTGCCTTCGGAACAAAGCCGTGCTCTCTTGCCCAGTCAGCAACAAAGCGCTCCAGCTTTCCGATGGAAACAGGCTCACCCTTGATTCCTCTGATACATTTTCCCTCACACTGGCTCTCCTGCGGGCAGACACGGCCGCAGACAGCCGGAAGTGCAGAAGATTTAGCAATAATCTCTGCCGCCTTCTCAATGTTGCCTTCTTTTACTTCCTGAACAAAGGCAGGAATATCGATGGATACTGGACATCCCTTTACACACTGTGCATTCTTACAGTTTAAGCAGCGAACTGCCTCTGCCATAGCCTCGTCCATATCGTAGCCTAAGCATACCTCTTTAAAGTTTGTGGCACGCTCCTTCGGATCCTGCTCTCTTACAGGAACTCTCTTCATCATATCTCTATTTGCTTCCATTAGTCATTACCTCCGCAGTGTCCGCATCCGCCGTGATGGGTATCTCCCTCTCTCAGTTTTAATAAAGCTCTGCCCTCTTCTGTCTTATACATCTGCTGGCGCTTCATAGCCTCGTCGAAGTTTACCTCATGGCCGTCAAATTCCGGTCCGTCTACGCAGGCAAATTTTACCTTGCCGCCTACTGTTACACGGCAAGCGCCGCACATACCTGTTCCGTCTACCATGATCGGGTTCAGGCTGACAATGGTCGGAAGTCCTAACTCCTTGGTGAGCAGGCAGACGAATTTCATCATGATCATCGGTCCGATAGCAACACAGACATCATACTTCTTGCCCTGATTCTGAACCAGATCCTTGATTACCTCTGTTACCATACCTTTTCTCTCATAGGAACCATCATCTGTAGTGATGTAGAGATTGCCGGCTACTGCCTTCATCTCCTCCTCCAGAATGATCAGATCCTTTGTCTTGGAACCAACGATAACATCTACGTCAATTCCGTGCTCGTGCATCCATTTTACCTGCGGATATACAGGAGCTGCTCCTACGCCGCCGGCTACAAACAGATATTTTTTATTCTTTAACTCAGCAACGTCTTCCTTCACGAAGTCAGAAGCATTTCCAAGAGGTCCTACTACATCGCGGAATGCGTCTCCAGCCTTTAACTCGGCCATCTTCTCTGTAGAAGCTCCTACTGTCTGGAATACGATAGTGATAGTTCCCTCTTCTCTGTCAAAATCACAGATGGTCAGCGGGATTCTCTCTCCCTCCTCATCCATCTTTACAATTACGAATTCACCTGGTTCGCAGGCACAGGCAACCCTGGGAGCTTTCACATCCATCAGGTAAATCTTGTCTGCCAGTTTTTCTGCTTTTAAAATCTGGTACATGTCTTTTTCCCTCTCCTCCTGTTCTTTACAACGGTAAATTTCACCTGTCTTCTATTCTATCATCCCTTTTCACTTCTGACAAGCAAAACAAGGGGAAAATTTACGTTAAAAAGCGTATGAATTCAGATTCTTTTGTCTGATTTTTTTATTATTTAAACATTTCTTCACTGAACACAGGTACATCTCCGTTATTTGTAATACATCTTATATGTTTTCTATATTTTTTTTGTTATGGAAGTATTTTTAATCATGAAATCTGACTTTTTATTCAGTAAAATTTTACCAACATTTTTTTCAGTTTTTTACTCGTTTTTTCGTTTTTTTGCTGTGTTTCTTATGGCCGCACATACCGGCGAAACTCATAGCACAGATCAAAGTAGGTCTGCTCATCGCTGCAGTCCGTCACTTTCCAGCCTTCCTGCTCCAGATTGACCATGTATGTATCTGCATTGTATTCATAATCAATGAAAGTAATATGGGCCTCCTGGCAGAAGGGGAGAAACTGTTCGTAGATGGTCTGGCCGCCAATGATGAAAATATCCTCGTCCCGGTACTTTGAAAGTTCTGCCAGAGCCTCCTCCATGCTGTGAACTGCTACAGCTCCCTTTATTTCAAAGGCCGGATCCTTTGTCAGCACAATATTCGTCCGGCTTTCCAGAGGACGGCCTCCTGGCAGAGCTTCCAGAGTCTTTCTTCCCATCACCACTACTTTTCCTATCGTCTCCTGGCGGAACAGCTTCTGGTCTGCCGGAATGACGGCCAGCATCTGTCCATTCTTTCCAATGGCCCAATGCCTGTCTACTGCCGCAATTAACTGCATGATTCGCTCTCCCTTCTGTCTTCTCTGATTTTTTCCGGATACTGGCGCCTTAAAGTTTTCATCATGCTGGCTGCATTAATATAGAAGGCCTCATCCGGCTGTTCCTTTTTATCTACCTTTGAATGGAACACCTGCTCCATTCTTTTTAACGCCTCTTCGTCACTGTCCGTCTCATTTATAATCTGAAGCATCTTATCCCGGCTTGTTCTGGCAGCTTTGAGAAGAAATTCCCAGATTCCAGTCTTATCTTCCTCATCCACCAGGCCATAGTGATTTAAAATAATTTCTTTTACCGGAATCTCTGCCGATCTGCGGATGGAATCCTCCACCCCTTTATAATCTACCAGAAAACCTGGCATGTACTCCTTGCTCCGGCTCATAACCCCCACCGTTTCACTGCAGAGCATGACTTCTCCATTTACCACATATGACATAGAGCATTTCGTATGACCGGCTGTGGCAAAAGCATAGATCCTATCTCCGGCAATCTCTGTCGTTTCCTGTTCTGTCAGTCCCACATTCACCTGGAGATCCCGGTCGTCATAAGTACTGTCCCAGGAAAGTCCTGAGGCTTCCGCTGCCTCCCCGCTGAGACGCCGGATAGTCTTTAAGGCTCCCGGCTTTACCAGGATCTCCTTTGCCTGCTCAGATGCATACACTTCTACTGCCGGCCACTCTTTTCTCACTGCTGGCAGCCCTGCCACATGGTCGTAATGGGAATGGGACAGCAGCACCGCGTGCAGCGTCTCTCCCTGAAGCTCCTCTCTGATTTTCTGTACCATAGCGTCAGCTCCATAAGCCATTCCTGCCTCAAAAAGGATGTTGGCATTTCCCCTAAGCAGAAATACCGCTCCTTTTCCCACTCCTGTCACATCTATAATTTTCATTCTTTTCTCCGCCTTTCCACTGTGTTCTCTTTCCGCCAATCCATAAATTCTGCGGCAGAAGGTACGTCCGATTTTCTTTGCATCCTACATATCTGCTGCTTTGGCGTACCAGTGATAGAATACCATAAAAGACTTCATTCGGCAAAGAAAATCGTAGCCGCGCTGCTCCAAAGATCAATAGAATTCTGTATACAGTCCCCTGTCTGCCATCCGCCTTCTATGATTGCATTTGCATTTTCCTCCTGGGACAGGTATAATGTGTTTAGTTTTAAACTGAATCTAAAAGAAATGAGGCTGAACCGATGATCACGTTAGAAAGAACAAGTGTAATGAACCTGGAAAATGCCATGCGCGGAGCCAGAAATCCCATGAACAGCTGGCATCGTTCTGACAGCTGCTATGACGAAAACGGTTCCTATATTTTAGGACCCAACGACCTGGATCTGGCTAAAAGACTCCGCCAGGCTGGAAGCGATCACCGCAAATACGTCCGCCAGATTTTCGTCTCTGTGGATATCACAGCCCCCCTCTACTGGTGGAAAGAATATGACACCTACAAAGTAGCGACTGTGGCCAATTCCTGCAGTACCATGCACAAAATCCACAGCAAGGAATTTACTATGGACGATTTCAGCTGCGATCACATGACAGACGGAGCCAGGTCCTTCATGCAGACAGTGGTGGACAAGCTTGAAGAAACACGAAAAAGATATCTGGAGACTAAAAGCAAGGAGGACTGGTACGATCTGATCCAGCTTCTCCCATCCAGCTACAATCAGATGAGAACCTGTACCTTTAACTATGAAACGCTGATTAATATCTACTATGCCCGCAAGGATCACAAGCTGGCTGAATGGCATACCTTCTGCGACTGGATCCTGACTCTCCCCTATGCAGGCGATTTGATTGTAGGAGAAGGCAAATAGTAAAAAATTCTTTCTGTAAATCAAAAAGACACATGAGCAGTCACTTAAAATGTTCTGACTGACCATGTGTCTTTTTATATTTTATTTTATTCTGCACTTAGTTCCAGAAATCAGTTTTTGTTTCCAGATCAATATCCTTTGCCTTAAATACAGGATTTTTGCCCTCTTTCTTCTGTGCCAGATAATCGTTCATACATCTGACAGCCGGACCGCAGAGAATCAGGATTACCGGAAGGTTGATGATTGCCATCAGTCCCATAAGAACGTCAGCTGTATTCCATGCCACGCTGAACTCCATCGTAGCGCCAAAGCATACAATCAAAGCTGCTGCCAGACGGAATACCATTAAAAGGCCCTTATTAGGAGTCTTATCGCAGATGTAGCCAAGACCCATCTCAGCATAGTAAAAGTTTCCAATTAAGGTAGTAAATGCAAACAGTACCAGAGCAATCGTGATAAAGATAGTTCCAAAACTTCCAAGAGTATTAGCTACAGCTGCCTGTACATACTGCATTCCCTGAAGCTCTGCTGAAGGCTCAACACCAGAACAGAGAAGCATAAATGCTGTTGCAGAGCAGATGACAATTGTATCAATATAAACAGAAAGCATCTGAACCAGTCCCTGTTTTACCGGATGGGATACACCTGCGGAAGCTGCCGCATTAGGAGCAGAACCTACACCGGCCTCATTGGAGAACAGACCTCTCTTAATTCCCTGCATAATGGCAGAACCTGCAAAACCACCGAAAATAGCTTTAAAATCAAAAGCCTGAGTAAAGATATCTGCAAACATCTTGGGAACAAGATTTAAATGAGTCACAATAATAATTAAGGAAATCAGAATGTAGAAAATTCCCATAACAGGAACCAGAACTCCTGTAACCTTGGAAATCTGCTTGCTTCCTCCAAAAATGCAGACAGCAAATGCTGCAGCCAGAACAGCGCCGATAATCAGCGGAGTTACGGATGGGTCGTAGAAGCTGTATGCCCGGAACGAATCAGCAATATTGAACGCCGCTACCATGTTGAAACCGCCCATATAAGTAACAATCAGAGTTCCTGCAAACAGGATTCCCAGCCATCTCTTTTTCAAAACTGCCTGTATGTAGTAGGCCGGACCTCCGTAAGAACTTCCATCTGCTGCTTTTCTCTTATAAATCTGTGCCAGGGTACTCTCAATAAAAGCAGATGCGCTTCCCAGAATTGCCACCAGCCACATCCAGAACATGGCTCCCGCTCCACCGATGCAGATAGCGGTAGAAATACCTGCAATATTTCCTGTTCCTACTCTTGACGCTGTGGAAACCATCAGAGCCTGGAAGGAGGAAATCGATTTTTTATCATCGCTTGGCTCCCTTACAACTCTAATCGCCTCTTTCAGACAACGGAACTGGATAAATTTTGTTTTGATTGTAAAATAAATGCCAGCTCCCAGAAGCAGAATAATCAGAATATAGGTATACAGCCAGTTACTGAGGGTATTGATAATCTCTGAAAACATAGTCACCTTTCCTTTCTCAATTTCCTTAATTTTCCTGTTGCTTGCCTCTTAATGTTGCAGCTTTTAAAGATATTGCTAAATCTTCCCCAGTCTCCTTCCTCCTTTCTCCTGCTTCATTGCTGCACTGGAGTTTTTTGATTTAGCAAATTTTAATAAATTTTATATTTTTTTTATTATAGTATAAAATGATACTGATGCACAACTGAATTTTTCAAATTTTCCCTGGCATTTCTGCCCTTTTTAAGGCTCCCAGGCAAACATGTGCAGATTCAGTTCCTCGGACACATATTTAAGCATGGCTTTTCCGCCAATGCTGTTGCCTTTTTTATCCAGGGAAGGTCCATAGATACCGATTCCCATTTTCCGATCAACTACAGACAGAATTCCTCCGCCTACACCGCTCTTGGATGGAATTCCCACCTCCACGGCAAACTCGCCGGAACCGTCATACATTCCGCAGGTCAGCATAATCGTTTTAACAGTCCGCACTACTTCACGATCCAACAATCTCTCCCCTGTCTCCGGGTGAATGCCTCCGTTGGCCAGAACCAGTCCGAATCCTGCCAGACTCCTTGCTGTCACACTCAGGGAACACATCTTCACATAAAGCTCCAGGCTGCGCTCCACATCGCACTCAATAATCCCCTTGCTCTGGAGCAGATAGGCAATCGCTCTGTTTCTGGCGCTGTTAGCCATCTCCGAGTTGTAAACCCTCTCATCCAGCCTGATCTTTGGATCCAGGCAGAGTTTTCCTGCATAATCAAGCAGCTCTTTAAAACTGAAAATAGGCATAAGATAGCTGACTACCGTGAGCGCTCCTGAATTAATCATAGGATTGTACGGATAATTACTGGTCATATCCAGCTTCAGCAGAGAGTTAAACGCATCTCCTGACGGCTCCATCCTGATCTTTTCAAATACCTTATCAAATCCGCAGTGCTGAAGTGCCACGCAGAGGGAAATTACTTTGGAAATACTCTGAATCGTAAATCGTTTCTGAGAATCTCCTGCTTCATAAATTTCTCCGTCCCGTGTATAAATGCAAATGCCCAGATCATGTTTATCTGCTCTGGAAAGCTCTGGAATATAAGACGCTGTCTCGCCTTTATCCACCTCCATGCTTCCCGCCAGAAGAGCCTCTTCTAAAATCTTTCCTCTTGCCTTATCTGTCATGTTCTCTCCCTTCCTTTCCTTTCAAAAGCCAGGACGCTTTTAAACTCGCTCCAATATTTTCCTGCCTAAAGGAAATTTTTTATAAATTTTTTTTATATCTTTTATAAGTTTTAATTTATGTTCATAGTATAGCAGAAAATATTTTTCCTTTCTAATATCTGATACCTATAAGGCTATAGCAGATTGTTACAACCTGTCTGGTCTTTTGAAATTTTATGTGATATAATTTTAACAAAACCCAGCAGCACTCTGTTCTCTACCGCTGCCATTCTAATGCAGGAGGTTATTCATGGACTACGATATTAATCTGAAGCATCTTTCTTACTTTATTACAACTGCCCGTCTGGGTTCCATTAACCGGGCTGCACAGACTCTGTACATCTCCCAGCCCCACCTTGGAAAAATCATTAAAGAACTGGAACATACGGCTGGAACCCTGCTGTTTGAGCGTACAAGAGGCGGCGTAATTCTGACGCCGGATGGCAGGGATTTCCTGGAGCGGGCAGAGGAAACGCTTCGGGCAGCCCAGTCTCTCCTGGAATTTCGCTCTGCCTCCAGTCCTTCCTCCCATTCTCTTATGGTTTCCATGACACGTTTTTCCCATATTATGGAATGCTTTATCGAAATTGTTCTGCGGCATAAAAACGACGATGCCTTTGTACACCGGCTTCGGGAAGGCACGGCAGATGAGGTGATTGAAGATGTGTATTCCGGACAGTTTCATGTGGGAGTGATTCACTTTAATCCAGAAGAAAAGAAGCGTGTTCTTGACCGGCTGGCATCCATAGGTCTGTCCTACGAAACGCTTTCTCTGGTTCGTCCCCACATTGTTCTCTCCCGCAATCATCCCCTGATCCGGGAAGGGAAGCCAGTGACCCTCCAGAACCTGGCTTCCTATGGCTTCGCCCGATATCAGGATGCGGCAGAAGATTTTGCCTACCACATTTTTTCAGAAAATATCCAGTACAACTTAAATTCCGGTTTAAAAATTGTCTACCTGGACGGACGCGCCTCCCTTCTCCATCTGTTAGCCAACAGCGATTTCTATGGAATCGGAATTTACGGCTTCTCCGCTCAGGATTCCACCTACCAGGTCATTTCTGTTCCCATAGAGGAATGCCGGGATCGTCTGGAATTCGGCTATATCCTGCCCAAATCAGGAACTGTATCAGATATTACAGCAGAATTTATAAAAGAGCTGAAACTGCGCTTTTCTAAAGCTTTATCTCTCCAAGCCTGAAGGAATAGATCAGGGTTTCCTTTACCGGCTTATGTTCCAGCTGAATCAGGGCCTTTTTGTAATAATCCAGCTGAAGCTGATACCGCTCTCTCAGCGTTTCTTCCTGCTCTGCATAATCCGTTTTATAGTCTACGAGGATAAGCTCTCCTTTTTCCTCAAAAAAGGCATCCATAATCCCCTGGATCAGCACCAGTTCATCGGAATCCCAGTCTCCTATCTCTCTGGCCGGGATTCCAATCACAAACTGGCTCTCCTTTTTCAGACGTCCCTCCCTCTGGGCATCTGCCATTCTTCTGCCAAGCTCTGACTGAAAAAATGGCCAGATGACAGACTCCCGCACAAGTGCTCTGGTCTCTGCTGTCATTTTTCCCTCTTCTGTCAAGCGATCCAGCTGTTCTCTGATATCCTCTTTTGATCTGATTTTATGGAATTCCAGAAGCTCCATAGCTCTGTGGTAAGCAGTTCCACTTCTGGCTCCCTGTCCCTCGTCCGTTTCATCCGAAAGAAACTGTGGAATCGTTGGAAGAAAGGTGCTTTCCTCCAGGCTTTCCTCCTCTCCCTCTTTTTTAATATCAGAAACGGAAAGCTTTGTATTAAGCCGCAGATCATCCTTCCATGGATACTGATAGGAAGCCAGCGCCTGCAGCTGCGCCCGGTATCCTTCGTCTGAAAGTCCCAATGCTTCCTCCCAGCATGTTGTCCGGCTGTCTTCCATTCCTAGCAGCATATCTTTCGTCAGCTTCTGCTGCACCTGGCGGCTGATTTCCTGCCCCAGCAGTTCCTTAGCCATAGTTTTCTTCACACGGATCCGGCATCCGCCTTCCGCCATGGCCATCAAAATCCAGTCCAGGTAAGAACCGGCCAGAGACAAAAGGGTAAAAGGCAGTCCTTCTTCTGTCTCAAACAGAGATTCCTTCCATTTTTCCAATTTAGATTCCAGATTTTTGTCAGAGGCTGTCAGAATCAGTTTTTCTTTCGCCCGCGTCATGGCCACATAGAGAACCCGCAGTTCCTCTCCTAAATTTTCCAGATCCATTCTCCGCTTCAGCACATTTTTCTTAAGCGTAGGAGCTTTCAGCCTGGTTTCACTGTCCAGATAATCTGTCCCGATTCCAAACTGCGGATCAATCAGAATCTTTCCACGGGTATCCTGTTTATTAAACTGTTTTCCCATAGCGGCAGCAAATACAATCGGAAACTCCAGACCCTTACTTTTGTGGATGCTCATAATTCTCACCGTATTGCCACCTTCTGCCGCTGCAGATGCTTCACCAAAATCTGTATTGTATTTTTTCAGCTTTTCGATGTACTTGATAAAATGAAATACTCCTCTGTAGCTGGTAGCCTCATAGGCAGCCGCCTTCTCCACCAGCATATCCAGATTCGCCCGACGCGTCTCCCCGGAAGGCATAGCAGACACATAGTCATAGTATCCCGTCTGGTCAAAAATCCGGTAAAGAAGCTCATGGAGCGGAAGATAGACTGCCTGCATTCTCAGCTCTTCCATCACCGCTGTAAAGAAATCCAGCTTTCTGCAGATTTCTGCCTCTTCTGCTTCCTGGCTCTGGCACTCCTCTCCATGCACTTTCTGATAGGCGCAGACTGCCCCGTACAGTCCCCGGTCCTGTCCCTTCTCTGTGCTGTTTTTAAACTCTGCTGTCATTTCTGCCAGTTCCCGATCTGTCAGACCAAAAAACGGCGCTTTCAGTACCGCAGCCAGAGGAATATCCTGCATCGGATTATCTAATACCGCCAAAAAATGAAGCATCGTCTCCACCTCTATGGTAGTAAAATATCCTGTCTTAGATTCAGCAAAGGCAGGTATGCCCATATGCCCTAATGTCTCCACAAAGCTTTCTGCCCAGCCGGACACGCTCCGCAGCAAAATAACAATGTCACGATATTCTGCTCTCCGGTAAGCACCTTCTTCCTTATCCCATACCAGACATCCGCTGTCCGGATCCGTAAGCTCCCTGATCCGCATTCCAATCATCCTGGCTTCCAGCTCCTGCCTGGTATAATCTGCACTGTCGTCATCCAGTTCCTCCAGAATGCTGTCTTTCGTGTTGATCAGAAGCAGCTCTGTAGAAAAGTCCTTTTCTGCCTCTGAAGCAGATTCCGGCAAAGGCTCGTACTGCGCCCCTGGATGAAGGGCTGCCTCTTCTGTGTAGGTCACAGAGCCCAGCTTTTTTGTCATAATCTTAAAAAATATATCATTAGCGCTTTCCAGAACCTGGGAACGGCTTCTGAAATTCTGATGAAGCTCTATCTTCTGAAACAGGCTGTCCTCCTTCGTGTAGGACTGATATTTTTCCAGAAACAGCTCTGGCCTGGCCAGACGGAACTTATAAATGCTCTGCTTCACATCTCCCACCATGAATACGTCCGGTTCCCCAAATCTCTCTCTGGATATTGCCTGAATCAAAGCTTCCTGCACCAGATTGCTGTCCTGGTATTCATCCACCAGAATCTCATCAAACTGCCGTGCCATCTCATCCGCTGTCTCGCTGAACTCCCCGTTTTCTTTATAAAGCACTTTCAGTGCCAGGTGCTCCAAATCGTTAAAATCTACCAGGTTCCTCTCTCTCTTTTTTTCTGAAAAACGCTGTTCAAACTCCTCAGCCAGTGAAAGAAGCATCATCACGGATTCTCCGCTTCCTGCCAGATCAGAGAGTATCTCCTCTTCTGATGCAAACAGAAACTGGGATTTTATCTTCTCCACTGCTTTCTTGATCCGCTTGCGGCATTCTGCTGCCGCTTCTTTCTTTTCCGGTGACACAGGAGAATTCTTTCCGCGGATAGCCGCCAGCTTGGGGAATGTAAAGGCTTCTGCCTCTCTGGCAAACATATCGTAGCCTGATACCTGTGCCATTCTCTCTGCGTGCTCTAAATCAGACAAAAGCATGGGGAGATAAGGTTCCGGTCCGTCCGCCTCCCCGCATAATTCAGATGCTGCTCTCAGCTCTCTCACCCATTCAGATGCCTGGTTTTTCACATCCTCAAGCAGAAAACGCATCCATTCTGTCTTATCCAATGCTTCCAGTGAGGTATCAGACAGCTCCTTTCTGCACTGTTCTATCCATTCGCCCGGCCATGGATTACTCTGGGAAAAACTGTAAACCTGGTAAATGTATTCATCAATCCCGCCATCTGCCTTTCCTGAGGCAAACGCGTCTACAAATCTTTCAAACTGCGGATCTCTCTTTGCGTACCAGTCTTCCAGCATTTCCTCCATCACGTCTCCCCTCAGCAGGAGCATTTCTCCCTCATCTCCCACCCGGAAAGCCGGATCCAGATCCAGGCAGTCGAAATGTTCCCTCAGAAGATGAAGGCAGAAGCTGTCAATCGTAGTAATCTGGGCGTACTGAACCAGAACTGCCTGCTGCTGCAGGTATTCATTATCCGGATCTTCTATCAGTTTTTTCTCAACTGCATCGTGAATTCTCTCCCGCATTTCAGCAGCAGCAGCCTTGGTAAAGGTCATGACAAGAAGTCTCTCAATATCCCCTGGATGCTCCTTATCTGTAATCATCTCAATAATACGCTCTACCAGAACTGCTGTCTTTCCGCTGCCCGCTGCAGCTGAAACCAGCAGATTCCTGTTTCTGCTCTCGATTACCTGCCTCTGAGCCTCAGTCCAATTTACTCCCATTCCTCGTTCCCGCCTCCTTCTGTCTTGCACTCTTCCCGTCCCTCTTCCTGCATCTCTTCCTCGTCGTCCTTTTCGATTTCCTCCCAGACTGCTTCTGGCTTCATAGGCCTGAACCGTCTGAAGCCATACCCTTTTGTCTTCAAATCGAAACCGCAGATTCCATGGTAGGGACAGTAATCACAGGCCGTCCTGTCTCCCTTCTTGTAAGGGTCTACTGTAATTCTTCCATCCAGAATTTCTCTTCCCATCGCCTTGATCTTTCGGTTTACAAATCCTGTCAGAGCTGAAAAACGCTTTTCGCTGGCCACAGAGGATTTGGCTTCCTGAATGAGTCCCGCCTTATAAGCTACAGGAATTACATCTGACTCTGTCTCAATTCTGCGATCCAGATGGGCAATCGCCTCCTCCCGGCTGTTTACCAGTCCGTTCATGCGCAGCGTTTTTAAAATCTCAGCCTCTTTCTCCTCCTCGTCCATGTCTTCTTCCTTCTCCACCATGGGATCCGCGATGTTATAGTAAAAGATGCCTGCCGGAAGCACCTGTTTGTCTGGATGCCTGCGCTGTTCCTTTTCCATGGCAGCGTCCAGATAGACTACCAGCTGCATCTGAAGGCCATAAAACAGCTCAGTCAGTTCAAATTTTGTCTTGCCTGTCTTATAGTCAATGATTTTCACATACAGCTTATCCCCGTCTTCGCACAGATCCATCCTGTCGATACGGCCCTGAAGGTGAACCGCTTCTGTTCTGGAAACAGGAATCTTCATAGCCTTCAGATTGTCAGCCGGAGTAAATGTCACCTCAAATCCGGCCGGCTCAAAATCTCCCTTTTTCAGCTGCTCGGTCAGCGCCCAGACGGTTCTGTCTGTAATGCGCTCTACCCTGCGCCCCAGATACTCGTTCCTTGCTGTATCAGAAACCACTGTGTTTCCATACTCTTTCGTCACCTCTGATACACAGCGGCTGACCAGCTTCTTTCTCTCCTCTTCTTCCAGATTCCGGAAGCTTCTTCCCTCCTCCTTCATCGTCCTGAAGAACAGATCAATCGAGCTGTGGAACAGATTTCCCAGATCAGCCGCAGCCAGCTCATACTCCCTGCGCTCCCGAAGCTCCAGTCCAAAACTGAGAAAATGAGCGTAGGCACAGGCGGCATAGCGCTCCATTCTGGTCACACTTCCGCGAAGAATAGGGCTGTACAGTTTCTGCGCCGCTGTCCTTCCGATTCCCTTATCCTCATATACATGGAAAGCAGCCTCCACCAGGCGTTTCGTCTCTTCTCTCCTGTCCGCATTCAGATAAAAATGACGATACAGCTCCAAAAATTCCGGTTTCGCCGCTGTGTGATCCAGATCCCTGAGTCCTGCGATCAGCGTTCTCCTGCCGGCCGGAACCGACAGAGCCGCCTCCCTGTACTCGTCAAGCTTCTCCTCCCTCAACTCAGGAAACAGCTTCTTTATCTGCCCGATTAAACTGGACGGCCGGAGGCTCTTTCCTGCCGCCGAGGTCTGGCTCCAGGTCAGGTACAGAAAATCTGAGGCCTTTGTCATCACAAGATACAGGTACAGACGCTCCAGAAAGCCTTCCTCCCTGGCTGTAGGAGCCAGCTCCACTCCTCTCTCCTTCAGCATCCGGCGTTCTGCCTCTGTCAAAATTCCGCCGCGCCTGGCAGCTCCCGGCACAATTCCATCATTCACTCCAATAAAAAACAGAGCCTTTACATGGGACAGACGGGTTCTGGTTAAATCTCCTGTCACCACCCGATCTACTACAGCTGGAATCAGGCCTACCTGAATTTCAGCAAAACCGGCGTCTAAAATCTGGGCATACTCTCTTCTGCTGACTGTTTCATCTCCCAAAAGAGCCGCCAGACGGTCAAATAAATCCATCACAAGCCCATAAACCTGACTGTATTCTTTTTCAAGCTCAGCCTCTCCCAGCTCATGAAACGCTTTTTCCCATCGTGACAGACGCTCCTCTGCCCCTATCTGTTCCAAAAACTCTACCAGTGCTGCCGTCATCTCCCTGACTGTAGACTGATGGTCTGAAAATACCTCCTTCAAAGGCAGAAACGGGCGCAGGAGAGAATCCTTAAACTCATTTAATTCCTCCAGATTTAATCTCTCTCCATCCTTGTAGGTGCGTTCCCAGAGCATGTTCCACCGCTTAAATCCGCGGATTCCCATGGCCTTCACATAGTTTTCCAGCCTGGCAAGCTTGTCATTTTCCTCTGTCACCATGCCTGTCTTCAAATAGCGGAACATGCTTTCATAGGAAAAATTTTCTGTGATTATCTCCAGGGCTGCCCGCAGAAGTTCCACCACAGGATTGCTCAGAATACTTTTCTTCGTGTCCAGGAAGCAGGGAATCCCACTGGCCTGAAACTGTCTGGCCAGCTCTCCGGAATAGGCAGAAAGATCCCCTGTCACCACAGCAATATCACGGTAGCGGTATCCCTTTTCCTGTACCAGATGGTGAATCTTAGCGCAGACAAACTGGATTTCCCGAATCGGATTCTCTGCCTCATGAAGGATCAGACTGTCCCCCTGTACATTTTCCCCGTTTTTCATCCCCAGCCGAAACAGGCCTCTCTCAATGGCGGAGAGTGCCGGGCTGTTCTGAAAACGGCGGCACGGTCCTGTCAGGAGGATATCCTTCTCTCTTCCGGCTCCTGTGGCAGCAGCTAAGTCTGTAAGCCTGCACACTGTATGGCTGCTCATATGAAACAGGTTCTGGATTGGCTTTTCCCGGTAAGGGTTCTCCTCCGGCGGCATCGTCACTGTCACAATAACCTGGCGGCAGCAGGTCAGCAGAAGCTCTAACAGACGGTACTGCACCGGAGTGAATCCGGTATACCCGTCCAGAGTCACAACGCTTCCCCGAATCAGCTGAGATTTGGGAAGCACGCGGCAGAGAATGTCCAGAATTTCCTCCTGGGCAATAAAACGCTCCTTCGTATACTCCCGGAATCCATCATACAGCTCGCTCATATCAGAGAGCTTCTGACGCAGCATGGCACTGTCTGCGCTGTCTGCCATCTCCCGTATGGTCTCCCCTGAAATTCCATACTGGAACAGCTCAGACAGCATGGATTTCAGCTCTCCTATAAAGCCAGACTGATCCAGGTGACTGCCAAACAGGCGCAAATCCTTTTTCCTGGCAGCTGCCACCTTCCGGAGTACCAGAGATTTTCCCATGTCATCCAGCACTGCCGGCGTCTCCACAGCCAGTTCCTCAAAAATACGATAAGCCAGACGTTCAAAGCTGACAATATCGATATTTCTGACGCCGTGGCGGGGATGCATGGTTACAATATCTTTCTGCGTCTGCATGGTAAACTGTTCCGGCACAATGGCAAAATATTTTCCTTCCGGCTCCTCCATGGAACGCTTAATTAAATTTTCATAGAGAACATGGGTTTTCCCAGAACCGGAACCGCCAATGATAAACTGTAATGACATGAAAACCTCCTGCTTTGTGTGATAATTTCATTTTATATCGAACATATGTTCTTGTCAAGTAAAACCTGTTTCTTCCCGTTGTGAATAAATCATCTTTTTCCTCCATACACTGTAATAAACAATACGGAGAGGTCTTTCTATGAGCTCTAAAACGAAAATTGTGGTGCTCCGGATGAAGGAAATTATTTATACTGCTATCTTTCTGGGGCTGGGAATTATCCTCATCACTCTGCTTTTCATCATGTTCCGCCCCAAAAAGGAGGCTCAGACTGCCTCCTCCGATCTGGTTCAGACAGCCCAGGCTTCCTACACGCCGGGGCTTTACCGGACTTCTATTTCGCTGGGAAGCCAGAACCTGGATCTGGAGGTAGCTGTTGACGCAGATCATATTAATTCTATTTCCTTGCTGCCGCTGAGCGATTCCGTTGAAACCATGTACCCTCTGATGACTCCAGCCCTGGAACAGCTGTCTGAACAAATCTGTTCCTCTCAGTCTCTGGAAAACCTTACATATCCTGAAGGGAGCCAGTACACCTGCTCGGCCCTCGTTCAAGCCATCAAATCCTGTCTTTCCAAAGCCTCCGGCCAGTAGAGACACAAATATGACAAAACATGCGGGATCTCTGGTTCTTCCAGATTCCCGCATGTTTCATCATCCGATCTATTTATGATACAGGTTTTGTCTCCTGCCCGGCTCCGTCGCCTCCCGCTGGTGCAGCCGGTTTCCGGTTCAGGTTAAACGGCAGGTTCAGACTCATAATATTTAAAACCACGCCCTTTGCCTCAGGAGCAACTAAAACGGCAAGCTTATCTGCCTCTGCTGCCACAGGGCGGAACTTGTCTTCTCTGTTAAACTTCTGGAATTCCAGGGCATCCGTAAAAATAGGCTGATACATCTGGCCGTCCTTCAGCTTCGCTAACGGAACACCTTTCTCTTCTTTCTGAAGGGCTAAAATATATTTTCCCCTCTTAAAATCAGCCAGCAGCTCTTCCAGAAGCTCATTCATCTTCTCATCCGGCTGGGGATTCGGCTGTTTTCTCATCTCCTGCGCATAGTAAAGAGCTGTCAGATGCAGCTGGGGATTCTCAATCCAGACAGTGCCTTCCGGCTGATCCTCCGGCTTTTTCCTTCTGACCAGTTCTTCTAACTGAAGTCTTGTATCCTCACTGCCATTTTTCATAACAATAGCATTAATTCCCATCGTAAACAGGCTGGTAAAGAAAAGAAGCTTCTGCTTTTCCTCTACCCTGACAATAGAGACAGGGATTTTTTCCTCCAAAAGAGCTTTTCCCTTCTCCCTGGCTTCATCCTCTGTGAAAAACATGAAAATCTCATCGTCAAAGGTTTCTGCATCACATTCTACATAAGGTTCCTTCGTGCAGGCTGACATTAACACAAATAATTCCGGAACGCTTCTCATCTTCTGAAGAAGTGCTGTTTTTTCCAGTACTCCGCTGCTTGTTTCATTATTCATAAGTATATTCTCCCTCCGCCTTCTTTCCACTATGCCGAAAAGCGGCTTATTTGCTGATATTCATTATAAGCAAAAGAGTTTTTGGTGTCAACTGAAAGAGGCTTTGGCATCTTCGCAAAGTTTCTCAAAAAGAACAATCTTTTTTCTCTTTTTATCTGGACATTGTATACAGGAAATGTATAATGATAGCGGCAGGAGTTTCAATCCTGCCTATTACTATGCTCACAAGGGGGAAATTATGGAAAAGATGTGTCCTATGTTGTTTACAACATGGAAATCTTACAGTAAGGAACAGTTTTTTAAAGATCTCATAGCTGGAATTGTGGTGGCTATCATTGCCCTCCCGCTGTCGATTGCCCTGGCTCTAGCTTCTGGCGTAGGACCAGAACAGGGTATCTACACAGCGATTGTGGCAGGCTTTGTCATCTCTCTGTTAGGCGGAAGCCAGGTGCAGATTGCAGGGCCTACTGCTGCTTTCGCTACCATTGTAGCAGGAATCGTGGCCCGAAGCGGTATGGACGGCCTGGCTGCAGCCACCATCCTGGCAGGAATTATTTTAATTGTCATGGGCTTCTGCCGTTTCGGTTCTCTAATTAAATTCATCCCATTTACGATTACCACCGGATTTACCTCTGGTATCGCAGTTACCATCGTCATCGGACAGCTGAAGGACTTCTTCGGAGTTGTCTACCCGGAGGGAATGCCTACCATTGAAACCATGGAAAAGCTCAAGGCCTTTGCCGCAGGATTTGGCACATTGAACACAGATGCCCTGATTGTAGGACTCGTGTGCCTGGCAATCCTCATTATCACGCCGTATGTTTCCGAGAAAATTCCAGGATCTCTGCTGGCGGTCATCGGCGGAATTCTGATGGTAAAATTCCTTCCCCTGAATGTCAATACTATTGGGGATCTCTACACCATCAGCAGTGCTCTTCCATCCTTCCATCTGCCTGCGCTGAGCTTTGACATGATTCAGTCTGCTCTGCCGGACGCTTTCACTATTGCAGTGCTGGCTGCCATTGAATCACTGCTTTCCTGCGTGGTGGCAGACGGTATGATCAATGGAAAGCATCGTTCCGATATGGAGCTGGCTGCCCAGGGCGCTGGAAATATTGCCTCTGCCCTGTTTGGCGGTATCCCTGCTACAGGCGCCATTGCCAGAACAGCGGCAAATATCAAAAACGGAGGACGTACCCCTGTGGCCGGTATGGTTCATGCCCTTGTCCTGGTACTGATTCTTGTTATCTTCATGCCTTATGCAGGCATGATTCCCATGCCGGCTATCGCTGCTATTCTTTTCATGGTTGCCTACAATATGTGCCAGTGGAGAACCTTTGCCGAACTGGTAAAGACAGCTCCAAAAAGCGATATTGCCGTTTTAATTATCACATTTTTCCTGACTATTGTCTTCGATTTGGTCGTGGCCATCGAGTTCGGCATTCTGCTGGCAGGACTGCTCTTTATGAAGCGCATGAGCGACGTAACCGAGGTTCACAGCTGGAAATATACAGAGGATGAAGAAGAGGCAGAGCGGGAAAAGCTGAGACACCTTCCGCCTCACATCAATGTATATGAAATCAGCGGCCCTCTCTTCTTCGGCGCTGCCGATGAAATTGGACGGATTGTGGCCAGAGAACGCGCCACCTGCCTGATTCTCCGTATGAGAAGCGTCCCGGCCATTGACATCACCGCTATGAATGCTATGAATGATCTGCTGAAGCGGTGCCAGAAAAAGGGAATCACACTGATTCTCTCCCACGTCAATCAGCAGCCTATGAAGGTCATGGAAAAGGCCGGATATGTAGAAAAAGTAGGACGTGAAAATTTCTTTGACAATATTGATGACGCTATCCAGCGGGCAGAAGAGCTGGTAAAACAGTAACTGTTGTTTTCATATAAAGGGAGCCAGTTCACGGAAATAAAACGTGAACCAGCTCCCTGCATATTTTGTGGAATTTTCAAAACATATCGAATTTTCAAAACAATATCATTTCAGTTCCAGCCAATACAGACATCGCACTCCAAAAAACACATCGGTTCTTTCAATAAATTTTATCGTGTACTGCTGTTCGGAATCATTCCGTCAGGCTCAGAAAACCTTGTAGTATTGCACCGGGAAACTGGAACTTTTTCTCCGTCCCTCCAAACAATACAACAATCAAGCCACCTTGGATTTCTTTTACTGTCCCCATTCCGAATGCTTTATGCCGAAGCTGACCGCCAACCACAACACGGGACAAATCTACCTGCTTGTGTGGTGTAGGTTCTGCCGGTTTTGGCACTGGCGGGATGTAGCGTGGCTTTTCTAAATGCCGCCCATACGCAGCCGGTTTTTCTGCAACCTGCAGCTCCTTTTTGAGTTGATCCATATCCCGGACAGCTTCCGCAAAATCCAGAAACGGTTTTTCCGGCAAATCATCCGCCGAAGGAATCGGTGCTTCCATCGAAGCCTGTTGCAGAGCAAACATACTGTTATAGTCAGCATCCGAGATAACCGTATCCCAACCGCCACGGTTTTCGCCTTCGTGCCGGTCTATACCGGTATAGCTCAGGCTGGCATCTTCGTATCTCTTGAACTTATAAACGGCATCGTTCATCAGCGAATCATTAAACACACCGAGAGATACCAGCAACTCAAAATCTTTGACATCCAGACCCGTTACTTTCTTAAAAAGCCCCGGCTCCAGCTGTGTGATGACATCCTTCAAACAGCGCTCCCGGTAATCAGTCAGATACATGAAAACCGGAATACGGGTGGCGAACTTAATCAGCTTCTCCT
The DNA here is from genome assembly GCA_027698105.1 of Lachnospiraceae bacterium AM93-12TA. Classification (GTDB taxonomy): domain Bacteria; phylum Bacillota; class Clostridia; order Lachnospirales; family Lachnospiraceae; genus Otoolea. The sequence goes on from JAQERH010000018.1 coordinate 49,413, forward strand.
GAATCTGTTTGCGTTTAGATTTATACTCTTTTTCTTCCTCACTCAGCTCCTTTTTCTCTTTGGAAGTAAGTTTTTCTGTGCCCTCTTTCTTCGCCTTTTTTACGGCTTCGGACTTATTGATAATGGTCTTTATATCCTCATTCAGACTACGGAAGCCTTCAATTTTCATCAGAGCATCCATCGCCGCCGGACTTGCCATTAAACGGGAAAGGGTATCGTTGTCCACATTGACAAGCAGCGCACTTTCCCAGCGTTTGGCAAGCAAGGTGGCAGATGTACCTGCCATAGCAATGTCCAGAACCTCACCTGCATCAATCTGCCGCATGGTGCTGCCATCATAGGCAATGACCGGCAGAAAATTGATAAACTCCGCCACCTTCTTTTCCGGGTTGCCTTCGTCAATGTTCAGACGGCAGCTGTAATCGGAAATCTGCTTGAGCGCCCGGTCGAGAGCAAAGTCAAACACATAACATTCCTGCTTGACAATTTCCTTTTTGCCGCCATCAGTCGTGATCTCCCACGGACTCTGCACCCGGAACGCTGCCTGAAAATATGTTTCCGGACTGGACAGATTCCGAAGCATAAAAATGCCCGTCCACGGTTTAACTGTAACACCCGTTGTCAGCTTGCCGCAGGAGAGGGTGATCGTCTTACTCTCCAATGGGTCACGCATGGATTTTTGCACCGGCTCCAGAGCTGCTGCACCAATTCCAGCGCCCGTACCCGCACAGACATTGATGGTGTAATCATGATAGAAAGTATTCTGCTTCTGCATCAGCAGATTTTTCATCGCATAGCAGGAAGCCACATTTGGTAGAAACCAGAGCGTATGTTGCAAGACATTCAGCAGGCGTACATCGGCATACGGCATGGCAGGTTTCTTAGCACCCAGCTTCAAATCATCCACACTGGTTTCCAGATAAGCACCCCGAATCAGATCCAGCCACTTCTGCACCTCATTTTCATAGACAAAGCGAGCGTCTGCACCTTTGCCTTTGGCAGAGAAAAACACATTCAGGTCAAACTCATTGAACTCTCCCTGCATGGCGATCTGACGGATACTGTCCGGGATGCGGTAAGTCATCATCACCATGCGGGGCAGTGCTGCATAGGGATTTCCGTCACCTTGCCAGTTTTCCTTTGCCCGCTGTTCATCCGAGTATGTCCAGTTGTAAATCTGATCCTCGATAAATTCACCGGAATTCAGTGCCCGAAACGGCGTACCGGACAGATACAGATAATACATGGTTGTGATGGGCAGAAAAGTTTCATCGTAGGCGTTGCCACGGTCATACTTATCCATATCCTCACTGTCGTAGCTGTCCTCGTCCTCCTGCTCAAACAGCTTTTTGGCGTTTTCCTTCCATGCTCCGAAGTGGTACTCATCAAAGATAACCAAATCCCAGTTGGTGGAATGTACCCACTCATTTTTTGCCTTGATGCCGCCGGTTTCCTTATTTACTCCTAAATAGTCCTGAAAAGAGCCAAAGCAGACGATGGGACGGGACTTGTCCGCCGTTTCATAGGTCAGTTCTGTATTTCGGCTAATAAACTGCCAGCCTTCAAAATCAATGTGGCTGTTCAAGTCCTCCTGCCATGCACTGACCACAGCAGGCTTAAAAGTCAGAATCAGAATCCGCTTGAATCCCATTTTCTTTGCAAGCTGATAGGACGCAAAGGTTTTGCCGAACCGCATCTTACAGTTCCACAAAAACTTGGGGTAGCGTGTGGAATCCTCCGCATAGGCACTTTGAAAATAGGAAGCGGTTTTGTCCACAGCTTTCTGCTGTTCCGGACGCATAGAGAAGCTATTGACACGGTTCTCCACATTGGCAGTATGGTTTTTGACTGCCAGCACCGCCGCCCGCACATCGTCTACGGTACAGCGAAACCATTCGCCGCCCATGCCGGTAATCTTCTTGCGTTTCAAGACACGATGAACATCATGGTCAGTGAATGAGGAACCATCTGGATACATGGCACTTTCCCGGTAGACAATGTGATAGGGAACACTGCCATCCGGTCGTTTGGTGAGGTACTGCTGGGCAACACGCTTGTCTACATCAATGGCGGTATAGCCCACCTTCAAAAGCCCTTGATACTGCGGATTGGTGTCCTCGTAGGCGTAAATCATCGGGTGGGCATTGGGACGCTGAGGGAAGAAATTATTTTGCACGTTCTGTCTCCTCCTTCCACATCAAAATCATCTTCAAAATGTCATCTTCCCGTTTGACTTTAAAAAGTGTTCTATATGCCCCTAAAGAATATTGGATACTTTGCGGAAATATATTTCGAGGTATATCCTTTACTAATACTTCAATTTTTCTGGAATGACTAAAATTAATTTTATCCCCAAGGTACTCGTAATCATTAACTATTTTTACCAAATGATATTTTCGACTGTGAACATCTGGTAACAATACCAAATCATTTATTTGCATTTCATTAACAAAGCTCCGTAATTGACCAGACCAATTTGAAACAGATGTTTGATTATCAATATTCTTTTCTTTGATAACCAAAGCCCGAAAATCTACAACTGAATCAAATTTTGATAAATCCGCTTTATATCCTTCCCAAGGGAGATAAATCCTATTATTTTCCAAAAACATTTCTAAATAGCAAGCATTCTTTCCTGCTCTGCATACCCATATCAATTTATAATTCCCCCTTTATTCTTCTAGCATCATAGGTTTTATGGTTTCTTCTATGAAGTCAATTTCCTGTTGGGTTAACCCATATTGGCTATACAGCATTTCATCCGTCCACTTCTTTTTGAAATCAACTATTGGAATCAAATCAAATGTATGTTGCGATGCATTTTTTTGAATTCGGTTAAAATACAGCAAAGCTCTAAAAAACTTCGTAGAAATATACTGTCTACAGTTTTCACACTCCGTTTTAGTATCAAATGATCCTATTCTTAAAAATGTTTCTGTTGAAACCTCTCCGGGCTCTCCGATGATTGGTTGCGGAGGAACAGTTGCATCTGTTGAATATGCATAAGAAAAGAAAATTTTATACTTATCAATAGTGTCATATCCTGACGGGATTTGTTTTCTATCAACATATCCAATAACTCTTTTTGCTCCACCTTTTTTACCCTTAACTCCATAAATTTTGCAATAACCATTTTTAGGTGAAAGCTTGAAAAAACTTGACGGATATTTTTCTGGGCTATTAAATAAGTCCGTAGCAATACCATATGGTTTACGAGTTGAAACAATGTTGCTAAACGGCTGCATTCCGTATTGTTTCACTTTTCCAATAATTGAAAGCTGTCGATAATCACGTATGACATTGTCTGATAAATCAGTTTTTAAGTATCTTGTGGAAACAATTTCTTCTCCTTCAACAGTTTTATAATAGTGATTAACTGGACCGTTATATTGCTTATCACACAAAAAATAACAGACACCACCATCAAGATTGATTCCTGGAAAACATTCTTTGGCATTTTCAAAATCGCACAAATGAGAAATTGACGTATTGTTCATCATCATTTCTCTAAATTCATCTAACCCTTTTCCACCCTTCATCCAACGAGAGGGGATAATCATTGAAAGATAATGGGGGTGTAATTTCATCGCTTGTTTAACAAACAAATGGTATATAGGTTTTGCACTATCTCCAGTACCTCCTCCATCTCTCATTTGATAAGGCGGATTACCAATTATTACATCAAATTTCATCTTGAATATCTCCTCTGGTTTGGTCGTATGTATCCACTCATAAGCATGGGTTTCCAATTCATCCCCTCGCTCGTATTCACTCTTGGAAGCCCCGCAAAACAGGCACTTCCCATTCTGCCAGTGATGCGGTATCCGCTTATATCGGATATTGCCGCTGGTATCCTCAAAAAGTGTGATGGAATACTTGCTGTTGGGATACTTGGAGCAATACACACTTCTCCGGGAGAGAAGACTGGTCAATTCAGTGATTGCGATACCATAGAGCTGCTTGTGAAAAATGTGGTCAATGCGTTCCTGCAAATCCGGAATTTCCTCTTGTAAGCCTTCAATCAACCGTTTGGCAATTTCCCGCAGGAACACCCCAGACTTACAGGCTGGGTCGAGAAATGTTGCGCTGCTGTCATGCCACAGTTCTTCCGGCAGCATATCCAGCATCCGGTTTGCCACCTCCGGCGGTGTGAACACCTCATCGTTGGACAGATTCGCCAGACAGGTAAGGACATCCGGATTATACATATTGCTGTAAAAATCACTCATAATCCTGTACCCTCCTGTAATCGGTCAGCGGATATTCCTTGATGGGCGATGGGATAAACGCCTGGACTTCTTCGTCATACTCCCAGCCGATCATGAAAATATTCATCTGCTCCTCATGTCCGTTCAGAAGCTCATCCAGTGCAAAATCACGCCGTTTCATCTGATTTCCAGTAACAAGGCTCCACTCTGCAAAAACAATCGGGGAACCGTCTGCCTGGAGCATGGTGAGCGCATCTCCGCACAGAATGTTTTTGCGCAGGATAAACCGTACCGCTTCCCGGCACTGTTCATTTGCCTGGAATTTGGCATTGGTGGTATATTCCTTGTCCCAGATGTCAAACAGCCGCTGGCGGCATTCCTCTGCGTTATCCTCCAAAATGTCAACTCCGTACAGGCTGGTCATTGCCAATACCGAGTACCGTTCATAATCAAAGGGACTTTTCCCATAACGGCTTTTTACCACTGCCAGCTTCCGGCTGAGAACTTCCGCAAGAAAATTCCCGTTTCCGCAGGCTGGCTCCAAAAAACGGCTTTCAATCCGTTCTGTTTCCTGTTTTACAAGGTCACACATGGCTTTTACTTCACGCTCGGCAGTAAATACCTCACCGTGATCCGCCACACGTTGCCTTGACTTTACCTGTTGTTCTGCCATTTCCTTACACCTCATATATCCATGCACTCACAGAAAGACAGCCACCTACAAGATGGTGTACTTTTTCGCAGGTACATTTTTCAATGTTTGGGAAGAGGCAAAAGAGCTTTTGTTCACAGGTTTTGTCTGGAAAAAGCCGGTGTTCTGTGGTATCATTTTCTTATAGCTAAAAAATAGGCATTTTACAGAAAAGTACACAATCCTGTAAAAACACCTGCTTACAATAACTTGGCTTTTTCGTAAATCTCCGCACGATAGCGGAAGGTGGAAAGCGGCATACCACACATCTTTGCAGCATCTGTGCCGGTGATTTTGCCGTTTTTCCATTGCTGATAGAGGTGATGAAAGTTTTCTGGTAAAGGTGCTGGGGGTCTACCGAAGCGGACACCTCTTGCTTTGGCAGCGGCAATTCCTTCTGCCTGACGCTGCCGGATATTGGTGCGTTCATTTTCTGCCACAAAGGACAACACTTGCAGCACAATATCACTGAGGAATGTGCCCATCAGGTCTTTGCCCCGGCGTGTATCCAGTAGGGGTATATCCAGTACCACAATATCAATCCCTTTTTCCTTGGTCAGAATCCGCCATTGCTCCAAAATTTCAGAATAGTTACGCCCCAGACGGTCGATGCTCTTGATATAGAGCAGATCGTCTTTTTTCAGTTTTCGTACCATTTTCCGGTACTGCGGGCGTTCAAAATCCTTACCGGACTGCTTATCGATAAACAGATTTTTCTCCGGGATAGACAACTCTTTCAGGGCAAAAATCTGCCTGTCCTCATTCTGTTCTCTGGTGCTGACACGGATATAGCCATATAAATTACCCATTGTTTTTCCCTCCTTTCTCCTGACTGAGGAAATGGCTCCCCAATCGGGCGTTTTTCATCTTCTATGGTACTGGATACTTGATACTCCTGAATAAACAGACTGTGAAAATGCCGGGTGTAGACCCGGCATTTTGCAGTCATCTGCCCTGTAATCAGGCACTTTCCTTCTCTGTACGCAAAACCTGAAAACCATGCTGTTTAGCGTACTCTCTGGCAGCTGCCAGCCGTTCTTCGCTGTACGGCGGCACCAGACGGATGGACAGGCGGGACTTGTCCATCACATAGGTCACGCTGCCCTCAATAGTGCTGCGCTCCAACCGGCACAGCTGGGGATACTTTCGGCTGAACTCTGCCAGTCTGCGCTTCAGATCGGCATTGAACGTGTAAATGCTGGCGGTGGTTTCTGCTTCGTTCCAGTTGATAATAGTTTCTTTCTCATACTTAGACAGCTTCATCATAAAAATCCTCCTCAAAGTCAGTGTTTTTCTCTACCATCCGTAGATGCTTCTTTGCCTCATAATACTTTGCCATCTCCATGTGGAGCCGCTGATAAAAGCAAGGATACCAGTGTTCCTCAACCTCATTTTCCATCTTTCTGGCAAGTTCCAGCATCCAGCGTTTTACTTTCGGATCAACGGTCAGTCCGGTCAGCCACTTAAGCCTGGTCACCGTATTGTGATAATTGGGGCAGGCAAAGGCATAAAGAACTTTCTTTTCTTGAATACTCAATTTCATGGTTACGCCGTCCTTTCTTTTCCGTTCTCGTGCGGACTGCCGCCGCTGTCCAGCCAGTTGAAAAAGGCTTTCTTGCTGATCTTAATCTGCCTACCGCTGCGCACTGCCGGAAACCCCGGTATGCGTACCAGCTCATAGGCACTGGCTCTGGAAATCCCCATGATATGCTGAATATCCGTAACATCCAAAATCAGGGGCAGAGCGTCATAGTCGTTCCACTTCATTTTTTCTTTCATATCGGTGTTCCTCCTTTATTTGAATTGATTGATTTTCATTTTCCGCATATTTGCCGTTCTACCTGTTCCGTTTCCTTCATGCTGCCCTGCTCGACATACATGAGTCACCGATTTCTCGATGCGCTCGCCCTCCATTTTAGGAGAGGTTATGGCGGTTTATCTCAGTTCAGACGGTCATTCTGTTGTCAATGTACATGATGGAATGAAATTACCATCTGATGTCATCATATCGCTATAAACTTGACAAAACAATAGTTTTGCAGTACCATAAGTGTAACGAATATAATTAGATTATAAAATTACCATAAAGAAATCGGAGGGGATTACATGGACTTTGAATTTGTGCGGCATGAACCGCTTTATGACCGTATTCTGCTGGTACTGACGTTGGACAAGCAGAAAATGAAAGAGCGTATTTTGATTGGAGAAGAACTGCAAATCCGGTTTCGTTTACAGGGATATGCTGATGCAGAGGTGCTGTGTGATGTTACACGCCCTTTGGGAACTATGCTTTCAGCCTTTGAACATGATCCAGATGGCGAATGGAACAGCTTGGGTCTGATGCCACTGAGAGAAGCCCTGCACTCCAACCGTTGGAAGCAGCCGGGGCTGGAACAGGTTTCCGGTGATTTTCTGGCAAAAAAATATCTCACCGATGACCCGGTGAGAATGTATGTGGCACTCCGTATCTGGAATGAATATTTGAAGGCAAGAGAACCAAGAGATCGGGAAGCTGCCTGCGAGCGTTTTATTGGGAAAATGAACGGCTTCACAGCCTTATTTATGGGAAATCCGCCCCTTGACTTTGACGAGGACACAGGGAAGCCGAAGCGCCTGAATATTTCCACGCATATTTATGGTTCTGTACCGCAGGAAGATACTCGACTTGACCTCTGGTATCCGGACAGCAAACGGAAAATGGAATGTGTTGCTGCCTATTCCTCCCTGTATCCGCTGATTATCTATTATCTGAACCGCCTGAACGATTGGGGGCTTTGTTTCCGCAAATGTAAAATCTGTGGGAAAGTATTTCTTGCAAAAAGCCAGCGATATGAGCTTTGCAGTGATAAGTGCCGCAAAAAGCAATCGCTCCAGAACAAGCGTGAGTTTGATGAACGAGCCAGAGAAAACAATTATGATCTTCTCTACAAAAACGAGTGCCAAAACTGGCGAAACAAAATCAATAAGGCAAAGAAAACCTCCAGCTTTCCTGCTGAGCGTTTGGAAGAAATGCTGGCTGCTTTTGAATCCTTTAAAAAAGAAGCATTGCAGCGGAAACAGGCTGTGAAAAAGAAAACAGCCAGCCCGAAGGAATTTTCGGACTGGCTGCTCCAGCAGAGCAATATCATTGTGGAACTGGCTGAACAGGAAAACTGACATTTCAGCAGTAAATCATTTCAGACCGAATAATTTCTTCTGCCCAGTTACGAATGCTGTTCATTGCCCTGACTTATGTAATCTGATCTTAGGCTTCATTACCACATTATCTGAAGAAAAAAACTGTCAAAAGCATTTTTTCAATAAGAAATCCGCTTAAACTTTATTGATTAAGCCAGATACTTCTCCCTTAAATAACTATGACATTACAACCATTATTCCAGTAAGTTAGGTATAATCAAACTAAGCCAATGAGACTGCATTTACAGAACTATGATCCTTAAATAGAGTAATAATCAACACGAACAAGGGGCAATTATACGCTTATTGATTTCTGTTATAAAATAGTTAAAACTAGGTGAATTATTGCGTGTTATATCCATATGAATTCCTATATTTTTTGCCCATTCACTTTTACATTTTCCTACTTCCATGTATGTTTGACATTCTTTTTTCAATTTTGATATCCCCCCTGGATAAACTACTTCTGCTAAAAATTCCCAAGTTCCACAAATACTATCTTGTTTGTATGTATGTAATTTTGCAAGCTTTGCGGAAGGATAAGCAGCTTGAATAGCTGCTTCGTCTCCTAAAAGCCAAGCTTCCACTTCTTCAACTGCGATACAAAAAACATGATCTACTGTAATCATATTTTGATATGCAAGTTGTTTTAATTGAGCAAGAAAAACCTCCGTTTCATGCTGATCATTATCAAGGACCACAATAATTGCAGCTGGAATATTTTGAAGAGATTTATTAAAACCTCGTAAATATGTCGCCAAGTCATTAAGCAATTTCCCACTCTTTGTTTCTTTCACTGTATTTTTCTTTGTAAATCCTCCTATACCCTTAAATGGTTTACAATTAAAAGTGATATTTTTATTAACTAAAGAAATCCTTTGCATAAGAATTTCAATTAACGCAGCACTCGATTGATCTTCTATCAAAAATTGGAAATGCATAATTTTCTCCTTTAACCGAAATATCGACTATACCAAAGATCACCCATTGAGGCACCTTCATCAATAAGGTCTTTAACAAAATCGTAAGCAGCAGCCTGTTTTGCAATAGAAAATCCATTTATATCTTTTTCAAGAACCCAAACTTGATTTGGCGACAATGCATTTACAAAAAAAGGACTGTGTGTTGTAACAAATAATTGCTTTGAAAATCCTTTTCCCACATTTTTTTTCATTTCAATTGCTAAATTTGCAAGATACTGATGATATAAACCATTTTCTGGTTCTTCAACAAACACAAGCTGTCGAGGATTTTTCTCATGAAGAAGTAGATAATATGCAAATAATTTTAATGTTCCATCAGACATTCTTTGTGAAAAGAATGGTTGCTCAAAACCCTTTTGCCAAAATTCTAATACCATTTGTCCGTTTTGTAATCTAATGGGTTCAATTTTTGTAATATTGGGAATTTTAGTTTGAATTTCCGCAAGTATTTTTTTAAATTCACTTGGATTTTCACGATACATGTATTGGGCAACATTATTCAAATTGCTACCAGTTCTATTTAAGTACTGATTAGGTGCAGCTGTTTGGATTTGACGAGCTGCATCTGGAGTAAAGTAGCAAAGATACCAACTTTTTAAAAAATCAAGAAACATTTCAATGCGAGAATATTGTTTCATTGCTCCCAAAGTAACAATTCCCAATTTTCTTGTATCAGAAAGTTCAACAGTCTTTCTATCTCCATCAATCGTCCCGTCATCAGCTTGTCCACCTTCTACACCTTCGAATGCATACCCTTTACCATCTATAAGATATAAAAAAGAAAGTGGCCATCCTCTTTTAATTCCGGGTCTACGTTGACGCAAGCGTTCTTCTTTTACATAAGGTCTATTATATTTATCTTTTGCAATTGTTAATTCGTATGTGATAGGGCGAGAGTTTTGGTTTTCTTTGTAATAAATTTCAAAATGAATAGGTTCATTACTATTTTGAGAAACCAATTGATCGTATCCACCTCTATTATTAGCATCACAAGCGCTTTCTACATCGGTAGAAATACAGTCTGAAATAAAGCCAAATGCATCTGCAAGAGTACTTTTTCCATTTCCACTTGGTCCAATAATTGCAACCATATTACCCAATTCATTTCCAGTTTGATCGCTAAACAGTTTTCCCATTTTTATACTTTTCAAAGTGCCATAATTTTGTACTGCAATTCCAAGTATTTTACCCATATATAAATACCTCCAAATTCTATTTGTTAATCTATTATCTCAATAAACATTTGCAATTCGTAAAATGCATCTTAGTGCTAATATAAATTTTACAAATACTTAACTTAATAATGATAATGCACATTGATAAAAAGTCCAAATAAAGATTATTAAATGCAATGCTAATTTATATTAAATAAAAATCTACAATTAAATCATTTGAAAATACTTGAGGGCATCTATAATAGCTATTTCCTTTTCTAATGGACACTGCGGCTGTCTAGTATCCTTAGCCTTGGGTTTATTATAATTCACACGCTCTATTATACCACATTTCTGCTTTATCTGTGCAATATATAAGCTACTAACCTTCAAACCATGTTTTTGCAGTACATATGCCTTAATCTCATCGTAAGTAGCTTTACTCTCCGCAGCTGTAATATCCAACTCATCCATCTTTACCTCAACTTCAATGTGTTGTTTCGTATTTAGTTTGGACAATAAACATACCGTCTCCACATTTCCAGTCGACGGGAACATGTCTACGCAGCAGACCTTCTCCACCTGGTAGCCCCGCGCTGTGAGGATCTCCAGATCTCTGGCCAGGCTGGTAGGCTTGCAGGACACATATACCATCCGATCCACACCGAAATCTATGATTTTTTCAATGGCTTTGGGATGGATGCCGTCTCTCGGCGGATCCAGTACAATGAAATCCGGCTTATCCTTCAGTTCGCCTACGACCTTTAACACATCGCCTGCAATGAATTCGCAGTTTGACAGGCCGTTCAGGCCGGCGTTCATCTTAGCTGCCTCCACAGCCTCCTCCACGATCTCCACGCCCACAACCTTCTCTGCTACCGGAGCCAGAATCTGGGCAATCGTGCCTGTTCCACTGTAGAGATCGAACACTACTTTGCCGTCTACGCCTCCCACATACTCTCTTGTCTTCTCATAGAGTACCTCAGCCCCCAGGGAATTAGTCTGGAAGAAAGAGAAGGGAGAAATTCTGAATTTCAGTCCCAGTAGTTCTTCGTAGAAGAAATCCTGACCAAACAGGATTTCCGTTCCCTCATCCTTCACCGCATCGGCCAGGGTATCGTTCTTTGTGTGGAGAATTCCAGCCATGGTTCCCTCTAAGGAAAGAGCCAGAAGTCTGTCTTTCCACTGAGCTAACAGCTCCTCTTCCGTGCCGTTCCAGCCCTCTGTTTTTAAGGCGTCTGTCTGTGTTGTAGTGATCAAATCAATCAGAATTTCCCCTGTCTTTACAGCTCTTCTCACCAGAAGATGGCGCAGATAGCCTGTCTTCTGCATTTTTTTGTAAAACGGAATCTGCTTCTCCTCAAAAAACTCCTTGGTGCAGAGCAGGATTTTCGTAAAGTCCTCATTGACAATCCGGCACTCTCCTACTGTCACCACATCGTAAAAGCTGCCTCTCTTGTGCATTCCCAGAGCCAGCGGGCCGTCCTTCACCTCATCTCCGAAGGAGAATTCCATTTTATTTCTGTAGCGCTCAGAAATCGGGCTTCCGATAATTCCTTCAAAGCTCCAGCTCCCCTCCGCCGGTTCTCCAAGCACCGGTGTCAGGATATCTCTCACCTGGCGCTCCTTGATCTTTAACTGCTCCTCATAGGGGATAGTCTGATACAGGCAGCCGCCGCAGATTCCAAAATGAGGACATGGGTATTCTGCCCGCTCTAACGGAGAATTTTCCTCCACAGACAGGAGACGTCCCTCACATTTTCCTTTTCTTCTCTTATTGACCAGAAAGCGCACCTTCTGTCCGGGAAGTGCATTTTTTACAACTACACACTCCCCCTCTATGTAAATATTTCCTTTATTGGGAAAATCCATGTTTTCAACGATTCCTTCGTAAATTTCGCCTTTTTTCATTCTATTTTTGATTCCTTTCCATTCTCTTCATCTCTTCTTTTTCCAATGTTTTATATACACGGACTCTGTACATTCCTATATATAGGAATATTTCTCTGACATGTCTTCCCCGTGTGCAGAACCAGCCCTCAACAGTATACACAAAAAAAACCTGTTTGCCTAGTAGGTAGAATAATCATCCACCCGCATAGCGGGTGGTTTTTCCTTTTCGGGCATAGCC
>JAQERH010000019.1 GCA_027698105.1 Lachnospiraceae bacterium AM93-12TA
CCGGCTGCCAAACGGAAAGATTTTAATTTTGCGAAAAACTATTGACACAATCTCTCCGATAGATAAGAGGGATAAGCCCTCTAATACAAAAATCGGAGGTGTTCTATTATGGTAAAAACCATCAAAGTAATTCATCTGGCTCCTGGGGAATCCGTTTTAATCACAGCGGCCCCTGCCCCTACGCCACCTTGTCAGGCTGCCGCAAGCTGCCCTTATGCCTGCGGCGAACCAAAACAGTTCTGTGATACTCATGCAGAACATACGCCGAAAGAGATCGTCGCTTTTTTCCGCGTTGCATGATGGAGGGCTGGCCTATGCATGTCATTACAATTACTAATATCGATCATAATCTGCTGGAGGTCGAAGTGTCGGTGGACGTTTACAAGGTTTATGAGGATAGCCGCCGCCAGGAAGAACGCCAGAGATATGAGCGCCGGAAACATATTGACGGGAGGTCCTTTGACAACTGCCTGCTTTTTGAACTGGCGACGGAGCCTTTGGAACAAACCTATGAACGTATAGAACGGCTGCGGGAAATACAGGCCGTTCTGCAAGATATTCCACCGCAGCAACGTGAGCGGTTTATTCTGCATTTTGCCTACGGTTACTCTTACTCGGAAATTGCCAAAATGCAGGGGTGTCATAAGGCGGCTGTCATGCGTTCCGCTAAATCTGCACTGAAAAAAATTCGTGAAAATCTTGCCGCCTGACTATCAACTTTTGCCCGCTTTCCCTCCTATATAGTGAAAGGGATTGGAGGACCTTTTCTATATCAGGACCTTGACAAACAGCGGGCAATCCGTTCATATCAGCATTCAGATTTTGAATGTGACAGCGAGCAACGCATAGCGCAAACGCCACGACCCCCTGCGGACTGGTCAGAGCAGTCCGTCAATACGATAACATCAAAGGGGCTGAGCGGTCATTTGGCGGATGATATCCGGCCTGTGGTGGGCTGGAAATTGCCGTGACCTGTCACAGTAGAAAACGCATTACTTCACCGAACGCGGAGGGCCGCCAGCTACCGGCTGGATAACCACGGCACGATCTGAATGTTCCCACTGTACCGGGGGGGAGCCGATGGACGATGACAAGTCCAGATAATACGGTACTAAATAAAACGATAACCGAGGCCCGCGCTGGAGCAACCCGGCGCGGTGCCCTCTTTTTATAGAAAGCAGGTGAAAAATGGACAAAGATAGGAAACCGGACGCTGTGATGATGCGCCGGGTAAAGGGCACGACCTATGTTGTGTCCTCTTTCTTCAATCAGGACAGCAAAGAAACTGCTGCCGACAAAATGGCGCGATTGATTGAACGTGAAGCTGGCCTGGGGACATCAGTTAATAAAAATTTAACACTTTAATGTGCGAAAGTGCTTCCTAAGACGGCAAAGGTGCGGTATAATAAAGGCATAAACCCAAGCCCTTTTGTTTGGCGGATTGGAGGATATGATGTTACAGACGAACGAAAAGGACAACAAAAAAATTGAATATATCGCGCTTTATTGCCGTGTAGATTCGGCAAACAGTCAAGTCAATACTTTGGGGATTCTAACACAGAAAAAACGACTGGCCCTTTGGGCAGAGCAACAGGGCTTTACCCCTGAGCAGATCATCTATTTGGTGGACAGCGGCTTTTCTGGCCGTACTCTTAACCGCCCCGGTATTCAGAAATTCCTTTCTGGTGACCGGAAATATGCTATTATGGCTGCTGTGGATTTTTCCCGGTTCAGCCGTGATTTGTTCCTTGCTGACGAACTTATTGACTATGCCGACACCCAGGGAACGACGCTTTATGTGTTAAACCAGGATATTTCACTTAACCAGTGGAAACGGGAACGGGATCAACGCCTGTATGCACTCCTGAAAGGGGGTGCGGCACAATGATGGCAAATATGACTGAAATGCTCTCATACCACAACGTGTTGAGCCTGGACGCTTTGACTGCCCTGTACTGCCGGTTATCTGTGGACGACGCAAATGACGGTGACAGCAACAGTATCCAAAACCAGAAAGAAATGCTGGAAAGGTATTGCAAAGAAAACGGCTTCACCAATTACCGATTTTATGTTGATGATGGCTATTCCGGCACAACCTTTGACCGCCCTGATTTTCAAAGAATGGTAGCTGACGTGCGGGCCGGTTTAGTAAAAAGGGTCATTATCAAGGATATGTCGCGATTTGGCCGTGACTATTTGCAGGTGGGCATGTATACGGAAATGATCTTCCCGGAATATGAGGTTCACTTTGTTGCTGTCAATGACGGTGTAGATTCTCAAAAGGGCGAAAATGACCTGACCCCGTTCCGCAATCTGTTCAATGAATGGTATGCCCGTGACTGCTCAAAGAAGCAAAGGGCGGTCAAGCGAATGAAAGGTATGTCCGGGCAACGGATAAGCAGCAACCCTCCCTATGGCTATATTAAGGGCGAAGGTGGCCAGCTTGTTCCCGATCCGGAAGCAGCCTGGGTAGTCAAGCTGATGTTTGATCTGGCCGCACAGGGGCTGGGGCCGGTTCGGATAGCAAATATCCTGACCAAGAAAAAAATCCCCACACCTGGTACGCTGGCATTCCGCCGGACAGGGAAAAAGCGGAACTACCACCCGGAAGCACCTTATAACTGGTCTGACAGCACGATTGCCAACATTCTGGAATATAAGGAATATTTGGGCCACACGGTCAACTTCAAAACCTACTCCAAGTCTTATAAGTTCAAGAAGCGGCTGCCTACCCCGGAGGATCAGCAAATGATTTTTGAGAATACTCACCCGGCGCTGGTAGAGCAAGAAGTTTGGGAGCAGGTTCAGCGACTGCGGGAGGGGCGGCCCCGTCCTACCAAGCAGGGCGAAATGGCATTGTTCTCTGGTTTGCTGTTCTGCGCAGATTGTGGTTCCCCACTCCGCGCTCACCGTGGACAGAATATCAGTAAAAATCAGGAGTGCTATTGCTGTGGGAAATACCGTGACCGGACAAATAGCTGTACCATGCACTACATCAGAGCAGTGGTTCTGGAAAATCTGGTATTGGAAAACCTAAAGCAGACAGTTACTTTTGCACTTGAAAACGAACAGGAATTTGTCCGGCGTTTAATGAATCGCTCCGCAAAGGAGCAGCAAAAGCAGATACAGTCCATGAAAAAGGAACTGGCTGCAAAGGAGCGTCGGATTGGTGAGCTGGATAACATCATCAAACGGCTTTATGAGGACAATATAAGTGGAAAGCTGTCTGACGAACGGTTCAAAAAACTGTCATCAGACTATGAGAAAGAACAGCGCGATACATGTTCTGAAATCGCAGATATTCAGAAACAGGTCAATGAAGCTGAAAGCAAAGTCATTAAAATAGACAGCTTCTTGAAGATGGCCAGGAAGTACACTTCTTTTGAAGAACTCTCCCGTGGTATGCTTCACGATCTGATAGAGAAAATTGTTATCCATGAGGGTGACAAGAGCAGCGGCCACCGCCAGCAGAAAATTGACATCTACTATACCTTTATCGGGGAAGTTGGTGCAACACAGCTTGTGGCGCAACTCGAATTGAAAGGAAAAGCAGCGTAACATACTCTCGTACATTACGCTGCTTATCACAAAACTAAAAAAGTTTCCTTAACCGGCTCCCGCTTTCCTCAGGCGGGTTTTTCTTTTCTGGAAACAGGGACGACAGAAAATAAATTCCAGCCACAAGAAACAGTCCGTACCACTCTGTCTCCCGCGGCGCCGAACCGTAAAAAGCCATAAAAGCCATAAGGTAGGATATCGAGACAGAGCATATATCAATCAGCATGCAGAGCGTATGGTGCTTAACCCACATGAGAAAGCACATCCCTTCTCATTCTTTTTTTCTTCTGTTTTCCCATCATGACAGCCGCCAGGCCGTAGCCTCCTGCCAGAAGCAAAAGCTCATAGCCCATCACCCGCCAGCAAATTCCTTCGTGTACTCCCGGATTAGAGCCTGAATGGCAGTTCAGCATATACACAGCTGTCAGAATGATCAGAACCATAAAGCCGGCTGCAATCCATTTTTTCATTCTGTTTTTTCCCATACTCATACTCTTTTCTTGCCCTATCTCTTCTGCCCTGCCTGTGATGTCCTTCCGATAGGTTATGTTCTTCTGTCTATTTTCTGTGAGATTCCTTGTGTTCTTCTTTGCCGTAGTATTTTCCGTAGTATTTTCCATAGTAGCCGTTTGACTTCATATCTACCTTATTTAATACGGCTCCCAGAATTCTGCACCCGCTTTTTTCCAGCTGCTCTTTTACCCGTTTTTCCACTCTGCGGCTGACAGCGCCTGACTCGATGACAAGAATCGCCCCGTCGCACTCTCTGGCTACAATGGCTCCGTCCGTCATGCCGGCCATAGGAGGCGTATCGATCAGAATATAATCGTATTCCGCACGCATCTCCTCCAGCAGTCTGCCGAAAACAGGCTCTGCCAAAAGCTCCGACGGATTGGGAGAATAGGGACCCGCAAAAATCACATCCAGATTTTTGACTGTGGTACGGCATAACACCTCGTCCAGAGACTTCTGGCCGCTCAAATATTCGCTGAGGCCTCCTACCTCCTGTTTCACCTGATAACGGTTGACCAGGACGCTCTTTCTGATATCAGCGTCAATCAGCAGCACCTTCCGTCCCAGGGCCGCCAGGGACATGGCCTCTGAAAAGGTAATCTGGCTCTTTCCCTCTCCCGGAACCGCGCTCGTAAACATAATCGCCTTGACGTTTGGACCTGAAAACTGAATATTCGTCCGCAGCGTTTTCAAAGCTTCTTCAAAGTGAAAATCTTCTTTTTCTAACGTCTGTATCTCGACTGTCATTCCCATGATCAGCGTTTTCCCCCTTTGCCGCTTGAATTTCTCTTAGCCGGAACCTCTGCCAGCGTGGAAATCTTCAAGTATTTCTCCACATCCTCTTCCGTCTTGATCGTATCGTTTGTTATCAGCTTGACAACAACGAAGGCGCAGACGAGAAATGCTCCTAAAGCAGCTCCTATCACTGCATTTTTCATGACGTTCGGCGTCACAGGAAGCTCTGCCGCGATTCCCTCCTCCACGATTTTAGGAGGAATCATCTCCATAATCTCTCCGATATACTCAGAGGAACGCTTTGCCACTGTATTTACGATATCCGCCGCCAGATTTGGATCTGCGTCTTCTATGGAGAGAGCTAAAATTCTCGTATCCTTGGGGTTATCAATCACCAGCTTTTCCTTAAACTCCTCGTAATCGTACTCCAGGTTTAAATCTGTAATAACCTGCTGCAGTACCGGACGGCTGGTGATCATTACCTTATAGTCCTGAGTCAGCTGGCTTCCGATCTGCAGATCCGCCAGGGACGTCAGAGTGGTTTCCTTGGAAAGCACATACATCATCGCTGTGGAGGAATATTTAGGAACAAGAATCAGCTTGCTGTACAGGCCGAACGCAGCTCCTCCCACCACAAAGGCCAGCAAAATCAGCAGGAACTTCTTTTTCAGTTCGAAAAACAGTTCCAGCAGATCAATCTCTATCTCGTCGTTATCTTCATACTGTGTATTCCCCATGTACCTTACCTTACTATCCCTTCTTTTTTATTCAGTATATACTCCGGATATTTCTTCACCAGACGGTGCAGTTCCTTTTTCGGACAATGACGCTCCAGCCAGGCCATCGCTTCTCTTGTCCTGGGCGCCCGCGCGCCTGTGTTGTGCATATCCGTGCCCAGCAGATGCACGTTCCCGCGCAGAACCTGCCTGCGGCACCACCGCGTATTTTTATTCAGAATATTTCCTGTCAGGCTTCGATAATTCATCTGAATCAGGCTGCCGCCTTCTATCACTTCCTCTATCCTTCCCTCTTCTCTCAGGCAGCCATACCGCTCTGCATGAGCCGCAATGGGAAGATAGCCCGCCATTTTCAGCTGTCTTAAGCGCTGATACAGGCGGCTGTAGGACACATTCGGCAGAAATTCTATCAGAACATATCTGCTTTCCGCCATGGTCAGGGCGTGCCCTTTCCGCAGTTCATCCAGAATATCCTCTGAATCCATCAATTCCTGGCCTAAAAAAATACCGTACCCTGGATCCAGCTTTTGGGCTTCCTGTCTCAGAATTCCGGTAAGTTCTTTTAATTTATCTATGTCCTGTCCTCGATGATAATGGGGTGTGGCAATAATTGCCCTGATCCCCTGGCTGTATGCTTCCTGAAGCATTTTTCTGGACTCATCCAGATCAGCAGAACCGTCGTCAACACCGGGAAGAATGTGCGCATGTATATCTATAATGTTCATAACTTCTGTTCTTCTTGCAGCTGCTGTTCTCTGTCTGCTGCGCTCCTATACTACAAAATGAGAATTATGTAGTAAAACTGTTGTCAAATACAGCCAATATGGCTAGTTTCTGTTTCATTATAACATGCAATTCATATAAATCAACCCGTAACCCCCTAAAATCTTCAAAAAAGCGCTCTCCCTATTTCCATATCATATCGAATTACAGCGGAAAATGTACGTTTAGCCGCGAACTCCCTGATGCAAGCTGAAAATATATACTACATAATTCTCAATCTGTCGTTGTTTGTTTATCGGCAGTCGTAAACAGAGCCTGCAGCTTAAAACAGCCGCAGGCTCTATTACATATCTGCCATTCGTATATAATTAGTAGTAGATATCCTCCAGAATCAGCATATAGTAGTTGTCAAGTCCCTCGCCTGCAATCGCGAAGTCTGCCGCTACCGGCATGTGCTCCTTGGAGAAATTGTCTAAGAATTCTTTGCTGAGAACGTCCTCAGGCTTTAAGTTATTGTCATGCATATATTTTGCCAGTTCTACCTTGAACTTTGGAATATAGACGGAAGACGGCATCGCCCATCCGGACAGTCTGCCTGTCATGCCTGCCTCTGTAGACTTCTCTGTGATCATCTCGTTGATCTTGTCATAATTTCCCAGATCCTCCTCTGTAATCTCCAGATTCAGGATAGTCGGATAAGACTGTGTCGGAGTCGGGCAGCACTGCTCTGCTACGATGAATTTCAGCTTGAACGCCTCGTCCAGAATCACGTCGTACATCGGGCAGTTTGTTCCGAAGATATTTGTGTCAGGACCGTACTTCTCAATCTGGCGCGGAATATCCTCTCTCAGGAACTGGAGCATGGGAGCTCTTCCGTTTCCTGTCTGGGGATCCGGCGTTGTAATCTCTACAAACTCCATTCCCAGCTTCTCGCAGGTTTCTTTCATTTTGTCTCTGCGGATTACCTTGCTCTCAGAAGCCATATGAGTCGGGAAGGAATAGTGGATAAATGTCTTCGCTCCCATCTCATGAGCCTTTGTCGCGATTGTCTCGCCGCGGCGGTTCCAGTCTGTTGTAATGGAGATATCCACATATTCATTTAACAGCTTTGGATCGTCGTTGCTTGTAACCATGGTCACAATGTCAGGGCGTTTCTCGCGGATCGTCTGGAATGCAGGGATAATTCCCTCCATACCGCAGTCGAAAATAATGTACTTCATCTCAGGATCATCGGCAAGGCTGGTGATAACTGAAATACATCCCTCTTTGTCAGTTGCAAAGTTCTCCGGGATTGTTTTGTGAACGACCAGATCCGGATACTTCTGCACCATCTCCTGCGCGCCGCGGAACTCGTCCTCACTGACTGTAACGGTAGGCGTTACAATACCGATTTTGTAGGACTCGTCTGAAGCAGCCTCTTCTCCCTCTTTTTCAGCTGTCTCGCCGGCTTCTGTCTCCCCGGCCTTCGTCTCTTCCTTTGCAGCGGCGCTCGTACTCTCTGTGCCTGCCCCTGTCTGGGATGAACAGCCGGTCAGAGCTGTAACAGCCAGAGCGGCTGCCAGAAATGCGCTTACCAGTTTCTTTCTCATAGCTTCCTCCATTTTGTAATATTTTATTTATTTCATGGGAACTGCCGCCCTCTGGAAGCATTTCCCCGGAAATCCTGTAAAGTTTTTCATTCCAGACGTTCTGCCTGCTCCTTTTCTGACCTGAGGTTCAGCATAATGGCGATTACAATGACGCCGTAGGCCACGAAAGAGCGGAAATACTCTCCCACCGCAGGATTATTAAACAGGTTCTGCCCTGCCATCGGCGATGTTACAAACAGAGCATGGAACAGCAGGACGCCTAAAAAGCAGTGGCGCATCTTAGCCTTTTTAATAGAAGCGCCTCCCACCAGAATCGCCGCCGCCGCAAAGGTATCCAGCCCCAGATGGCCTGTATACACGTTAATGGTGCCGAAATCTGCCACAAACAGGATCTGGCTCATGGCTGCAAACAGCGTCGAGATAATAATGCAGATCGTTCTCACACGGTCGCTCTTAATTCCCAGCTTTTCCGCTGTGTGAAGATCCGTTCCCACAGCCCTGGCCAGCGTTCCCAGTCTGGTGCGCTGAATGTAAAACAGCAGCAGGGAAAACGCCGCGATAAAAATCAGCGGAAGCAGCGAATACGTCTTTCCGTCAAATTCAAAGGGCAGCACGCTTTTAAAAACAGCGCTGATATTTTTAGCGTCAATCATGCTCCGCACGCCGATTCCGCGATCCAGGATAATCTCCTGGTTTTTCGGCTCAAAGAACATTCCATAAGCCACCATAAACACAAACTGGTAGATAACTGAGCTTAACTGTCCCACCATAATGGACACAATCATCTCTTTTCCCTTTGCCCTGTTTAAAAGAGCCGCCACCATCCATCCGAACACCACAGACAGCGCAAAGCTTAACAGAACGACAAAGCAAAGAGCGGATCCGCCCTCCAGCATCAAATCCACAGAGATCACCATGGCAGTCTGAGCAGAAATAGCTCCTACTACAATGGCAAAATTCAGTCCCATTCCACAGGTTACCGGCAGAATCAGGGCCAGCGTAAATAAAATGTTGCGGATAAACCGCGTATACACCTCTGAAGCCAGATAGGACAGGCTGATTCCTGCAAACTGAAAGGACAGGACGGCCAGAGCCAGAACAGCGATGGGAACGATATTACGCTTTATGTACTTCATGTCTCGCATCCTTCCTCTCAAAAATAAACGCATATAAAATAATGCCGCTTGTGATAATCGTACGAATAATCTCCGCCATCTCCGGTATCAGCAGCGCGTTGGCCACTGGAATGGACAGAAGATACGTAGTCTGGTATAAAAACGTGCCGATCAGAGCGTTCATCACCGTGGCTTTTTTCGGGCTGGCGCCGCCGATTACAATCGCTGAAACAGCGGGAAAGCTCATCATAAACGGGCCGTCATACAGATGCAGAATACCGTAGCTCTGGGAGTACACCACGACTCCCACCGCCGCGATCACCGTGGACATGACGATGGCAATGGTGCGGTATCTGTTTACCCTGACACCTGCCAGCCTGGCAAATTTCTCGTTTTCTGCAATAGCCGTAAAAATCAGGCCTGTCCTCGTTTTGGAAAAAAGCCAGAGCAGAACGCCGATCCCAAAGAAAAACAGGAGAAGTCCAAGAGGGATCACAATGCCTCCTATTTCTATCTGCCACAGGCGGTCTAAAATCTGTCCGAAATAATTTTCCAGATTGACCTTTGGCCGGAGTCCTTGTCCGCCGATAGGGTAAAGCATCTGGCGGTTCGTCACAGGCACAAAGGTGTAGAACAGATTCATAATAGGGATAAAGGAATATCCTGCAAAGGTTCCCACAATCTCCTCGTTTAGCTTCAGCCTGTTCAAAACCGCCGCGTAGAGCAGGCCAAATACAAGAGCCACCGCCATTCCCGCAAATATGGAGCAGAAAAAGCCTGTCCACGAAGTCAGGCGGGCGTTCAGAGCGAAAATCATGCCCACAAGTCCTGCCGAAAGTCCGATAGTCATACCAAAGTTTCTTCCGGCTCCCACGTTGATCATGGGAATCAGGGACAGGACAATCACGCCGTTCATGGCCCATTTCACCAGGGCGTCGCTGATAATGCCCGCCATATCCATGTCAATTCCCATGGCTGCCAGAAGCAGAATACCCATAAACGCCAGCATAATCACCTGCGGGGGGTTCAAATATTTTGTTTTCACCTGAGTTCCCTCCCATAAAGAGCCAGAGTCAGTTCCTCCAGGCTCGTACTGTTATTGTCAAATATCTTAAATACCTTTCCCTGGTGCATCACGGCAATTCTGTCGCAGATCCGCATCAGCTCCTCCAGCTCTCCGGAAGCCACTACCAGAGTCGTATGGTACTCCTTGTTGATTTTTAAAAGCCACTGCAGAATCAGCTCCTTGGAATAGACGTCGATTCCCCTGGTCGGCTCTCCGATTAAAAGCAGCTCCGGCTGGAAGGTAATCGCCCGGCTGACGCAGACCTTCTGCTGATTTCCGCCTGAAAGCTCTCTCACCTTCTGCTCCGGCCCGCGGCACACAATGTTCAAAAGATCGATCATTTCTCTGGCGTGAGAATCAACCGTCCTGTGATTCAGGAAGGAAAGCGCCGGACATTTCCGAAAGCGCAGAAATTCCGGGTGGACCTTTTCTGTACCAAACACCATATTTTCCCAGATAGGGCTGTCCAGGAGAAGGCTGGCTGTTCCCCTGTCTTCAGAGAGGTAGTAAATCCTGTGATGGATCAGGTTTTCCGTATCGCCGGGCTTCAGCTTTTTTCCCCTGTAGACGGCCTGATACTCTGCCTTTTTCATGCCGAACAGACCGTCCAGCAGGTTCTCCTGTCCCTGTCCGGCCAATCCGGTAATCCCCAGAATCTCGCCTTCAAACACGTCCAGCTTCTGGTTTTCCGGCAGCCCTTCATAGGAAAGCAGCACCTGGCCGCCTGAGCGGGCTTCATGGCGTCTGGCCTTCACAATCTCTCGTCCCACCATATCGTCAGCAAATCGGGCCGCGTCAAACTCTTCTTTTTTATAGGTAGAGATCAGTTCTCCGTCTCTCAGCACAGATACCCTGTCGCACACCTCCATAATCTCGTCCAGCCGGTGGGAGATAAATAACACTGCGATTCCCTCTCTGGCAATCTCGCGGATGCAGGCTAAAAGGCCCTTCGTCTCCGTAATATTTAAAGAACTGGTAGGCTCGTCCAGCATCAGGAGACGCACGTTCTGATTGTCCAGCTCCCTGGCAATCTCCACAAACTGCTTCTGATTTAAGGCCAGACTGTCAATCAGGCTGTCCGGCTCCAGATCCGATCCAATCCGATCCAGCGTGCGGGCCGCGTCCTCCCTGTTCTTCTTTTGATCTACATAAGCCAGTTCCGGCACAAAAAGGCCCTTGCCTTTTACATTTTCCCGGTTGATTTTTATATTTTCTCCGACTGTCATACCTGAAAACAGCGCCAGTTCCTGATGCACCATGGCAATTCCCCGGGCCTCTGACTGAGCTCTGTTTTCTATTCTGATTTCCTTTCCGTCAATCAGAATTTCACCCTCGTATCCGCCGGTTTTCCGTATTTTTTCGTTTCCGTTCAAGATGTTCATCAGCGTGCTTTTTCCGGAACCGTTCGCTCCGATCAGGCCATAAATTTCCCCTGCTTCTATGGAAAGGCTGACGCCCTTCAGCACGTAATTTCCCTCAAAACTCTTGGACAACTGTCTCACTTCCAGCATAATTTCCTCCAAGGCAGACGTTTTCGAACTGCCTGATGTATTCCAATTAAGATTGTAATGGTTCGCCAGTTTTTTTCAAATAGAAAATATCTATTAATCACTGTTTTTATTGTTGTTTTCTATATACTTTTCTTTCATGGACGCTGTTTCCTGTAAAAGAAAAAACTGCCGCATACGCAGAATATCATCTGCGCTGCAGCAGTCTTTTCTTTCATTGACTGATTTTTGGTTAAATATTGAGCATCTTGGCGGTAGGCATCATCAGCACCTTGCCTGTTCCTCGGTAGACGTTCACAAGTCCTTCTCCGGAAGCAGCAGATCCGATCAGGGTTTTTCCAGAACGCTCCACTGTGAACTCCAGAGATTTGCTCCATGCAATCGCATGATTTCCGTCTACCTTGAGCACGTCGTCCTGCAGTGTAATCTCAATCAGCTCCTCCTTCGGACACTCTGACTCAATGCAGAATACGCCTGAACCGTTCAGGCTCAGGTTGAACAGCCCTTCTCCTCCGGCTACGGCTGAAGAAAAGTTGGACCGCATCACCGCCTTGTGCTTCAGGCTGGATTCGCAGGCCAGAAACAGTCCGTCGTCCAGCACGACTCCTCCGCCCCATGAAGCGGCGTCCATCAGAATCAGATGCTTATAAGTGGGCTCCAGTACCAGGACTCCGTCTCCCGTGTACTCCGGCTTAATCGTCGACTCTCCGCTGGCCTTGCCGCGGACTGCCTTTCCAAAGAAATCGCCGACTCCCTTCACTCCGGTGGTGGCATTGACATTGCCTAACATCCACTGCATGGCCCCCGCCTGGATCGTCACATGGGACTTATCCAGATAGCAGACCAGCTGGCGCTTTCTCACATTCATCTCAGAGCTGAAATACGCTGTAATGGCAGAAGACGGAGAAACACTTAAATCTCTCTGATATTCAATTATCTGAAATGCCCCCATTTCCGAAAGAACTTTCACATCATCATTGTCAGTAAAATTAGAAATCTGATACATATTCTTCCTCCCCTGTTTTAAAATCCACTTTATATTCTGTTTTTCCAGAATTATATCACGAATCACAAATCATCTCAATAAAATGAACAAAACTGTAAGAAAATGTAAGAAACCTTCTGTTTTCAGGTTTTTATGGAGCCGATTGCTGTATTTCAGTATACATTCTCATTACTTTATGATACACTCGATATAGATATATTTATATAGAAAAAAGGGTGCTGAGGGGTATCTTTATGAAAGATAAGGGGAGCAGAAACGACTATGTATGGAAAAAGGAAAATCAATAAAATTCTCATTGTAGACGATTCGCCCATGAACCGGGCGATTCTGGCTGACATGCTGGACGGACAGTATGAAGTTCTGGAGGCAGAAAACGGCGTCTCTGCAGTTGAAACACTCCACCGCTGCGGAACAGAAATTTCACTGGTTCTTCTGGACATTGTAATGCCAAAAATGGACGGCTTTGAGGTCCTTGCCATGATGCGCAGATATCACTGGATTGAGGAGATTCCGGTTATTATTATTTCTGCTGAAAATTCACATTCCGTTGTAGAGCGGGCCTATGAACTGGGGGCAACTGACTACATCAGCCGCCCCTTTGACGAGG
The DNA here is from genome assembly GCA_027698105.1 of Lachnospiraceae bacterium AM93-12TA. Taxonomy (GTDB): domain Bacteria; phylum Bacillota; class Clostridia; order Lachnospirales; family Lachnospiraceae; genus Otoolea. The sequence goes on from JAQERH010000019.1 coordinate 13,158, forward strand.
TCATTGTCCACCGTCGGGTAATCAATACTATCATGCTGTACTCAAAGCAGAAGCGCCTGATCTCCATGGTGGCAGATCAGATGTATGAACGTGAAAAAAGCAATACTCTGATGGTTTCCATTTTAAGCCATATTGTAGAATTCCGTAACGGAGAAAGCGGCCTCCATGTACTCCACATCGGCACTATGACAGAACTGCTGCTGAAGCGTCTCCAGGAAAAAACGGATCTTTACGATTTGGATCCGGCTAAAATATCCATGATCAGCAAGGCTGCCGCTTTTCACGACATTGGAAAGATCTCTGTTTCCGAAGAGATCCTGAACAAGCCAGGACGCCTGACGCAGGAAGAATTCGAGATTATGAAAACCCATTCTGCCGTAGGAGCTGATATGCTTGAAAAACTGCCGCTTCACAAGGAGGAGCCGTTAGTCCAAATCGCTTATGAAATCTGCCGCTGGCATCATGAGCGCTATGACGGAACGGGATATCCGGACGGTCTGAAGGGAGATGAAATTCCCATATCCGCCCAGGCTGTCTCCCTGGCAGATGCCTATGACGCCCTGATCAGCGAGCGGGTCTATAAAAAAGCATTTTCCCACGAAAAGGCGCTGCGTATGATTTTAAATGGCGAATGCGGTTCCTTCAATCCTCTCCTCCTGGAATGTCTCCTGGATATTTCCGACCGCATTCAGGAAGAGCTGGCCATCAATTCCCTGAACCGGGTCAGTGAAAAAGAAATCAATACCATTATAGAGCAGCTGCTCTCCCATAAGGATATCTCGTCTTCCAACCGGACTTTGAGCATGCTGGAGGAGGAACGAATCAAATTCCAGTTTTTTGCCTCCTTATCATCTGAAATTCAATTTGAATATACAGTCGTTCCTTCCATGATTACTCTCTCTGACTGGGGCGCAGAACGGCTGGGTATTTCACGCAATATTGTCAATCCGGAACAAAATCAGGAGCTGCTGTCTGTGATTTCCCCAGACGATCTGCACATTCTGAGCCGGAAGCTGAGAAATACTTCTCCTGGAAAGCCGGATGTAGAGCATGAAATTCAATTAAAAATTGACGGCGTTCCGAAGCTGTGCCGTATGATCTGCCGTACACTCTGGACCCACGGAGCAGAGCCGGAATACAGCGGAGCAATTGGAAAAATTGCATATTCCACAGAAGAAATCAATGAAACTGACAGAACACTTGCAAAGTAACAGGAGCGGATAGGATGACATTACAGGAATTATATGAAAAAATTGAGGGAAATTACAGCAGTATAACTGAACGCCTTCGCACAGAAGAGCGAATCCGTAAATTTGTCCTGCTGTTTTTAAAAGATACCAGCAGCCAGAGCTTAATTCAGGCGCTTCAACAGGGCGATGCGGAAGAAGCGTTTCGGGCAGCTCACACACTGAAGGGAATCTGCATGAATTTAAGCTTTGACGCGCTGTATCAGATTTCCAATGAAATGACAGAATACCTGAGAGGCGGTGATATTCAAAGGGCTTCTGCATGCCTGTCTGATTTTATATCATGCTATGAAAAACATGTTCAGGCTATTTCTGCTTATGCAGAGTATTGATACATACAGAAAGGACACCGTATGTTTGAAAATTTCAAAAAAATAATAGAGGTTCTTCACGGAAGTATCGCTCAGTATGACAAAGAGAGGGATCAATTTGTTCTCCAGTTCTGTTCTGAAAGCGCTTCCCATCTGCTGGGTTGTGAAGTCGATGAGCTTCCCAGAGAAAATGACAACGCCCTGGAACTTGTGTGTGAAGCGGATCGGGCACAGGTAGATGATGCGCTGCGGTCCGCCATGGAAAAAGGCAGGGGACTCAGCGCCTATTTTCGTGTCAAAAATAAAAACCATCATTTAAAGTGGTGTCAGCTGAACAGTTGGGATGACGAAGGCAGATATCTTGTCCTTTTTTCCGGTATGTCTCCTGAAATGCAGCTGTTTCAGAGTATTGCAGAGGAAGCAGCCGATGATATCTATGTCATTGGAAAAAATGATTACAGTCTGCTTTATGCCAATGAATTAAACGCCCTTTCTGCAAGGAAGAGAACCGATCCGGCCAGACCTGCTATCAGATTCTGCATGGAAAATCTGCTCCCTGCGAGTTCTGTACGCTGGAGCAAAAAGACGATTTCGGGGCTATGAAAGAAACCGTGGTGGAGAACAAAGGGCGCTTTTTTGCCACCAGGTTCCGCGAAATGGACTGGGATGGAATCCCTGCCTATGTAAAATTTGTCCGTGACATTACAGAGGAAGTAGAGAACAAGAAACAGAGGGAACGTCTGGAGCAGTACTTCCAGACGGTAGTCAAATACCTGCCTGGCGGTATGGCTGTTGTCCATCATGAAGTGGGCGGAGGCTTAAAACCTGAGTATCTGTCTGACGGATTTGCTGAAATGCTGGATATGCCAAAAGAAGATGCCTGGAACATGTATGAGAAAAATGCACTGTCCGGCGTACACCCAGACGACCGGGAATATGTGCGGCAGATGCTGGATCAGTGTATTAAAGAAAACCGGGAAAAATATGAGCTCCAGTACCGCCTGAGAAAACAGGACGGAAGCTATCTCTGGATCAATGCGAAATTTTCCGTGATTCAGTGCGATGGAGGAAATGCCAGAGTGTACGTGGACTACCATGATATTACGGCTGAAAAGAAGATGCAGGAGCAGCTGAGGCAGCAGTATAAGGAACAGATCCATCAGCACTACCTGTCAGCAGGACCAGATGCCCTGATTCTGGGACACTGCAATATTACCCAGAATAAAATCTATGAGGTTGTCGATCACACCCATTCCGGGCTTCTTGAAGCCTTTGGAGATGTAAGGGAGGAATTTTTCACCGGAATCGGCACTCTTATTGTAGATGAGAAGGAGCGAAACGAATTTTATTCCAAATATCTGAATGCACCGTCTATTGAGGCTTACAAGGCTGGTATCAAAGAAGTGATTATGCCCTGTTTTATCCAGCTTCCCAACCAAAAAGCAGAAAAGTATGTCCAGTTTAAGGTAATTCTGGTGGAAACTCCTGATACCGGCGATGTAACTGGCATTCTTACTGTTACTGATATTACAGAGAAACGAATCCGGGAAAAAATCTTCATGCAGCTGTCCTCCACGAACTATGATCTGGTTGCAAATATCAATCTCTTCTCTGATTTCTACGAGATTGTAAGCGGCGGAGATGACAATATCCATGAAAAAAAAGGCTGTGTCTCCAAACGGATCGAAAAAGTCATTCAGGAAACAGTGGTAAACAACGAGGCGGAGCGGCAGCATGTGGCCAAAATGCTGGATCCTTCTTTCATGCTGAAACGTCTGGAGGAAGAGAGCAGCTATTCCTTTACCTATTCTGTCTGCAACGCGGAAAACGAGCTTCGAATTAAAAAAATGATTGTTTCTGCCATTGATCTGCGCTTAGGAAGAGTGTGCCTGATCCGGGCCGATGTCACTGACATACTGACAGCTGAACGGGAGGCCAAGGGGAAGCTGAAGCAGGCGCTGGAAACTGCCAAAAAAGCGAACCGGGTAAAAAGCGATTTTCTTTCTTCCATGAGCCATGATATCCGGACTCCCATGAACGCCATTATGGGAATGACAACCCTGGCTCTCTCTAACCTGGACAATACGGAAAAAGTGAAAGATTATCTGCATAAGATTTCCGTTTCCTCCCAGCACCTGCTCAGCCTGATTAACGATATTCTCGATATGAGCCAGATTGAACAGTCTAAAATCCACCTGAGCTGCCAGACGGTTCTGATAGACGAACTGCTGAATCATATTTCCTCTATTATGACTTCTCAGGCAGAAAATGCCGGGCTTCAGTTTAAAATTGAAGCTGGACGGTTTGAACACTCCCGTTTTTCCGGAGATTCCTTGCGGATTAAACAGATTCTTATCAATCTGTTAAGCAACGCATTTAAATTTACTATGGAAGGCGGCACAGTCCTGTTCCGGGCTGAGGAAATCCCTGCCCGGAAAAAGAATCACGGGCGGTATCTGTTTACAATCCAGGACAGCGGAATCGGTATGAGCGAAGAATTTATGAGCCATCTGTTCGAGCCGTTTATCCGAAGCAATACAGTATCCAGGGTTCAGGGAACCGGATTGGGACTAAGTATCACAAAAGGACTGGTTGATTTAATGGGCGGTGAAATCCGCGTGAAAAGCCGCCTGCAGGAAGGCACTACCTTTGAAATAGAGCTGGAATTTGAAATAGTTGAAGCAATTAAAACAGAAGGTTCAGAAGAAGATTCCGATACTGCAGCAGAAGATCTGTCAGGTTATCACTTCCTGCTGGTAGAGGATAATGAAATTAATTCTGAAATTCTCGGCGAGCTGCTGCAAATGCGCGGAGCAACCTTCGTGGTAAAAACAGACGGACTGCAGGCAGTGGAAGAATTTAAACGCGCGAAGCCGGGAACCTATGACGCCATTTTTATGGATATACAGATGCCTGTCATGAATGGATACGAGGCGACACGCAATATCCGGCGTCTGGATCATCCGGATGCAAAATCCATTATCATTCTAGCCATGACGGCCAATGCCTTCACAGAAGATGTCCAGGCCTCCATAGAGGCCGGCATGAACGGCCACATTGCAAAGCCGGTAGATATGAATCTGCTGTATACCACTATTACGTCTATGCTTAAAAACAGGAAATAAAACCTGCCTCAATGGAACCGAAAAGCGGGGCAGCCAGGAGAGTGTCTCCCGGCTGCCCCGCTTTTCTGCTTTTAATCTGCTACTTCTTAGCTTCCTCAAGCCGCAGGTTGATCATATCATAAATAAAGTCTACAGTTCCATCGATTCCATAGCTGGCGCTGTTAATACACAAATCGTAGTTATTGGCATTTCCCCACTGACGTCCTGTATAAAAATGATAATGCTTAGAGCGTTCCCTATCCAGGTGCTTTAAATAGCGAATCGCCTGCTTAACTGTCAGGGAACTGTCAATCTCCATGGCCCTCTTAATCCTCTGCTCAAAAGGAGCTGTGATATAAATACTGATATGGGGGATGTGATTATTTGTCATAATCACATCGCTGCAGCGTCCCAGCACTACAAAATCTTCTTTTTTCGCCATATCGCAGAGCAGGTCGCTCTCATTGAAGAAAACTGCATCCTCCTTTGGAAGACCGTGAAAACGGCTGAATTCCCGCATATGCTGGCGAAGAGTCAGGTGGCGCTCAGGCTTAAAAGCATCGCTGGGATTTTGAACCTGATCTCCTGCTGCAGAAATCCTGTAACTTCCCCGGTCTTCCACTGAATCCTTTTCTGCCTCCAGACGCTTTAGCACAGCCTCAAAAATCTCAGCGTCATAAAAATTGATTTTCAGCTTGTCTGCCAGTTTAAATCCGATATTAGCCCCGCCGCTTCCGTAGGTCCACCCAATACAGATAACCAGATGATCCTTATCAGTAAACCGTTTCTTCAGATTAAATGTATTTAACTTAGCCAGCTCCATATTGACTACGTCACCGCTGGCAAAGCTGGTGGGAAGCTCCATCACTGCCTGAAGTATCTCATTGTATTCCGTCATAATCAGGCGGCGTTCTTCTTTATCCTTGATCGTTCTGGCCATGTTTCCAATCAGGGCAATCTCACTGCGTACCAGATTTCCCTCCGGTCTTGCCATCATCAGGGATGTCAGTTCTCTGACACAGCGTTCTCTGTCACGGTTAAATACGCGGCCCAGGGAGGAACCTAAGGAAGCATAGACCTGGGCATCCAGATCATAGATGCGTTCAGCCAGCTCTCTGATTTTGGTTTCATTACTTACATTTCCACTCATCACTGATTACCTCCCTACAAGAAAAACAGCAGCATATCCAGTGCAAAAACCGGCACCAGAATTACCAGAGACCAGAGCAGATAGCCGAAGAACGAAGGCATGCGCACACCGTTCTCATCTGCAATGGATTTCACCATAAAGTTTGGAGCATTTCCAATGTAGGTATTGGCGCCCATGAAAACAGCGCCGCAGGAAATTGCTGTCAGCATCTGAATCGGAATCACTCCCAGAGCAGTTGACAATCCCTCAGTAAATCCAATGGCTCCGGCTGTCGTCAGAAATACCAGATAGGTCGGCGTATTGTCCAGGAAACTGGAGAGCAGACCTGTCGCCCAGAACATTTCAAAGGGTTTTGTAATTCCCAGGTTGGCCCCGTTAGCCTTTAAAAGCATAAGCGCCGGCTGCATGGTAATAAAAATACCGATAAACAGCACTGCAACCTCCTGAATCGCACCCCAGGTAAAGTGGTTTTCCCGACGGATTTCCGGTTCTGTGGTCTTAAAGGAGAGAAAAGCAGAAACCATGATAATCACAATCTCGATTATGGACGGATAGGAAAGCACTACTTCTCCGAAAATATGGATTCCCTTTACATTTCCAGCTGCATCCTGAAAAGCAGGAAGACTTGGAAGAGTACCGCTTAAAATAACAGCCGCTACAATGGCAGCTAAGAAAATAAGGTTATGACTTCCTCTCAGCTTTACCTCTGTTCCCGGTTTGCTGATATCAGGCTTCAGACCGAGTGCAATATCCTTTCTGTAGGCCCGAAGATCGATATAGTAGAAAACTATCAGAAGCACAGCCATGTTAATCAGCAGAATCGGCATCAGATGCAGACTCCAGAAAAACGGAACTCCTCTCATAAATCCCATTAAAAGAGGCGGATCGCCAATAGGTGTCAGACATCCTCCAATGTTTGAAACCAGGAAGATGAAGAAAATAATAATATGGCGTTTCCTCTTTCTCCAGGAGTTCATTTTAATCACCGGACGAATCATCAGCATACTGGCGCCGGTCGTTCCAATCCAGCTGGAAAGCAGAGTTCCCAAAGCCAGAAGGCCCACATTCACTCTCGGTGAACCGGCCAAATCGCCGGACATGGTAATATTACCAGACACGCAGAACAGGCCAAACAGCAAGACAATAAAGGTCAGGTAATCATTCACCAGACACTCTAAAATTGTCTCAGATGCCATTCCGGCTCCAAATTTTGCTGCAAATGGGACTGCAAACAGCAGACACCAGAAAATTACCGCATGAGGCTGATGGCTCTCCCACCACTCTCCTTTTACAAGGGGCAGCACTGCAATACACAGCAGCAGCCCTGCAAATGGAATACACATCCACAGCGGTACGGACGTTATATCACCCGCTCCCTCTGAGGCCTCTGCAGCCAATGCAGTCAACGGGCTGGATAAAATCATAAGTCCCAGACTTCCGAAAAATGCAGTTAATCGTTTCATTTCAGACAACCTCCTGTCGTCGTTTTGTATCCATTCTGTTGTGTAATTGGGAGGCGGCTCCTAATTACTCGCTCTAGCATAGCAAATTTGGAGCCAGATTACAACCACAGGAGCAGGAAATGTTTCAAGATTTTAACAAATTTTTAATTCTTCTAAACAGTCAGCCCTATTTCCTCCAGTACCCTCTCATGCTCCTGGACGCTGACGCTGGTATAAATCCTTGTGGTTTCTATACTGCTGTGTCCAAGGATGTCAGCCAGATAAACGATATCATGGTTCTTCCTATAATAGGTACGCGCAAATAAATGACGCAGATTGTGGGGAAATACCTTCTTTTCATCTATCTCCGCGCCTCGGCACAGTCGTTTCATATCCGACCAGATATTGCTTCGATGAATCGGATGTCCTGTTCTGGTTTGAAACACAGGGCCTGAGGTAATCTGTTCCTGCTTACAGTAATCTGCCAGTTTTCCTCGAAGCTTCTGGGGCAAAATAATCATTCTCGTCTTCCCCTTCAGACGTATCACGCTTTTCCCACTCTGAACTGATTCCCAGGTAATGCAGGGCAGTTCGCTGATGCGGATACCGGTTGAACAAATGGTCTGGATGATTAAATTCAAACGAAATTTCCCTTGGCTTTCAGCTGCCTCCAGTAAACGCAGATACTCTCTTTTACTCAATTCCCTGGAAGGATCCGCCAGCAGAGACCTCTGAAATTTATAGACCTTTACCTTTAATTCCTGCAGGCCCATATAATCCAGAAAACTGTTGACAGCTATCAGCATAGAGTTGGCACTGCTTATCTGATATCCAGGAAGCAGCGAAGCTTTGTAAGAGAGCACTGCCTCTCTGTCTATCACCTTCTGCTCCGGAAGAAATTCATAGAAACGTCTCACATCACGCAAATATTTTTCTATCGTTCCTCTGCTCTTTTCTTCCTGTGTCAGATAAATGCGGTAGTCATCCATGTTTTGCTCTGTCATTTTCATCTTTTTCATAGATCTGTCTCCTTCTCTTTGTTGTTATCTCCTGCTACATTCATATCTTTAATCGGATAATAGCAGATTTCCTTTTAACATAAGAAGGACTTTTTCAGATCCAAGCCTGTTTATCTATTATTTCTTCATGGCTGCTATCTGCTCCAGAAGTTCCATGTCCTCCGGAAGGATTTTCATGTTGGCTGCCATTTCACGGCCATCCGGCGTTTTGATAGTCAGTTCCAGCACAGTTCCCGGTCCAAAAGAGCCTGTCTCAGCTGCTTTCCTGAAAAACATGGGAATTTTAGGATGACGGTCTCTGAATGCAGACCACATTCCCGCTATTTTAATCATATCCATAGGGTTCATTTGTTCTTCCTCCTGTTGTCCGTTCTTTCAGCATCATTATAGCAGTCCTGACGGCAAACGCAAAGGCTTTCTTGCCATCCCACCCAAAAAACGCTATACTTAACCTATCTTTTTTAATAAGGAGGTACTACCTGTGATTTATACCATCTGCAATTCATCTCTGACGGCCTGTATTGACGAAACAGGCGCGCAGCTCATTTCTCTGCGTGATAACAGTGGAACAGAATACATCTGGCAGAGAGATCCTGCTGTCTGGTCCAGCTGCTCTCCTCTCCTCTTTCCTATTATAGGAAGTCTGAGAAATGGAAAAACAGTGATCGACGGAAAAACCTATGAAATTCCAAAACACGGTCCGCTCCGCAGTCTTTCCTTCCATTTAAAAGAACAGGGAGAAGATTTCGTCACTCTGGGCGTCACGGATCAGGACTTTCCTGAAGGCATCTATCCTTACGCCTTTTCCTTCTCCATCACCTACTCCCTTTCCGGTGACAGTCTTTCCTTCTCTGTGAAGGTAGAAAATCCTACCTCTGCCCCCATGGCTTACTGTATTGGACTTCACCCGGCCATCTGCTGTCCGCTCCTGCCCGAAGAAGCCTTTGAGGATTACGAAATCCGCTTTCCAAAGCAGCAGCAGTCCGGATATCGGGCCTTTGATCTGGAGCACATGCAGTTTGATATGGAAACAGAACATCCCTGCCCTGGAGACGGCCTTGGCTTTGCGCTGCAAAGAGAACTGTTCCTCTCTGATGCCCTGTGGTTTGACCGTCCTTCTTCCAGGGAAGCCAGTCTGGTTCATTCCAAAACAGGAAAAGGCGTCCGGGCAGAATTTCCTGACTTTGAAACCATCGCCTTCTGGACAAAGCCGGAAGAAGAGGCGCGATATCTCTGCTTTGAGCCCTGGAACGGATCTGCCCCCTGCTCTGATGAGGACGACGATTTCTTCCACAAAAATCATCTCCAGTATCTTGCCGGCGGTGCATCTAAGACTTACCTTCTCCGGCTGACCATCCTCCGTGGTAAACTCTAGGGTTAAAAAGGCGTGATAAATCATCTTTTATCACGCCAGTCATCCCTTTCTTAAACATAAACATAGACAGACAATATAATGAACACTGTCTGAAGCACAGCCATGATTCCAAAGAGAGGAGTCATGAATTTATACCATCTGCCCAGTGGAATCCCCATCAGACCGCACTGAAGCGCGCAGGCAGTAGGCCAGAACATATCTGAAAATCCGTCTCCGAACATATATGCCAGCACTGCTGTCTGGCGGCTCACTCCCACCAGATCTGCTACCGGCGTCATAATCGGCATGGTAATAGCCGCCTGGCTGGAAGATCCTGTAATAAAGAAGTTAATCACATTCTGCATGGCCAGCATACCCACAGAGGAAACCACCGGTCCCTGACCGTTCAGGAGATGAGACAGGCCGTACACAATGGTATCTGTGATCATGGCGTCCTTCATCACCAGGACAATCCCTCTGGTGAAGCCCACCACCAGGACAGAGGCCATCATACTTTTCGTAGATTCAATAAAGGTTTTACAGATCTTCGTAGCACCGTATCCCCCTGCCACGCCTGTGGCAATCATCATCATCAAAAACATGGCTGCAATCTCATCAATATACCATCCAAGCCGGGTCGTGCCATAGAGAAGCAGCCCTATGGTAAACAAAAAAAGCAGCAGACATATTTTCTGCCTTCCTGTCATCGGCTCTTTCGTCAGTTCATGGGCAGGCAGTCCCTCTAATTTTTCTCCGTAGAGAGCTGAATTTCTGGGATCCTGTTTGACTCTTTTTGCATACCACATCACATAGAGAATCGCCACAGTCTGAAAGACAAGAAAGATCACTGTATGAAATAAAATGCCTGAAAACATGGGAACTCCGGCAATCCCCTGAGCGATTCCCACTGAAAAAGGATTCAGTGTCGCAGCTGCAAAGCCTGTAGCTACTCCTACAAAGACAATGGCTCCCCCTACAATAATATCGTAACCCAGGGCCACTGCAATCCCCGCAAACACGGGAACCATGCCGTAAACCTCCTCAAAAATGCCCATAGTGGATCCTAAAATGCCAAAAACTGCCATTCCCACAGGAATAATGAGAAAAGTCTTTTCTCCCAGTCCCCGGATCAAACCTCCAATCAGAGCGTTGAGAGTTCCGTTGTCAATGAGCATATACACATATCCATAGGCAAAAATAATCAGAAATAAAATCCCTGCTGCATCTACATATCCTCTTTGCAAAGCCAGAAAAATACCAAAAAATCCCGGCCTGTTTCCCTCCACAAAGTGAAAGGAATCCGGATCTACAATTTCCCTCTGGCTGACCGGATCAAAGACTCTCGTATATTCTCCCGCCGGAATGATATAAGTCAGCGCCACCACCAGAAGGAGAATTATTGTAAGAATTACATAGGTGTGAGGCATTTTTATATTTTGTATACGTTGTTTCAGTGTTCCCATTCTACTTTCTCCTATTCTGTTCATTCCCCATGATGTTATACTTCGTTTCCTGGTTTCTGAATCGTATCCCTTACTGTTATCTCTGTACGCCAAAAAGCGTGTCCAGGGCGCAGCTTGCCCTCGGACACGTTTCTGTTGAAAAAGCAGTCTAGTTTCCTGCTTCCTTCTTTCCCATAATAAAGACAGTCTCTGCCTTTGTACAAGAGTCAAATGGATGGCCGGACCAGATAACGATATCTGCATCCTTTCCTTCCTTCAGCTCTCCCTTTCTGTCGTCAATTCCCAGTACCTCTGCCGGATTCTTTGTCAGCGCTTTTAAGCCGTCCAGCTCGTCAAGCCCTGCCTTAACTGCCTGGGCGCCGTATACAGGAAGATAATAAATCGGAGTGACATCGTGATCTGCTGTCAGGCAGACCTTGATTCCCGCCTTGCTCATAATTCCGGCTGTCTCAAATCTCTTTGCCATGCACTCCAGCTTGGATCTGGGATTAATCGTCGGACCTAAGATCACCGGATAGTCAAACTGCTTTAAATAATCCAGAATCGCTGCACCATCTGTACAGTGAACCAGAACGAGACGCAGGTTATACTCCCTGGCAATCCTGATTGCCGTACAGATATCATCTGCCCTGTGGACATGAGCGTGAAGAGGAATCTCCCTGTTTAAAAGGGGAAGCATATTTTCCATTCCCATATCAGTCCTGAAATAGGAGCCTGATTTCTCTGCCTCTTCCTTGTGGTGGCGGTAATCCAGGGCATCTTCAATGCACTTTCTTAACATCCAGGCATTGCCCATACGGGACTTGAAGCCGTAGCCTGCATTCTTTGGATTCTCTCCAAAGCTGCACTTAACAGCTGCTTTCCCCTTTAAGAGCATATCCTCTGCCACTGTTCCTGTAAGGCTGATGACACTGCACATACCTCCGATGACACTGTCGCTTCCCGGACAGGTGCAGGCAGCTGTTACACCGGCTTCCACTGCTGACTTTACAGCCAGATCAAAGGGGTTAATGGCATCCAGCGTATCCAGATATGGCATCAGAGCGTCACTGTAATCGTTGCAGTCATCTCCAATGGCTCCCATACCTTCTTCACTGACACAGATATGGCTGTGGGCGTCAATAAGACCCGGAGTCACATATTTTCCTTCTGCATCAATGATCTCCTCATCCTGGCAAGGAATCAGGTTTTCGCCGATCTCCTGGATTTTTCCATCCTTCACCCGCAGATCACATGTTACAAAGCCATCTTTCTCAAACAGAAGAACATTGCCGTTTTTAATAAGCATTCTGACTCATCTCCTTCTCTTTAGTATCCAATCGCCACTGCGATGGTCATAAATATCACTTCCAGCACAAGCACCATTCCAAACAGAGGAGTGATAAACTTGTACCACTTATTGATCGGAACTCCCATCAGTCCGCATCCCAGAGCACAGGAAGTCGGCCAGAACATCTCGGCAAAGCCGTTTCCGAACTGGTATGCCAGTACCGCAATCTGCTTGCTCAGTCCGATTAACTCGGCAGTCGGCGCCATGATTGGCATGGTGATAGTCGCCTGGCTGGAGGAACCTGTGATAAAGAATTTAATAATATTCTGTAAGAACAGCATTCCGTAAGCAGAGACAAACTTGCTGGCCTCGGAAAGCAGGCTTACCAGATAGTAAACAATCGTATCGGAAATCATTCCGTCTTTCATTACCAGAAGAATACCTCTTGTAAATCCTACGATTAACATAGAGGATACCATGGATTTTGTGGACTCAATAAAGGTTTTGCAGATGTCTGTGGCAGAATATCCGCTGACAATTCCTACAAAAATCATCATCATCAGGAACATGGCTGCAATCTCATTGATGCCCCATCCTGCCTGGGTGATACCCCACAGAAGTCCGCCCAGCGTTCCAAGGAACAGAGTCAGGCTGATTTTCTGTCTGGTATCCATTTTAGAGCCTGTCAGCTCCTCCAGACTCTTTCTCTGAACGAAATCAGTCTCAACTCCGTACATAACTGATTTTGTCGGATCTGCCTTTACCTTGCGGGCATAGTGCATAATGTAAAGAATTGCCAGAAGCTCAAATGCAATTAAAACTGCGATTCTAAGTCCCAGACCAGAATAAAGCGGCACGCCTGCTACGTCCTGAGCAATTCCGATAGTGTAAGGGTTAAAAGTACCGGAAGCATAACCGATGGTCACACCCAGATAGACAATGGCTCCTCCCACGACCATGTCATAGCCAAGGGCTACTGCAATTCCCACAAACACAGGAAAGAGGCCGTATACCTCCTCAAAAATTCCCATGGTGGAGCTTAACAGTCCCAGCACAATCATGGTAATCGGAATCATCAGCTGGATTTTCTTTCCTACCAGCCGAACCAGGGTTCCCAGGGCTGCGTCCATCGTACCGTTCTTCACCAGCATAAATACGAAGCCATAGGCAAAGATAATTAAGAACATGATGTCAGCCGCGTCTACATATCCCCTCTGAAGAGACAGGAAAATGTCAAAAAATCCCGGCGCTTCCACGTCCACAAATTCGAAGCTTCCCGGCACTACTACGGTTGTACCGCTGACCGGATCCTCCACTCTCTGATACTGTCCTGCCGGAATAATGTGGGTGAGAATCGTCATGATCACCAGAATTGTGATGAGAATCACATAGGTGTGAGGCATCTTGACATTCTCAAACCATTTTTTCCGTTTGGTTTTTTCACTCATACCGTCATTCCTCCTGCGTATTTTTACACATTTTTAACATTCCTAGCAGATTATAAAGGTTCAAGTAACTTGAGAGTCAAGTATTTACTGTTTCAAGTCTTATGGATTTTTGCTATAATAGTGACACTATACAAAGGAGGCGACTGTTTATGGACAATTATCTCTCCATTGGGGAGGTTTCCCGGCTGTTAAATATCCCGGAGCACACGCTCCGTTACTGGCAGGATGCCGGGATTTTCTCTGTCCGCCAGGAGACAAACAATTACAGGAAATATACGGTGGCAGATCTTCTGAATATTGCAGAGGTAGCCTTTTACAGAAATATCGGTATTCCTGTTAAGCAGATGGAACGATTTAACCAGTTTGGTCTGGAAGATTACAGCCCGATTCTCGATGATGTAAAACTTCGGGTGGAAAAGCAGATGGAGGAGCTTAGAGCTATGCATCAGCTGATTCTCCTGAAAGAAAAACACATCCAGGAAATCAATGCTCTCCAGAAAAGGGACTATTCCTGGGAAACTGTTCCCTTTCAGTCTATTGTCCGGTTCTCCTACAGCGACCGGGACAAGCTGATCGAGTACACCCGCAATCCCTCCCTCTATGTCCGTTGCATTGACACTGCGGATCTGTCTCAGGAGGTTCGTGGAATTATCTGTGAGAGGCCTGCTCTTCAGGATGAAATCCTCTGGCAGGCTAAAAGGCCCCAGACTTCCCGCTTTGCTTCTTTCTTAATTGAGGAATATCCGGAAGAAGGATATTCCAATAATATTCCGGAAAAGCTGGAGCCAATTCGAAAGCAGGCAGAGACAGGAATCCTGCTGGCTAACTTTTTGATGAGCGAAGTAAAAGATGGGCGAAAGGTAGATTATCTGAAAGGATATGTGGAGGTGCTGGAACCTTTTTAATAGTCCAGATTATTAACCAGCAGCATATTCAGCTTCTGCCACCGGGAAAGTTCTTCCCTGGTAATCAGCAGCCGCTTTTTAAATTCTTCTGTGTGTTCCTGGGGAGCCAGCGTCACCAGGCATTTAAAGGCGCAGGGCATTAAATCAGCGCTGGAAATTCCGCAGAGCAGACCTTCTGTGGAATCTCTCAGATCCAGGGGATTAAAAATGTAGAGAAGATCCTCTTCCAGGGAATTGTACTGATTGACAAAGGAAAACCGGATCAGCATATCGCTGTAGACCACCTTTCCTGTATAGTATACTTCACTGCTGCGGCCAGATGGATTAACCGTGCTGATGGAGAGATCCGCTTCATAGCTGCCCGGATGTTCCTCCGCCTCCCGAATATTGATGATGCCGTCTTTCAGCCGCTTATATCTTCCGTCATAAAAATAAAAGTACAGTCTGCTGGCCCTAAAAAACGGACTCATCCCTGCAGGAGCCGGCTTTACCGGCTCTGTCTGTTCCTCCTCTGCCGGGAGATCCAGAATCCGTCCCGGACTGACATCCAGCGCAGCGGCAATCTCTACCAGTGTTTCAATATCCATAGACACTTCACCTGTCTCGTATTTGCTGACGCTGGCCCGGCTTTTGTGAATGCGATCCGCCAGCTGCTGCAGGGTCATATTTTTATTTTTCCGGTACATTCGAATCTTCATCCCCGCATGCAGATTAATATTTCCCATGAATTATCCTCCTTCGCACTTTGTTTCATATAAATATACTTTTTTCAAAAAACACTTTAATCAGAAGCAATTATAGCTTCTTTTTCTCTATTTTTCTAGTTTAATTCAATTTTTTATAATAAAAGTTTCTTTAAATGAAATTATGTCCAGGTTGAGTTTTCCTGTTTTTCTTCTATAATAGTGCCTTGGGAAAACTAATAAAAAAGGATGTACTGATTATGGAAACGAAACGAAAAAGCAGCTTTACAGGTTCACTGGGCTTCGTTCTGGCAGCAGCCGGAAGCGCTGTAGGAGTCGGAAATATCTGGCGCTTCCCCTACCTGGCAGCAAAGGACGGCGGAGGACTCTTCCTTATTATCTATCTGGTTCTTGTTCTCACCTTCGGCTTTACCCTTTTAGTCACAGACGTGGCCATCGGGCGCCGGACGAAGACAAATGCTCTCCACGCCTTTGGAAACATCAATAAAAAGTGGACCTTTTTAGGATATGTGACCTTTCTGGTTCCGGCTATTATTATGACTTATTACTCAGTAATCGGAGGCTGGATCCTGAAATATCTGTCAGTCTATCTCATTGGCAGCGGAACCGAGGCCGCTGGAGACGGGTATTTTACCAGCTTCATTACCTCTCCAGTCTCACCTATCTTCTTCATGCTGGTATTTCTGGCTTTCACGGCTTTCATCGTATACCGGGGAGTGGAAAAGGGGATTGAAAAGTTTGCCCGCATTGTCATGCCGGGTCTGCTCCTGATGATCATCGGTATCGGCCTGTTCTCTCTTACCTTAAAGTTCAGGGAAGCCGATGGAACAATCCGGACCGGCCTGCAGGGACTGGCTGTTTACCTGATTCCAAACTTCGATGGAATTACACCTGCCAGATTTCTGGAGATTCTTCTGGATGCCATGAGCCAGCTGTTCTTCTCTCTCAGCGTGTCCATGGGTATTATGATTACCTACGGCTCTTATGTAGACAAAGAAGTAAATCTGAACCGCTCTCTGAGCCATATTGAGATTTTTGACACAGCCGTGGCTTTTCTGGCCGGTATGATGATTATTCCGGCTGTGTATGTATTTTTCGGCACAGAAGGCATGGCCTCCGGCCCCAGCCTGATGTTCGTATCCCTGCCTAAAGTGTTTGAGGCCATGGGGCCGATGGGGCCGTTCCTCGGCCTGGCATTTTTTCTGATGGTACTGTTTGCAGCTCTGACTTCCTCTGTATCCATTATGGAAACACTGACAGCCAACTGCATGGATATTTTCCACTCTGCCCGGAAAAAGACAAGCCTGGTAATCTGCCTGATCTTTGCCGCTGCCTCTGTAGTAATCTGCCTGGGCTACAATATATTCTATTTTGAGCTTACTCTGCCAAACGGAGCCACTGCCCAGCTGTTAGATTTAATGGACTACATCAGCAACAGCTTCCTGATGCCGTTTATCTCTCTGCTGACCTGCGTATTCGTAGGCTGGATTGTAGGACCGAAGTGGATCTGCGAGGAAATGGAGGCCAGCGGCCATCCTTTCTCCCGGAAGAAGATGTACGTCTTTATGATTAAATATGTGACGCCGGTTATCATGGCCGTGCTGTTCCTTCAGTCGGCCGGAGTGTTTAACATGTTCTCCTGATAAACTGTTTTTACAGCAGAATATATTACAAAACTCCCGCGCAGGCGAGCCTTTCAAACATCGGCTCGTTTACGCGGGAGTTTGACTGAAACATTACTCTCCTGTCGTCCCCAGATAATTAATTCCCTCTCCGTCTATCTCACAGCTTCCCAAAAATTCTTTCCGAACCTCATCATAGACAAAATCTGTCACTCTGTACCGGGCTGTTCTCACATCACGAAGCGTAATGTGCAGTCTGCCCTCTTCGTCTGTCCAGACATCCGCTTCCGGCATTCCCAGCTGAACCATATCGTCAAACAATACATACATATCATTTCCTGAAGCAGCCTGTATTCTGAAATATCCCTGATCGTCCATAGCCAGTTCCCCATTTACAAGCATATCCTCCTGTACCAGCGTCTGAAGTTCCCAGTCTGCATCCTCGTAAGTAAAAGAAACGGATGCGTACAGGGAGATTCCAGCCTCCTGCTGCCGATTCTCTGACTTTCTAACTGTCTGACTGTCCGGATTTCCATCTGTCATAAAAATATAGGAAGCTTCTCCTGAAAATCCCCTGTCAGGAAGCTGTTCTTCCTCCCAGACTGCTCTCAGCTCATACACCATGCCAGCCTTCAGCTGAATCAGAAACTCTCCTTCATAGACAGCCGTTTCCTCTGCCTGACTCTCCAGCTTGCCCAGATTTTCCACTCCCCAGCCTGTCACAGTTATCTTGTCCGGCATAACGGAACAGGAAACGGTGTATAGCGCACCGTCCATCTGATTATAGTCTGGAACATGGAGCTTGTCTGCCTTCTCTCCGTCCTGTTCCAGCGGATGAATGCCGCAGGCGGCTGTATGGATGATATCCTCCTTCCCCTGACCAGGCTGGCTTCCGCCTTTATCCTGTTTCCAGCCATAATTTCCCGACGTAAGGGAAAATGGTGTGTACTGGCTGGAAAGAGAATCGGTCAGAGTGAGCTCCGGCGGTTCTGCCCTGGTTTCCTTTTCTTCTGTTTTCTCCAATTCGCTGCTGCTTTCCTCCGCTGCTGTGCTCTTCTTCTGACATCCGGAAGCAGAAAAGGCCAGACATAAAAGCAGTAAACCCACAGTCAATGTACGTTTTCTCATATTCATCCCTCCGACAATGGAATTCTGATATTTGATTGTTCTTTCCTGTATTGTACCGTATAAAATTTACTGCAGGTATGACTTTTTTCTTACAAATTTAAAAAGGACGCCCCTCAGGACGTCCCTTTTCTCTACTGAATAATCTTTACCGGGCACTTCTCTGCGCACTTACCGCAGTTGGTGCATTTTTCATAATCGATGACAGCTACATTATTGTCCATATGGATGGCATCGAACTCACACTGCTTGGTGCAGAGGGTACAGCCGATACATCCCACGTCGCATTTAGCCTTTACATCCTTGCCCTTATCATGGGAATTGCACTGAACCAGATGCTCTGCCTTATACGGAACCAGATCAATCAGCTTCTGTGGGCAGGCTGCCACACACTTGCCGCAGGCTACGCACTTTTCCTTGTCTACTACGGCAATTCCGTCGATGACATGGATCGCGTCGAACTTGCAGGCCTTTACGCAGGATCCAAATCCCATACAGCCGTAAGTGCAGGCCTTCGGTCCGCCTCCCGGAACCACGGCTGCCTTCTTGCAGTCCTCAATTCCGTGGTAGGTGTATTTCACTTTTGTCTTATCGCAGGTTCCCTTACACTTTACAAAAGCTACCATCTTCTCGCTGCTTCCGGCTTCCACACCCATGATAGCCGCGATTTTCTCTCCTACAGGAGCGCCGCCTACCGGACATGCGTTGGCAGGAGCTTTTCCCTCTGCAATAGCCTTTGCCAGACCATCACAGCCAGGATATCCACAGCCGCCGCAGTTATTGCCTGGAAGAGCTTCACGGACAGCTGCCTCTTTCTCGTCTACCTCAACCTTAAATTTCTCGCCGAACAGTCCCAGACCGATACCTACGATGATACCGGTTGCTGCGATTACAACGGCTGCTATAATAATTGCTGTAACATTCATTTTCGTATCCTCCCTTTACAGTAATCCGGAAAATCCGAAAAATGCAATCGCCATCAATCCTGCTGTTACAAGTACGATAGGAGAACCCTGGAAGCTGTATGGTACATCATTTCCCTCCATGTGCTCACGGATTCCGGCTAAAAGTACGATAGCAATCGTATAGCCGGCTGCCGTACCGATTCCGTTTACAACGCTCTGCACAAAGCCGTAGCCACTCTGCACGTTTGTCAGAGCTACACCGAGCACAGCGCAGTTCGTGGTAATCAGAGGCAGGAATACACCCAGCGCATTATACAGAGAAACCATACATTTCTTTAAGAACATCTCTACAATCTGAACCAGAGCAGCGATAATAAGGATAAATACGATTGTTTTCAGGTAATCCATTCCAAGCGGCTGCAGCACAAACTGATAAATCAGGCTGGATACAATAGAGGCAATGGTAATAACGAAGATAACCGCTCCGCCCATACCGGCAGCTGTCTCTACCTTTTTGGATACGCCGACGAAGGAACAGATACCAAGGAACTGGCTTAATACGACGTTGCTCACAAGAGCTGAGCTGATCGCTATAACAAGTAACTCTTTCATCTATGCTTCCTCCTATTCATCCTTTTTTGCATCTTTATCCTTGCAGCTTGCACAATCACCGCAGCATCCGGACTTTTTCTCTTTCTTGACAGAGCCGTTCGTCGCGCACGGAGCCTTCAGCTTGTTCTGAAGAGCTGTCAGGCCTGCAAGTACAAAGAAAGCACCAGGCGCCAGAATAAAGATTGACACTGGCTGGTAGGAAGCAGGAGCTACCTGAATATTAAAGATCATACCGGATCCTAAAAGCTCACGGAATGCTCCGATTAATCCAAGAGCTACTGTAAATCCAAGTCCCATTCCAATACCGTCAAAAATGGACAGTAGTACGCCGTTCTTCATAGCATAGGACTCTGCACGTCCAAGAATAATACAGTTTACAACAATCAGAGGGATATAGATTCCCAGAGCGCTGTACAGGGAAGGTACGAAGCCCTCCATCAGCATGTCGATAATGGTTACGAAAGAAGCCACTACTACAATCTCAGCTGGCAGGCGGACTCTATCAGGAATCAGATTTCTAAGGGCAGCGATCAGGGCGTTTGCCGCCACAAGAACTGCTGTCGTGGAAAGTCCCATTCCCACTCCGTTGATCGCTGAAGTGGTAACAGCCAGTGTAGGACACAGTCCCAGCATCTGAACGAAAATCGGGTTTTCTTTCCAGATACCATTATAAATACGTTCTATATATTTGTTCATGTCTCCACCTCCTACTGTGCAGCGCAGCTGGTATAGAAATATACAGCTGCATTTACTGCGTTTGTCACTGCGGTAGAAGTAACGGTAGCACCGCTGATTGCCTGAATCTGGGCATCTCCGGAGGCTGCCGTCTTTGTCACCTCAAAGGTCTGGGCCGGTCTGCCGTCAAACTGGTCTTTGAATGCAGGCTCCTTTGCCTTCATACCAAGTCCTGGAGTATCGCTGATAGCTAAAAATCCCACGCCTGTGATGGTTCCGTCTGATGTAATTCCCACAGAAATCTGTACATCTCCGCCGTAGCTCTCAGAGGATGTGGATGTCACTAAATAGCCAATCACAGAGCCGCTGGCATCAACTGCTTCCATAGCTCCGTCAATGCGAACCTTTCCAAAGCCCTGTCCAGCCAGATCCTCTGCTGCAGCTGCCGCCTTTTCAGTCAGCTCAGCTGTCTCCTTAAAGTCAGCTGCGTCAGGATATACCTCTCGATAGGTAGCTGTGGCAGCCGCCTGCTGGGCCTTGGCAATTGGCTCTAACGTAATATCATGTACGCCGCCCAGGCAGAAACCTGCCACAAGGGTAATAACAAACAGAATAAATGTATCCTTTAAAATTCCCTTCATTATTTTTTAGCCCCCTTTCCGAATGCCTTTGGAAGTGTCACTTTCTCAATCAGCGGCACGAAAAGGTTTCCTAAAATGATTGCGTAGGATACTCCCTCCGGAGATGCGCCCCACAGGCGGAAAATACCGGTCAGAATACCTAAAAACAGGCCATACACAATCTGTCCCTTTTTCGTCAGAGGACTTGTTACATAATCTGTAGCCATAAAGAAGGCTCCGAAGATAAGACCGCCGGCACATACCTCTTTCACTGCATAGGTAATATCAAAGCCGCCGAACAGGAAGATAAACACAGCCACGGTTCCTATGTAAATCAGAGGAATCCTTGGGCTGATGACCTTCCTTGCGATCATATAGACAGCACCGATTAACAGCGCAATCACAGAAACTTCACCAATCGCTCCAGGAACACGTCCTACGATTAAGGACATAAGATCCACATCGTTTCCAGCTCTCATAGCTGCCAGAGGAGTCGCTCCGGACAGACTGTCAAAGCCAAGCTTTGCAGAAGAAAAGTTATTCATGAATCCTGCAAATGAAATTAACAGGAAGCATCTGGCTGCCAGAGCCGGGTTCATAAAGTTCTGTCCCAGTCCGCCGTACAGCTGTTTTACTACGATAATCGCGAAGATACCGCCCAGGAACGGAATCCATAACGGAATCTCCGGAGGCATATTGAGAGCCAGGATCATACCTGTAACCACAGCACTGCCATCGCTTACCGTAATTGGTTTCTTCATCAGTTTCTCATATACATACTCGGACAGCACACAGGAAACAACGGTGGCAATAAGCACCAGAAGAGCATGCATACCGAACTGCCATACACCATAAACACTGGCTGGAATCATAGCAATCGCCACATCGAACATCAGATTCTGAGTGGTAATCTTATTCCGCACATGAGGTGATGACGATACGTTTAATAATTTTTCCATTTCTTCACACCTCCTACTTTCTGCGGCTGGCCGCAACTGCCTTCCTCATTTCCTTAAATGCCTGTGTCAGAGGTCTCTTAGCCGGACATGCAAAGGCACAGCATCCGCACTCCACACATTCCATGCCGTTTAAACTCTGGAAACGCTCCATATCCTCTGCAGCTGCCGCCTTCATCATCAGCGGCGGAACCAGATGCTCCGGACATACGTCCACACAGCGTCCGCAGCGGATACACGGCGTCGGAGCCTGAGCTTTTACCTCATCCTTTGTAAAACAGGTAAGAGCGGAGGATGTCTTGGCAACCGGGAAATTCGTGCTGAATAAGGCCTGTCCCATCATAGGACCTCCGGAAATCAGCTTCTCCGGCTCTGTCTTAAATCCGCCGGCAGCCTCTACTAAGCGGTTATAGCTGGTTCCCAGTCTCACCTCGTAGTTCTGAGGATTTGCAACTGCATCTCCTGTCACTGTGATAATTTTTCGGATCAGCGGAGTGGACTCACACACTGCATTATAAATAGAAACAACCGTGTCAATGTTATCCACAACACATCCGGCATCTGCCGGAAGCATGGAGGAGTTAATCTCTCTCTTTGTCACTGCATAAATCAGGGTACGCTCACCGCCCTGTGGGTACTTGGTGAGAAGCGGGCATACCTCAATTCTCGGTTCATCCTTAACCAGCTCAGTCAGCTTCTTAATGGCCTCCGGCTTGTTGTTCTCAATGCCGATTACGCCTTTCGCATTGTCAAACAGCTGTAAAATCACCTTCAGGCCGCCGATAATTTTCTCCGGCTGCTCCATCATCAGTCTGTAGTCGCTGGTAAGATACGGTTCGCACTCTGCGCCGTTGACAATGATATGGTCAATGGCAGACTCATCCTTTGGAGTCAGCTTTACATGTGTAGGGAATCCGGCACCGCCCAAACCTACAATGCCCGCGCCCTTAATCATATCTCTGATTTCTTCTTTGGAAAGTTTCGTACAGTCTCTGTGCTCCCCAAAGCCTTCCACTGCATGATCCTCACCGTCATTTTCCACAATAATAGAGTCAACCATAGCTCCATTGGCAACCAGCCTAGGCTCAATTCCCTTCACTACGCCGGAAACAGAACAGATTACATTGGCGGAGATAAAACCGCCGGCTTCTGCAATCATCTGGCCCTTAAGCACCTGGTCGCCCTTTTTCACCAGCGGACGCGCCGGAGCACCGATATGCTGGGACAGCGGGAAAACCATCTCTTCTCCCGCTAACGGAGGCAGAACCTGAATCGGCTTGTCCTCGGACAACTCTTTGCCTTCAAAGGGATGAATGCCGCCTATAAATGTAGCCAAACCCATTTAATAACCCTCTTTCTCTAGTTTGTTTTGCTTTTCTTTACGAAATCGTAACATCTTTTGTCACATTGTACTGAAAAGCTCTATCTTTTAGAGTATACCATAGTGAGAAAAATTTCACAATTAAAAAATTTAAGTTCAAAGCTGGAAGTTGTGTACATTTTTGTGTACACTGAGCCAGGCACTCATGAAATGATAAGGCTTTGTCGGAGAGTTCACTCTCCAGCAAAGCCTTATCGTTTCATGAGTATGGGGCAAAGCCCCCAAGCTTCAGAACGGGCATGTTTCTAATTGAAACATGCCCGTTCTGAAGCTTGAAAGGCCTGGCTCAGGGCGGAAGGCCTGGCTCAGGGCGAAGCCGCGTAAAATCTTTGCTCGAGAACCGCAGAAGTTTTCAGCGACTAAGCTTTTGGTGGAGCGTGAAAACTTCCTGCGGTTCTCGCCTGTTCTCTTTTACGCGTTTATTCCGTCTCTACTCTTACCAGACTTCCCTCCTCCCCTCTCTTCACTATAATCCTTTTTTCTATCTGCTCCCTAAGTTCTGCCACATGGGAAATAATACCAATCATCCTTTTTCCTCCTGACAGCTCCTTTAACACGGCAATCGCCCTTGCTCTGGCCTCGTCATCCAGGGAACCGAATCCCTCATCAATAAAAAGAGCATCCATTTCCACGCTGCCCGCCGTATCCTGAATCACGTCCGCCATGCCCAGGGCCATGGAAAGAGCGGCCAGAAAAGCCTCTCCGCCTGATAATGTTTTCACATTTCGAATACTGTCTGTCTCCACACTGTAAACATCCAGATCCAGTCCCGCTTCTCCCTGGAGACTCAGGGACTCCAGATCTCTGCATTTTAAAATAAATCTGCCCTCTGTCATCCGTTTCAGCCTTCTGTTTGCCGCACTAATCATCTGCGAAAAATACTGGCGCTGTACAAAAGTCTGGAAATCCAGCCTGGCTGTCTGATTTTGTTTTCCGTCCGCAGCAGCATAAAGCGTATGAACCAGCTGATACTGTTTCATCAAAGCCTTTCTCTCCTTCAAAAGCTCTTTTACAGCTTTATATGCTTTCTCATATTCCGTTCTGGCAGCTGCTGCCTTCAAGTGGAGCGCCTTAGCCTGGGAAATCTCCTTTGAACTTTCCATAAGCTCTGCGTTTATCTCATCCTCTGCTTCCTCTGATGCCCCTTTTAAAGCCTCCTGACACTGAGAAAGCCTCTCTCTGGCTGCTGCTGTCTGTACTTCATATCTGGAAATCTCATCTGAAAGCTCCGTTCTCTCCTTTTCAGTTCTAAGGGCCTCCCTGTACTCCTTCTCATTGGAAAAACCAGAAACCCTGGCCCGTTCCGCAAACTCTGCTTTTAATGTCTCTCTCTGGGCAGACAGATTTCTTAAATTTTTCTCTTCCGCTTCCATCTGTCCTCTGAGCCTTCCATCCAGCTGCTTCAGGCGCTCTGCCTCCTGCTCTGTCTCCTGTCTGTACCGGGACAGCTGTTCCAGACGCCGGACTGCCTGAAGTCTCTGTTTCTCTGCCTCCTGTTTCTGTTCCACAGGAAGACGTTTTTTCTGTTCCTCCCATTGAGTCCTGAGACTTGCTGTCTCTGCCTGGGCCTGTCCCTCCGCTTCTTTCAGCCTTCCCTCCTGCTCTTCCAGAAAGCAGCGTGTTTCCTCCTCCCGGTGAATCAGATCTGTCAGCGCTTCCAGCCGGTCAGCTGCCTCCTTTTGCTGTTTCTCTTCCTGAAGATGCCGTTCTTTCTCCTGGACAGCCAGACTGTACAGAGCTTTCATTTCTTCCATAGCAGTTTCCAGAACAAATGCCGTCTCCTGTCTGCCAGGTTCTCTCATTTCCCTGTACATCGTCCTGCACTGTCCTGTCTCTGCGAGAAGCTCTGCCTGCAGTATCTGCACCTGCCCCGCCTGTTCCCGCAGCGTCTGATCAGCCAGATCTCTCTGTCTTTTTACATGTTCCAGTTCTTCTTCTGTCACAGGAGCAGCTGTCAGGGCTGCCGGGGAGGGATGAGCACAGGAACCGCATACAGGACAGGGAACCCCCTCTTTCAGTGCCTGAGCCAGAATTCCGGCCTGGGAACAGATAAAACGCCGGTTCATTTCATCATAGCATCTGGAAATTTTTTCATAATTGTCTGTCTCCCGCTCCAGCGCCTCCTGTTTTCCGGCCAGAACAGCCTGCTTCTCTTTCAGCTCTGCAAGGCGGATTTCAAGACTTTTTATCTGTTCAAGCCTCTCCGCTATACGTCTGAGGTTCTCCCTGCTCTTCTGAAGCAGAAGGGGAGCCTGGCTTTTCTCTTCCTGCTCTCGTTTCAGCCTGGACAGACGCGATACAGAGTCTTCTCTGTCCTCCTCTGCTTTTTTCCTGCTTTCTGATAATTTCCTGTACGCCTCCTCCGCCTGTGTCAGCCGTTTTTTCGTCCTTTCACAGCTGTCATAGAGGGGGAGCGCTTCTCTCAGCCTGGCTTCTTTCTCTAATAGAATTGGCTGTTCCCGTTCAAACTGTTCATGAGTCTCCTGTTTTTTCTGTTCTGCGCTCCTAAGTCCTTCTGCAAGCTTCAAAAGCTGTCCGGACAGGCTTTCCACGCTTTCTTTTGACTGAAGAAACGCGCTCCTGTTTGCGTTAATCTCCTCCTCCTTTGCCTGAAGCGGCAGAGCCTTCACCGCCTGTTCCAGCTGCCTTTTTCTCCCCCTCTGGGCCTCCTGCTCTGCCTCTAATACCTGAACCAGCTCTTCTGCCCGAAGCTTCCGCTTCCGAAGCTCTGCACCTGCCCTGGCGGCTTCCAGGCGCCGTTCCAGAACAGATACCTTCTTAGCCGCCTGATCCTCCAGATCTCTGCTTTCCTTCTCCGCCTGATATCCGGCATTTAAAATTTCTTCTGCTGTCTTTAAAATTTCCTCCGGCCGGGAATCCAGGAGGCCGGAAACTTCCCTCCATTGCTGTCCCAGACAGCTCTCCTCCGGCAGCTGGAATCTGGATGCCTCCCGTTCAAAAAATCCTCTGTTTTCTTCCAGTTTTTTCGTAAGAGCACTGTTTTTCTCCCGCAGCTTCTGCTGAATGGCCCCGTAAATTCCTGTATCAAAAATCCTGGAAAAAATCTCTTTTCTCTCCTTTGAGCTGGCCAGAAGAAGTCTCATGTATTCCCCCTGGGCAATCATGGCTGTCTGAGAAAACTGATCCCTGTCAATGCCTACTACAGAGCGGATTTTTTCATTGATATCAGAAATCCGTCCAGGAAATTCCGAACCATCCGGAAGTGTCAGCGATGCCTTGGCCTGGGACAACGTCATACTGTACTCCCCGTCCTTATTTTTTCTCAGGCTTCTTCTTTGATAAGAGGGGCTTCGCACAATTTTGTACGTCTGCCCTCCATCAGAAAAGAGCAGCTCCACCCTGGTTTCCTGATCTGGAGGAGCCCACTGACTCCGCATCATAGGCCCTTCTCTCCTCTGACCGCTGGTTTCTCCGTAAAGGGCAAAAGCCACTGCGTCAAAAATCGTGGTTTTTCCCGCTCCCGTATCTCCTGTAATCAGAAAAATTCCATCTCCCAGCTGTTCAAAATCAATCACCGTTTCCTTTACATAAGAGCCAAAGGCAGACATGGTAAGCTTTAATGGCTTCATTGCATCTCCTCCTTTGCTTCTGTGATCAGCTGTTCCATAAACGCCTCTTCCTCCTGCGTCATTTCACTTTTCTGTACCATGGAAAAAAAGCGGCGGAATGCCTCCATAGGACTCAATACAGTCATCGGCTCTCCCTCCTCCTTCAGACTCTCCCTGGTCCTCTCATTATCAATTCTGATTTCCAGAATATGGTCATAATGCTCTCTCAGCTGTTCCCTGAAATATGCCGGTTCCTTCTCATCTGTCAGGGTAATTCTGACAAAATCATGGCAGGACGGTTCCTCTGCCTGGCTTAACACCTCCTGCAGTGTTCCCCTGACACTTCTGACATCCTGAATCCCGGACAGCGGCAGAAAGGTTAAGGACACCGGATCCCCTTTTTTTGCAAGCTCTGCCATGACTACTGACTTTGTATGATGCTCCTCGCTGACCGAATACTTATATGGAGAGCCACAGTATCTGACAGACTCTCTGCCTGCCTTCTGCGGGCCGTGAATATGTCCCAGCGCCGCGTAGTCAAACAGATCCAGCGCAGAAGTTCCTATTTCATCAAGCCCTCCTGCTGTGAGAACTGCTGTCTCCGACTCGCAGGTATCCGGCACACCTGTCCGGCTCACAAAAAACTGATGACAGAGAATGACATTTCTCTCTGACGGATCAATCGCTTCCCGCTCCAGCACAGCACGGAACGCTCCGTCATAAGTGTCCTGATAATCAACTTTCTCTGCTTTGAGAAGCTGTCTGACATAGCCCGGCTTCATAAAAGGAAACAGATAAAAATTAACATTTCCCCATGAATCAGTCAGTGTAACCTTTTTCAAATGCTCCCCCTCCCTGGACGGCGGAAAAGCCGAGAGAAAAATCCTGCCCTTTTCCAGAATCGGCCCGGCAAAACCCAGCCTGTCCGGGCTGTCATGATTTCCCGCAATAATAAGAGTTGGAATTCCCGTCCTGCTTATCTGCTCCAGAAAATTTCCAAACATGGAGAAAGCCTCTCCTGACGGAATGGATTTATCATAGATATCTCCGCATATTAAAATAGCGTCCGGCTGGCAGGTTTCTGCATAGCCCACAATCTGAGAGAGCACCTTTTCCTGATTTTCTCTCAGGCTCCATCCATTTAGCTGCCTGCCGATATGCAGGTCTGAAAGGTGAAAAAATTTCATACAGTTCCTCCTGGTAATTCTGCCAAACAGAAAGAATGTGCCCGGTCCGAAGCGATGTGAATTTCTCCTCCGGATGCCGGGCATTCCCTGTTTTTATTCTTATTTTTCTAGTCCAGAATAATGAGCGCCATAAATACCAGATCCTGATCCGTATGATTGGCAATTCCGTGGCCGCAGCCGTCAGGCGTAAAGGTTCTTTCTCCTGCCTTTACGGTTCTTACTGTTCCATTATCATTATACTCGCCCTCGCCCTTTACAATATAGTAGGTTTCGCTCTCATTGTGGTGTACATGATAACCCAGGGCACTGCCTGCCGGGATAGTCACCTCTGCAAACATCTTGCATTTTCCGTTTAACTCTGTCTCATTTAAAATGTGTTTAATAAAAATAGCGCCCTCGCCGCCGTTTGCCTGTTCCTTCTTTACGATTTCCATGATCGTTCCTCCTTCCGTTTCCAAAATCTTCTCGTTTCATCTTATCACACTCCTGCTAAAAAAGAAAGCCTGGCATCTATGGATCCGCCCCTTGAAAATGTTCATAATTTCTTCACATCTTTTCCATACTTTTTTCACACTATCCTGTTATGATAAAGACAATTAAAAAAGCAATTACTTTTTTAATTATAAATTCTTTTTCATACAGGCCGGCAGTTGGAGATGACTGCCGGCTCCTCCCTTTTTACGGCATCTAAAAAACCGGTACAGCTTCCTGCTGCCTTCACTGGAGCACGGAACATGTACCGGTTTCTTTTATTCTTTTATTCTCTTATTTTTTATTCCTACATCTGCTCTCCCGATAACACTGGCTTCGCTCCGTCAGGAATCGGACAGTCGTATCCGCTTTTTGTCTTCTTCTCAAATTCTGTCCTGGCCTCCGTGAGGAGTTCTGCGTGCTCCATCAGGTCAATGGCAGTTCCCGCCAGCACCTTGCCTGCTGCCAGCAGACCCTTGTGGCCGATAGAAGTAGCTCCGCAGGAGACGTTCTGCCAGCTGTGGCCGGGAGAATTGGCTGTAAAGCAGGCCACTCTGATCTGGGCAGTCGGCGTATTCCAGCTGACATCTCCCACATCTGTGGAGCCTGCGCGCATTTTTTCGCTGTAAATATACGGAATCAGGAAGTCGTTCATAGCCTTGGTACCGTGGCAGCTGGCCTCGTCCACAAACTCCTGAACCTCAAAGCTCTCATCCACCATAGAGCCCGGAAGTCCCTCTGCAGCCAGCTCACAGGAAGCATTTAACTTCTTTGCAAACTCCAGCTCCTCCTCTGTATAAGAAGGGACTCCTGTCTCAGCGAAATTTTTATAGAGCAGCTGTTCCAGCACCTGATTAGGCACTGTATTGGAGCAGCCGTCAATAAATTTCTTTTTCACCGTTGTCTCTGTCATCATGGCAGCCGCCTCAGCGATCTGATCAACTCTTGCCTGGAGCTTCATGGCGTCCTTCATCAGTTTGGCCCGCACCATATAAAGCACCTGCGCCTTAGGCTGAACCACGTTCGGGGACTGGCCGCCCGCATCTGTAATCGAATAGTGGATGCGGCACTCATCGCTCATATGCTCTCTTAAAAACTGAACCCCGATGTTCATCAGCTCCACCGCGTCAAGAGCAGAACGTCCAAGTTCCGGCGCTCCTGCCGCATGAGACGCAAGACCTGTAAACTGATACTCTGTCTGGATACAGGAATTGCAGGTTCCGCTGGTTACCTCGTTGGCTGTGCCCGGATGCCAGGTCAGGGCTGCGTCTAATTCATTAAACACTCCCTCTTTCGCCATAAAAGCCTTGGACGCCGCTCCCTCCTCGCCTGGGCAGCCATAGAATTTCACAGTTCCGCTTCCTTCTCCCTTCTCTTCCAGGTAGTGCTTCACAGCCAGAGCGGCAGCCATGGCTCCGGCGCCCAGCATGTTGTGGCCGCAGCCGTGTCCATGACCTCCTGGAACTGTCTCCTTTCGCTCTACAGCCCCAGCCTCCTGGGAAAGACCTGATAAGGCGTCATACTCTGCCAGAATGCCGATGATTGGTTTTCCGCTTCCATAGGAAGCGATATAAGCTGTCTCAATGCCGCAGACTGGCGTTTCTACCTGGAAACCTTCTTTTTTTAATACTTCTACATAAAGCTGTGACGACTGATGCTCCATCAGAGAGAGCTCTGCATAACCCCAGATTTTATCAGAAACTTCTGTCACCAGATCTGCCTTGCTGTCAATATACTCAAGAGCCTCTTTCTTTCCCATCTGCTCCTCCTAACTATCCGTTTCCTCCCGGATCCCCTTCTGTTTTTAATAAAGTACCTTACCTAAGAATTCCTTTGTTCTTTCATTCTGCGGGTGCTCAAAAATTTCAGACGGCGTGCCCTTCTCCGCAATCACGCCTCCGTCCATAAAGAATACCCGGTCGGAAACCTCTTTGGCAAATCCCATCTCATGGGTGACAATCACTGTGGTCATTCCTGTATCCACAAGCCCCTTAATTACGTCTAATACTTCCCCCACCATCTCAGGATCCAGGGCACTTGTCGGCTCATCAAAGAGCATCACCTCCGGCTCCATGGCCAGAGCTCTTACAATGGCAAGTCTCTGCTTCTGTCCTCCTGACAGCTTTCCAGGGTATTCGTTAAACTTTTCCAGAAGGCCGACCCGGTTTAACAGCTCCCTTGCCATCTCGTCTGCTTCCTTCTGAGTTTTCTTTTTCAGAAGCACCGGAGACATGGTAATGTTTTTTCCCACGCTCATATTGGGAAATACATTAAAATGCTGGAATACCATCCCCATCTTCTGCCGGTGCAGATTAATATCTATCTTTTTATCTGTAATATCTGTCCCCTCAAACAGAATCGTTCCTTCATCCGGAACCTCCAGCAGGTTTAAGCACCGAAGAAACGTGGATTTTCCTCCTCCGGACGGGCCGATAATGGAAACCACCTCGCCTTTTTCAATATGTTCCGTCACTCCTTTGAGCACATGGAGGGAACCAAACCGCTTATGTAGATTTTCTACTGTAATAATATTACCGCTCATTTGCGCTCATCCTCCTCTCCATGCAGTAAATGCCCTTGCTCAGGCTGAATGTAACAATAAAGTAAATGCATCCTACAATAATCAACGGCTCAATGGAAAGATACAGCACTCCTCTCACGGTCTGCCATACAGTCATCAGCTCTCCTACAAAGAAGGTGGAAGCTAAGGACGTGTCCTTAATCATCATGACAAACTCATTTCCCAGGGCCGGCATAATATTTTTCACTGCCTGAGGCAGAATCACCTTCACCATCGCCTGCCTCTGGTTCAGCCCCAGAGACCGGGCAGCTTCCATCTGCCCTTTGTCCACTGCCTGAATTCCGGAACGGATAACCTCAGACACATAAGCCGCCGAGTTCAGGCACAGAGCTACTGTCGCGCACATAACAGGGCTTAAATTCATTTGAGGGAAGGCCATAGGCAACATAAAGTAAAAGAAATACAGCTGCAGCAGCATAGGCGTTCCTCTGACAATCTCCACATACATTCCAGCCATGGCATTTAACGGCCGAATCTTTGCGATTTTCCAGCTGCTGAGCCGGAGCATCGCCAGCAGAAAGCCAAGAAGCGTTCCTGCTATGACGATAATTGCGCTCAAAAGAAGGGTAATTCCAAGTCCCTGCATAAAAAGCATCCAGTATTTATCCCAGATATTGATAATTTTCTCTAACAAAACAATCTCTCCTCAGCTTTTTTTCATTCCATCCACTGACACCGGCCTTAATTAATCCATCTCAATTCCAAGAGCCTTGGCTTTCTTCTCTGCCTCGTCGTGCCACTGTGTATAGAGTCCCTGCTCCATCACCTCGTCTACTGCTTCGTTCACTACCTCTAACAGAGCTTCCTCTCCCTTCGGAACGCCTACCACATTACCTTCATCGTCCGTCTCAAACCAGAATCCTGCAAACTGCAGTTCCGGATAATTCTCAATCATCGGTTCTCCTACAGAGGTGGCCACTGCCACTGCGTCTACCTTGCCAGTCTGAAGCATCATGATTCCGTCGTTTACAGTCGTGATAGTCTCCATCTGGGCATCCGGCAGCTGCTCTGTCACCAGCCCCTGCTGCAGCGCTCCGTTCTGAGCCGCTACCTTCTTTCCTGCGAAATCCTCCGCTGTCTGGTAGGACTCCACCTGATCTGCCATAACCAGAATTCCCTGGGTGCTTGGCATATCGCCTCTGTCGTAATCATATCCGTGGGACAGTCCCATATTTTCAGCTCTCTCCTCTGTGTAGGACATACCGGCGATGGCCATATCCACAGAACCGGATGTAACTGCCGCCTGGACTGCCGCGAAATCCATCGGCTGAATCTCCAGCTCTACGCCGATCTTATCTGCGATGTACTTGGCCAGCTCGATGTCACTGCCTACATATTCCACCTTGCCGGAACTGATATCCTTGAATTCAAAGGGAGCAAAATCCGGGCTGGTAGCCATGGTAATCTTTCCTGCTTCCTTAATTTTTGCCAGGCGTCCTTCCCCTTCTGAAGATTCTGCCGCCTCGCTTCCCGCTGCCGTACTTCCTGCCTCTGTAGTCACTGCTGTGCTTCCTTCTGTCTTTCCCTCTGTCTGGCCGCCTTCTCCTGCGGAGCCAGAACATGCAGTCAGGGATGCTGCCGCCATTAAACCTGCCAGTGTAAGTAATGCTGTCTGTTTCATTTTCATAATCATATCCTCCTCATATACTTGTGTTTTTATGCATCTTTATGTATATATATGTGTTATGCACTGTATAATACCGCTATTTATGCTATATGTCAACAGTTTTTTTGCAAAAATATGTATTTTTATTCATTTGCAGATGAAAAAGGGCCGGAAATCCCGAAGTATTCTCCTCTGGATTTCCGGCCTGAACCGTCTTCGCTAGGCATCCGTTTATAATGGATTCCTTTATTATTTACTTTTTGTCTTCCAGTTCATTCACTTCTCTATTCCATTGCTCCTGCTTCTCCAAACTCCCTCTTCATTGTTTTCAGGCAATGGAAAAATGCCGGGAACAGGAAAATATCAGCAAAAATCCATGCTAACGGACTTCCGAAGCAGGCAGCGATATAACCGAAGGCAGGAACCAGCACAAGGCCTGCCAGGCCTCTGGCAGCCATCTCAAATACTCCTGCCAGAATGGCAAAGGTACTGTAGCCCATTCCCTGAATCGTAAAGCGCACCACATTGACAAATACCAATGGAATGTAGAAAGCGCTGTTGACTATTAAAAACATGGAAACCTGTCGGATCGTTTCTGCTTCCCCTGCATCCATAAACAGAAGCGCAATCTTACTGCTGAAAAACAAAAGGATCAGAAAAGCGATCACTGCATAGATACAGCCGATAATGGAAGAGCTTTTTAATCCTTCCTTAATCCGGTCGAGCTTTCCTGCGCCTACGTTCTGGCCTGCATAGGTGGCCATGGTTCCTCCCAGAGCATCAAAAGGACAGCAGAAAAACAGCGTCACCTTGCTGCCTGCAGCCACAGCCGCTACGGCCATAGAGCCTAATGTATTGACGGAAGCCTGCAGAATAACACTTCCAATGGCTGTGATGGAATACTGCAGCCCCATAGGAATTCCCATGCCGCACAGACGCCCCATAATATGCCGATCCATTTTCGTTTCATCCTTCTCCATTTTCAAGATTTCAAAATGCTTCTTCATATAAAGAAGGCAGAGAAGGCCGGAAACCGCCTGGGAAATCACTGTGGCATAGGCAGCCCCAGCCGGTCCCATCTTTAACACAATGATTGTGAATAAGTCCAGCACAATATTTAAGGCAGAAGACAGCAGAAGAAAATACACAGGAGTCTTGCTGTCTCCCAGGGAACGGATAATTCCTGCTGTCATGTTGTAGAGATAGGTAGCTGGAATTCCCGCAAAAATAACGAAAATATAGCTGAAGGCCTGATCGATAATGTCCTCCGGTGTCTTCATTAAAATTAAAATCGGACGGCAGAACACACACACAATCACAGCCATTACAATAGAAAAAATCAGAGACAGCCAGGCTGCGTTGGCAGTGTATTTTCTAAGTCCGTGGTAATCTCCTGCGCCGAACCGCTGGGCCGCAGGAATGGCGAAGCCGCTGCATACGCCGATGCAGAATCCGATAATCATAAAATTCAGAGAACCGGTGGAGCCTACAGCTGCCAGAGCCTTCACACCCAGATATTTTCCTACAATAATTGTGTCCACCATGCTGTAAAACTGCTGGAACAGCAGTCCGATCAGCATAGG
Source organism: Lachnospiraceae bacterium AM93-12TA (assembly GCA_027698105.1). Classification (GTDB taxonomy): domain Bacteria; phylum Bacillota; class Clostridia; order Lachnospirales; family Lachnospiraceae; genus Otoolea. The sequence continues at coordinate 47,468 of JAQERH010000019.1, forward strand.
CAGGGCAAAACCAAAAATCAGCTTAAACGGAGAGCCTTTTGTCATATCCTTAATTTCATTTTTTGCCACGATGTCTTCCGTCCTTTCTTTTATATATGACTGATAAATTTATGTTCTGTTCTTTCACAGCGTTCATGTCCAGGTATACCATACCGGTACGCTGACTGCCGGCCTGCGTTAGCGCATAAACCGAAGCAGAAGACGCCCCATAGGCATACTTCTCAGTTCTTTTTCATTCACTGCCCCTACAGCAGTCAAAAGCCAGCCGTAAAAAACGGCTCCCAGCCCTGCTGCCGCCAGAAGAGAAATCGCATTGGAAGCTGAAACCCACAGAATTCCCTGGTAAACCATACGGGCCGCTGCTCCCATAATCACAGAGCAAAACAGCGGAAGCAAAAATGTAGTCCTCACCTCCTGCCTGTAGCCCAGCACCCGCCCAATGGCAGCCCAGTTCAGAATGCACACTGCCAGGGCAAAGGTAACATTTCCTATTACAAGACCATACACACCCCAGTTCAGCTTTTCTAACATCACATAGACAAGAACTCCATGAACTGCCAGAGAAACGGCAGAGTGGGTCACCGATTTTCTCATCTGGTCAATTCCCTGAAGCACAGCGTTTGTAACAGTAGACAGGGAAAAGAAAACCACTGCACAGGATCCCAGCATGAGCAGTTCTGCTGTCAGCTGCCTGCTGTCCCCAAACACCAGACGCATCACCGGAGATGACAGGGCAAACATTCCGGCGGCACAGGGAATGGCTAACAGCATATTGAACTTAATCGTAATGTAAATTTTATCCTTTACCTCCTGGCTGCGCTTCATGACACGGGAAGCCACAATGCTGGGAATCATGGAGGCTCCAAGCGAGGAGGCCACAGCCACCGGCACATTGGTGAGAAGGCGGTATTTTCCGCCGTAAATTCCCAGAAGAGACAATCTCTCAGCTTCATTCAGCCCCTTATTTTCCATAATCAGGCCAAACATGGCATTGTCTACGGATCCGCTGAGCTGATAGACAAACTGACTCAGAATAATCGGCACAAAGGTCAGAAGCAGAAGTCTCATAATCTCCGGATAGCCCGATGGTTCTGCGGCATTTCCCTCTGACCGCCACAGCCCTCCGGGATTTCCCCTGGCAACCGCCATCCAGAACATGAGAATCACAAACGCTGCCAGCGCTCCTGCCAGGGTTCCCAAAGTTCCTCCCGCCGCTCCCCAGGAGCTGGGATTTTCTGTTCCTGCAAACCGGTTCATAAAATCCCAGGAAGCCCAGATACTGACGCCTGCATGAACCAGCTGCTCTGCCACCTGGGATACAGAGGTGGGAACCATATTGCCGCGTCCCTGAAAAAAGCCCCGGAACACTCCCATCACAGCAAACACGAGGATTGTCGGAGCCATAACCCTGAGGGGCAGAGCACTTCCAGGGCTGTTAAAAATCTCCGCCGCTATTCTGTCAGAGCAGATAATGAGAAACAGACTCATCAAACCGCCTGCCATCACTCCCACAAACATTCCGCAGTGGAATACCTTTCTGGCGTCCTCCCTTCTGCCCTCCTGCTCCTTCCCGGCGATCAGCTTTGACACTGCCAGGGGCAGACTGTAGGAAGATAAAATCAGGCCTATATTATAAATTTCATATGCTGTATTGTAGTATCCGATTCCCTCATCCCCCAGGATTCTGGTCATGGGAATTTTATATAGAAGTCCGATCAGCCGCACTAAAATACCTGCCGCCGCCAGAATGCTTCCCTGCAGCAGAAAATTTTCCCCCTGCTGTCTCTGTTTTCGTTCCATAAGACTGTTCTCCTTTGTACACTGTCTTTTTCCGCTTTCCCTCTGTCATTTTTCGCAGCCAATATTTTACTACATTTTTCAAAAAATTCCTATAGAAGATTTACACAATTAAATCTTTGTAAATATTTGTAAATTCTGCTTGTCATTTCTTTTCTTTTTCTTTATGATTATCCGGGAAGTGACGCGCCTGTCAGGCGCACTCCCCTACTTAACTATATTCAGGAGGAAATTTTAATTATGAATGCATCAGACATACTCGGTCTTCTCGGAGGCCTGGCGCTCTTTCTCTACGGAATGCAGATGATGAGCGCAGGACTGGAAGACGCAGCAGGCAACCGGATGAAGCAGATCCTGGAACGCCTCACATCCAACCGCTTTCTTGGTGTGGCTGTAGGAGCGGGAATCACTGCAGTGATCCAGTCTTCCTCAGCTACCACCGTCATGGTTGTAGGCTTCGTTAACTCAGGAATGATGACATTAAAGCAGGCCGTCTGGATCATTATGGGTGCCAATATCGGTACAACGATTACAGGACAGCTGATTGCTCTTGACGTAGGCGCTATCGCCCCGCTCTTTGCCTTTATCGGCGTTGTATTTATTGTTTTTATAAAGAAAGTAGTGTTCCACCATTACGGACAGATTATCGCAGGCCTTGGTATTCTCTTTATCGGCATGGAAATGATGAGTTCCTCCATGATGCCTCTGCGCGATTCTGCTTTCTTTGTAGATCTGGTATCTAATTTCAGCAACCCGTTAATTGGCATTCTGGCCGGAATGATTTTCACCGCCATTATCCAGTCCTCCTCTGCTTCTGTCGGAATCCTGCAGGCTCTGGCTGTCAGCGGGGTAATCGGACTGCCCACAGCGGTTTATGTACTCTTTGGACAGAATATCGGAACCTGTATCACAGCTGTTCTGGCTTCTATTGGAACCAGCAGAAGCGCAAAAAGAGCCACTGTAATCCATCTGATGTTCAACGTATTCGGAACGGTTCTGTTTACTATTATCTGTATGGTAACTCCTCTGACTGCTTTTATGATGTCCGTTGCGTCCGGCAACCCAGCGGCTCAGATTGCAAACATGCATACCTTGTTTAATATTGTAACGACCCTGCTTCTGATGCCATTCGGAACTCTGCTTGCAGATTTAGCGGAGAAAATTCTCCCAGAGCAGGAAAACGAAGAGACGGATGTCATGCGTCTGTGCTATATTAAGCCTGACGAAAACTCCAAGGAGCATCAGATCGGTTCTTCCGCTATTACGATTGCAAATATACGCGGTGAACTGGGCCGTATGGCACAAATGGCAGAGGAGAATGTAATACGCAGCTTTTCAGCTGTGATAGCTGGAAGCCCTGAAACACTCCCCAAGGTAGAGGAAACAGAAGAGTACATTGACTTCCTGAACAAGGAAATCGCCAAATATATCTCCCATACCATCGCCTTTGAGGCAAATGAACGTGATTCCGCCCTGATCAGCGCTTTCTTTAAGATTTCCGGAAATCTGGAACGAATCGGAGACCATGCTATGAATATCTGCGAGTACACCAAGCGGATGGAGGAAAAGAAAATTGCCTTCTCAGACCAGGCCAGGAAGGAAATTTCCCAGATGAAGGACGTCTGCTCTGCGGCAATGCATCTCCTTCTTCCTATGGAAGAAATGGATGTGTCTTCTCTCTCCGAGGCAGCTGCCCTGGAGCAAAAGATCGACGATCTGACTCTCATGTTCCGCCAGAATCAGTTTAAACGGATGCAGAAGGGAATCTGTTCCGATGAAGCCTGCATTCTCTATTCAGAAATGCTGACTGACTTCGAGCGTATCGGTGATCACATTTTAAATATCGGCCAGGAGCTGGCCCTCTCCTCACCCGAATAAATAGGAAGAGGAATTGATATTTTCCTGATTTTCCTGTATACTTACGGGGATAAAGGAGGTAATGATCATGAAAAAATTCAAGTCCGCCGCCTTAGCACTTGCTTTGGCGGCTTCCTTAATTGGCTGCTCTGCCAATAGCTCTGTTCCTGAAGCTTCTAAAGCTCCTGAAGCATCCTCTGCTGAATCAGAGGAAGCCCAGCCCCGTGCAGCAGAAACTTCCGAGACAGATATACCTGTGAGAATCGGATCCCTAAAGGGACCTACCTCTATCGGTCTGGTGCATATGATGGAAGAAAACAGCGAAACGGGCAGCTACGAATTTACTATCGTTCCAGCTGCTGATGAACTGCTGGCTTCCATGGTATCTGAAAAGCTGGATATTGCCCTGATTCCCGCTAATGTGGCCAGTGTCCTCTATCAGAAGACAGAAGGGCAGATATCTGTCATTGACATTAACACCCTGGGTGTTCTCTCCATTATCTCAGGCGACAGTTCTATCTCTTCCTGGGCAGATCTGGCCGGAAAAACTGTCTATCTGACAGGAAAAGGAACCACTCCTGACTATGTGCTTCAATATCTGTTAAAAGAAAGAGCCGCTTTGGACGGCTTCTCTCCGGAGGATATTACCCTGGAGTATAAATCAGAGGCAGCTGAAATTGCAGCTGTTTTAAAAGAAAATCCTGAATCGATAGGCCTTCTGCCGCAGCCTTTTGCCACAGTAGCTATGAGTCAGAATGAGGCTCTGCGGACAGTATTCGACCTGACTGCTGAATGGGATAAGCTTCAGACTGAAGGCGGAAGCCGCCTGGTAACCGGCGTCACGGTTGTAAGAAATGACTTTTTGGAAGAGCATCCAGAGGCAGTGGAAGAATTTTTAATGCAGCATGAAGCATCTGCGAAGCTGGCCCTGGAAGAACCGGACGCTACAGCGGCGCTGATAGTGAAGACTGGAATTATCGAAAAAGATCCAGTTGCCAAAAAGGCTCTTCCTTCCTGCAGCATCGTCTTTATTAAAGGAAATGAAATGAAGGACGCTCTCTCTGGTTATCTGGAGGTTTTATTTGAACAGGATCCCAAATCCGTAGGCGGCGCTCTTCCAAATGATGATTTCTACTATGGAGCTGAGTAATGAAGCAAATTAAAATGGAACCAGGAAGCACGAAAATGTCTTCCATCAGCCGGATTACTTCAATTCTGTTCTGGCTGGCACTCTGGCAGGCAGCATCCCTGATGATTGGAAATTCCATTATCCTGGCCGGTCCGCTGGAAACTGGAAAGGCTCTTCTTTCCCAGCTAATCTCCGCAGACTTCTGGAACGTTTTCTTTTCCTCCTGCCTGCGGATCAGCCTGGGCTTTCTTGGTGCCTTTCTTCTGGCGGCAGTCTTTGGGGCTGCCGCCTATTTTTTCATGCCTATCCGGGAGCTTCTGGCCCCTGCTGTCCTGCTGATGAAATCGGTTCCTGTCGTCTCCTTTGTAATTCTGGCCCTCATCTGGGCCGGAGCCGGCCGGCTTTCCATTTTTATCTCGTTTGTGGTAGTCTTTCCCATGATCTATGAATCTGTGTATGCGGGACTGTCTGGAGCAGACAGCCGACTTTTAGAAATGGCCTCTGTATTTCGGATTTCGTTTATAAAGAAGATATTTGCTGTCTATCTGCCCTCCCTGCTTCCCTATCTGACAGCTAACTGCCGATCTGCGATTGGAATGGGAATCAAATCTGGAATCGCAGCTGAGGTCATTGGAATTCCAGATCACTCCATTGGGGAACAGCTCTACACAGCTAAAATCTATCTGGAAACTGATCAGCTGTTTGCCTGGACTGCCGTTATTATCTTTATGTCCTGGATGATGGAACATAGCTTTCTGTTTCTTCTCAAACAGACAGAGCTGCTGCTGTGCCATTCTGTATCAGAAAGAGCTGTCCCTTTCAAGGCTTCCTCTGCTTTCGCAATCGGGGCTTTGGCTGCACCACAGAAAACTCATCCAGTTACTGCCAGACATCTTTTCAAGTCTTACCAGAACCAGGAGATCCTTTCCGACATTTCCCTGACCATACAGCCTGGGGAGATCTGTGCCCTCATGGCTCCATCCGGAACAGGAAAAACCACTCTCTTCCGTCTGCTTCTGGGACTGGAGCAGGCAGATCAGGGCGAAATAGATATTCCGGCTGCCGGAACTGTCTTTCAGGAGAACCGTCTGATAGAAACTCTTTCTCCTATTGAAAATGTACGCCTGGTGCTTCCTTCTCTTCCCAAAGCTGAAATCCGGGCTGAACTGTTCCTTGTACTGTCCTCCCTTCTTCCAAAGGAAGCTTTGACCCGCCCCGTATCAACGCTGAGCGGAGGCATGAAACGGCGCTGTGCTCTGGCCAGAGCGCTTCTCTCTCCTTCTGGATGTCTGATTCTGGACGAACCGTTCACCGGCCTTGATGAGGATACAAAAAAGCAGGCCATCCAGTTTATCAAAACCTGGCAGAAAGGGCGACCGCTTCTCTTCTCTACCCATGATCCTGAGGATGTCCTGCTGCTTCAGGCAAGGCTGCTTCCTATTGACTGGAAGAAGTCCCGGCCCGATTAAATTCCCAGCTCTTTTCTAAGCTTCACAACGTCCCCGTCTGCGAAGCAGTATCCGGCCATGCCGCAGGCCTTCGCTCCGTCGATATTTTCCTGAAGATCGTCAATGAAAAACGACTCTTCCGGGCGGATCTGAAACTTCTCAAACAGCCGTCTGTAAATGGCCGGATCTGGTTTGAGAAGCTTCTCCTCTGCCGATACAAGCGCTCCCTCCATCATAGAAAAACCGGGGATTTCACTCTGAAATGTCCGGAACCGGAGAGATGCGTTAGAGCAGATGTACATCCTGTACCCCTTTGCTTTTAAATCCCTGACTACTGCCTCCATTCCCGGCTTGGGGCTGATATTGTATTCATGCCAGCAGCTTAAGCACTCCTTCGCCAGCTTTCTCATCCTCTCATTTGGAAGTCTCTCCTGAATCCGTTCCAGCGCCTCCTTTTCTGTAATCGTTCCTTTGTCTAACAGAATCCACTCTTCTGAGCCGAACAGATGCTTTTTGATCAAGGCTGCCTCCTCCTCAGAAGCCCCCATATGCCTGGCTACGAGAACCGGATCGTAATCTAAGAGCACACGTCCCATATCAAATACTATATTTTTAATGTCTGATCCTATCATGTTTCATTCCTCCATTCTGTGCAGTAATACCATGTTTTATTATATCAGACATATGTGTATGCGCAAGAATTGTTTATGGCATCCACATAAATATTTCATTCATCCGCCAGCACAAAATACAAAAAATTAATTGACAGTTTACACAGTTTATGGTATTATAGATTTCGGCTCAAGGAGCCAGATGCTGTTGTAGCTCAGTCGGTAGAGCGTCGCATTGGTAGTGCGGAGGTCACGGGTTCGATTCCCGTCAGCAGCTTATTTTCAAAAAGTGGAGAGCCTTGAAAAATCAAGGCCCTCTGCTTTTTTTGTGTATCAGAAATTGGTTTAACTAGGTTTAACCGATTGAAACGCTATTAAGAATGTTTAGCGTATCTTCCGCTTCATACTTGTTCTTGTGATAATATCGCTCTGTGGTGTCAAAAGAAGCATGCCGCATTTGAGATTTCACAATCGTCTTACTTACATTATGGTCGATTAACTCGGTCGCATAGGTTTTTCGCAAACTGTGAAGCCCTCTTGGGCTTATATTCAAGTCAGCGCAGATTTTACGCCGCAGAGTATGGTCGAAATGATAGGTTTTCAAACCATCAAAAATGAAATCATTCGGCCTCTTCGCTGTTGAATGGGCGAGAAGCAATTTATAAACCTTTATCGCTTCATTTGACAAAAAAATCGGTTCAAGGCTGGCCGATGTTTTAGCCCTTTCGTCTTCATCTTTGCTGATGTGATAGACAGTTTTGCCGTTTTCATCTTTTTCCTTGTACTCTATCCTTCGGATTTGCAGACGCTGATTTTCAATGTCTATATCCTTCGGTTTCAATGCGGTTAATTCTCCTATACGTAAGCCCGTATTCATGGCAAACAACAGACCAAGACAACGCAAATTGTTGGCCTTCAAACAATAGTCCTTAAAAGCCTTTTGTTCTTTGATAGTCCAAACACTTTTTGTTTTCCTGCGGTTTGATGTGATAAACTGCTTTGAAGTTAAGTTCATTCTTTTGGCAATGTCTTTCACATTCATGTCTGTGGCTTCTGAATAGTAATATACGATATTCAGTAAGGAAACCAAATTGTTGAAATTTTTCCGGCTGATACCCTCGGCAATCTTATCATTCAAAAATTTTTTGATTATTGCGGAATTTGTTTGGTCTACATCAGTTTTGTCTAAAACAGAACCTTTCACATATCTCCTGTAATCCATATAGTATCTATCGTAGGTTGATTTCACGATAGAGCGTGTATGAAGTTTTTCAGTTAGTTGCTCGGACATAATCATTTCAAAAGAAATATTTTTTGAACTGTAAAAGTCGATCAACTTATTCATAAGTTTGTCCTCGCTCTTGGCTGAAATAATTTTCTTTGGTACAACAGGAAGAAGTGTTTGATATAAACCTCGCTTCTCATCATACCATATTTTAGATTTATGTAATTTCTTAATGTCCTTTTTCATCGCTTCTTCTAATGCGACCAATACGATTTCACTCTGCATTAACTTGTCAATGTTCTGATACCCTTTTAAATTCAACTTATTTAACATGTGTATAAATTTCTCCTTAATCAATCAATTTTGACCTGCATTTGCAAGCCACATCATGATTCCTCCTTCTGATTGACCTATACACTGTTCTTTAAGTCTTTTTTATTATAGCATAAATAAAACACAAATAACAGGCTTGGTTTTTTGCTGGGCTTGGATATAATTTTTTCCTTGTTTACTTGTGTATCGTTTAGATATGAGAATCGCTTGGATGCGGAATCGGGAGGAGCATCGCCGAGGTGCCTCCGATTCTCGCAGAGATAACTAGTGAAAATGAATAACTCTGTTCCACTTTGTGAAGCAAACATCTTTTCATTTGAGGGAATGAGAACTAATGTAAGCCCTCGGCGCATGAGAGCCAGTGGAACCATTTAAAAAATGGTATAACTGGCTATACCATTTCAGCCAAAATGGGAATTACTTCTTTCATACTATAATTGAGGTGATATTATGCATGTTGAAAAATATACAAAATCGGCAGTTGGTCATCTGCTCCAGCATTACAATCGGGCAGCCAATCATACCAGTAATCAGGATATACGTATTGATAAAACGAAATTTAACTATAACTTATGCAAACGGGAATTACCTGACTTTTCCTATTATAAAAATCGACTCGCACAAGTAAAATGCCACAAACGGGCAGATGTAAACGTACTCTGTGACTGGATTATCACAATTCCCAAAAAAGCTTTTACAGAGGAGCAGGAACGACATTTTTTTCAATCTGCTTATAACTTCATGGCTGAACGCTATGGAGAAAAGAACGTAGTATCTGCATGGGTTCATAAAGATGAAGCAGGGCAGCCGCATCTACATTTCTGTTTTATCCCTGTTGCCATTGACAAAAAGAAAAAAATTGAAAAAGTGTCAGCAAAAGAAGTTTTAACAAGGCGTGAACTGCAAACTATCCATAAAGATATGGCTCGCTATATGGAACATATTTTTGGTTATGATATTGGCATCCTAAATGGCAATACCATCGGCGGAAACAAAAGTATAACCGAACTAAAACTTCAAGACAGCCAAAGAGAACTAACACGCACGGTATCAGAAATTTCTTCATTAAAACAAATAAAACATCAATCTATATCAGAACTTGCTAATGCTATTAAACAAAAACCCTCTTTAATTTCCGATGTATCGCAAGCCATGAAAATTGCAATCGGAGAACAAAATGAACCCACACAACATTTTAACCATGAAGAACGGTTTAGAAGCCGTTAAAACTAGGAGGAATTGACTTGATTCAAAGAAAAACTGAAATCGTTATAGAAGACCAAGAATTACAGGAACTTATATATCAAAAAGTTTCAGCCATGCGGCGGATGTTTTTTGACTTACGCACCGAAGATTATCCTTACATGCCTAAGACCATTTCAAAACGGCGAAGAGGGAAAAAAATTGTTATAATGCTAGAAGATGAGTGGAATCTCTACAATGAGTATGTTGCCGTCAGCATGGGAGATTTAGAAACTGCCAGAGAACTAATTAAAAAAATGGAACCTGTATATCGAGAATTCCATGAAGAGTATGAACGTAGGCACAATCTATCCTTTGACGAGTATATGCAACAGATTATTGTAGATTATAATGCAGAAGAATTTGAACGGGTTAAAGAACGATTTGAAGAAGAATACTATAACCAATTAAAGGATGAGGACATCGAACGGTAAAAAAGAGGGAGACATTTCCCTCTTTTCTGCTATCTAAAAGCTACTGCTCTTATCTGTCTAACTTAGCTAAGTCGAATATAAGTGTTAAGGTTGTAATGCCATCTGTGCTGTTGATTCCTATATGATTACTAAACGCAAGTATAAAACGCATAGCTCTGCAACTTTCTGTAATATCAAATCCCTGAGAATGTGATAATGTTGCTATAAAATAAGTATTCTGTGGACGTTCTATTTCCAAAACGGAAGCAGTCATTTCTGCAAACTCCTTTAAAATTGGCAGAATAGCAGCATCAAACCATTGGGAAATTTGTTCCTCACTTTTTTTTAAGCTAATCTGTTTTGCCTCTGAAATTGCCTGTATTGCTGCCGTAATTTCTGTCCCATTCAAAGTGTCAACAAGCGAAATCAATTTGTCTGACTGCTCTATTACTCCAGAATAATCATATCTTTCCATATATTTGCTCCTTTCTGGACTCGTTTTAGTCCCATTATATCATGAGAAATGGATATTATAAATACAAAAAGGACTAAAATAAGTCCATTTTAAGGGAGTATGGATATCATAAGGAACGATAATCAAACGTGTATTGGAAATAATATTCGCCGCATTAGGAAAGAGAAAGGTATTGGGCAGACAGAACTTGTACGAATGATACAGCTATCCGGCGTTGACATGACAAGAGAAACTCTCGTAAAAATTGAAAGAGGTGTTCAGCATATTAAGGTATCACAATTAAGAGCTGTAAAGGAAGCACTTCAAACCACTTATGAAGAATTGCTGGAAAACTAAGAGACTAGAAACAGTCTCTTTTTTTTATTACCATTTATTCGCAATCCGTATAAAGAAGTCCGAGGATAGTATTACCTCGGACTTCTGAGATTTAAGACAATTTTTTTAAAAGCTAGTGTTTATGCGGCTTTTCGTCTCTCTCTTTCTCTTACTCTGAATTAAGACAAGACTGAACTTTTAAGATGAAAATAAAATTTACAATTTGTTCATAATTTGTTCATATACTGTCTACACTTTCTCGTTTCAAACTCACATTATAACTACGAAACAAATCAATACAGTTTATAGATAGTATACATTGTGTATTGACGCGTTAGTTCCATATACAATGTACAACTGGAGGATAATTATGGGAAAAAAAGAATTAACAGGCACTAAAAAAAATGAGGGAACGATTAAAAAAGCATATGCGTTTTTTATAACATTCAACAATCCGCGTGTGCATGGAATCGCCGGAATCACACCGGAAGAAATGGAAAGTATGAGCAACGAGAAGATATGCCAGTTAGTGGCGGAGAAATTTTGCAACCGTCCCAGTAAACATGCGGCGGTTGTCTATTGTGTGTCTGCCACCGGTATGGAACATATCCATGCAGTTTTTTCGGGATTGAACCAGATATATTTTAACACCCTGAAAAAATTCCTTGGGCCTGCAGCTCACATTGAAATCCAGCGTGGAGAGAAAGCAGAGGCGGAGGCCTATATAAACAAAACCGGGAAGTATGCGGAAAAAGGAGAAAAGGTGTTGGCTAAGTTTCAAATTGGAGAGATTCGCTCAAATCAAGGCCATCGCTCTGACCTTGACCTTATTCGAGAGGCAATCAATGACGGCCTCACATGGAAAGAAGTCCGCAGACTAAACAACCGTTTTTTTGACACAAGAATGGCTGCAACTATCAAAAATATGTACTTCGATAAGAGGGAACAGGAAACGCCTTTCAAACGTGATGTAAATGTACACTGGTACTGTGGAGATAGCGGAAGCGGTAAAACAGGCGTAATTTTTGAACTGGTGGAGAAGTACGGAGAGGGAAATGTTTTCCTGGTATCAGACTACAAGAACCCATTCGATGGCTATGCCGGTGAGCCAGTTATCATTTTAGATGAGTTCCGCGGACAGTTGCCCTATGCAATGGTGCTTGGTATGCTGGAGGGATATAAAAAGGAAATTCACTGTCGCTATGCCAATGTGACAGGACTTTGGACAGAGGTTTATGTCACCACCATAAGAACACCAGAAGAAGTCTATGAGAAGATGATAAGCGAGGATGAGAAACATAGTGATCCAATCAGCCAATTGCTAAGGCGTATCAATGATATTTCCTACTGCTATCGCGTGAACCGCCCAGACGGAAGCAAAAAAGACAGCAAAGGCAATCCAGCAGAGTTCTACAGATTTTCAGTTAGTGGAGAAACATACAGACATATGAAAACGAGTAAGATTCTAGGTAGCAAACTGGAGCAGTTGAAACTGAAGGCTAAAGAGCATTACAGTGCTAATTATCAGAAACCAGGCGATACAGTAGAGGCTTTCGATATAAAGCCAACAAGTGTATAAAACAGAGTAAGAGAGGAAAGGCCGGAAACGGCCTTTTTTGTTGCTTGGCGGAAAAATCTGTGTTAAAATAATTTTGGCAAAATAAGTGGCGGGAAAAAGTATCACAAGCAAAAAGAAGTTATATAAAATAAGAGCGTTGAAATAGAACTGTAATGCGAGACCGTTTCAAGTTTTGTGTAAACTCAAAAAACTGATATAAGATATGCCA
>JAQERH010000002.1 GCA_027698105.1 Lachnospiraceae bacterium AM93-12TA
GCGGTAAATTCCACCGCATAAGAGGACGGTGGAATTTAAAATTTCATTTTAGACGTTAAAAATTTCATAAAAATTCCCCTCGCGCAAACCCGCATTTTGTGGTACAATAGCCTCAAGCGGGCAGAAAGCGAGGATCTGCACGCCGGGTATCCTGACGGTTCTTTCACAGTTCCGCTGGATTTCCGGCTGTTTTTCCGTATTTTGCCCCCATTACAAGATAGCAGGGAGATCAGATTTATGGAAATGAAACGCGTATTGCTGAAATTAAGCGGTGAAGCCCTGGCAGGAGAGAAGAAGACTGGCTTCGATGAGGAGACAGTGAAGGAAGTTGCCAGACAGGTGAAGCTGGCTGTGGACGCAGGCATTGAGGTCGGCGTGGTAATCGGAGGCGGAAACTTCTGGAGAGGCCGCCAGAGCAATGCCATTGACCGTACAAAGGCAGATCAGATCGGTATGCTGGCTACAGTGATGAACTGTATCTATGTTTCCGAGATTTTCAGAAGCACAGGCATGGATACTGAGATTCTGACGCCGTTTGCTGTAGGCGCTATGACAAAGCTCTTTTCCAAGGACAGAGCCAATAAATATTTTAAGCAGGGCAAGGTAGTATTTTTCGCAGGCGGTACGGGACACCCGTACTTCTCTACAGATACAGGCGTGGCTTTAAGAGCCATTGAGATGGAGGCTGACTGCATTCTGTTAGCGAAGGCGATTGACGGAGTCTATGACAGCGATCCGAAGCTGAATCCTGAGGCGAAGAAATATGATACCATTTCCATTCAGGAAGTGATTGATAAGCAGCTGGCTGTGGTGGATTTGACAGCTTCCATTATGTGTATGGAGAACCACATTCCCATGGCAGTATTCAGCTTAAATGAGAAAGACGGCATTGCAAATGCGATGCAGGGGAAAATAAACGGCACAGTAGTGACCGCATAACAGGAGGATTTTTTATGCAGGAGAGAATGAAAGTATTTGAGGATAAGATGGAGAAATCCTATGACGCATTATTAAATGAGTTCAGCTCCATCCGCGCAGGACGTGCCAATCCGCATGTATTAGATAAATTAAAGGTAGATTACTACGGAGCGCCGACACCGCTTCAGCAGGTTGCTAATATCTCTGTTCCGGAGCCGAGAATGATTCAGATTCAGCCATGGGAGAAGAGTCTGATCAAAGCCATTGAGAAGGCGATTCTGACTTCTGATCTGGGCATTAACCCGAACAATGACGGTTCTATTATCCGTCTGATTTTCCCGGAGCTTACAGAGGAGCGCAGAAAAGAGCTGGCTAAGGATGTGAAAAAGAAGGGTGAGGGCGCTAAGGTTGCTGTGAGAAATATCCGCCGTGACGCCAATGATACCTTTAAGAAGCTGGAGAAAGCCAACGAGATTTCTGAGGACGATTTATCAGATGCAGAGGAGAAAATCCAGAAGCTGACCGATAAGATGATCGACAAGATCGACAAGGCTGTTGACACTAAGACAAAAGAGATCATGACAGTATAAAATTTACCGGGGCAGGAACTCCTGCCCCTTATTTTTCGTGGTGGGAGGATATGATGGAAACAGATACTTCTAAAATGGTAATTCCGGCTCATGTGGCTCTTATTCTCGATGGAAACGGAAGATGGGCGAAAAAGAGAGGCCTTCCCAGAACAGCCGGACATAAGCAGGGCTGTATTACGGTGGAGAAAACAGTAGAAGACGCTGCCAGGCTTGGAATCAGGTATCTGACCGTTTATGGATTCTCTACAGAGAACTGGAAGCGGTCTGTGGAGGAAGTCAGCGCCCTGATGCAGCTGTTCCGTTACTACTTAAAAAGACTTTTAAAAATTGCCAAGGCAAATAATGTCCGTGTTAAAATGATCGGAGACAGAACACGTTTTGACAGCGATATTATTGAGGGCATTAACCGGCTGGAGCAGGAGACGGCAGCCAATACCGGGATGACCTTTGTCATTGCCGTGAATTATGGAGGCCGTGATGAAATTCGCCGGGCAGTCAGCCGCATGATGCGGGATGCCCAGGCAGGTATTCTCAGTCCAGATCAGGTGACAGAGGATACGGTGGCTTCTTATCTGGATACGGCAGGAATTCCGGATCCGGATCTTTTAATCCGCACCAGTGGAGAGATTCGCCTGTCTAATTATCTGCTCTGGCAGCTGGCTTACAGCGAAATTTATATTACTGACTGCCTGTGGCCGGACTTTAACCGGGATGAGCTGGTAAAGGCCATTGCCCAGTACAGCAAAAGAGAACGGCGGTTCGGCGGCGCGAAGTAGCAGAGAGGGGGAAGTGTCATGTTTACAACCAGACTGATCAGCGGAATTGTGCTTGTAATTCTGGCTATTTTAATTGTCGGAACTGGCGGAACCCTTCTGTTTGCCGTTACGGCAGCCCTGTCTCTGATTGGAATGTTTGAGCTGTACCGGGTGGTGCAGATAGAAAAAAAGGCTCCTGGTATTGCCGGGTATGCAGCCGGGATTTTTTATTATGGCCTTTTGTGGTTTCACAAAGAGGAATATATTGTACTGATGGCCATTATGGCTCTTATGGTGCTGATGGCTATCTATGTAGTTACCTTTCCCCACTATAAGACGGAACAGGTAACTGTAGCGTTTTTTGGTATTTTTTACCTGGCTGTCATGCTGTCCTACCTGTATCAGGTACGCTCCATGGCTGATGGAAAATACCTGGTATGGCTGATCGTTTTAAGCTCCTGGGGCTGCGATACCTTTGCCTACTGTGCCGGAAAAATGTTTGGAAAACATAAGCTGACACCTGTGCTGAGCCCGAAAAAGACGGTAGAAGGCGCAGTGGGAGGCGTGTTGGGAGCTGCCCTTCTGGGAATGATTTTCGGCACTTTATTCGGCGGACAGATGGAGGAAATCGTAAGTCCTGCTGTTCTCTGCGCCATAGCCTGCGCCATAGCGGCAGTGATTTCACAGATCGGGGATCTGGCTGCTTCTGCCATTAAGAGAAATCATGATGTGAAAGATTATGGCCGTCTGATTCCAGGCCATGGAGGTGTGCTGGATCGGTTTGACAGCATGATTTTTACAGCTCCGGCCATTTTCTTTGCCCTGACGCTGTTAGGCTAGAGTCCTACAAGAACTTAAACGGGAGTTTGATACATAATTTTTCAGAATACGGAGGAAGACATGAAGAAAATTGCAATTCTGGGTTCCACCGGTTCCATCGGAACACAGACACTGGAAGTGGTGAGAAATAACGGTGACATTGAGGTGACAGCTCTGGCAGCGGGAAAAAATATTACGCTTCTGGAGCAGCAGATCCGGGAATTCCGGCCAAAGCTTGCGGCTGTGTGGGATGAGGCAGATGCAAAAACGCTAAGGAATGCAGTAAGGGATCTGGACGTTCAGATCCGGTCTGGAATGGATGGCCTGATTGACGTCTGCACAGAACCGTCTGCTGAGATTGTGGTGACGGCTATTGTGGGAATGATTGGAATCCGCCCGACCATTGCAGCCATGAAGGCAGGAAAGGATATTGCTCTGGCAAACAAGGAAACCCTTGTAACAGCCGGACATATTATTATGCCGTTAGCGAAACAGACTGGAGTGAAGATTCTGCCGGTAGATAGTGAACACAGCGCGATTTTCCAGTGCTTAAATGGAGAAACACATAATAAAATACATAAGATTCTTCTGACTGCTTCCGGCGGCCCTTTTCGTGGAAGGACGAGAGAGCAGATGAAGGAGATTCAGGTGGAGGATGCACTGAAGCATCCGAACTGGACCATGGGCAGAAAAATTACCATTGACAGCTCCACTATGGTCAATAAGGGACTGGAAGTGATGGAGGCCAGGTGGCTGTTTGGAGTGTCTATGGATCAGGTGCAGGTAGTAGTTCAGCCCCAGAGTGTGATTCATTCCATGGTAGAATTCGAGGACGGCGCTGTGATTGCTCAGCTGGGAACCCCGGATATGAAGCTTCCTATCCAATATGCACTGTATTACCCCGAGAGAAGATTTCTGCCTGGAGAGCGTTTAGATTTTACGAAACCTGGGCAGATTACCTTTGAGGCGCCTGATTATGAAAATTTCCGCGGCCTGGCTCTGGCCAGAGAAGCAGGAAAGCGGGGCGGCTCTCTTCCGACTGTGTTTAACGCAGCTAATGAACTGGCGGTAGCAGCATTTTTAGACAGAAAAATCAGCTATCTGGCAATTACAGATATGATTGAAGCTGCTATGGATCATCACAAGGTAATTGAAAATCCTTCTGTGGAGGAGATTTTAGGCGCAGAGCAGGAAGCCTATGAATATTTGAGACATCATTTTTTATAAACCATAATAAAAGAGAGGACAGGTGGTAGATTGTTAAGTTTGCTTGCGGCGATTCTGGTATTCGGACTGATTATTCTGTTCCATGAATTTGGCCATTTTCTATTTGCAAAACTGGGGGGAATCTGCGTTTTGGAGTTTTCTCTTGGAATGGGGCCAAGACTGCTCAGCTTTAAGAGAGGGGATACCAGATATTCGCTGAAGCTTCTGCCTTTCGGAGGATCCTGCATGATGCTGGGAGAGGATGAGGATCCGGAGGACTTTGAGGAAAAAGCAGGGAAGGATATCCGGAAAAAAAGTGAAATGCTTCTGCATGAAGGGGAGAAATCCTTCTCTTCTGAAGCTGAAACAGACCCGGCAGAGAGCGTTCTGGAGGAGGATATCCGGCAGACAGAGCAGGAGGGGGGAATCCCCATCCGGTATGCGCCGGACGGCACGCCGGTGAGAGGCCTGGCTTTCCACGAGGCATCTGTGTTCACCCGTTTTCTTACCATTGCAGCGGGACCGGTATTTAACTTTATCCTGGCTCTCGTCTGCGGAATTGCCGTGGTGGCTTATGCGGGATGCCAGCCGCCGGAAATTTTCAAGGTTCAGGAAGGCTCTCCGGCAGCAGAGGCAGGCCTTCAGCCGGGGGATGTAATTACCAGGATCAACGGAAAAAAGGTGCATCTCTATCAGGAGGTGGCCATGCAGAACACCTTCCATCCCGGAGAAACCATGAATCTGGAGTACAGGAGAGGAGAGGATATCCATAAAGCGACAGTAACTCCCGCTTACTCTGAGGCAGAAGGAAGCTATCTGATGGGTATTGCCGGTGGGATTCCCAGAGCGCCGAGATCTCTGTTTGAGACAGTTCAGTACAGTGTCTATGAATTCCGCTACCTGGTAAACCTGACGTTCCAGAGTCTGAAAATGCTGGTTACCGGCCAGATGTCCAGAAAGGATGTGGCAGGCCCGGTGGGCATTGTGGTCATGATTGACAAGACAGTGGAAGAGAGCAGCAGCTATGGAATCATGACTGTGCTGATTACACTGGCTAATATGTGCCTGGTTTTAAGTGCCAATCTGGGTATCATGAATCTGCTTCCCATTCCTGCGCTGGACGGAGGACGTCTCGTCTTTATCCTGATTGAGGCGGTTCGGGGAAAACCTGTGGATCCGGAAAAAGAAGGCATGATTCACATGGCAGGCATGGCAGTTCTCATGGTGCTGATGGTTGTGATCTTATTTAATGATATTGCAAATCTGTTGTGATCGGAGGAATCTATTATGACATACAGAGCTTCAACGAAACCAGTTCAAATCGGAAACCGCATCATTGGCGGCGGAAATCCTGTTTTGATTCAGTCTATGTGCAATACAAAGACCGAGGACAGTGCATCTACGATTGCCCAGATTCTGGAACTGGAGCGGGCTGGCTGTGATATTATCCGGGTAGCTGTTCCTACTATGGAGGCGGCGGAAAGTCTGAAAACCATCAAAAAAGCTATCCATATTCCTTTAGTAGCTGATATTCATTTCGACTACCGTCTGGCTATCGCAGCCATTGAATGCGGAGCTGATAAAATCAGGATTAACCCTGGAAACATCGGTTCTGAAGAACGGGTACAGGCGGTTGTGGATAAGGCGAAGGAATACGGAGTCCCTATCCGGGTAGGCGTCAACAGCGGTTCCCTGGAGAAGCATCTGATTGAAAAGTACGGCGGTGTGACGGCAGAAGGAATTGTGGAGAGCGCTCTTGACAAAGCGGCTTTAATTGAGCGTATGGGATATGACAATCTGGTACTCAGCATCAAGTCGTCAGACGTTCTGATGTGTGTCAAAGCCCATGAGCTGATTGCCAGACAGACGCCTTATCCGCTTCATGTGGGAATCACAGAGGCCGGAACTGTGCTTTCTGGAAATATTAAATCTGCCATCGGCCTGGGTCTGATTTTAAATCAGGGCATCGGAGATACCATCCGTGTTTCCCTGACAGGAAATCCTGTGGAAGAAGTCAAATCCGCCAAGCTGATTTTAAAAACCCTGGGCCTTCGGACCGGCGGTGTGGAGGTGGTTTCCTGCCCTACCTGCGGACGGACCCAGATCGATCTGATTGGTCTTGCAAACCAGGTGGAAAACATGGTACAGGAATATCCGCTGGACATTAAGGTGGCGGTTATGGGCTGTGTTGTCAATGGTCCTGGAGAGGCCAGAGAGGCGGATCTTGGCATTGCCGGAGGAATCGGAGAGGGACTTCTTTTTAAGAAGGGACAGGTTATCCGCAAGGTTCCTGAGAAAGAACTGTTAAATGCCCTGAAGGCAGAGCTGGATCAAATGCTTGTGGATGCAGGTGAGAAGGAATGAAGCCTTTCTTAGAAGTATTTCCTGATTTACATATTACAGATAACCTGCGGGAGCTTTTAGAACTGGTGGAGGTGGAACGTGTCACCGCCTCCAGGGACAGAAGCTCTATTCGCGTTTATATTGTATGTTCCAGACTGATCCACAAGCAGAATATTTACGGGCTGGAGAAGGGAATCAAGGATCAGCTGTTTCCAGGCAAGAGAGTTACTATTAAAATCCAGGAAAAGTTTAAATTATCCGGCCAGTACACTCCAGAGAAGCTTCTGATGGTCTATAAAGACAGTATTTTAATGGAGCTGAAAAATTACAGTATTCTTCTTTACAACATGTTTCGCAAGGCGGAGTGCAGTTTTCCGAAACAGGATGTGATGGAGATGATTCTGGAAGATACCATGATCGCCAGGGATAAGACTTTTGAGCTTAAACGGGTGCTGGAAAAGATCTTTACAGAACGGTGCGGCCTGCCTCTGGAAATCCACGAAGAGTACCGGATTCCTCAGAAAAAAACACTGGATCCAGCTGTTGTTTCCTATCCTTCCGGTGAAACTAGGTCTGGAGACCAGCCTGGAGCGGGCGATGCCTATGATCCGGGCTACAGCGCTTACCTTGACGCCATGGCTGCTTCGGGAGATGCAGTTGCCGGAGCAGAGGAAGAGACAGTACCGTTTTATGACGGGACTGTTTACACTCCATCGGCTGAGCCAGAAAAACCGGCTGGCCAGCTGAAAACAGCAGCTCCCACAGCAGGGGAGAAAACTGCCCGGAAAGCAGCAAAGCAGGACTTTGGCAAAAAGGAATTCAAAAAGAGAGAGTCCGGCCGCTTCGGAGGATATCGCCGTTCCGAAGATCCGGACGTGCTTTATGGCCGGGGTTTTGATGACGATACGATTGAGATCCATCAAATCGAAGGCGAGATCGGAGAGGTAACGATTCGCGGAAAGATTTTGACCTGCGAAGTCAGAGAACTGAGAAGCGGAAAACAGTTGTTTATTTTCACCATCACTGATTTTACTGATACCATTGGAGTGAAAATTTTTGCCAAGGAGGAGGCGGTTGACGATTTGAAAGCTGCCACAGCTCCAGGGCAGTTTGTCCGCTTAAAAGGAGTGGCTACCATCGACCGCTTCGATGGGGAGCTGACCCTGGGATCAGTTGTAGGAATCAAGAAATGTGAGGACTTTACAGGGAAACGCATGGACAACAGCCCTGTAAAACGGGTGGAGCTTCACTGCCATACGAAAATGAGCGATATGGACGGCGTTTCCGAAGTAAAGGATCTGATTAAACGGGCAAAAAAATGGGGAATGGATGCCATCGCAGTGACGGATCACGGCTGTGTCCAGGCTTTTCCTGACGCCAACCATGCAGTGGAAAAGGGAGATGGCTTTAAGGTTCTCTACGGAGTGGAGGGCTATCTGGTAGATGATATGAAACAGCTGGCAGAGGATGAAAAGGGGCAGTCTCTGGATCATACCTGTGTTGTGTTTGATATTGAGACCACCGGCTTCAGTCCTTTAAAAAATAAAATAATTGAAATTGGCGCAGTAAAAGTGGAAAACGGAAAAATTACAGACAAATTTTCCACCTTTGTCAATCCGGAGGTTCCGATTCCCTTTGAGATTGAAAGACTGACCAGCATCAGTGACAACATGGTGCTGCATGCGCCTACCATTGAACAGGTGCTTCCTGAATTTCTGGAATTCTGCAAAGATGCGGTCATGGTGGCCCACAATGCTTCTTTTGACATGAGCTTCATGAAGCATAACGCCATGCTTCAGGGAAAGAGCTTTGAGCCTACGATTTTGGATACGGTTTCCATGGCCCGTTTCCTCCTGCCTAATCTTCATCGGTTTAAGCTGGACACAGTGGCCAAGGAATTAAAAATTTCCCTGGAAAACCACCACCGGGCAGTAGACGATGCGGGAGCCACAGCAGAAATTTTTGTGAAATTCGTGGAAATGCTGAAAAAACGGGGAATTGAAAACCTGACTCAGCTCAATGAACACAGCCGGATGAGCGTGGAGACTATCCGGAAAATGCCGACGAACCACATTATTATTCTGGCGAAAAATGACATTGGACGGATTAATCTGTACCGTCTTGTATCAGATTCCAACCTGATCTACTATGCAAAGCGGCCCAGGATTCCGAAAAGTGAAATCCTCAAGTATAGAGAAGGGCTGATCATCGGCTCCGCCTGCGAGGCGGGAGAGCTTTATCAGGCTCTTCTTCGAGGCGTACCGGAGGCGGAAATCAATAAGATTGCTGAGTTTTACGACTATCTGGAGATCCAGCCTCTGGGGAACAACAGCTTTATGCTGAGAGATGAGAAGAGCGTTGTAAAATCAGAGGAAGATTTAAAAGATCTGAACCGGAAGATTGTGGAGCTGGGAGAGCGGTTTAACAAGCCGGTCTGCGCTACCTGTGACGTTCATTTCCTGGATCCGGAGGACGAGGTTTATCGGCGGATTATCATGGCTGGAAAGGGATTTAAGGACTGTGACGATCAGCCGCCTCTCTATCTGCGTACCACAGAGGAGATGCTGCAGGAATTTGAGTATCTGGGAAGCGATAAGGCAGAGGAAGTAGTGATTACAAATACCAGAAAAATTGCCGCCATGTGTGAGAGAATTTCTCCTGTCCGTCCAGACAAATGTCCTCCAGTGATTCCGGATTCTGATGAGATGCTTAGGAATATCTGTTACAACAGGGCTCATGAGATGTACGGGGAAAACCTTCCAAAAATCGTAGTGGAGCGTCTGGAGAGAGAATTGAATTCCATCATTTCCAACGGTTTTGCGGTAATGTACATCATTGCTCAGAAGCTGGTATGGAAATCAAACGAGGACGGCTATCTGGTAGGATCCCGTGGTTCTGTCGGATCTTCCTTTGTGGCCACCATGTCGGGAATTACAGAGGTAAATCCTTTAAGTCCCCACTATTACTGTCCTGAATGCCACTACTATGATTTTGATTCCGAAGAAGTGAAGCAGTTTTCCGGTATGGCTGGCTGCGATATGCCGGATCGGCTGTGTCCTGTCTGCGGAAAGCCATTAAAAAAAGACGGGTTTGATATCCCATTTGAGACCTTCCTGGGCTTTAAGGGAGACAAGGAGCCTGATATTGACTTAAACTTCTCCGGAGAATACCAGAGCCGCGCCCACGACTATACAGAGGTAATTTTTGGAAAAGGGCAGACCTTCCGGGCGGGAACCATAGGAACTCTGGCCGATAAGACGGCTTTCGGATATGTAAAAAAATATTACGAGGAGAGGGGAGAACGCAAGCGAGGCTGTGAGATTAACCGGATTGTTACAGGCTGCGTAGGTGTCAGGAGAACCACAGGACAGCACCCTGGAGGAATTATCGTGCTTCCACATGGAGAAGAAATCTATTCTTTCACTCCGGTGCAGCACCCGGCAGACGATATGGGGACGAAGACGATTACCACCCATTTTGACTATCACTCCATTGACCACAACCTGCTGAAGCTGGATATTCTGGGACACGATGATCCGACTATGATTCGTATGCTGCAGGATTTGACAGGACTTGATCCGGTTAAGGATATTCCTCTTGATTCGAAAGAGGTTATGAGCCTGTTTCAGAGCACCGAAGCTCTGGGGATTACGCCGGAGGATATCGGGGGCTGCCCCTTAGGAGCCTTAGGCGTGCCGGAGTTTGGTACAGACTTTGCCATGCAGATGCTGTTAGATACCAAGCCTAAATATTTTTCCGATCTGGTCCGCATTGCCGGACTGGCCCATGGTACAGACGTATGGCTGGGAAATGCTCAGACCTTAATTCAGGAGGGAAAGGCGACCATCCAGACGGCCATCTGTACCAGAGATGATATTATGGTATACTTAATCGGAAGGGGACTGGAAGAGGGACTTTCCTTCACGATTATGGAGAGTGTCCGTAAAGGAAAGGGCCTGAAACCAGAGTGGGAGGAGGAAATGACAGCCCACGGAGTTCCTGACTGGTATATCTGGTCCTGCAAAAAGATTAAATATATGTTCCCGAAAGCTCATGCAGCTGCCTACGTGATGATGGCGTGGCGAATCGCCTACTGCAAGGTATTTTATCCACTTGCCTACTATGCGGCCTTTTTCAGTATCCGCGCCAGCGGCTTTTCCTATGAGCTGATGTGCCAGGGAAGAGAAAAGCTGGAACATCACTTGGCTGATTATAAAAAACGGCTGGACACCCTTTCCAAAAAGGAGCAGGATACGCTGCGGGATATGAGAATCGTCCAGGAAATGTATGCCAGAGGCTATGAATTTACACCGATTGATATTTACAAGGCCAGCGCCAGGAATTTTCAGATTGTCGATGGAAAGCTGATGCCTTCTTTAAGCAGCATCGACGGGCTGGGAGAGAAGGCTGCAGATGGAATTGTGTTTGCTGCCGAGGATGGCCCTTTCCTCTCAAAGGAGGATTTTATCAACCGTTCCAAGGTGACAAAAACGGTGGCGGATTTAATGGGGGAACTGGGACTTCTGCGGGGACTTCCGGAAAACAATCAGCTGTCGCTGTTTGATCTGGCATTGTAAACAAAGGAGAAACGATATGAAATACGATTTTGAGACAGTTCTGGATCGGTATGACAACGGATCCGTAAAATGGAATCTGATGAAAAAGATGAAGCCTCAGGTGGGAAGAGGAATTGTTCCTTTTTCTATCGCAGATATGGAGTTTAAAAATCCGCCGGAAATTATTGAGGCCCTGAAGGAGTATCTGGATACAGCTGTACTGGGATATCAGACGGCGGAACCTTCCTGGTATGAGGCTGTTACAAACTGGACAAAACGCAGATATGGATGGGAGACAAAACCGGAGTGGTTTTATACCACTCCCGGAGTAGTAAACGCTCTGTATCACGGTGTTCTGGCTTTCACGGAACCGGAAGACGGCGTGATTATTATGCCTCCTGTTTACCATCCCTTTTATAAAGCGGTAGAATCTAATGGAAGAAGGGTAGTTAAATGCCCGCTGAAGGAAGGACAGAATCTTTCCTATTCCATTGACTTTGACAGACTGGATGCTTTGGCCGCTGAAGAGAAAAACCGGCTTTTGCTTCTCTGCAATCCCCATAATCCGGTAGGACGGGTGTGGACCAGAGAGGAGCTTTTAAAGATTAGCGAAATCTGCCTGCGTCATCATGTCTTTGTTATTTCCGACGAAATTCACTGCGATTTGATTATGCCCGGCCACACGTTTACTTCATTTGCTTCCCTGTCAGAAGAAAATGCTGCTAATACTATGGCCTGCATCGCTCCCAGCAAGACTTTTAATCTGGCCGGTCTGGAGGCGTCCTGTGTAATTCTGCCTGATCGGGAGAGACGGCACAGACTGAAAGCAGAGATGGGCCGCGTTTCTTACGAGGGACGGGTAAATGCGCTGGGCTATAAAGCTATGGAAGCCGCCTACACCAGATGTGATGCCTGGCTGGCAGAAGCAGTACAGGTGATTTACAACAACCATCTTCTGCTGTCAGATTTTCTGAAGGAGCACTGTCCTGAGGTCAAGGCAGCGCCTTTAGAGGGAACTTATCTGCAGTGGCTGGATCTGCGCTCTCTTGGCTGGACTTCCAAGGAACAGGAAAAAATCATGGTGGAGGCAGATCTGTTCTTTGACGAGGGCAGTATGTTCGGCCCTGAGGGAAACGGGTTTGAGCGGATGAACCTGGCCTGCCCTCAGACCGTTATGATGGATGGACTGTATCGCCTCAGCCAGACGGTAAACAGATGAAATCACGGATGCAGGAATGAACTTCTGCGGTAATGGTCCTTAAATATGGCGGATACACTTCCTGCTGCAAATGATGTAGAATGGAACGAGGCTGTCCTGGCAGAATAGTTTAAAGCCTGGAAAGCTCCAGCCGTATCCGCCGGATATAGATTAGCAAACAGAAAGAGGAGTATGAAAGATGAACAGAGAAAGATATGACAGGCTGACAGCAGTCGGAATCCAGATGGAGGAAGCCCTGGAACGCTTTATGGACAGCCAGTCCATGTTTGAGCGGTTCCTGGGAAAATTTCTGGAAGATGAGACATACAGTCAGCTGAAGGAAGCTCTTGATAAGGGAGATATTGAAACATCTATTATGAAATCTCATACCTTAAAGGGAGTAACGGGAAATCTTTCAATGAAAAATCTTTATCAGCTGACAGGCAGACAGGTAGAACTTTTGAAAGACGGAAAGCTGAGTGAAGCCAGAGAGCTGATGACAAGTATTGACAAGGCCTATGAAGAAACAGTCGAGGCCCTGAAGGAGTAAGTATATGGTTAGACAGAACAGTGCAGACAGAAAAGGAAACAGCCATGGTGGAAAGCAGAGGAAACTGAAGGAGACCCTGCTGCGGACAAGGAACAGCCTGATTCTGCTGGCTCTGTTCGCAGCCATTTCTGCCACAAGTTTTCACATGATACGAAATAACCTGCTGGATAACGCCAGAGTCATGGGAGACGGTCTTGCCCGCTCTTACTCCGTAGAGGAGGAGAAAAATATTACGGCATATCAGGTGCTGATGAACATACAGGGCAGATATCTGGATCAGTTTCTGGAAAACAGTCCCAGTGAAACACAGCTCAAAGAATGGCTGTCAGTTTTTTATAAAAATACAGGCGCTGCATTCGGGAAAAATTCGATTCTGCCTTACGCAGTCATAGACGGCTCCGTCATTCCTGCTGTTGAGGCTCTCAAAAATAAGAACTACGATCCTTCTGCCCATGAATGGTATCGTCAGGCAGAGGAAGCAGACGGCTCTGTTGTTTTCAGTGACATGTATGAAGATTCCTGCCAGAAGATACCGGTTATTACCATTGCTAAGAAATGTAAAACACCTGAAACCTTTCTTGTATTCGATATTTTTCCAGAAAAATTCAGAATCAGCACAAACAATGAAGAGCTGCCAAAAGGAAGCTCTTATTATCTCTGCGATAGAGCCGGAAATGTACTGTACAGCGAGACCTGTCTGGAGGTGGAACGAGTCGATCCTTATCTGAAACGAATCCTGAATGATATCAAAAAGGGAACATTGCCGGAAAATAATCCTTATGTAATTAATCCGAACGGCGAAAAAAGAGGTGTCTATTATGAAAAGATGGATAATGGCTGGACCTGTATTGTAACCATCCCCTACAAAGAACTGCTGGGAAGCTTCTGGAATGCAACACTTTGGTATGTGGGGCTGTTCAGCTTCTGTTTTGTTATGGCAGTGTTTATGGGCGTTAAAAGCTTTCTGCTCAGCAGAAAAATGAAGCGGATTAATGAGACGGTTCAGGTTCTTGGAAATTCATTCTATGCAGTCTACCGGATAAACTTTAAAAACGATACCTATGATATGATCAAAGGCTCGGATTATGTCCGTTCCCAGGTCCCTGAAAAGGGCAGCTACAGTGATTTTCTAAACATAGTAGGGGAGGTAATTGAGGAAAAGGCGTATCAGGAGTTTATCAAAAGCTTTTCTCTTGAAAATATTAACCGCCTTGTATCCCACAAGGTTCAGGACTATGGCGGCGATTTCCGAAGACAGTTTCAGGACGGCTACCGCTGGGTAAATGTCCGTCTTCTGTATGATGGCTCTCTGAATCAGAATGAGGCCGTGCTCTGCTTCCGTGAAGTAGATGAGGAAAAAAAGAGTCAGCTCCAGCATCAGCATATCCTGGAGACGGCCCTGGATACTGCTAAAAAGAATGAAGATGCCCAGAGTCAGTTTTTCTCAGCCATGTCCCACGATATGAGAACTCCGTTAAGCGCCATTATCGGAATGACTGAACTGGCGGAAAAGCATCCTGAAGATACAAAACAGGTGGAGGGATATCTGAAACGAATTGGAGCTTCCAGCCGTCAGCTTCTGGGACTGATCAATGATATTTTAGAAATATCTCAGGTCCGGAAAGGAAAAATCACCATTGAACATAATGAGTTTGATTTGAAAACAGCAGTCGGTGATTACACAGCTCCTTTTGTCATTCAGGCTGAACGGGAGGAAAAGAATTTTACCGCTTCCTTCCATCTCAAAAACAGGAAAGTAAAAGGCGATTCCTTCCGGCTGGGACAAGTGATGAACAATCTGCTGTCCAATGCTTTTAAGTTTACGAAGTCCGGCGATTCCATTGCTGTCTCTGTCGAACAGATGGAGGAACAGTCCGGGGATGTGTTCCGCATTATCGTCTCTGACACAGGAGCCGGAATGTCGGAGGAATTTTTAACACGTCTGTTTCTGCCCTACGAG
Organism: Lachnospiraceae bacterium AM93-12TA; assembly: GCA_027698105.1. Taxonomy (GTDB): domain Bacteria; phylum Bacillota; class Clostridia; order Lachnospirales; family Lachnospiraceae; genus Otoolea. The sequence goes on from JAQERH010000002.1 coordinate 14,896, forward strand.
AGGGAAACTAGATTTGGCGCAAAATACGTTGCCGGAACCGGACTGGGCATGGCAATCGTGAAAAGCATTGTCAGCCAGATGGATGGACAAATCAGCGTAGACAGTAAACTGGGAGAGGGCAGTGTGTTTACCCTGATGATTCCTTTTGAAGTTCTTCCGGATTCAGCCCCGGAAGAAGAGGACGCTTTGGAATGCTCAGAAAAAGGCAGGGATCTTGCAAAGACAGAGTATACAAATCTGACGGGTCTTAGAATTCTTCTGGCAGAGGACAATGAAATCAATATGGAGATATGCTGCGAGATGTTAGGTATGGCTGGAATTGAGGTAACGCAGGCGTGGAACGGAAGAGAGGCACTGGAGGTGTTCCGCTCTTCTCCTGTGTCATATTTTGACGCTGTGCTGATGGATATGCAGATGCCGGAAATGGATGGCTGTGAAGCTGCATCAGCAATCAGAAATCTCAAACATGAACGGGCTGATGCAGAAACAGTTCCGATTATCGCTATTACAGCCAATGCCTTTTCTGAAGATATTGAGGCTACGGAAAAGGCGGGAATGAATGCTCATATTTCTAAGCCAATTAACTTCCCTGTTCTGTGCAGGACGCTGGAGAAGATGACAGAAAACAAGAAAAACTGATAACTGTACCTGTAAAAAAACGTATTTTTGTCTATTTAAAGTGGAAGAAAGCCGCCGCCTGGCAGAGCGGCTTGAAGTCCCTCTCAGAGTGCGGAAATACTCGGAATAAAGAGTTTGTTAAAAATATATAAAAAAAGAATAAAGTTTCTATTGACTTATAGGTAATGATTTGGTAAGATCAGAAACAGGAAATAAATAAGCTATGGATTGTTACTGGTAAGCAGGCAAAACCAATTTTGAGGGAGAAGGACCGAAGTGTTCAGAAAGAGACGAGATCCTTGTCTTCAAGATTGGTTTTTTTCATGCCCGGCAATGTTTGCCAAAGGGAGAAGCATGACTTATGAAAATTGATAAGGTGATCAACAATAACATCGTAAGCGCTCTGGATTCAGAAGGAAAAGAGATTGTTGTCATGGGAAGAGGGCTTGGCTTCGGAGCAAAGCCCGGAAAGGAAATCCCTGAAGCAAAGATTGAAAAAATATTCCGTCTGGACAGCCAGAATACCATGAACCGTTTTAAGGAGCTTCTTTCCAATCTGCCTCTGGAGCACATTCAGGTTTCAACGGAAATTATTAATTACGCTAAAAGCGTGCTGAACAGAAGCCTGAATCAAAATATCTATGTGACTTTGACCGATCATATTAATTTTGCCATTGAGCGGTTTCGGAAGCAGATGCGTTTTTCCAATCCGCTTCTCAGCGAGATTAAAGCTTTCTACAAGGAAGAGTACCTGATAGGAGAATATGCAGTTGCTTTGATTGAAAAGGAGATAGGCATCCGTCTTCCGGTAGACGAAGCCGGTTTCATTGCCCTCCATGTCGTAACGGCTGAATATAATACAGCCATGAGTGAAACGATTGACATTACAAACCTGATTCAAAACGTGGTGGGAATGGTTCGGGATTATTTCCATGTAGGTCTGGACGAAACCTCCCTTAACTATCAGAGATTTGTCACTCATCTGCGCTTTCTGGCCCAGAGAATTGTGGCAGGAAAGCTTTTGGACAGCGGAAATCCCGAATTTAATCGTCTGATTTCCCAGATGTATCCAGAGGAATATGCCTGCAGCCTGAAAATCAGGGAGCATATAAAATCGGTATACAGCCATGATGTGACGGAAGAGGAAACCGCATATCTGGCAGTTCATATAAAACGAATCAGAGATTAAGAAAGAGAGGGAATCACATGTTTTCATCACTGAAAAAGATGTTTGGAGGAAAAGAGGACAAGAAAGTTGTTTTAGCTCCTGTGTCAGGAAAGGCCGTTTCTTTAAAAGAAGTAAACGATCCGACCTTCAGCCAGGAGATTCTGGGAAAGGGCGTTGCCATTATTCCATCTGAGGGAAAAATCGTCGCTCCGGCTGACGGAACCCTCAGCGTATTCTTTGAAACAAAGCACGCAGTCAGCATTTCTGCTGAGAATGGCGCAGAGATTATTGTTCATGTGGGTCTTGATACTGTAAACTTAAAGGGTGAGCATTTCACAGCCCACAAACAGCAGGGGGACAAGGTAAAGGCAGGCGAACTTCTGTTAGAATTTGACATGGAAGCTATCAAGGCTGCCGGATATGATGTCATCACACCGGTTATTATCTGCAATACACCTGATTTCCCGGATATGGTCTGCCATACAGGCCAGGATGTCAAGGAATTAGACGCTATTATCGAGCTGTAGAGAGGCAAAAATATGAGAACTCTGACGATTACCGTTCAAACAGCAGAGGGGCTTCATGTGAAGCCTGCGTCCCAGCTGTTTATGGCTGCCCGGGATTTTAACTGCCGGATTACGGCTTCCTGTGGGGAAGCGCAGGCAGACTGCAAAAATATTCTGGAGCTTTTAAACCTGGGTGCTGCCGGAGGAGAACGGCTTACACTGAACTTTGAGGGACCAGATGAGACAGAGGCAGAAAGCGCCTTTTGCCGTCTGGCAGAAGAATCTGAGGAATTTTCATAATTGAGCATACAGTTAAGTTACGATTTGCACCTGCTTTCAGGCAGGTTCAGATAAAAAAATGCCGGTAGTCCGGCAAAAAAAGGAAAGGGGTTCATTATTTATGGTAATGAAGTTTTTACAGAAACTGGGAAAATCCCTGATGCTCCCGGTTGCATGTCTTCCTGTCTGTGGTATCCTGATGGGACTGGGATATGCATTATGTCCAAGTACAATGCAGGGCGGTTCCGTAGAGGGACTGAAAGAGATCATCGGTTTCTTCCTTGTGAAGGCCGGCGGCGCTCTGATTGACAACATGTCCTGGCTGTTCGCAGTAGGCGTTGCAGTGGGAATGTCTGATGACAACGACGGTACAGCAGGTCTTGCAGGTCTTGTATCCTGGTTAATGATGACAAAGCTGTTAAATCCGGCTGTTGTTGGAACTTTAACAGGCGTTGCAGCAGACGCAGTAGATTTATCCTACAGCAAGATTGAGACACAGTTTATCGGTATCTTAGCAGGTATTATCGGTGCTATGTGCTATAACCGCTTTAAGACTGCCAAGCTTCCGGACTGGCTGTCCTTCTTCTCTGGAAAACGCTGTGTTGCTATCGTAACAGCACTGGTTTCCATCGTTGTAGCAGCTGTTCTGTTCTTCGTATGGCCAGTTGTATTCGGCGCTTTAGTAGCTCTTGGAAAGGGTATCATGAGCCTCGACGCAGTAGGCGCAGGTATCTATGCGTTCTTCAACCGTTTACTGATTCCATTTGGTCTCCACCATGCGTTAAACAACGTATTCTGGTTTGACACAATTGGTATCGGCGATCTGACACACTTCTGGGCAGGCGAGACATCTGCAGATGTTACATGGAGCCTTGGTATGTACATGGCAGGATTCTTCCCATGTATGATGTTTGGTATCCCAGGCGCTGCCTTAGCTATGGTTCAGTGCGCTAAGAAGGAGAAGAGAAAAATCGTAATCGGTCTTGTAGGTTCTGCTGCTGTCGCTGCTTTTGTCTGCGGTGTTACAGAGCCATTCGAGTTCGCATTCATGTTCCTCGCTCCAGTTCTCTACTTAGTATACTCACTGTTATACGGTATTTTCACAACTATTACAGTTGCTCTTGGCTTCCGTGCAGGTTTCTCATTCTCTGCCGGACTGACAGACCTTGTGTTCTCCGCACAGCTTCCGGCTGCTGCTAAAACTTGGTTAATCCTTCCGTTAGGTCTTGCAGCACTTGTAGTATTCTATCTGGTATTCCGTGTTCTTATCACTAAGTTTGACTTAAAGACACCAGGACGCGAGGATGACGACACAGAGAGCGAGAAGGCAGTAAGCCTTTCCAACAACAACTACACAGAGGTGGCTTCCATTATTCTTGAAGGACTTGGCGGCCCGTCCAACGTAACTTCCATCGACAACTGCATCACACGTCTCCGTCTGGAGGTAAAGGATCAGGCTCTCGTAGATGAGAAGAAGATCAAATCCGCAGGTATTGCCGGCATTATCCGTCCAGGCAAGACAAGCGTGCAGGTAATCGTAGGAACTCAGGTTCAGTTCGTAGCTGATGAGTTTAAGAAGCTCTGCAAATAATGAATCCATAAAATACAGAAAAGCTCCGTCAGGGGCTTTTTTGTATTTATGGAATATGAGAAGCTTGCATTTTCAGAAAGCTGAAATTATAATGAAACAAGTGTGAAACATAATCCCTGACAAATGAAGGAGAATGCAAATGATTTTAGCCATTGACGTAGGAAATACAAATATTGTGATTGGATGTATCGACAAGGAAAAATGCCATTTTATCGAGCGTCTGTCCACGGTCCGCATTAAGACAGAGTTAGAGTATGCCATTGACATTAAGAGCGTTCTGGACATTTACCATATCTGTGCCGAGGAGATTGAAGGAGGCATTATTTCCTCCGTTGTGCCTCAGATTACCACAAATATTAAGCTGGCAGCGGAAAAGATCCTGAAAAAAGAGATCCTTGTGATCGGTTCTGGTATTAAGACAGGATTAGATATCCGGCTTGACGATCCAGCCCAGCTGGGCGCTGATCTGGTGGCAGCTTCTGTGGCTGGAATTGCTGAATATCCAGTTCCCCTCATGATTTTTGACATGGGAACAGCTAATACAGTCTGTGTGATTGACCGGGAAAAGCGGTATCTGGGAGGTATGATTTATCCAGGTCTTAGAGTATCTCTGGATTCTTTAACTGCCCACGCTTCCCAGCTAGGAGGAATCAGTCTGGAAGCTCCTGCCAGAGTAATTGGACGCAATACCATTGACTGTATGAAAAGCGGCATGATCTACAGCGCAGCCGCTGCCATGGACGGAATCATCGACAGAATTCAGGAGGAGATGGGAGAGACACTGACTGTCATCGCCACCGGAGGTCTGGCTAAGTGTATTGTACCGCACTGCAGAAGAGAAGTGATTCTGGATGATGATCTGCTGTTAAAGGGACTTCTGATTCTCTACAAAAAAAATAAACGGTAGGCCGCCATGGAAGTTTTTGATGAAAAGCAGTTAAAGAAGCATATCTGCGCAGGAATTCTGGCCCATGTAGATGCCGGGAAAACAACTCTGTCAGAGGCTCTTCTGTATCTGTCCGGAACGATCCGGAAACTGGGGCGGGTGGACAACCAGGACGCATTTCTCGACACCTACCAGCTGGAACGGGCCAGAGGTATTACTATTTTTTCCAAGCAGGCAGAGCTTCGGTGGAATGATACGGCAGTTACACTTTTGGATACGCCGGGGCATGTGGATTTTTCGGCGGAGATGGAGCGGACGCTTCAGGTATTGGATTATGCTGTCCTGGTCATCAGCGGTTCTGACGGGATCCAGAGCCATACAGAAACCTTGTGGCGTCTCCTGGCTCGATATGAAATCCCTGTTTTCCTGTTTATCAACAAAATGGATCAGCCGGGAACAAACCGCAGTGATTTGATGGAGCAGCTGAAGAAACGCCTGGATGATGGCTGCATCGATTTTCAGGAAGAAGGCACGGAAGAGTTCTATGAACAGGCTGCCATGTGTGAAGAGCAGCTTTTAGATACCTATCTGGAAACAGGAATGGTAGAGGAAGCGGAAATCAGCCGCCTGATTCGGCAGAGAAAGATGTTTCCCTGTTTTTTCGGTTCTGCTTTGAAGCTGCAGGGTGTGAAAGAATTTCTTGACAGTTTCAGCCGCCTGGCAGAAGCGCCTGTATATCCGGAAGCGTTCAGAGCCAGAATTTACAAAATTTCCAGAGACAGTCAGGGAAACCGGCTGACGCATCTGAAAGTGACAGGAGGGACACTGAAAGTAAAATCTGCCCCTGTTCCAGATTGTCCTGACAAAATTAATCAGATCCGTATTTATTCCGGAAGCCGGTTTGAGGCTGTTCCGGAAGCCAAAGCAGGCTCTGTCTGTGCTGTATCCGGCTTATCTGCAAGCTTTGCAGGGCAGGGATTAGGATTTGAAGAGGAGCATGCAGTGCCTGTCCTGGAGCCGGTGCTGACGTATCGGTTAATACTGCCGGACGGCTGTGATGCCGCTGCCTTTCTTCCAAAACTAAGGCAGCTGGAGGAGGAGGATCCGCTTCTTCGGGTTTTGTGGAACGAGTCTCTGCAGGAAATTTCCATGCAGATGATGGGACAGGTACAGATAGAAGTGCTGAAAAACCAGATAGAAGAACGGTTCGGTGTTTCTGTACAGTTCGGCTCCGGATCCATTGTATACAAGGAAACCATTGCCGCTCCCGTAGAAGGGGCGGGTCATTTTGAGCCTCTCCGCCATTATGCGGAGGTTCACCTTCTTCTGAAGCCAGGGGAGCCGGGAAGCGGACTTTCCTTTGAAACCAGATGCAGCGAGGACATTCTGGATAAAAACTGGCAGCGTCTTGTTCTCACCCATCTGGAGGAGCGCCAGCATCCTGGCGTTCTCACAGGATCTCCCATTACCGATATGCATATTTCCCTGACAGCAGGCAAAGCCCACCCCAAACATACAGAGGGAGGGGATTTCCGTCAGGCTGTTTACCGGGCACTGCGCCAGGGGTTGATGGAAGCAGAATCTATCCTTCTAGAGCCCTGGTATTCCTACCGCCTGGAGCTGCCGGAGCAGTCCATTGGCCGGGCTATGAATGATATGGAGCAGAGAAGCGGTACCTGCATTCTGGAAGAGTCAAAGGACGGCATGGCCCTGTTGACAGGACAGGCTCCTGCCGTCTGCCTGACAGAATATCAGGCGGAGCTTACCGCCTACTCCAGAGGGAGAGGCAGGCTTTCCTGCTCTCTGCTTGGATACCGCCCCTGTCACAACAAGGAGGAGGTGATTGCCCGCATCGGATATGATCCAGAGAGAGATACAGAAAATCCCGCCAGTTCTGTTTTCTGTTCCCACGGCGCAGGCTTTATCGTTTCCTGGGATGAGGCGAAATCCTACATGCATGTAGAAAGCGGTTTCGCTCTGGAGGCAGAAAACTCAGAACAGGAAGAGCAGACAAAGGGATTTCGAAATCCCGGTTCTGGCCAAAAACAAGAAAACTCTGAGGAACCATGGATGGGGACAGAGGAGATTGATGCTATTCTGGAGAAAACCTTCTATTCTAACAGCCGCAGAAAAGATGTACCCAGGAAAAAATATTCCTCCAGCATCAAAAAGCAGCGCCGTTTTGCAGAGGAGCTGTCGCCGCAGCCGATTCATTCTGCACCATACACTGCTGGCAGAAGACAGGAGTATCTGCTGGTAGACGGCTACAATGTAATTTTTGCCTGGGAACGGCTGAAAGCCCTGGCAGAGGACAATTTAGACGGCGCCAGACTGGCCCTTTTAGATATGCTCTGTAATTACCAGGCTGTCCGTCAATGTGCTCTTATGGTTGTATTTGATTCCTACCGGGTAGAGGGCCATAAGACAGAGGTCAGTTCCTACCACAACATTCAGGTAGTATTTACCAGGGAAGCAGAAACGGCGGATCAGTACATTGAAAAATTTGCCCACCAAAATGCCGAACGCTTCGATATATCAGTAGCTACCTCCGATGGAGTAGAGCAGGTTATTATCCGGGGCCAGGGCTGCCGTCTTATCTCCTCCAGAGAGCTGGAAAAGGAGCTGGAACGGATGAATCAGGCGCTTCGTGAGGAATTCTGCCTGGAAACAGAGACCAGAGGAAACCGTCTGTCTGATCTGCTGACTGAGGAGGAACTTTTGAGGCTCAGAGAAGCGATAGGGCCAGAATCAGAATAAAAATGAGGAGTATATGATGGCAGATATTCATTGGATTACCGATTTTTCAGCTCCTGAGCTGGATATTTATGCCCGGCTTTCAGAGGGGCAGCTGCTCCATTACTATGAGCCGGACACAGGCATCTTTATTGCAGAAAGCCCTAAGGTCATTGAACGGGCTTTAGATGCAGGGTACGAGCCGATTTCCTTTCTCACCGATCCGAAATGTATGGAGGGAGAGGCAAAAGAACTTCTGGCACGGTGCGGAGGAATTCCCGTCTACACGGCAGAATTTGACGTGCTCACAAAATTGACAGGGTTTCAGCTGACCAGAGGTCTTCTATGCGCCATGCGCAGGAAAGCCCTTCCTGATGTCAGAAGCCTCTGCGCCGGACTGACTCGGATTGCAGTTCTTGAAAATGTGATGAATCCCACAAATGTAGGGGCTGTATTCCGTTCAGCAGCCGCTATGAACATGGACGCAGTGCTTTTAACACCAGGCTGCAGCAATCCTCTCTACCGGAGAGCCAGCCGGGTCAGCATGGGAACTGTCTTCCAGATTCCATGGACCTTTTTTAATGAAAAGACAGAAACCTGGCCAAAGGATGGAATCCATCTTTTGAGAGAGATGGGCTTTAAAACGGCAGCCATGGCTCTGAGGGATGATTCAACCACTCTGGACGATCCAGCCTTAAAAGCAGAGGAAAAGCTTGCAGTGATCATCGGAACAGAGGGGGACGGTCTGGCCGCAGATACTATCGCGGACTGTGACTATACGGTGCGGATCAAAATGGCCAGGAACGTAGACTCCCTTAACGCAGCCTCTGCGGCCTGCCTGGCATTCTGGGAGCTGGGAAAGAGACTGTAGGCAACGGAAGTCTGGCCGTCCTGTTTCTGAATCGAAAAATAGATTGATTTCTCATAAAATCTCTAGTATAGTAATTACAGGTTTAAAAGGGAAAGAAGGAAAAATAGATGATACGAATAGCAGTAGACGCCATGGGCGGAGATAACGCTCCAGAAGAGCTGGTGGCGGGAGCCGTAGAAGCGGTAAAGGAGAGAAGCGAGATAAAGGTTCTCCTGATCGGCCAGGAAGATGCCGTGAATCAGGAGCTTTCCAAGTATACATATAATAAGGAACAGATTGAAGTCATCCATGCAAGCGAAGTGATTTCCACAGAGGAACCGCCTGTCAACGCAGTGCGTAAAAAGAAGGATTCCTCCCTTGTAGTGGGTATGAACATGGTGAGAAAAGGCGAGGCAGATGCCATTGTTTCAGCTGGAAGCACAGGCGCTATTCTGGTAGGAGGACAGGTGCTGGTAGGGCGCATCAAGGGAGTAGAGCGTCCGCCGTTAGCAGTTCTCATTCCTACCGATAAAGGAGTCTCTCTGCTCTTGGATGGAGGAGCCAATGTGGACGCCCGTCCTTCCCATCTGGTCCAGTTTGCCAAGATGGGATCCATTTATATGGAGCACGCTATGGGAGTGAAGGAGCCCAGAGTCGCTATCGTTAATATCGGCGCTGAGGAGGAAAAAGGAAATGCCCTGGTAAAAGAGACTTTCCCTCTTCTGAAGGAGTGCAGCGACATTAATTTTACCGGAAGTATTGAAGCACGTGAGATTCCCCATGGCGGAGCAGACGTTATTGTAGCAGAGGCCTTTGTGGGCAATGTTATTTTAAAGCTGTATGAGGGGGTAGGAGCCGCTCTGATCTCCAAGGTAAAGGAGGGCATGATGACAAGCCTCCGCTCTAAAATCGGTGCATTGCTTATAAAACCGGCTTTAAAAGCAACGCTGAAGAGTTTTGATGCCAGTCAGTACGGCGGAGCGCCGCTTCTGGGCTTAAAGGGGCTGGTAGTCAAGACACATGGAAGCTCCAAACGGACTGAGGTAAAAAATTCCATTATCCAGTGCCTTACCTTTACAGAGCAGGGTGTCAATGCAAAGATCCAGGAGAGCCTGAAAGAAAAAGAGGACAGGGAGGCATAAAACAGCAATGGAATTCGAAAAACTGCAGAAGATTATTTCAGAGGTATTAAATGTGGATCCAGAAGAGATTACTATGGAAACCATGTTTGTAGATGATCTGGGTGCAGATTCCCTGGATATTTTTCAGATTGTAATGGGAATTGAAGAAGGATTTGATATTGAAATTCCCACAGAAGCAGCTGAGAAGATTGCGACAGTGGGAGATGCAGCAGAGCAGATTAAGAATGCGTTAAATTAATACCATTTCAGCGAAGAAGCAGCTCTGGGAACAGGGCTGCTTCCATCATATCGCCAACAGTCAGGAGGATCTATATGATACATGAACATTTAAAAGAGCTTCAGGAGAAAATCGGCTACACCTTTAAGGACAGCTCTCTTCTCACTCTGGCCATGAGTCACAGCTCCTATGCCAATGAAAAGCATTTGAGTAAGCTGGGCTGCAACGAACGGCTGGAGTTTTTAGGGGATGCAGTGCTGGAAATCGTATCCAGCGATTTTCTTTTTCACCGGTTTCCCGACATGCCGGAGGGGGATTTGACAAAAACAAGAGCCAGTATGGTATGCGAGCCAACTTTGGCATACTGCGCGGAACAGATTGATTTGGGCAGCTATCTGCTTTTGGGGAAAGGAGAGGACGCTACCGGAGGACGTACGAGAAATTCTGTTGTTTCAGATGCCATGGAGGCTCTGATCGGAGCTATTTATCTGGACGGTGGTTTTACTAGCGCAAAAGAGTTCATTCTGAATTTCGTCTTAAATGATATGGAACATAAAAAACTCTTTTATGATAGCAAGACTATCTTGCAGGAAATGGTACAGGCCAGAGGAACTGATCTTTTATCCTATGAACTTCTGGAGGAAACGGGGCCGGATCATAACAAGACATTTCAGGTAGCGGCCCTGATTGGAAACCAAGAAATCAGCCGCGGCCTGGGACGGACCAAAAAGGCTGCGGAGCAGAGGGCCGCTTATCAGGCGATCCTGAAGCTGAGGACAGAAGAGAACAGAGACGTTTAGGTGGGCTATGTATTTAAAAAGCATTGAAATTCAGGGATTTAAGTCCTTTGCCAACAAGATACTCTTTGAATTCCATAACGGCATTACCGGCATTGTAGGTCCCAATGGAAGCGGAAAGAGTAATGTAGCGGATGCGGTCCGCTGGGTCCTGGGAGAACAGAGGGTCCGCCAGCTGAGAGGCGGAACCATGCAGGACGTTATTTTCTCAGGGACAGAAATCCGAAAGCCCCAGGGATTTGCCTATGTGGCCATTACCCTGGATAACTCCGATCATGAGCTTCCCATTGCCTATGATCAGGTGACTGTTTCCAGACGTCTCTACCGTTCCGGAGAGAGTGAGTATAAGATTAATGGAAGTGCCTGCCGTCTGAAAGACATCAATGAACTGTTTTATGATACGGGAATTGGAAAAGAAGGCTATTCCATTATCGGGCAGGGTCAGATTGACAAAATTTTAAGCGGACGTCCGGAAGAGCGCAGGGAGCTGTTTGATGAAGCAGCAGGAATTGTTAAATTTAAAAAGCGCAAGCTGATTGCCCAGAGAAAGCTGGAGGATGAAGAGCAGAATCTGGTGCGGGTAAAGGATATCCTGTCAGAGCTGGAAAAGCAGGTGGGACCTTTAAAGATCCAGTCAGAGGCAGCTAAGGAGTATCTGAAATTAAAGGAGGAACTCAAGGGCAGAGATGCTAATCTGTTTCTTTTAGAACACAGGGCACTGCAGCTGCAGCTTGCAGATATGGAACAGAAAACAGCTATCGTAAAGGGAGACTGGGACGGCGCATCCAGGCAGTCGGAAAAGCTGAAACAGGATTTTGACCATTTGGAGAAGGAAAGCGCTGCTTCTGAGGAAAAAATCGCCTCTGCCAGGGAGGAACATTCTAAATCTGTCCTGTTAAAGGAGAGCCTGGACGGGCAGATTGCAGTCCTGCAGGAACAGATTCGCTCCGAGCAACTGAATGAAGAGCACATGAAGGAACGGATTTCCTCCATTGAGCAGGAGCTGCTTGGAAAGGACGAGCAGAAAAGCGAGTATGAAAAACAGAGAGAGGAAACCAGAAGGCAGGTATCCCAGGCGGAACAGGAGCTTTCCCAGGCAGGGCAGGCTCTTACGGAGACAGAGCAGCAGATTTTAAAGCTCTCTGAAGAATCTGAGACAGCTAAGGACGCTATCATCTCTGCACTGAATGAAAAGGCAAATCTGGCTGCGAAAAGCCAGAGGTACGAGACCATGCTGGAGCAGGTGGATGTCCGCCGCTCAGAGGTTACACAGAAGCTTCTGCGCTTTAAAAGCGATGAATCTGTGCAGGAAGAGGAGCTGAAAAAGGAACAGCAGCGTTTCAGCCAGGCAAAACAGGATCTTCAGGCTTTGGAGACCCAGGAAGAGGAAACAGCGGTCCGGCTGACGTGTGCTGAGGAGGAAAGTGCCTCCCTCGTTAAACAGCTGAACCGAAGCCAGCAGGATTACCATATCAGCCATTCCCGCCTGGAATCTCTGCGGAATCTGGCGGAACGGTATGAGGGATATGGCAGCAGCATCCGCCGGGTCATGGAGCAGAAAAACAGAATTCCAGGTATCCATGGCGTAGTGGCGGATTTGATTTCAACCTCAAAAAAATATGAAACAGCCATTGAAACCGCCCTGGGCGGCAGTATTCAGAATATTGTCACAGATCGGGAAGAGACAGCGAAGGAGCTCATCGAATATCTGAAAAAAAACAGATATGGACGGGCTACCTTCCTTCCCCTTACAGGCATCAGCAGCAGAGGAGGCTTTACCCAGGAGGCTGCGCTGCGGGAACCGGGGATTTTAGGCCTGGCCAGTGATCTGGTAGAAGTAAAGGATGAATACAGAACTCTGATCCAGTATCTTTTAGGGCGTGTGGTAGTGGCCGACACAATTGATCATGCGATTGCTCTGGCCAGAAAATTCCGCCATACACTTCGAATCGTCACACTGGAAGGAGAACTTTTAAGCGCAGGCGGATCCATGACAGGAGGATCCTTTAAAAACAGCAGCAATCTGCTGGGACGCCAGAGAGAGCTTTCTGAGCTTCAGGCTGCCTGCCAGAAGACATTAAGAGAAGTAGAAGAGATTCAGAAATCAATCGCAGCCAATGACCGGCTGAAAGCCCAGTGCGCTGAGGAAGCGGCCCGGCTCAGGGAAGCAAAGCAGGCGGTTGTTCTGAGAAAAAATACAGCCCAGCTTAATATGGAACGGCTTGAGGGAAAAAAGCAGGAGATTGCAGAAGCTGCGGCTGATCTGGTGATGGAAAACAGAGAACTGGAATTCCAGCTTAGGGAAGTTCGTGAAAATCGAGCACGCCTGTCCAGAGAAGAACATGAACTTGGGCAGCTTCAAAAAGAGCAGGAGGAACGCTCAGAACAGCTTTCCAGACAGCTGTCTGATTTCCAGCTAAAGCGGGAGGAAGCGGCCAGACAGCTGTCTGCCGCTCAGCTGTGTACAGCACAAATCCGGCAGCAGGACCGTTTCATTGTAGAAAATTTAAACCGTATCTTGCAGGAACAGGAAGGCCTGAAAGAGGAGCGGGATCACCTTCTGAACGGCAGCGGCGCAAGTGAAGACGTTATTGCCAAAAAGCAGGAGGAGATCCGGCAGATCCAGCAGCAGATCCAGAACGAGACTTTCAAAACCCGGGAGCTGGAAGAAACACTGGCTCAGAGTTCCCAGGAGAGAGAGCGTCTGACAGCAAAGCAGAAGGACTTTTTCCAGAAGCGAGAAGAGCTTTCTGAAGAAATCAGCCGACTGGATAAGGAGCTGTACCGGCTGGAAGGGCAGAAGGAACGGCTGACAGAGCGGATGGAGGCTCAGGTTTCCTATATGTGGGAGGAGTATGAGCTGACCTATTCCGGAGCACAGTCTCTTCAGGAAGAGGAACCGGGAACTATCCCCGATATCCGTCATGCTATTGAAGGATTGAAGAACAGGATTAAAAATCTTGGAAATGTCAATGTCAATGCGATAGAGGATTACCGGGAGATCTCTGAGCGATATGAATTTTTAAAGGATCAGCACGAGGATCTCACCGTTGCCAGGGAAGCTCTTTTTAAAATTATCGAGGAGCTGGATACAGGTATGCGGCTTCAGTTCGAGGAAAAATTTGCCCTGATCCGTCAGGAATTTGATAAGGTCTTTAAGGAGCTGTTCGGCGGCGGCCACGGCGCCCTGGTTCTCCAGGAGGATGAAGACATTCTGGAAGCAGGAATTCAGATTATTTCCCAGCCGCCTGGAAAAAAGCTTCAAAATATGATGCAGCTTTCCGGAGGAGAGAAGGCGCTGACCGCGATTGCCCTCCTCTTTGCCATCCAGAACCTAAAGCCGTCTCCTTTCTGCCTTCTGGATGAGATCGAAGCGGCCTTAGACGATTCCAATGTAGAGCGGTTTGCAAAATATCTTCACAAGCTGACAAAAAATACGCAGTTTATCGTCATCACCCACCGAAGGGGAACCATGGTTTCATCAGACCGGCTGTATGGTATTACCATGCAGGAAAAGGGAGTTTCCACTCTCGTTTCAGTAAGTCTTGTGGAAAGCGAGCTGGAAGCCCAGGCAAAGGCGGGAAAGACAAGATTTTAGATAAAAATATAATAGAGGAGGAACATGAATGAGCGGAGGGAAAAAGGGATTTTTCGGACGCCTGGTAGAAGGGCTGACGAAAACAAGAAATTCAATTGTAGCTGGAATTGATTCTATTTTCAGCGGATTTTCAGCTATTGACGACGATTTCTATGAGGAAATTGAGGAGACTCTGATTATGGGGGATCTGGGAATCCAGACAACCATGGCGATTATGGAGGATCTCCGTCAGAAGGTGAAGGAACAGCATATCAAGGAGCCTGCTGAGTGTAAAGAGCTGCTGATTGAAAGTATTCGTTCCCAGATGGATCTGGGGGAGAATGCCTATGAATTTGAAAAAAGAAAGTCTGTAGTTCTCGTCATTGGAGTGAATGGAGTAGGTAAAACCACCTCAGTTGGAAAACTGGCAGGCCAGCTGAAAGATCAGGGAAAGAAGGTTATCTTAGCGGCAGCTGACACTTTCCGTGCGGCAGCTATCGAGCAGCTGACAGAATGGTCCAACCGGGCGGGTGTGGAGCTGATTGCCCAGCAGGAAGGCTCTGATCCGGCTGCTGTTATCTACGATGCTGTCGCGGCTGCCAAGTCAAGGCACGCAGATATCCTGATCTGTGATACGGCGGGACGCCTTCATAATAAAAAGAATCTAATGGAGGAGTTAAAAAAGATCAACCGGATCATTGACAAGGAATATCCGGATGCCTACCGGGAAACTCTGGTGGTCTTAGACGGAACGACTGGGCAGAATGCCCTGGCTCAGGCCAAGCAGTTTATGGAAGCAGCTGATATTACAGGAATTATTCTGACAAAGCTGGATGGAACTGCCAAGGGAGGAATCGCTGTAGCGATTCAGTCAGAACTGGGTATTCCAGTAAAATATATTGGAATTGGAGAAAAAATCGAGGATCTTCAGAAATTTAATGCAAATGATTTTGTAAACGCCCTGTTTGAAAAGCCGGCAGACAAGTAAAAAAGCAGAAGAGGAGAAGGAATACCATGTGCGAGAATGAGAAGAAGCTGACACTGGAAAAATTTGAGGAAGCCACTGAGGTGGTAG
This sequence comes from Lachnospiraceae bacterium AM93-12TA, assembly GCA_027698105.1. Classification (GTDB taxonomy): domain Bacteria; phylum Bacillota; class Clostridia; order Lachnospirales; family Lachnospiraceae; genus Otoolea. The sequence continues at coordinate 30,335 of JAQERH010000002.1, forward strand.
GAAAAGTGATCTCGGAGACAAAACTGGTCTACAGTGAACACTTTTCCAACATGACAGGAAATAAGGTATATTTTAAACCGGAAAATATGCAGTACACAGGTGCTTATAAAGTAAGAGGCGCTTACTATAAGATCAGCACTCTGTCAGAGGAGGAGAAGCAGAAGGGACTGATCACTGCTTCTGCTGGAAACCATGCCCAGGGAGTTGCCTATGCAGCCAAACTGGCAGGCATCAAGGCTACGATTGTCATGCCTACCTCCACCCCTTTAATGAAAGTCAACCGTACCAGAGGCTATGGAGCTGAGGTAGTACTGGAGGGAGATGTGTTTGATCAGGCTTTAGCCCATGCCTATCAGCTGGCAGATGAGCACGGCTACACCTTTGTCCATCCTTTTAACGACCTGGATGTAGCGACAGGGCAGGGAACGATTGCTATGGAGATTATCAAAGAACTGCCGACTGTAGACTATATTTTAGTTCCTATTGGAGGAGGCGGCCTTTGTACCGGCGTATCTACTCTGGCCAAGCTCTTAAATCCTAAAATCAAAGTAATCGGAGTGGAGCCGGCTGGCGCAAACTGCATGCAGGAATCCTTAAAGGCAGGTAAGGTAGTGGCCCTTCCGGGTGTCAATACGATTGCAGACGGAACCGCGGTTCAGAGACCAGGTGATCTTCTGTTCCCATACATTCAGGAAAATGTAGACAAGATTATTACCATTGATGATGCCGAACTGATCGTAGCCTTTCTGGATATGGTGGAAAACCACAAGATGGTTGTAGAAAACTCCGGTCTTCTGACAGTAGCCGCTTTAAAGCATCTGGATGTAAAAAAGAAAAAAATTGTGTCGATTTTAAGCGGCGGAAACATGGATGTAATTACAATGGCTTCCATTGTCCAGCACGGACTCATTCAGAGAGACCGTGTATTTACTGTTTCTGTGCTGCTTCCTGACAAACCAGGAGAGCTGGCAAAGGTTTCCTCCCTTTTAGCAGAACAGCACGGCAATGTCATTAAGCTGGAGCACAACCAGTTTGTCAGCATCAACCGAAACGCTGCAGTGGAACTGAGGATCACACTGGAGGCGTTCGGAACAGATCACAAAAATACGATTGTAGCTGCATTAAGTGATGCGGGATATCGTCCAAAGCTTGTAAAGTCAAAAAGCGTCTATGAAATGTAGCAGCAGACGGGGGAGCTGTTAAAGCGATGTATCAGTTAAGTAAAAATACTCCGCTTGGTAAAAATATCTGGTTTTTTATCAAGTGGAGCGCTGTTTCCATTCTTATTGGCCTTTCTACCGGCTTGATAGGTACAATATTTGGCCACCTTGTCCTGGGAGCTGGATCCTATTTCAGCAGACACCACTGGACACTGTTTCTTCTGCCTGTATCAGGCCTTATGATTTTGTGGCTTTATCATCTGCTGAAAGAAGACAAAAACAGGGGAACTAATATGGTCATTGAATCGATTTACACAGATTCTGATATTTCCCCAAAGACAGCTCCTGCGATCTTCCTGGGAACGCTTCTCACCCATGTGTGCGGCGGCTCTGCAGGACGGGAAGGAGCTGCCCTGCAGATGGGGGGAAGCATTGGAAACCACATTGGACGCCTGATGCGGCTGGATGACAAGGATAAAAAGATTGCTGTCATGTGCGGAATGAGCGGAGCCTTTGCCGCTCTCTTCGGAACTCCGATGGCTGCGGCTCTGTTTTCCATGGAAGTTGTGACCATTGGCGTTATGTATTACGCAGCTCTTGTGCCCTGTGTATTTTCTGCTTTTATCGGAGCAGCGGTTTCCAGAAATCTGGGGCTTCATCCAGAGGCATTTGTGATCGGACCTGTTCCTGGTTTCAGCCTGAAAGGGGCGCTGGTTATAATCGTGTTAGGTATCTTATGCGCGCTGGTTTCAGAGCTGTTCTGCATTGCCCTTCACCAAACCGGAAAAATATACCAGCGATATGTTCCCTCTCCGGGAAAGCGGATCGCAGTCGGCGCTGTCCTGGTTATCGGGCTGACTCTGCTGGAAGGCTCCTTTGACTATAATGGAAGCGGTATTCAGCTGATTGAACGGTGCTTTGAGGGGGATGTCCGGTACGAAGCCTTTCTATGGAAAATCCTGTTTACGGCAGTGACACTGGAAGCTGGCTTTAAAGGAGGAGAGATTGTGCCGACTTTCTGTATCGGCGCTGTCTTTGGCTGCAGTTTTGCCATGGTAACAGGACAGCCATTTGGCCTGATGACAGCCTGCGGTATGCTGGCTTTGTTTGCAGGAGTTACAAACTGTCCTATTTCCACTCTGCTGATTGGCTTTGAAATGTTCGGATACGAGGCAATGCCATACTTTGTTCTGGTCATTGCCGTCAGCTTTACGCTTTCTGGATATTACAGCCTTTACTCCAGTCAAAAATTTATCTATTCCAAGACAAAAACAGAATATATCAATAGAAAAATGGGAGAGTAGGAGGAAAACTGGATGAAAACATTGATTCGGAACGTAACGGTGCTTACTATGGATGAAAAAAACACAGTCTTTCAAAATGGCTGTGTTCTGGTTGATGAAGACAAAATTGTAAAAGCAGGAGAGGAGTCTGATCTGCAGGCAGATATCCAGGCCTTTGACGCCTCCCAGATAATCGACGGACACGGAGGAATTCTGCTTCCAGGCATGATCAACACCCACTGCCACGTCTCTATGATGCCCTTCCGGACATTGGGAGATGACTGTGCCGACCGCCTGAGACGTTTTCTTTTTCCTCTGGAAAATGATGCCATGACCAGAAAGCTGGTCCGCCTGGCTGCCAGATATGGAATCTGCGAAATGCTGTTGGCTGGAGTTACCTCCTTTGTGGATATGTACTACTTTGAGGATCAGGTGGCTGAGGCATGCGAGGAACTGGGAATCCGGGGCTGGCTGGGAGAAACGGTAATCGGGCAGAAAACCTGCGACAGCGAGGAGCCTTATGGCGGCCTATCTTATGCTGAAAGTTTTATTAAGCAGTGGAAGGGCAGCAGTCTGGTAAAACCTTCTGCGGCTCCTCATGCCACCTACAGCAACAGCCCCCAAATGCTGCGAAAAGTTTACGAACTGGCCTGTGAGCATGATACCCTGTTTACTCTTCATGCCAGTGAAATGGATTTTGAGCTGGAGCAGTTCCGCCGTGAAAAGAATATGACTCCATCTGAATTTTTACAGGATCTGGGTGTGCTGAGCAATAGGACTCTACTGGCACACTGCGTATATATGACGGATCATGACATGGATCTGCTGGCAGAGACAGGAACCTCGGTAGCCCACTGCATCGGCTCCAATACAAAGGGCGGCAGAGGTGTCGCTCCTGTCCCCGCTATGCAGAGCAGACAGATTCCCGTAGGATTTGGAACAGATGGAGCCTCCTCTGGAAATACACTGGATTTATTTACCTTATTTAAGCTGTTTGCCGATTTTCAGAAGACAGCTTATCATGACAGAAGTCTGTTCCCGGCTGAAGATATTGTAAGAATCGGAACCATGGGAGGAGCCAGAGCTGTCAGGGCAGAAAAGGAACTGGGATCCATCGAGGCTGGAAAGAAGGCAGATTTAGTTATTGTAGAGACTGATTCTGTCAATATGTTCCCCTGCTACAACCCATATTCTGCTCTGGTCTACTCGGCTAATGCCTCCAATGTGGATACTGTCATGGTAAACGGACAGTTGCTGGTAAGAGGAAAGCAGCTGGTAAAAGCTGACCTGGCAAAGATCCGGGAAGAACTTCGCCAGGAGATGGGGCCTTTTATGGAGGCGGCCAGACAGTATGGAGATATGCTGTAGGCTAAAAAATAATATTTGAGAATTCTTCTTCAGAGAGGGAGGCTCCTTTTACACTGACCACCGCGGCAGAAATCCGGCTGGCAGCCAAAAGGGCCTCTCTCATACTATATCCAAGACTCAGGCAGGCCATGACCGTTCCAATATGGGAATCACCTGCTCCCACTGTATCGGTTACCATGGTCGGATAAGCAGGCACATAGTAGAAATCTTTGTTCTGTTCCAGACAGCAGGCCCCGTCTTTTCCTAAGGTAATAATGACTGTATTACCTGTCTTCTGAAAGAGAGCCTCTGCGGCTTCTCTGGCAGTTCTGCACCCGGAAAGAGCACAGGCTTCTGCCTGATTGATGTGAAGAACCGGGTGAAGAGCAAAGAGACGGCTGGTCTTTTCCTGTCCTATCAGAATTCCTCTGGGACCGGGCGCATAAAAAATCTGCTGTTCCCTGTGATCCTCCAGATATCCGATCAGTTCGCTGCCCGTAGGCTCCTCTATCTCCAGTCCGCATATATAGGTCATGTCAAATGTTTCTTTTTCAAAAGGCTCCATCCAGCTTCTGCAGAAGGTGTATTCCGCTCCGTGGAGTGACATAAAGGTTCTCTCCCCTCCCTTTTCCACCAGGCAGTAGCAGCATCCATTTTCCCGGTCAGGAACATCGACCAGCACAGGAATTCCTTTCCTGTTCAGCTCTTTTCTGACATAATCTCCATAAACCCCGGTTCCCACAGGTGAAATAAAGGTATGAGACGCTCCAAACAGACGCACGATATTCGCTGCATTGTAGGCACATCCTCCCAGAGCCATAGACTGGCTGAAGGGATGGATATCTTCTTCTGTTTTAGGCAGATGATCTATATTGATGATAATGTCCACGCAGGTAGAGCCGATAATTAAAATTTTTTTAGAATTTTCATGTTTGTTGTTCATGTTATTGTTCCTCACGTCAGCAGAAAATTAACGTGAATTTCGCTGAGCAGGTTTTGTGCCTGCTGTATGCAAAATTTACGCCAGTAGAAAAAATGCTGCTTTTATAGTATACTAAAAAACAAGAATATTCAAATAGTTTCAGCATTGATCAACAACTGTTTTTGAAAGGAGGAGGCAGAATTGGAAACAAAACAGAAAACACTGATTTATTCAGACGAAACTATATACAGAACCATTTCAGCCATGGCAGAGGGTGACAGGGAGGATCTCATCCGGCTCAGGAGAGATTTTCATCGATATCCAGAGACTGGGTGGCTGGAAATGAGAACCTCCGCAAAAATTGCCGAATATTTAACAAGTCTTGGCATGGAGGTGCTCACTGGAAAGGATGTATGCAAAGAAGAGGCCCGTATCGGTGTGCCGCCGCAGGAAGTTCTGGATCTTCATTTTAGAAAGGTACAGGAGCAGGGCGCTTCCCCTGAATTTCTGACAGAGGAAATGGGGCAGGGATATACAGGAGTCATCGGAATTCTACACTGCGGGGAAGGGCCGTCCGTCGCTCTGCGCTTTGACATTGATGCCCTTCCCATGGAGGAAGCACAGGATTTGGAGCATCGCCCTTTTTGCGAGGGTTTTTCCTCACAAAATCCGGGGATGATGCATGCCTGTGGCCATGACTGCCATACAGCGATAGGCCTTGAAACAGCCAAAATTCTGTCCGCCCTTAAAAATCATCTGCATGGCACTGTAAAATTTCTGTTTCAGCCTGGTGAGGAGGGGACAAGAGGAGCCTATGCCATGGTGGAAAACGGTCATCTGGACGGGGTCAATTATTTTGCCGGAACCCATGTAGCGCCGGATGACAAGGAAGATGATGGAGATATTACCCCTGGAACCTATGGTTCCCTGGCTACCTGCAAATATAATGTGTTTTTTCATGGCCAGGCAGCCCATGCAGGAGGTTTTCCGGAGGAGGGAAAAAATGCCGTACTGGCAGCTGCCCACGCTGCCGTGGGACTGTCCGGCATTGCCCGACACAGTCAGGGTATCAGCCGCGTGAATGTAGGCGTAATCCGAGGAGGCAGCAACAGCAATGTGGTAGCAGATGAGGCCATGATCTCCATGGAAGTCCGCGGAGAGACCGATGAAATTAATCAATATATGGATCGACGGGCAAAAGAAATCTGCCAGGCAGCGGCAGCCATGGAAGAGTGCAGCTGTGAAATGAAGCTGATGGGACGGGCGCCTTCCCAGGTCAGCAGTCCTGAACTGATCGAACGGATTTCAAATCTGGTCAGAAATCATCTGCCCCAGTATCGGATCAGCAGTAATCCAAATGCAAAGAACTGGGGCAGTGAGGATATCGGTTTTATGATGAACCGGGTACAGGAGCAGGGGGGACAGGCTGTTTATATGAGAACGATGACAAAAATGGCCTCCCCTCAGCACACCGTACGGTTCGACGTAGATGAAGAGGTTTTAGTAAAGGGAGCTGTCACCTTTTCTGCCATTGTCTGCGATTTGCTGAAAAAGGATTAAAAGTGAAATCCTGGATTTCTGTTACTACTGCATTTAGAGCGGAATGTTATCATCTCGGATATATTCTAAAATATCCCCAGGCTGACAGTCTAAGACATCGCAGATAGCATTGAGTGTGGAAAAGCGGATAGCGCTGATTTTTCCTGTTTTAATTTTTGACAAATTGACATTGGAAACGCCTACCCGCTCCGACAGCTCATTGAGAGACATCTTTCTGTCAGCCATTACCCGGTCAAGGCGAAGAATAATAGCCATGTAAACTCCTTTCATGCAAATCGGACGGATGATTCTGCCCGCTTATAAGGTTTCATCAGATTCCGTCTGAAGTCCTTCTCCGTAGAGAAAAATAAGTTCCAGAGCATGGAAAAACAGATAGGTCATCATATAGGGAAGCAGAGCAGCCAGTCCGGCAATTCCAAATATAAAACTGCTGAGAAAAGCCAGCACAGCTAATACTGCATAGACGCGGGAACAATTTTTCCACATATGGGCGCTAAGGGCTGTAAAAGGCGTCTCCCCTGTCTTGATCCGTCTGAATATACGCAGCAGCGCCAGAAATACATAGCAGGTGATTAGACTAGGAACGATTTTAGATACTGCACAAACACTTAATATCAGAAAACTGATACGTGTGCTGGTTCCATCTTCTACAATAAACAATCCTCCCAGAATCTGGGATAAAAAACTTCCCAGATTGTTTCCCTCTGTATAAAAGCCAGGAACAGCCAATACACTGACAAAAATTGTTGCATACATCAAAATGATTGCCACATTTAGAAAAAGAAACACTTTTAAATAGGAACAGAAAAGGCCGCTCTCCTCAGAGAGCAGTTCCAGAAGAGACTGGCGGCTGAGATTTTTCAATGTTTCGCGCTTCATATCATTCACTCCTTCCATTTGTAATGTTTGTCTTGCTTTTTTCTTTTATATCTTGATTATACTCTTTTATTTTATGAAATGCAATAATTTTTTAATGTTTATCATTAAAAATATTTTCGCATCAAAGTGCAAAGTGCAAATAAAAGTGGAAGGGTAACAAGAGAGATGAAACGAATCCAGAAAGATTAAAAAACTTCTCTGTACTCCAACTTTTTATTTCATTCTTTCGTCTATATAACAGAAATAAAACAAAAGGAGAAATAATTATGAAGAAAAAATATTTGTTAATGACCTGTTTATCTGTATCCATGTTTCTTTTTACTGGATGTGCTTCCACACAAAAAGCTCAGGAAACAAAGGCTCCGATCAAGGCAGAGACTGAAACGGATTCCTCAAAGAGCTCCTTCGAAAATAAGGAAGAGGAACCGACTGTTGTTGAAGTAAAAGAGGGGGAAGAGTATATCGAAGAAGGCGAAACTCTTTCAGCTGAAATCCGCCGTCCGGTTTTAGTGGCTCAGGATGGAACAGAGCTTTCTGTAAACAAAGAAATTTCTGAATATGTAGACAGTCTGATTGCAGAATATGAAAAAAATAAAGCTTCCTCTGAAAAAGAGGGAGAAGGTGTGCATTATGCAGTTTCCAATGCCTATGAAGTAACTCACGATGGAAAACAGTATTTTTCTATGTATATGGTCACAACACGTATTATGGGAAGCGGTTCAGAATCCTGGAAGACCTATACCATCGATAAAAAGACAGGAAAAACAGTTTCCCTTGGGGAATTATTGGGAGATGCAGAGACCCTCAAGCTTGTCAGTGAAAATATTTCCGCTCAGATGGAAGAGCAGATGAAAGAGGATTCATCCATTACCTACTTCCAGGGAACAGGAGAGGAGGGCTTTTCCAGTTTGGATGGTGATGAAAACTTCTATCTGAATCAAGATGGTTCTCTGGTAATTGTATTTGATGAATATACCATTGCCCCTGGCTCTATGGGAACCGTGGAATTTACGATTCCCACAGATGTGTCAGGCAGTTTCCGATAATCGTTTGATCAGTTAAACAGCCACCAGGTCGGCTGTTCTGATATTTCCATGCCAAGTTTTTTCTGAAGGCTCATGGATTCTGTATTTCCTTCTATGACCTGGCAAAACGGAATTTTACCGTTCTCCAGAAAATGGCGGATAAGAAAGGCTTCCAGACGGAAACCGTATCTTTTCCGCCTGTATTCTGGCAGAATTTCTAACAGTCCCATACTTCCTTCCAGGTGTTCTCCTGCAAATCCGGCCATTTTATCCTGTTCAAAAATTCCCCACAGCTGTCCCCGCGAGATCAGTTCCCTTACATAGTCCCCAGGGTCCTCCATCGTTCCATAAAAACTGCAGACCTGGCTGGCATGCTCCTGATTCAGAGCAATGATTCCTGAATCGTCAAATTCAGGCGCTTTTTTCTGCATCCACGCTGCCTGATTCGTCAGCACGCTGGTAGAAAAATGGTACTGGGCCTGTATTTCCTCTGCCAGTTCCTTCTGGTGAACTGCAAACTGGTGATATGTATTCTGAGCCAAAATTCGACGACAGGGTTCAAAATTTTCTGCTGCAATCATGCAGGTCTGACTTTCTTTTTCATAAATCATAACGCCGTCCTGACTGGAATATAAAATCTCAGCCTTTTTAATCCGAATTGCTTCGATCATATCGATATGGTTGACAACTCCCCTGTCAGACAGCCATTTTAAAGCACTGTCATTTTTATATTTTTTGATCTGTTCCATAGTTATACCTCAAAATTATATTCTTCTGGCATATCAGTTAGTGATAGGTTTGATTTTAAAATAACTTTTGCAAAATATCAATAAAATTTCACAAAGATTTGATTTTGATAGAAACGGAAGAGCAGCAGATAAACAAGCGTAAACTTTCTATATTCCCATTATCGCAAGTTGGGATGAGTGAAGAAAAAACGAATGGAATAGATAGCAGATTTGTGGTATACTCTTCCTGTTACCGCCCCAATGCTGGCAACAGGAAGGGGGTGTTCATATTGGAAATGCTTGTTTCATTTCTTGTCGCTGTTGCGGCTGGTGTAGCCTGCCACTACATCATCAAATGGTTGGACGGCGATAAGTAGTCGGTAACCAGCCTGCGGGGGTAAGCCTTCCCGCTTGAAAGTAGGAATAGAAAACCCCCAGGGATGCCGCCCTGGGGGTTTTCGTGTATGTCCATATTGGACAGCTTGTTTCATTTGCCTACTGGCATTATAGCATATGCGTATTTGAATTACAAGATACGTGTATGCTGTTTTTTTACCCCAAAATCAGGAGGGAGGTGGAAAAGGTGACACAGTCGGAAGTGGAAATTGCTCTGGAACGGTATCGCAACGAGATTGAATCTCTGAAGCACCGTATGGATGAAGTGCAGAGAATTGTGGATGCGGTCCACAGTCTGGCCCAGCAGATGATCGCCCAGACGGCAGAGATTAAGCATCTGGGGCAGGCGGACACGGCAATCAACCAGGCAGTAAAACAGATGGGAAGGCGGTGATCCCACATCTTCCGAAGCTTCGGTGAGTGATCCGGAGCAGACATAAATGTGTCAAAAAAAGTACAATCATACTGAAATCTATGATATAATGTTCTTCGCTGTCGAACCTCCAGCAGAAGGGAGGTGATACTGTATGGAAGAAATACTTCTCACATTTCTTGTTTCTGTCGGAGCAAGTGTAGTTGGCTACTACATATGCAAATGGCTGGACAGAAATAGATAGACAGCATCAGCATAATCGGAATAGCTCACCGTAACGAGCAAAAACCCCTCAGAGCGGCAACTCTGAGGGGTTCTTTTACTGCATGGAAACTTCTCACATTTCTTAGCTGTATTCATCATACCCTTTTTTGCCTGAAAAGTCAATGTATAGCTTGCTGATAAATTAGAGTGTCCTTTTAATAAGGGACGTTCTTTTCATACAAAAATATTTTTTAAGGAGGACTCAAACTATGATTAAAACACACAAATGCCCAGTACACGGAGAGAATGGATTTGATCAGGAGAAGGAAAACAACCGTATGAAAAAACGAAAACCCTTGTATCTACAAGGAAAACTGCGTATTTTCCAGCAAATACAAGGGTTTGAAAAAGTGGAGATAATGGGACTCGAACCCACGGCCTCTTGAATGCCATTCAAGCGCTCTCCCAGCTGAGCTATATCCCCGGGATATTCAGAACAATTGTATCTTATCACAAAAACAGGTCTTTGACAAGCATTTGTATCGAAATTTTCTCTATAGGAATTCCAATCTGCTCTTATTTTTTTGAAGATTCAGGACACAGAAATCCTTTTATTCTTTAGATAAATAAAGTATAATAAAGGCAGCCTTTTTATTGTTTTAATGCAGACCTGATATCGCAGAATAAAGAGCCGCTATATTCATTTTACTTTAAGGAGTAATTGCCTATGTATCACGAAAATGAACTCAGAAAGCTTTATGAGCGGATAAAAGCGCAGTATCCGCAGTATGAACTGGAATTTGCAGGAGACCGTCTGACCGTAACCAGGCTTCATGGCCAGGCGGAGGTGAACCAGGAAGGCGCAACGCTTTATGTAAACGGAGCGCTGTATGACCAGTTCACCAGTGAAGAAGCAGACAATCCGGACGATCTGTATGAGCTGCTGGAATTGTTCTTCCTGGAGCTTCAGGATCTGGGCATGAAGTGTGGAAATGAAACCTATATTGCCGCACAGAAAAAAGCGTCTCAGCGGGGTACACGCTTTATGCTGCTCGTAAGTGTGATCGTTACTGCCTGCATGATTGCACTGCTTGTAACCCGGCACTGGCAGTGGATGCTTCCAGTCTTTGTGCTTCCCGCTGTAGCCTTTGTGCCGTTAGCCCTGATCCACAGACATACGTTTCAAACCAGCTGGATCTGTCCGGCATGCGGCCAGCCGCTGCCATTGGCTGGAAAAAGCCGTTTCCCCCAAATGGAGTATGTGCCTCAGTGTCCTCACTGCGGACAGATACTGGAACAGGCGCCAAAACTGGAACCGATTCATCTGGAAGAGGATGCACCGAACAAACCTCTGGCTCCTGCTCTCGATCTGCCTGCTCCCGGAAAAAAATGGCCCTGCCTGACAGCTGGGGGGATCACCATTGCCATATCTTTGCTCCTGCTTCCGCTTCTTTTTGTCTCAGACGAACCACTGGATCCGTTGGGCATAGCAGCAGCGGTACTGCTCCTGATGGGGCTTTTGGGGCTGGGACTGATATTATTGCTGCGCCGACATACTGAACCGGAGGAAACAAGACAACCTCTTGTTATTGTGAGGGAACGAATATTTGTCACCGTTTTGGGAATGATTCTATGGTTTCTCAGTTTCATTATGATGATCCTTTCCGTCATTGTGGCTGGAACCCCTCCATTTGAACCTGCCTGCGTATTTGTGCTGCTCGCCATTGGTCTGCCTTTCATGCTTCTTGGAATCTGGATGCTGCTGGCAGGACGAAACAGAACTCTGTTTGTGTTTTGTGATCATTCCCTTCTCTACATCAGCAGCTGGGGCAAACGAAAAGAATTTGCGCCGGGGCAGGTGGTTTCTGTTCGGCTGACTGCCAGTCGTTCAATCCATTTGCTGGACAGGAATGGAAAAAAATTAGTATCTGTGGAAACCAATATGAGAGGAATTCCACGTCTTGCTGAATGGATTGAAAGTGCTGACCTCACGGCTGTATTGACTCCGGCTATGGAAAAACAGGCCCAGCAGGAAGCCAGAACAGAGGGCACGGTCCAGTGGCGTGAGGAATACCGCACCCATTGGCATGACCATATCAAAACCATTCGACTGGGGATGTGGCTGGTTCTTGTTTTCTTTGCCATTGGCACGATTGCGCCCATTCCTCTGACTCTCTTTGCCGGTATAAAGTTCCGCACCGTGATGGCGGCAGCTGCCATTTGTCCGATTCCATTTTTTGTGTTCTGCCTGGTTTTTGCCCCGGTCCTGCTGCTTGATGATCAGCCTCAGCATGCCACCCCTGAATGGCGTGCCATGCATATCAAGCTGCCTCTCATTCCTGTGCTGCTTCTCGCTCTTCTCTATATGGGACAGGTTTATTACTTCTGGGACGACTGGGTGCTGCAGGAAACAGGAAACGGCTGGTTTTATCTGGTACGGATCCTTTTCATCGGGACATTGCTGACTGTGCTGATGATTATGCGTACTCCAAAACGGCTGCGGCTGGGAGCCGGACTTTTTATGGGAATGATCGGTTTCTGCTTTGCCTTGGGCTTTCATTATTATATCAATACAGCTCTCTGCGGTCCGGCCAGACACTATCCGGCAGTCATCTCAGACAGCCATGCGAAGGATCCGGATGACGAGGAAGATCACTTCACTTTGACGGTTATAATGGACGATGGCAGAGAAACTGATATTGCGGTTACAGAAAAAATATATAAACAGGCTGTCAGCGGAGAACCCCTGGAAACCTGCCACTGGGAAAGCCCTCTGGGAGTTGATTTTCTGGATATCCATGCGCCAAAGCAAAAATAAAAAAGTCTTTCTGCCACATCAATAAAAGAACATAAGTTCGTAAAGAAAAAATACTTGACACCCTGGCCGGCCTATGATATTATAATGCAGGTGATTGGAAATGGAAAAAATTGTGGAACAGACATTGCTTTATGATTTCTATGGCGAGCTGCTGACAGACCACCAGAAAGAAATCTATGAAGATGCAGTGTTTAACGATTTGTCTCTCAGCGAGATTGCCGATGAACAGGGAATCAGCCGTCAGGGCGTTCACGATCTGATTAAGAGATGTGACCGGACTTTAGGCGGATACGAGAGAAAGCTTCAGCTGATTCACAAATTTCAGCAGACCAGAGAGCTGGTAGCAGAAATTCATAAGCTGACCAAACAGTTTAAGGAAACAGGAGATGAAGCTTTCATCGACCGGATTGGAGAGATTTCCAGTGACATTATTAAGCTGTAGTGACAGAATACTGTGACAGGACAGGAGGTTTCCGGATGGCTTTTGAGAGCCTTGCAGACAAACTGCAGAATGTATTTAAAAATCTGACTGGAAAAGGCCGTCTGTCAGAGGCTGATGTAAAGGCTGGGCTCAGGGAAGTCAAGATGGCTTTGCTGGAAGCAGATGTCAGCTTTAAAGTAGTAAAGCAGTTTATCAATTCTGTGCAGGAGAGGGCAGTGGGACAGGATGTCTTAAACGGTCTGAATCCAGGACAGATGGTAATAAAAATTGTAAATGAAGAGCTGGTAAAGCTGATGGGCTCCGAGATGACGGAGATTGCCTTAAAACCTGCGAATGAGATTACAGTCATTATGATGGCCGGACTTCAGGGTGCAGGTAAGACGACTACCACAGCTAAGATTGCCGGAAAGCTCAAGGCAAAGGGCAGAAAACCTCTGCTTGCAGCCTGTGATATTTATCGTCCGGCAGCTATCGACCAACTGAGAATCAACGGTGAAAAGCAGGGCGTTCCTGTATTTTCTATGGGAACAGGCCATAAGCCGGTAAACATTGCCAAGGCAGCCATTGAACACGCAGCCAAAAACGGCGATAATGTGGTGATTCTCGATACCGCCGGCCGTCTTCACATTGATGAAGATATGATGAACGAGCTGGTGGAAATCAAAGAACAGATAGCAGTGGATCAGACTCTTCTGATTGTAGATGCCATGACAGGACAGGATGCAGTAAATGTTGCAGGTATGTTCAACGATAAGATTGGCATTGACGGCGTTGTTCTGACTAAGATGGACGGCGACACACGAGGCGGAGCGGCCCTTTCAATTAAGGCAGTAACCGGAAAGCCGATTCTCTATGTGGGAATGGGCGAGAAGCTCTCTGATTTAGAGCAGTTTTATCCGGAACGTATGGCCTCCCGAATTCTGGGAATGGGCGATATCATGTCCATTATTGATAAGGCAACTGCTGTAATTGATGAGGAGAAAGCAAAGGCACTTTCTCAGAAAATTAAGAAAGCCGAATTTGATTATAACGATTTCTTAGACCAGATGCACCAGATTAAAAAAATGGGCGGCATGGCCAGCATTATGAATATGATGCCGGGCATGAACCAGCTGAAAGGTGTGGATCTGGACGGCAATGAAAAGATGATGGATCGGGTAGAGGCGATTATCCTCTCCATGACAAAGGAAGAGCGGGCCAATCCTGATTTGCTGAATCCTTCACGCAAGAAACGTATTGCCAAAGGAGCTGGCGTAGACATCGCAGAAGTCAATCGAATTGTTAAACAGTTCGAGCAGATGAAAAAAATGATGAAACAGCTGCCAGGTATGATGGGCGGCAAGCGCCGGGGCGGACTCGGCGGACTGATGGGAAAGATGAAACTTCCCTTTTAGACTTTTAGAATGATTTAGAATGAAATAGTTAGTAAATGCAAAAGCATTTTCTATATAAGTTTCCAAATACACAAGGAGGTAAATTACAATGGTAAAGATGAGACTGAAAAGAATGGGTCAGAAGAAGGCACCTTTCTATAGAATTGTCGTTGCAGATTCCAGATCCCCAAGAGACGGAAGATTCATCGAAGAGGTAGGCTACTATGATCCGAACACAGAGCCGAGCACCATCAAGATCGATGAGGAAGCTGCTAAGAAGTGGTTAGCAACAGGCGCTCAGCCAACAGAGACTGTTGGAAAGCTTTTAAAAATCGCTGGTATCCAGTAAATAGCTTGTATGAAAAATGCCTTTTTAAGGCATTTTTCATAGGCCGGCTTCGGAGCTCCGAGTGCGGTCTGCGAGGTGAATGGTATGAAAGAATTAGTGGAAGTGATTGCAAAAGCGCTGGTAGACAACCCAGATGAGGTTGCAGTTACAGAATCTGTAAAAGATGACGAGATTGTAGTTGAGCTGACAGTCGCTTCTTCCGATATGGGTAAGGTGATTGGAAAACAGGGCAGAATTGCAAAAGCGATCCGCTCCGTTGTGAAAGCAGCCGCATCAAAAGAAGATAAGAAAGTTATTGTAGAGATTCAGTAACGAAGAAGCCGCCGGCCTTCATGGTAGACGGCTTTTGTTATTTCAGAAAATGGAGACGACTATGGAACAGTTTTTACGGGTAGGTGTTATTACCTCTCCCCACGGTATCCGCGGCGAGGTAAAAATATTTCCTACAACCGATGATATAAACCGATTTAAAAAACTGAAGGAAGTATATCTGGACACAGGAAAAGAACAGCTTTCCCTCCACGTGGAACAGGTAAAGTTTTTTAAGGGAATGGTAATTTTAAAATTCAAGGAATTTAACAGCATCAACGAGGTGGAGCCATTCCGCAAAAAGGATCTTCTCGTATCCAGAGAGCATGCAGTTAAACTGGCTCCCAATGAGAATTTTATTGTGGATCTGATCGGACTTTCTGTGGTAACTGACGAGGGAGAAGAATTTGGAACTGTAAAGGATGTTCTTCAGACAGGCGCCAACGACGTCTATGTAATTACGGGAAAAGATGGTAAGGAATACCTGTTCCCCTCTATCAAGGAATGTATTCTGGATGTGAACCTGGATGAGGGACAGGTTCTGGTGCATATTTTAGACGGCCTTTTGGATCTGTAAAGCTCCCAGGCCGTCTTTTTAAACAGGAGGAAATGATGAATTATCATATACTGACCTTATTTCCACAGATGATTATGGACGGACTAAACAACAGCATCCTCGGCCGTGCCATGGAAAAAGGACTGATTTCGGCAGATGCAGTGAATATTCGGGATTTTTCACAGGATAAGCACAATCATGTAGATGATTATCCCTACGGCGGCGGCGCCGGCATGGTCATGCAGGCTGGCCCTGTGGTTTCTGCCTATGAAGATCTAGCCGCCCGTCTGGGAAAACGGCCCAGAGTCATCTATATGACTCCCCAGGGGCAGGTGTTCAGCCAGAAAATTGCTGAAGAACTGGCTAAAGAGGAAGATCTTGTTTTTCTCTGCGGCCACTATGAGGGAATCGATGAACGGGCCTTGGATTTAATTGTAACTGATTATCTGTCCATTGGAGATTACGTTTTAACAGGCGGCGAACTTCCGGCTATGGTGATGATCGACTGTATTTCCCGTCTCGTTCCAGGCGTATTAAATAATGATGAATCGGCAGAATTTGAATCCTTCCATGACAATCTTCTGGAATATCCTCAGTATACCCGGCCTGAAGTTTTTCAGGGAATACGGGTTCCTCAGGTGCTGTTAAATGGGGATCACAAAAAAATTGACGTCTGGAGAAGAGAACAGTCCATACGAAGAACTATTAAGCGGCGTCCGGAACTGATGGAGGATGCCTGTCTGACAGAGGCTGAACAGAAATTTGCAGATTCTGTATTCCGCGAACAGGAAACCCTGCGCCGCTCCTCCTATCAGGTTATAAGCCTGGATCTGTTTCAGACCCTTGCTGATGTTAATGCCAGAATTCCGGAAATCTGGAAAGAAATCCTGGGAGAGCATTACACAGACCGGCGGGCCAGGGCAGGAGCGGAAGCCATTGTGAGTGCCTACCCTAAGGTATTAAAGAAATCTTTTTCTGAGGATGGATTCTGTGATATGGAGGAAATATACCGCCGCTGCGCCAGGGAAGCCCTGCGTATTACAGGCTTTGGAAACGGTTCTTTTTCTGTATCAGAGGAGAAGATGGTCCGGGTGATCCTTGAAAACCACAGCCTGGCTCCCCTTTACGAGGATACGGTTTCTGCTCTTGCAGAGCTTGGAACCCATTTTCGCCTCGTTCTTTCCAGCGATTCCAGCCCTCTTATGGCTGAAGGTGTTCTGAAGCGTCTGCAGGAGGCTGGAATCACCTTCGAAAAGGTCTTTTTATCAGATGAACTGAAGGCATACAAAAACGGCCCGGATCGGAGATTCTTTTCTGCTGTCTGTACAGAGTTAGGGGTGAAGCCGGAGGAAATTCTTCATATTGGAGACAGCTTAAGCGATATTTCAGGAGCCTCTAAAAGCGGCATTCACAGCTGCCTGATTAACCGGGACTACCGCCCTTATAAAGGAAAAACACAGCCAGATTACAGAATTAACGGTTTGAGGGAACTTGTGACACTGCTCAGACCGCTTTGTAAATCTTTTTCGTAAATAACCGGAAAAAAGCCTTGCAGAAACGGACAATTTATGATAAAATTTATATCTGTGAAATAGAGAGATGGTCCTCTGTTACGGATTATGTATTAAGAACATCAAAGATTTTAAAGGAGGTTCACTTAGATGAACGAGATTATTAAGAACATTGAGAATGCACAGTTAAGAGCAGACGTTCCGGAGTTCCACGTAGGCGATACAGTTAAGGTATACGCTAAGATTAAAGAGGGAAACCGTGAGAGAATCCAGGTTTTCGAGGGAACTGTTATTAAGAGACAGAACGGCGGTATCCGTGAGACTTTCACAGTTAGAAAGAATTCTAACGGTGTTGGTGTTGAGAGAACATGGCCGGTACATTCTCCTTCCGTTGAGAACATTGAGGTAGTAAGACGCGGTAAAGTAAGAAGAGCTAAGTTAAACTACTTAAGAGACAGAGTCGGCAAAGCTGCTAAGGTAAAAGAGTTAGTTAAATAATTCTTGCGATCAAAGGGACAATGAAAATTGTCCCTTTCTTTGCTTTATTAGGAAACTTCTTTATTTCAAAACAGAGAAAATCAAACAAACATCAGAGAGGACTGCACTATGAATATACAATGGTACCCAGGCCACATGACAAAAGCCAAGCGGGCAATGAAGGAGGACATCAAGCTGATTGATCTGGTGATCGAGCTGGTAGATGCCAGAATGCCCCTGGGAAGCCGCAACCCTGATATTGACGATCTTGCCAAGGGAAAGGGCCGTATGATTCTTCTGAATAAAGCCGATCTGGCAGATGAGAGGAAAAATGAACAGTGGACCGCATGGTTTAAGTCCCAGGGCTTTCATGTGGTAAAAATCAATGCCCGTACTGGTATGGGATTAAAGCAGATTACCCCCCTTGTTCAGGAAGCCTGCCGCGAAAAGATTGAACGGGATCGGCGCAGGGGCATTAAAAACCGTCCGGTCCGCGCCATGGTTGTAGGAATTCCTAATGTAGGAAAATCTACCTTCATTAATTCCTTTGCAGGAAAAGCCTGTGCAAAAACAGGAAATAAGCCTGGTGTCACAAAGGGAAATCAGTGGATTCGTCTGAATAAGACGCTGGAACTCTTAGATACACCTGGTATTCTGTGGCCCAAATTTGAAGATCAGGCGATTGGAATGAATCTGGCTTTTATTGGATCCATCAACGATGAAATTCTGGATAAGACAGAACTGGCTGCTGAACTGACCTGTTTTTTGATGACCCACTACCGCAGCATGATGGAAGAGCGTTACCAGCTGGAAGCCGGAACAGACTATGAGCCCTACCAGGTACTGGAACAGATTGCCAGGATCCGTGCCTGCCTGTTAAAGGGAAATGAGCTGGATATTAAGAAGGCTGCTAATCTGTTTCTGGATGATTTCCGAAGCGGAAAGCTGGGACGGATTTCCCTGGAATTTCCGCCTGCCGGCCCGGATGACAGCAGCCGGATGACAGAAGAAGGGGCCGAGGAGGCACAGCATGAGAACGCTTAAAGGTGAAAAACTGGAGCAGGAGCTTCTCCGCCTGGAAGCCATGAAGGAATATGAGCGTAAATATGGATCAGGGGCTGTTGTCTGCGGCATCGATGAGGCAGGACGGGGGCCTCTGGCCGGTCCGGTAGTTGCCGGGGCCTGTATCCTGCCTGAAGACTGTCAGATTCTCTATCTTAACGATTCTAAAAAACTCTCAGAAAAGCGCAGGGAAGCCCTGTTTGAAGAGATAAAGGAAAAGGCTGTAGCTTTTGGGATAGGAATTGTCAGCCCGGCTGTTATTGACGAGATCAATATTCTCCAGGCCACCTACGAGGCTATGCGTCAGGCTGTCAGCAAACTTCCGTCTGTTCCTGATATTTTTCTGAATGACGCAGTCATTATACCTGGAATTGAGGAAAGCCGTCAGGTGAAAATTATCAAGGGAGATGCCAAAAGTGTGTCTATTGCAGCGGCCAGTATTCTGGCCAAGGTGACCAGGGATCATATGATGACAGAATACGACAGACTCTATCCTCAGTATGGCTTTGCAAAGCACAAAGGATATGGAACAAAAGCCCATTTAGACGCTATCCGTCAGTACGGTATGTGTCCGATCCACAGAAGAAGCTTTCTGAAAAAATTTCAGGAGCGGGAGGGCGCCAATGGCTGATACTGCCAATCGAAGAGCAGTGGGAGCGTGTTTCGAAGAACTGGCGGCCAGATACCTGGAGAAACAGGGATACTCTATTTTAGAGCGGAATTTTTCCAGCCGATATGGTGAAATCGATTTAATTGCAAAAGACAAAGACACGATTGTTTTTGTGGAAGTTAAATACCGGTCCAGCATTTCTGCCGGGGATCCGGCGGAGGCCGTAACGGCACGAAAGCAGGAGAGAATCCGAAAAACAGCCCAGTATTATCTCTGCAGACACCAGATTTCTGAGAGTGTTCCCTGCCGTTTTGACGTGGCAGCAGTGCTGGGTTCCCAAATCCGGCTGATCAAAAATGCTTTTTACTAGATGAAATTCAAGGAGAAACGGATGAGCGAAATCAAATTTAAAAAACAGGATGAGAGAGAAGTTCTGACTGTGAAGGAAAATGCCGGGGTTACTTATCTGAGCTTTCCTTCATTGGAAGAAACCGGTCTGGTGTCCCACGCCTTTTCTACCCGCCTGGGAGGTGTCAGTAAAGGTGATTATGCGACCATGAATTTTTCCTTTACAAGAGGTGACAACCGGGATGATGTACTGGAAAATTATGCCCGGATGGCCCAGGCTCTTAACGTGGAGCGGGAAAAGATGGTTCTCACCTATCAGACCCATACAGTCAATATCCGTCAGGTAACAGAAAACGATGCGGGAAAAGGTGTTGTCAGGGAGCGCGATTATACTGATATCGACGGACTGATTACAGATGTTCCGGGCATTACCTTAGTCACCTTTTTTGCCGACTGCGTGCCCCTCTATTTTCTGGACCCGGTTCACCGCACCATTGGGCTGTCCCATTCAGGCTGGCGGGGAACAGTTAAAGGGATGGGACGGGTAACAGCAGAGGCCATGAAAAAAGCCTTTGGATCCCGACCGGAGGATCTGATCGCCTGCGTAGGCCCCAGCATCTGCTCCAGCTGCTATGAGGTAGGGCCTGAAGTAGCCCAGGAGTTTGAACATGCCTTTGACAAAAAATACCATTCCTCTATTTTAGAGAAAAAGGCAGACGGAAAATATCAGCTGGATCTGTGGAAGGCCAATCAGATCGTACTGGAGGAGGCAGGTTTAAAACGCGAACACATCTCTGTCACTAACATCTGCACCCACTGTAATCCGGAGCTTTTATTTTCCCACCGCAGAAGCGCAGAGCGGAGAGGAAACCTCTGTGCCTTCCTTTGCTTAAAGGAAGATCCTGTACATAAAGGATGATCAGTCTGACAGGTACAGCAGCCAGTCAGGTGATATGACAAAGAGCATGCACTGCGAAAGATATCAATTCTTCTGCAGTCCATGCTCTTTTCTTTCTGCATCCACCCTGTCAATACAGAGCTTCTGCCTTCTGAAGCATTATTCTTTTAGGAGATATGCGGTTTCTGAAGTTCTGCCTATTTGCCGGCCATCTGTCTCTCCTGAGCTTCGATCATCTTCTTCACCATATAGCCTCCTACAGATCCATTCTGTGCGGAAGTTAAGTTTCCGTTGTAGCCGTTGCTTAACGGAACACCGAGCTCACCGGCAACCTCCATCTTAAAACGGTTCATTGCTTCCTTTGCCTCTGGTACATTCATTGTGTTGTTATTGCTAGACATAACAAACCCTCCTTTTCATCTGACTGCCCATGCTTCTGTTTTCTTTTGTGTGTTTCATGGGCTGTTGTTTTTGCTACATTCCTAGTATGTCTCGAACCGCTTAGAATACACTGGCATCTTTTGAGTCTTTTTCCAAGGTCTTCCTGCTCTTTCTATGCCGATTTTTCAGCGCGCTTTTTATCGATTCTTTTAATTTTGCCTTGTATATCACGTCATTACATACTATAATATGCAGTGACGAGCGGGTGGAATGAAATTTTCTCTGCCGCGCCGCCAATAATCAGACAGCAGGAAAAATAGATGAGAGTAATAGCCGGCAGCGCCAGAAGGCTGCTTTTAAAAACACCGGAAGGGATGGAGACCAGACCGACCACAGACCGGATTAAGGAAACCCTATTTAATATGATTCAGGATGATCTGTACCACTGTCAGTTTCTTGATCTGTTTTCAGGAAGCGGAGCCATCGGAATCGAGGCCTTAAGCCGCGGAGCCAGCAGGGCTGTGTTTGTGGAAAATCATCCCCAGGCTGTGGAAGTGATCCACAGCAATTTAAAAACTACCCGCCTGGAGGAACAGGCTGCTGTGATGAGCTGCGATGTAATGACAGCCTTAAAGCGTCTGGAAGAGCGGAAACTTTCCTTTGATTTTATTTTTATGGATCCGCCATACAACTGTTTTCACGAAAAGAGGGTTCTGGAATACCTGGCCCATTCGTCCCTTGTAACGCAGAATACGGTGATCCTCGTAGAAGCTTCCAAGGAGACCGATACCTCCTACCTTGAAGAACTGGGCTTTCGCCTGAATCGGGTAAAGGAGTATAAGACAAACAAGCATTTATTTATCAGTCTATCTGACTGCGATTGTTAAACACCAAAGGAGAAAACAGTATTATGAAAACAGCCATTTATCCGGGCAGCTTCGATCCAGTAACATTGGGCCACTATGACATTATTGAGCGTTCCTCAAAAATTTTTGACAGACTGATTGTGGGAGTTCTCAATAATAGTGCAAAATCTCCATTGTTTTCTGTAGAAGAACGTGTTAAGATGTTAAAAGATGTAACAAAAAGGCTTCCAAATGTAGAGGTAATGGCTTTTGACGGGCTTCTGATCGATTTTGCCAGAGAAAAACAGGCGCAGGTAATTGTCAGAGGTTTACGTGCTGTTACGGACTTTGAATATGAGCTCCAGATGGCTCAGATGAACCGTGTCATTGCCCCGGAGATTGATACACTGTTTCTGACTACGAACTTAAAATACGCCTATTTAAGCTCCAGCATTTCGAAGGAGGTCGCTATGTACGGCGGCGATATTTCGGCATTTCTGGATCCCCTTGTGGCGAAAGAGGTCCAGAAAAAGTGTTCCGCCAGCCATAAAAAGGTAAAGGAGATAGAGAACTATGAGCAGAATTGAGCAGATTATCAATGAAATTGAGGAATATATTGAGAGCTGTAAATTTCAGCCTCTTTCCAATACAAAAATTCTTGTAAATAAGGAAGAGATCGAGGAACTTCTGGTAGAACTGCGTCTTCGTATTCCAGAGGAGATTAAAAAGTACCAGAAGATTATCAGCAATCAGGATGCTATTCTTCAGGAAGCCCGCTCCCAGGCAGATGCCATGGTAGCTAAGGCTACAGAACAGACAAATGAGCTGGTAAATGAGCATGAGATTATGCAGAGAGCCTATGCGGAAGCAGAGAGCATTATTCAGAATGCCCAGACTCAGGGGCAGGCTATCTTAGATCGCGCTGTAGGCGAAGCCAACGCCATGCGTCAGAGTTCTGTGCAGTACACCGATGATATGTTGAGAAGCCTTCAGACCATTGTAAAGCATACCATGGATGAGGCGCAGAATCGTTTCGATTCCTTTGCATCTTCCCTTCAGTCCAGCTATGACATTGTTTCTTCAAACCGCATCGAATTGTCAGGAAGTCTGGTAGAAGAGCCTCAGGATCCTACTCAGCCAGGGACAGCAGAATAAACAGAGACGTGGATAAAAGCAGATGAACCAGCTTCCACAGTACATAATGCCGGATGGAAAGTCCGGCATTTTTCTGTATTACTGCTGAGACCTGGAAGATGCCTGACAAGCCTCCAAATACAGCAGCTCCCACCATGCCGGCTCCCATAAGCAGAGGCGGCTGGCCGGAGGATGCCATTTCACGGATTCCGGTAGTCATCTCAATAAGACCCAGAAAATACGGACGCAGAAAAAAGCCCTCCGGTGAAAAGGCAGTTACAAAGGCGGATAAAATAGAAAAAATCATGAGGTATCCTCCGATTTTCGCCATAATTTCCAGGCAGTCCATCAAAATTTCATCAAAGGAAGAGGACCTGGGCTGCTCTGTCCGCTGCTTTGCCAGGTACTGTTTCTGCCTCCCTGGTTTTGGAACGCGGTAGAATATCCGTGCCGGAACAGCTATAAGAAACATTGGCAGATAAACAGAGAGAAGTACCTTTGCAAAGGAAAGTGAGGGCGGAAGCAAAGAACGCAGATAACCAGATAAAAACATCGGGCTGGGCCAGGCAGAGACGGCCAGAAGATACTGGGCTTCCTCCTTGGATATATTTTCAGCCGTCAGAAAATCAGCTGTTGTTTTCGGCCCCATCGGGTAGCCGCAGAGAATGCCTGTCATCAGAGCATAGCTGCCGTTTTCCGAAAGGGACATATGAGAAAAAAAAGGCATCAGGGGGCGTGTCAGAGCTGGCACAGCTCCAAAAGCGGCAATCGCGCTGGAACACAGCATGAAAGGCAGAAGAGTGGGAAGCACTGTGTGAAACCACAGCAGAAGGCCGGCTTTGGCTCCCTGAAAGGCAAGAACCGGATAGAAGAGCAGAAGTCCCATTACCGCTGCTGCAAAAAGCGGAAACAAGGATTTTTTCATAAGCCACCGAATACACTTATTTTATACACTATATGTAAAAAACAGGTGAGGTTATGAGTTTAATCCTGATTCTTCTTCTGGCTCTGCTCAGCACAGCTGTCACAGGCTTTCTCGCTGCATCTGCCCCTCTTGTCCGCCTGACTCCCTATGCTCTAGAATCAGATGCCTTTCGAGCCATGAAGCTGGGAACAGCCATCTCGGAACTGGACCGGATGGATCCAGAACAGCTGGCAGCCTTAATGCTCCGGCATAATTACGATTTGACAGAATGTACTGATCTGTCTTATGATAATAAGATATTTAAGATGAAAAAGCCCAGAGAGTATAGAAAGCTGGCAGACGGATATGAACGGATCTTCTCTGATCTGGTCTATTTCCCTATTCCTGCCAGCATCCGTCCGGATACGCCAAGACCAGTCTACGAGGATGGCTGGCAGCAGAAGCGGACCTATGGCGGTGAGAGAGGCCATGAAGGCTGCGATATTATGGGTGCAGAACGGGCGAGAGGCTTTTATCCTGTCGTCAGCATGAGCAGCGGAACAGTGGAAAAAGTGGGATGGCTGGAACAGGGAGGATGGCGAATTGGAATCCGCTCGCCATCCGGTGCTTATCTCTACTATGCCCATCTTTATTCCTACAGCCGGGACTGGAAGGCTGGAGATACGGTAAAAGCAGGGGAACTTCTGGGCTTTATGGGAGATTCCGGGTACGGAAAAGAAGAAAATACGGTAGGAAATTTTCCGGTCCATCTCCACCTGGGAATTTACATGCGGACAGATCATTTTGAGGAGCTGAGCGTCAATCCCTACTGGATTCTCAAGTATCTGGAAAAACGGACTCTTCTATATGATTATTAGAACGATATAAGAGAAATGGTTGGTAACAGAATTTATGAAAAAAAACAGAGAACCGGGATCACTTCCCGCTGATTTTAAAGAAAAAATGAAGCAGCTTCTGGGAGAAGAGTATGAAGCATATCTGAAAAGTTTTGAGGAGCCCTGCCATAATGGTCTTCGGATCAATCGTCTGAAGCTTGACCGGGAGACATGGCAGCAGATTTCTCCCTTTTCCCTGGAACCTGTTCCCTGGATTGAGAACGGCTTTTACTACTTTTCAGATACTGCAGATGCTGAGGAGAATTCCAGACCTTCCAGACATCCTTACTATTACGCAGGACTCTATTATCTCCAGGAGCCCAGCGCCATGACTCCGGCCAATCTCCTCCCGGTAGAGCCTGGTGATCTGGTACTTGATATCTGCGCAGCTCCAGGAGGAAAAAGTACAGAGCTGGGTGCAAAACTTCAGGGAAAAGGTCTGCTGTTTTCCAATGACATCAGCAATTCCAGAGCCAAAGCTCTCTTAAAAAATCTGGAGATGGCCGGAATTTCTAATTTCTGCGTGGCCAGTGAGGCACCAGAAAAGCTGTCTGGCCTGCTGCCGGAATTTTTTGACAAAATCCTGGTGGATGCCCCCTGCTCCGGTGAAGGAATGTTCCGCAGAGATCCTGACATGATCAAGAGCTATGAAAAACAGGGACCGGCAGAATATGTGCCTATTCAGCGTTCTATTGTCTCTGAGGCAGTTAAAATGCTGAAGCCGGGCGGTCTCCTTCTATATTCTACCTGCACCTTTGACCAGGAAGAAAATGAAGGAACCATCCAGTATCTCTTAGAGCAATTTCCTGATATGAAGCTTTTGGAACTTCCCCATCGGGAAGGATTCTCCCGTGGTATCGGCCTGCCCCAGTGTGTCCGCCTGTTTCCCCACCAGATTCAGGGAGAGGGACATTTTATCGCTCTGCTTCAAAAAGATTCAGCGGCGACAAAAGATGAAACGTCCGGCCAGAACAAACCAGCCTGTTCCCTGGAAAAGCTGGCTGGAGCGGAGGCAGCTGCATTTTTATCTTCAATTTCCAAACCGCTTCCTCCCTGCCAGCTCCTGGAGAAAAACGGAAGCCTTTATCTACTCCCTGAGGCAGTTGCAGCTCTTGGAGAAAAACAGAGAAAACGTATCCGCTTTCTCAGAACAGGTCTGCTGTTAGGAGAAATCAAAAAGGGGCGGTTCGAGCCCTCCCAGGCCCTGGCCATGGCCCTTAAAAAAGAGGATTATCCTTCCTCCATCGATTTTTCACCAAAGGATGAACGGGTGATCCGCTATCTGAAAGGCGAAACCATCGCTTTAAACGGCGAAGAAGCTGACTCTTTAAACAGCCGTTTCCCCTGGGTTCTTGTCTGCACAGGGGGCTTTCCTTTAGGCTGGGCCAAGCATTTAAATGGCAGCCTGAAAAATAAATATTACCCTGGATGGAGGTGGCAGTAATGGGTACTATGCGTCTTGATAAGTTTCTGGTGGAAATGAAACAGGGCAGCCGGAGTGAGGTAAAAAAAATCATTAAAAGCGGCCGGGTAACAGTGGATGGCCAGACAGTGCGGGAACCAGAGAAAAAGTTTGATCCGGAGTGTTCAGAGATCTCCGTAGACGGTCAGACAGTGGCTTACGCTTCCTTTGAATATTTTATGCTCAACAAACCCCAAGGGGTTGTCTCCGCCACAGAGGATCGCCGTTTTCAGACGGTTGTGGATCTGATCGATACAGCAAAACGCAGAGATCTCTTTCCGGCTGGACGGCTTGATATAGACACAGAAGGTCTTCTTCTCATTACCAACGATGGAAAACTGGCCCATCAGCTGCTTTCACCGAAAAAGCATGTGGATAAGGTATATTTTGCCAGAGTAGAGGGGATACTGCCGAAGGATGTAAAAGAACAGTTCGCAAAAGGCCTGACTTTGGACGGGGATGTAAAGACTCTGCCGGCACAGCTTGAAATTTTGCAGGAAGGGCCTGTTTCTGAAGTCCGTCTGACCATTCGGGAAGGAAAGTTTCATCAGGTAAAAAGAATGTTCGAGGCAGTAGAATGCCGGGTCGTATATTTAAAACGGCTTTCCATGGGAAGCCTTGTTTTAGATGAGGCGCTGGCTCCCGGAGAATACAGACGTCTGACAGAGGAAGAGATACGCTCTTTAAAGAGCACGGAACCTTCCTGTACGCAAGCAGCCAGCCCTCTGGCTGGAAAAAAGGCATTCCTGTTTGATCTGGACGGAACACTGGTAGATTCCATGTGGATGTGGGGAGCCATCGACGTGGAATATCTGGGAAGATTTGGACTGGAATGTCCTCCGGATCTTCAGAAATCCATCGAGGGAATGAGCTTTTCCGAGACAGCTGCCTACTTTAAAAAACGGTTTAATCTGAAGGCATCCCTGGAGGAAATCAAGTCTGACTGGATTTCCATGTCCATTGAAAAATATAGAAATCAGGTGTTTCCAAAACAGGGAGCTGAAGCATTTTTAGCTTATGCAGCAGAACAGAACATTAAAATGGCCATCTGTACCAGCAACGGCCGGGAAATGGTGGATGCTGTGTTAAGCTCTCTGAAGCTTGCCGGTTATTTTGACTGCATTATTACCGGATGCGAGGTGGAGGCAGGAAAGCCGTCTCCTGATATTTATCTGGAAGCTGCCCGTCGCATCGGCGTGTCCCCAGAGGAATGCGCTGTATTTGAAGACGTGCCGGCCGGTATCCTGGCTGGAAAAAGAGCCGGGATGGAGGTATTTGCCGTAGAGGACGAATATTCTCTTGGAATGGAAGAGGAGAAGAGAGCGCTTTCCGATTTCTACATCCGCGATTACAGCGAGTTGCTGCCATAAAGGTCTAACGAGAGTGAAGAGGAGTACAAAGGATTTATGATACATGATTATTTACCAATCTGCAGAGAGGACATGGAAAAGCGGGGATGGGATCAGTGCGATTTCGTCTATGTGACAGGAGACGCCTATGTGGATCACCCCTCCTTCGGCCATGCCATTATCAGCCGTGTGCTGGAAGCTCATGGCTACCGGGTGGGAATCATTCCCCAGCCGGACTGGAAAAATCCAGAGAGCATTCAAGTATTAGGTGAACCCCGTCTGGGTTTCCTCATCTCAGCCGGAAATATGGACTCCATGGTCAACCATTATTCTGTCTCTAAGAAACGCAGAGCCAAAGATTCCTACACCCCTGGCGGAGAGATGGGAAAACGGCCTGACTATGCCACCGTTGTCTATGGAAATCTAATCCGCTCAGTCTATAAAAAAACGCCTGTTATTATCGGCGGCATTGAGGCAAGTCTGCGAAGACTCGCCCACTACGACTACTGGTCAGGGAAACTGAAGCGCTCTATTCTCTTAGATTCCCAGGCAGATCTGATTTCCTACGGAATGGGAGAGCGGTCTATTGTGGAAATTGCAGACGCCTTAAACAGCGGCATCGACATTAAGGATATTACCTTTATCGACGGCACGGTCTATAAGGCAGAAAATCTGAATTCCGTTTATGACGAGCTGAGGCTTCCCTCCTATCAGAGTATGAAGGAGGATAAAACAGAGTACGCTAAAAGCTTTTATACCCAGTACTGCAATACGGATCCATTTATTGGAAAACGCCTGGTAGAGCCCTATAAGGACAATCTGTTCGTCATTCAGAATCCCGCCTCGAAGCCTCTGACTCAGGAAGAAATGGACGATGTGTACGCCCTGCCCTACATGCGCAGCTATCATCCATCCTATGAGGCAGCCGGAGGAGTTCCTGCTATTTCTGAGGTAAAATTCAGTCTGATCAGCAACCGCGGCTGCTTCGGAGGCTGTAATTTCTGCGCCCTTACGTTCCATCAGGGCAGAATTGTTCAGACCAGAAGCCATCGTTCTATTGTAGACGAGGCCAGACTTCTCACAGAAGAGCCGGATTTTAAAGGATACATTCACGATGTAGGAGGCCCTACTGCAAACTTCCGTTTCCCTGCCTGTGAAAAACAGATGACAGCAGGTGTGTGTCCGGAACGGCAGTGTCTCTTTCCAAAACCGTGCAGGAATCTGAGAGCAGATCACAAAGACTATATTGCGCTTCTTCGAAAGCTTCGCGATATCCCCAAGGTGAAAAAGGTCTTTATCCGTTCCGGCATCCGTTTCGATTACCTGTTAGCAGATCCCAGCCGTGAATTTTTAAAGGAACTGTGCCAGTACCACGTCAGCGGACAGCTGAAGGTCGCTCCAGAGCACGTGGCTGACAATGTATTAAAACGGATGGGAAAACCGGAAAACAGCGTGTACCGCCAGTTCATGAAAGAGTATAAGGACATGAACGAACGTCTTGGCTTAAAGCAGTATCTGGTTCCCTACCTGATGAGCTCCCATCCCGGTTCTACCCTGACAGAAGCAGTGGAGCTGGCGGAATATCTGCGTGATTTAGGCTACATGCCGGAACAGGTGCAGGATTTCTATCCAACGCCGTCCACCATCTCCACCTGTATGTATTACACTGGCCTGGATCCCAAAACACTGACCCCTGTCTATGTACCGACTAATCCTCATGAAAAAGCCATGCAGCGGGCGCTGATCCAGTACAGAAATCCGAAAAACTATGATCTGGTGGAAGAAGCCCTGAAAAAGGCAGGCCGCACCGATCTGATCGGCTACGATAAAAAGTGCCTGATCCGCCCACGCCGCACGGATCACAGAAGCGCAGGCGGACAGGAATTTTATGGAAAAAAAGGATTCCAGGGAAAAGCCCCTGCCGGACAGGGCAGCAGTCATACGCCCAAAAAGAAAAAAACAATTCGAAACGTACACAAAAAGCGAAGCTGATAATACAGCAGCTGGCAGAACAAAAAGGAGGCAGAACAGGCATATGAAGAAAATTGCAGTTGTAACAGGAGCTTCCTCCGGCATGGGGCGGGAGACAGCCCTCCAGCTGGCGGATCGGTTTAGCTGGCTGGATGAAATCTGGCTGATTGCCAGGAGAGAGGAGCGTCTTGTCCGCCTAAAAAAAGAGCTGCCCTGCCCATCCAGGATTTTTGAGCTGGATTTGACGGATCCGTCTGCTCTTTCATCCCTTTCCGCCGCACTGGAGGAGGAAAAGCCAAGAATTGTCTTTCTGGTCAATGCAGCTGGATATGGAAAAATCGGCCGGGCAGGAGAGGTGTCCCTGTCCGAGGAAATGGGCATGCCGGATTTAAACTGCACTGCCCTTACAGGCATTACCCATCTGGCTCTCCCTTATATGGGAAAAAACAGCCGGATCCTTCAATTTGCCTCCGCTGCCGCCTTTCTTCCCCAGCCGGGCTTCGCCGTTTACGCGGCCTCCAAAGCCTTTGTCCTCAGTTACAGCCGTGCTCTGGGAGAGGAGGTAAAAAAACGTGGAATTTACGTGACCGCTGTCTGCCCAGGGCCTGTAAAAACAGAATTTTTCGATATTGCTCAGACTTCCGGAAAAATTCCTCTCTACAAGATGCTTGCTATGGCCAATCCTAAAAAGGTGGTAAAGCTGGCTGTCCGGGACTCTGTAATGAAAAAAAGCGTCTCTGTTTACGGTCCTCTTATGAAGCTGTTCCGGCTGGCAGCCAAAGTGCTGCCTCACAGTCTTCTCCTTGCCCTGATGGCAGTTCTGTCCCCGGAACAGACTGTGCCGGTCTGCAGGGAGGAGGACAAAGCAGATACAAAAAATGAATACGCAGGAGAACACACACATGAAAAAAATTAAAAAGGGAGAGTATGGATACAGAAACAGTATGAGACGAGGGCGAGTAATTAAAATCGCGATCCTCACTCTTTTTATTCTCGCACAGCTGGGAGCCAGGTGGTTTACGGACAGCGGAGCATTGAAAAATATTCTCACAGTCATGGCTGTCATTACTGTGATTCCGACAGCCAATCTGGCCGCTCCCTATATTGCCATCTTTCCTTTTAAAACTTCGTCCAGGGAATTTTATGAAAAGCTGGCTCCCTATGAAAGTAAATTCACCATTCTTTACGATCTGGTGCTGACAACAAAAGACGATGTGCTTCCAATGGATGCGATTGTGGTACATCCTACAGGAATTTACGCTTACTGTATCAATCAGAAGGCAAAACTTCCCCGTGCGGAAAAAGCCCTCAATGAAATTCTGGCTGCCCAGCGCCTGGATCCAAATATGAAAATCACAGGAGAGCTGTCCTCCTTTGAGAAACGGGTCAAGAGCTTAAAGGCTGCCTCTGAATATGAGGACGACGGAAGCACAGCGTACGCAGTCAAAGTAATGAAAGGATTATCCATGTAATGAGACTTGTAACGGTAACAAAAAACGAGGCGGGACAGCGTCTGGACAAGCTTCTGTTTAAATATATGAATCTGGCCGGGAAGAGCTTTATCTATAAGATGATCCGAAAGAAAAATATTACCCTTAACGGCAAAAAATGCGACGGTTCGGAAAAGCTTCTGGAAGGAGATGAGATACGCCTGTTTTTATCTGAGGAGACCATTGAAAAGTTTTCCGAGATAAAGATCCAGAAAGTAAAAAAAACAGCCCTTGATATCGTGTATGAGGACAGGGACGTTATCTTTATCAATAAACCGGCCGGTATGCTCTCCCAAAAGGCGAAAGAAAGCGATGAATCTCTGGTAGAATATCTCATCGACTATCTGTTAGACAGCGAACAGCTGAAAAAAGAAGAGCTGAAAAGCTTCCGCCCTTCCATCTGCAACCGCCTGGACCGCAACACCAGCGGTCTGGTAGCAGCAGGGAAAAGTCTGTTAGGCCTGCAGGTTCTTTCCAAAGCCATTAAGGAGAGAACCATTGGAAAATATTACCTCTGTATTGTAAAAGGTGTCATAGACAGCCCCAGACGCATTCAGGGCTGGCTTTTAAAGAATGAGCGAACCAACCAGGTGACTGTGACAAAAGAGCGCCAGGAGGACAGTCTTCCCATTGAAACCGAGTATATGCCTCTCGCCTCAGACAGGCATTACACTCTTCTTAAGGTTAAACTGATTACCGGCCGGTCTCATCAGATCAGGGCCCACCTGGCCTCCATCGGACATCCGATTATCGGAGATACCAAATACGGAGATCCGAAAGAAAATCTGGCTGCAAAAAAGAAATACGGCGTTTCCTGTCAGCTGCTGCACGCGGCTCTTCTGATTCTTCCTGAGGATCTGCCGGAGGAACTTTGCCGCCTGCGGGGCATGGAAATTTCTGCTCCTCTTCCAGGCGTCTTTGCCGCTTTCGCCGAGCAGATTCAGGGAGGCCGGTAAATGGGGACCTGGAAGACAAGAGGACTGCGCGGATCCACACTGGAGGATTTAATCAACCGGACCAATGACAGCTACCGGGAAAAGGGGCTGGCTCTGATTCAGAAGGTTCCCACCCCGATTACCCCCATTTCCATTGATAAGAAAAGCCGCCACATTACACTGGCCTATTTTGACCAGAAAAGTACGGTGGACTACATCGGAGCGGTGCAGGGCATCCCTGTCTGCTTTGACGCCAAGGAATGTGCTGCGTCTACCTTTCCGCTCCAGAATCTTCATCCTCATCAGGTGGCCTTTATGAGGGAATTTGAAAAGCAGGGGGGAATCTCCTTTATTCTGGTCTCCTACACATGCCTGGAGGAAATGTACTATATTCCCTTCCGCCATGTGGAGAAATTCTGGCAGAGAATGGAAGCAGGGGGACGAAAGAGCTTTACCTACGATGAGGTAGATAAAACCTTCCAGGTCAGGGCCTACCGGGAATTTTTTGTCCACTATTTAGAAGCCATTCAGACAGATTTGGAACTTCGGGAAGACTGATATTTCTGGAAGAATCACTTAAAACATGTTATAATCGTTTCATAAACGATACGCTTAAAGAACGAGCACAGGAGGATATTATGAGCAAGGTATTGGATCGTTTTTTACATTATGTCTCTTTTGACACCCAGTCCATGGATGAACAGGAGCAGATTCCCAGCACAGAAAAGCAGCTGGTCTTAGCAAAAATCTTAAAGGAGGAGCTGGAGGCCATCGGAGCCAGCCAGGTACGCATGAGTGACAACGGTTATGTTTATGCCGTAATTCCCGCTACTGCCGATCACCCTGTCAAATCTCTGGGTTTTGTGGCGCATATGGATACAGCTCCGGCCATGTCAGGCAAAGATGTAAAGCCAAGAATTGCAGAGCATTATGACGGCAAGGATCTGGTGTTAAACGAAGAAAAACAGATTGTCATGCGGGTAAAGGATTTTCCGGGAATGCTTGACTGTGTGGGAAAGGATCTCATTGTTACAGACGGAACCACTCTCTTAGGCGCAGACGACAAGGCAGGTGTGGCCGAGATTATGACTATGGCCGAATTTTTCCTCTCCCATCCGGAAATTCCTCACGGCAATATCTGCATCGGCTTTACTCCTGACGAAGAGGTAGGAAGAGGCGCGGATCTCTTCGATGTGGAACACTTTGGCGCAGATGTTGCCTACACCGTAGACGGAGGCCCTATCGGTGAGCTGGAATATGAAAACTTCAATGCTGCTTCCGGAAAAGTAGAGATCAGCGGCCGAAGCGTTCATCCAGGAAGTGCCAAGGGTTCTATGATCAATGCACTGTTAGTGGGAATGGAATTCCAGGCCATGCTGCCTGCCTTTGAAAATCCCATGTACACAGAAGGCTATGAGGGCTTCTTCCATCTGGATCAGATGGCAGGCGATGTGGAAAGCGCTCATCTGGAGTACATTATCCGTGATCATGACAAAGAGGCCTTTGAGCAGAAAAAAGCGCTGTTCCAGGAAGTATCCCGCTATCTGAACGCCAAATACGGAGAGGGAACTGTTTCCGTAACCATGAAGGACTCCTACTATAACATGAAGGAGCAGATTGAGCCGGATCATCTCTACCTGATTGATACCGCCAAAGAGGCTATGAAAAACCTTCATATCACTCCTTTAGTATCCCCTATCCGCGGCGGTACAGACGGAGCACGGCTTTCCTACATGGGACTTCCCTGCCCGAACCTGTCTACAGGAGGCTACAATTTCCACGGAAGATTTGAGTTTATTCCTGTTCAGTCTCTGGAGCAGATGGTTGAAGTATTAAAGGAAATCGTCATTCTCTTCGAAAAAATGTAGCTGAACAGCAGCGCTGAATCTATTCAGCCAGATACCAAAGAGGCAGTCCCGGTAAACATGCAGAGACTGCCTCCTTTTATGCTTACAGCTATGACTGCAGCAGTAGCTCGACCTTGTATTCCCTCATCCAGAAATCCACCTGCAGCAGATAGGCCATCAGCTGGGGGCCTGCCATCAGCTGGCCATACCAGGGCCTTCCATAATCGGAAGGCGCTTCCAGGAATTTTTCTGCCTTTTTCCTGTCAAGAAGAGGCAGAAGCGGAGAGGAGGAATCCTGCAGCAGTTCTCTTATCCGTCCTGCCAGAAGCGTTTCATATGTTTTATCATAGGTTTTTGGATAGGGAGATTTCTTTCTGAAAAGCACCTCATCCGGCAGAAGCCCCCGTCCTGTATCTCTGAGAAGTCCCTTGATTACTCCCTTTCGTGCCTTCATTTCCCAGGGCACATTGTAAAGATACTCGATAATTCTGTAGTCAGCAAAGGGTACTCTGGCTGTCAGGTCCCACTCCCCGCTGGTACGGTCCATCCGGTTCAAAAGTGTCTCCATGAACCACTGCAGGTTCAGCCAGCTGATCTCCCTTCGTTTCGCATCAAGTCCTGTTTCGCCCTCCAGTTTTGGCATCTGGGCCAGAGAAGTCTCATAGGCATTTCTGACATAATCTTCCATCGAAAGTGCATGGGCAAATTCATCTGAGAGCAGCAGCTTTCTCGGAGCCAGATCTGCGGTCCAGGGGAAGGTATCAGCCTTCAGCAGATCCTCCCTGTGAAACCAGGGATACCCGCCAAAAATTTCGTCGGCACATTCTCCTGTGAGGGCAGCCTCATAGCTCATTCCCACCTGGGAACAGAAATAGAGAAGAGAGGAGTCCACATCCGCCATAGACGGAAGTCCATGGGCTCTGACCGAGTCTTTTAAAAGCTCTGTCTGAGTCTCTGTGGAGCACTCCAGGAAACGGTGATCCGTATCCAGAAAAGCTGCCATCTTTTCCACATAGGGGCGATCCTGGGAAGGCTGAAATGCATTAGAACGGAAGTTTTTGTCATTGCCTGTAAAATCAAAGGAATAAGTAGTCAGCCGGCGGTTCTGCTTTTTCATCTCCCTGGCACATAAGGCAGAAATTAAGGAAGAATCCAGGCCTCCTGATAAAAAAGTACAGAACGATGTTCCTGATGAAATCTGATTCCTTACAGAGTCTTCAATCAGAGTCTTTGTCTTCTCTACAGTTTCATCATAGGAATCTGTGTGAGGCCTTGCTTCCAGATTCCAGTAACAGTACTGGCTGATTCCAGATGAAGAGGCGCAGAGAAAATGACCTGGAAGCACTTCACTGATGTTTTTGTAAACACCGCATCCTGGCGTTCTGGCAGGTCCAACACTGAAAATTTCATTGAGACTGCTGAGATCTGCCTGAGGACGGACTCCAGGGCAAGCTAAAAGACTTTTTACAGAAGATGCAAAGCACAGAACCCCTTCTGGATTCACTGTATAAAACAGTGGTTTTGTTCCTGCCCGGTCCCGAAAGAGCAGTAATTTGTTCTCCTTTGTATCCATCACTGCAATGGAAAAACTGCCGTTGACTTTTCGGATGAAATCCGGCCCCCAGGCCAGATAAGCTGCTAAAAGCAGCTCTGCCTCGTCTTCTGGAACAGGAAAGCCAGAGGCAGACAGCTCACTTTTAAGCGCCCGGCCATTATAAACCTCTCCGTTGTATAAGATGCCTGCGTCTCCTTCGCCCTGCGGCAGAATGAAAAACCTGTCTGTGCGGATTAGGCCGAACCGTCTGTTTACATACTCGCGTTCATCTTGTGTCACGGTTTCTCTCTTATTTCTGCGAGACATCCCTTCCCTCATACAGGCCGGTTCCTGGGCCTGTTTCATTTTTTTTAAAATGTTCTCCAAACCGCTCATTTTTCTGGATAAATCTTCTCCAAAACTGTAAAAACCTGCTATTTTGTTCATGTTAAAAGTCCTCCTGCCTTGTTTTGCCATATTTTGCTGCCAGCCTCCTAGAGCAGGAAGCAGGCCGCCAGAAATGCTGCCAGAAATCCAACTGCTACAGGAAGCAGATTTTTTCTCGCCAGATCCACCGGACTGACTCCACAGATAGCTGCCACAGGAATAATTCCCCAGGGCACGATGGTTCCGCCTCCTACATAGATAGCTGAAATTTGTCCCAGCGCAGCCAGAATGGGTACGGATGCACCTGTGGCCGCCCCAAAGGTTCTGGCCATGGCGCCTGTCAGAGGAAGCCCGGAAAAACCGGAACCGTCAAGACCGGTCAGCCCTCCGACAATCACCTGAAGAACTGCTGCCATGTGCGGGTTTAACGGCGCATGGGAAGCCAGCCAGACGGCCCAGTCATTCAAAATTCCCGTTTGATAGGATTCTCCTAAAATAGAGGTGATACCGCTTCCCCCCAGGAAAAAGAAAGCTCCTATTATAATGACAGGAGCAAAAATCTGAATGGCAAACAGAAATCCCTCCGTCAGATAAGAAGTAACTTTTTTCAGAGAATGACGGCCAAAGCCCAGTACAGATCCCAGACACATCAGAGCCACCGCTGTTCCTGATACAATACTGGTAGCTTCGCCTCCGCTTAAATGTCTGGAAAGCATGATAAGAATATCTGCCAGAAACGCAGACGGAACTAAAACAGCCATGATTTTGGCCGATGGTCTCAGAGGCTTCTCAGGCATTTCCGTTTCCTGCCCTGCATCTTCACATCTGGCAGCAGAAAAGCTGCCGATTTCTCCAGCTGTAAAATTTTTCCTGGAAATTTCTCTTTTATTGATTAAGAATGCCGCCAGAGCTGTCACAATTCCCATGGTGAGAAATACCGGACCGGCTTCTCCGAGCAGAAAAGAGGCAGAAATGCCGGCAGCTGAGGCAGAAACAGCCGGTGCGCCCTGAATCACAGGATCCCAGCTCAGGGCAAAGCCGTGGCCAAACAGGTTCATGGCCACAGCCGCCAGAAGAGGGGAGAGACCTGCCTTTAAGGTCAGGGGAAGCATAACAGCTCCTACGAGAGCCACTGCTGGAGAGGGCCACAGAAACAGAGAGACTAAAAACATAAAAATCCCAAGGGACCACCAGGCGGCTGAAGGCGTTTTCATAATACGTTTGACTGGTTCTGCCAAAAGCTGATCGCTTCCCAGTTCTCCCAGGCATTTAGACAAAGCCGTTACTAACGCTATGGTTGCAATAATTTCCATAAATTCGCGGGCCGCAAAAAGAGCTGCGTTAAAAACAGTCTGAATACCGCCTACAACGGAGTGGAGTGCGGCAGCTCCTATCAGGAACAGAAAGAAAATACATACAAGCGGTGTGTCCAGCCGCATAATCATAAATGCAAGAATTGAAACGACTCCGGCCAGATACAGAATATGCAGAGGAGTAATCGCTGCTGCGTCAGGCATATATAGGCCTCCTGTCTGTAATGATATACCATAATGTATGCAAATGGACATGTTTTCTTGAAAGCTCTGCCATTTTTTGTTGCCAATTTTACAGTTTTCGTCTATACTTTATACATAGATTTTATAATATTCTGACTTTAGTTCACTATATTTCTAATTCATATGTTACGGAGGAAAAAATATGGGAAGAGGAGGAGGCCGCTCCGGCGGCGGACATTCAGGAGGGCGTTCCGGCGGATTTTCCAGCGGAGGCAGCAGAGGATTTTCCAGCAGACGCTCTTCCAGCGGAGGGATCTCCAGGGGAGGAGGCTCCCAGTATTCAGGGAACCGTTCAGGAGGATACCGCTCCGGCGGATTTTATCCAAACCACAGAAGACCTCGGTCTTCGCGACCGCTGTTTGGAGGAATTTTTATTTCAGGCTTAGGAGGAGGAGAGTTTTCAAACAAGACACAGATGCCTCTGGCTTCCTCGCCAGAGCCTGGAAATCATGATTCTGCCGGTATACCGCCTTTCAGCCAGGAGAACGTCCAGGGAAGTTACCAGGGAAACAGAAAAAGAGGAGGTATTCCCGGCTGGTACATGGTTCTCATGGCTATGATGGTAATTTTTTCAGCCATGCTGTTCTGGAATGCTGCAGCGGCCAGAAAGGACGCAGCCCGGCAGCCTGTGCGGGAAAAACTTCCGGAAAGCGCCTGCATTACGGAGGATATCTGGATTGACGACTCCATTCACTGGCTGGGAAATGACTCCTCTGTCAGGGAGGCTATGAAGTATTTTCAGAAACAGACCGGCATTCAGCCCTACCTTTTAATCACAGATAATCTGAATGGAAAGGGCGGAAATATTACGGATGAAGAGGCAGAGTCCTATCTGGCTGCCCTTTATGATTCTCTTTATTCGGATGAGGGTCATATGATTTTTACATTTATGGAGTACGCGCCCTCTCAGTACATTACCTACCTGTATACCGGTACAGCTGCTGACAGTGTCATGGATTCTGATGCGAGAAACCTGTTTCTGGATTGTGTAGATCGCTATTACACCGACAGTTCCCTGTCAGACGAAGAGTTTTTTGAAAAAATCTTTTTAAAGTCTGCGGATCAGATTATGGCGGATACAGCAGGCCATGCAAGAGCAGCGTTTCTGTATGCTGTATGCGGAGCAGTCGTCCTGATCCTTATGGCAGCAGGACTGATTCTGTTCAAAATACAGGAAAAAAAGGCAGCTGAAGCAGAAACATTAAAAGATATTTTAAACACCCCGGTCGGCTTATCCCCTGAGGAAGAAGAGCTGAAACAGAAATATAAAGAATAAACACCTGGAGGAGGAACACAGATATGGCAGGAATTTTTGACAGAATCGGAACGATTGTAAAAGCAAATATCAACGAACTGATTGACAAATTTGAGGATCCGGAAAAACTGATTGACCAGACAATTATTGATGCAGTCCAGGAATACGGAACAATGAAAAAAGCATCTTTAGATGTACTGGCCAATGAAACTCTCACTAAAAAGCAGCTGGATGAGCTGAAAAAAGAGGCCGAAACCTGGCATTCTATTGCAGTGAAGGCTTTAACAGCCGGAAATGAGGCTGATGCTAAAAAAGCCCTGGAAAAGGAGAACGACTGTCAGACGCGCGCCGCTTCCCAGGAATCTGCATATCTGGCTGCCAAACAGGCAGCAGATACGGTACGCGGCAAGCTGCGGCAGATGGAAGACGAGATTAATGATATGAAGCAGAAGGCAGCTCAGATTAAGGCAAAAGCCGTGACTGCCAAGGTGACAAAAAAGGCCACTGAGCTTTCTTCCAGAGAGACAGACAGAGGCGCGTTTGACGCATTTGCCAGAATGGAGGAAAAAGCGGACAGAGAACTGGCCAGAGCCCAGGCAGCGGAAGCCCTGAGTACCAGCCAGTCAGACGCAGAGGAGGAAGACCTGATGAAAAAGTATGCTTCTTCCAGTTCCTCAGACACAGATCTCGCTTTGGAAAAACTGAAAGCAGAGCTGGGGCTGTAGCCTGCCTCATATAATTGCATATAGAAAACAAGCTTATAAAACCAGCCCTTTGACAGGCTGGTTTTATTTCACATTTTTTTACATTCTATTAATACTATTAATTGATTTTCATTAGTTTTACTAATATTAATGGATTATAATAAGAAAAATTTACAAAAACTTACAAAACACGACCAACATAAGGACAACTGTCCTTTTCTTCCCACTTTTTTCCCGATATAATGAATTTGTAAAAAATACATAAATTTGCTACATATTAATGAACGGAATACAACTATGAACAAAACAAAAATATTAATTGATACTGATTTCGGTGATGATACCGATGATGCAGCAGCTTTCCGACTGGCGCTTACCTGCGGCTGCCTCGACATTGCGGCAGTCACCACGGTGTTTGGAGACACAGAAAAACGCGCTGAGATGGTTCTGGAATTTTTAAGTCTCTATGGAAAAAATGATATTCCTGTCGCAGCCGGCCATGGAAAAGCCCTGATTGAACGGGACCACAACGCCGGGCCGGAACCTATCCAGTATCCTGTTTTAAAAAACAGGCCAAAGCTTCTTACCAATATGCCGGCGGAGGATTTAATCCTTCAGTGTGTCAGAGACAATCCTGATCTGGTGATACTTGCCATGGGAGCCATGACGAATCTTGCCATGGCCTTTCTCAGAGAACCGGAACTGATGCGCCATGTAAAAATTCTTGCTATGGGCGGCGCCTTTTTTGACGCAAAACCAGAGTGGAACATTGCCTGCGACCCGGAGGCAGCCAGACTTGTAATGGAACAGTCTGAAAATTTGATTATGATGGGACTTGATGTGACAAAGTATCTGAAAATCACCCCCCAGATGCTTCGCAGCTGGAAAGACAGAAACGATCCGGTTATGGATTACTTTCTGGAGGGTGTTTCCCTCTTTCAGAAAACGACCGGTTTTCCCGTCACCTTCCACGATGTGCTTTTAACAGCCTGTCTGCTGGATCCGGAGGTGGTTTCTCTGCAGAGGGGCAGTTACACAGTAGAACTAAGCGGTTCCCTGACCAGGGGGACTCTGGTCAGCCTTTCTAATTACTATGAAATTGACGCTCCCAAGGAAGGCCGCCTGTTATTTGCCAATCATGTGGATACCGAAAGGTTTTTCCAGATTCTGGAGCAGTATTTTTAATTTTAATCAAAAGCCAGAGGGCTTTCGATAGAGAAAATGATTATGAGGAGGACAATCACTATGAAGAAACTGACAGCAGCAGCGCTTGCCGTATGCATGACTGCAAGTATGGTAACAGGATGCTCAGCGCCGGAGCCTGAGGAGACAGCAGCTCCGTCTAAGGCAGCTGAAAGCGCAGCAGCACAGCAGGAAACTGCAGAAGCAGCAAACCCGGACGATTACAAGGTAGCTCTTATGATTCCAGGAAACCTGGGAGACAAATCATTCTTTGACGCTTCCTTCCGCGCCATTGAGCCTATTGAGGAGCAGCTTGGCGTAACCGTAGACTACGTGGAGGCTGGACTTGACACATCCAAATATTATCCGGTTCTCGTAGATATGTGCGAAGCTGATTATGATTTAATCTTAACTATCTCCAGCAACAACGACGACGCCCTGGTTCAGGCGGCAGAGGAGTATCCGGATCAGCTGTTTATCAATCTGGACGATGAGCTGACCGATCCGCCTGCAAACGTATACATCATGGGAACAAAAAATAATGAGATGAGTTTCCTGGCCGGTGCAGCAGCAGCCCTCAAGGCAGAAGAGCTGGGCGAGGACAAGATTGGCTTCGTAGGCGGTATGGATATCCCTGGAATTAACGAATTCTTAGTAGGATATATTGAGGGAGCTCAGGCAGTGAATCCGGATATCAAGGTAGCAGCCTCCTATGTAGGAAGTTTTACCGATACAGCAAAGGGAAAAGAAAACGCTCTTCTTCTCTACAATTCCGGTCTTTCTGTTATTTTCGCAGCAGCAGGACAGTCTGGTCTGGGCGTAATCGACGCAGCTGTAGCTCAGAACAAATTTGCCATCGGTGTTGACTCTGACCAGGCAGAGGCTTTAAAAGAGACAAAACCGGAAATGGCAGGCGTCATCATTACCTCTGCTATCAAGAACATTCCGGAGAATGCAGTAAAAGCAGTAGACAGAGCTATGAAGGGAGAAATCCCATATGGAACAAGAGAGGTATTCGGAATCGCTGAGGACGCTGTTGGAATCGCTGAGAACGAATTCTATGAAGCTTTACTATCTGAGGAGGACAGAGCGAAAATCGAAGAGTTAAAGGGACAGGTAGTTGCCGGAGAAATCGAAATGACTCCAACTACTGGAATTACTACAGAGAAAGTGAATGAAATCCGCGAGGCTGTACGCCCATAGTTCACGGAGGTATCCTGATGGAACAGTATCTTTTGGAGATGAACAACATCTCAAAAATTTATAGCAACGGGATTGCAGCGAATAAAAATGTCAATTTCAATCTGAAAAAGGGAGAGATTCATGCTCTGGTAGGAGAAAACGGAGCTGGAAAATCTACCCTGATGAAAATCTTATTCGGAATGGAACCGCCGTCCTCAGGAGAGATCATCCTAAGGGGAGAACCTGTCAGGTTCTCCTCTTCCAAGGATGCCATCGCTCATGGAATCGGAATGGTGCATCAGCATTTTATGCTGGTAGAATCCTTTACAGCGGCTCAGAACATTATCCTTGGCATGGAGCCGAAAAAAGGACTTTTTGTCAGTGAAGAGGAAGCAGTCCGCTTCACAAAAGAGATCAGTAAAAAATACAATCTGGAAGTAGACGCGGAAGCGGTTACCCAGACCCTTCCCGTAGGCGTAAAACAGAAAATTGAAATTTTGAAGGCTCTGGCCAGAGGCGCAGAGATCCTGATTCTGGACGAACCGACTGCTGTGTTGGCTCCCCAGGAGACAGACCAGCTCTTCGACGAGCTCATCAATCTGAAAAAGCAGGGACACACAATTGTGTTCATTTCCCATAAAATTCCGGAAATCAAACGGATTTCCGACCGCATTACTGTCATGAGAGCCAGCCAGTTTGTAGGCTGCTGCGAGACAAAGGATGTGACAGAGCAGGAGATTTCAGCCATGATCATGGGCTGCGAAATGGATACTTCCATCCAGAAGACAGTCCCCAAGCCAGGCGATGTGAAAATTCAGGTTAAAAACCTGTCCTACACAGATAAAAACCAGGTTAAACTGCTGAACAACATTAATTTCGGAGTCAGGGGCGGCATGATTTTTGGAATTGCCGGCGTCCAGGGAAACGGCCAGGTGGAGCTGGTGGAACTGATGACGAAAAAAAGAATGATTAAGGACGGCGATATCCTTCTGAACGGGACATCGGTAAAGGATCTGTCCATTGAGCAGATCCGCAGAATGCAGTTCGGTTATGTGCCGGAGGACCGCATGGAGCAGGGTATTGCAGGCCAGGAATCCATCGCAGAAAATATGGTTTCCAATCGATACAGCAGCAAGGAATTCTGCCGCGGAGGCCTCCTGAATTATAAGAAGATATTAAAATTTGCAGAGGAGCGCATTAAATCCTACGAAATACGCTGTTCCGGCACGGGACAGAATGTGGGAATGCTGTCCGGCGGAAATATGCAGAAGGTAGTCGTAGCCAGAGAGTGCAGCCACAACCCGGAAGTTCTGATTGCAGAACAGCCTACCAGAGGTGTCGATATCGGTGCTGCCCACATTATCCATAAAAAAATGATGGAGCTGAGGGATCAGGGCTGTGCGGTGCTTTTAATTTCTGCTGATTTAAGCGAGGCATTAAAGCTCTCCGATGTGATTGCCGTTATGTATGAAGGAGAAATTGTGGCTTATTTCGATAATACAGAAGGACTGAACGAAGAGAAGCTGGGACTTTACATGCTGGGACTGGAAAAGCACAGCGAAGAACAGATAAGGAGGGCAGAAGGATGAGCAGAGAGCGTTCATTTAATATCATAAGAACCGCCGTTTCCATGCTGGTAGCAATCCTGGTGGCCTTTGTCATCATTCTGTTAGTCAGCGACCAGCCGGTGGAATCCATTAAAACCTTCCTGTTAGCGCCGTTTTCTTCTAAACGGTATCTGGGAAATATTGTGGAAACAGCTGTTCCTCTTATTTTCTCTGGTCTGGCTATGGCAGTCATGTTTAAAGCCAACCTGTTTAATCTGGGCGGAGAGGGCGTCTTCTTTATTTCCGGAATCGCCGGATCCTTCCTGGCAATCTGGCTGAAAATGCCTCCCATCGTATTTCCTATTGCCTGCATTGCAGCAGGAGCTTTAGCCGGTATGATAATTATGCTGGTTCCCGGTGTCCTGAAGGCAAAATACGGTGCCAACGAGATGGTAACTTCTCTGATGATGAATAACATTCTTCTGGGAGTGGGACTCTATCTCTTAAACAATGTGATGCGCGATCCGAAGGTAGCGTCCCTGGTATCCTACAAATACCGTTCCAACGCCCTTCTTTCCAATATTGTACCTGGAACCAGAATTCATTCCGGCTTCCTGATTGCAGTTTTATGCTCTGTCTTAGTATATCTGTTTATGTTCAAAAGTAAATGGGGATACGAAATCCGTATGACTGGAAATAATGCTAAATTTGCCAGCTATTCCGGAATTAATGTAACAAAAGTTATTATTATCGTCCATCTGGCAGCAGGCGCTATTGCCGGAGCCGGAGGGCTGATCGAGTGCATCGGTATGCACAAACG
This sequence comes from Lachnospiraceae bacterium AM93-12TA, assembly GCA_027698105.1. Classification (GTDB taxonomy): domain Bacteria; phylum Bacillota; class Clostridia; order Lachnospirales; family Lachnospiraceae; genus Otoolea. The sequence goes on from JAQERH010000002.1 coordinate 74,346, forward strand.
GTTCGAGTGGACAGCTCTTCCAGGCTACGGTTTCGACGGAGCCATGATCGCCATGCTGGCCGGAAATAACCCCTTAGGTGTCATCGGGGCGGCTTTCTTTGTCAGCTACCTGAGAATCGGAGCAGACCTTGTGAACCGTTCCTCTGATATTCCTACAGAGATGATAGCGATTCTTCAGAGTATTATCATTCTCTTAATTTCAGCAGAACGATTCCTGCACAAATATAAACAGAACTGGATTGAGAAGGAGGTGAAGGGATGAAAGCGCTTGCAGACCTGATTTTTACCAGTGACTTTTTTTACTCCATTTTTCGTGTAGCCACACCCCTTCTGTTTGCCTCTATGGGCGCAGTTGTGTCTGACGTGGCCGGTGTTCCCAATATTGCCCTGGAGGGCATGATGCTGATCGCCGCTTTTGCGGGAATGTACTTCAGCTACCTGTTTGGAAGTGCCTGGGCCGGACTGGCTTTCGCCATTCTCTTTGCCGTGCTGGCGGCAGGAATTCTGGCCTTCTTTACTCTGTACTACAAAACCAATATTATCTTAGGCGGCATTGCCATTAACAGCCTGGCCAGCGGAGGAACCATTTTCTTCCTCTATCTGGTGGCTCATGACAAGGGTACCAGCGTAGCCCTCACCAGTAAGGTGCTGCCAAACATCAATATCCCGATTATCGAGCAGATTCCGATTATCGGACCGGCCATATCCGGCCACAACGTACTTACCTACCTGTCAATTCTGGCAGTGGTATTTACTTACCTGCTTCTGAAGAAAACATCACTTGGATACCACATCCGTGCAGTCGGAGAGAAAAAAGAGGCGGCGGATTCTGTGGGCATCAGTGTGATGAAGACTCAGGCAGCTGCACTGTTGATCAGCGGCGTTATGAGCGGCCTTGGCGGAGCTTTTATGTCCATGGGTTATGTATCCTGGTTCTCCAGAGATATGGTCAGCGGCCGCGGATGGATTGCCTTGGCAGCTGAAGCCATGGGCCAGAGAGGCGCAGTCGGCACAGCCGCCACCTCCCTCCTGTTCGGTGTGGCGGACGCCCTGTCAAACGCAGTGGCAACCCTGGGATGGCCGTCCGACCTGGTTAAGACCATTCCATACTGTGCAACCCTCATTGGTCTGGCTGTCTTCTCTATCAGAGCCTGCAGAAAAATGAAACGAGCATAAGCGCTCAAACAGTAAAAAGGAGGACTGACATGGCATCTTTTGATATGACAAACGATATCCTGTACACCATCAAAAATCCTAAGGTTACCTTTAACCAGAGATTAAAGGATATGGCAAAGATCGCGGAAAATTCCATCGAGCTGGTAGAGTATACCGAAAAATCAAAGGAATACTTTGCAAACGGCGCCATGATGGATATGTTCGAGGGAAAAACTCCCTACCGCACACGCTACTGCGTGCCGGACTACGAAAAATTCTTAAAACAGGGCAGCGAATTTCTTATGCTGGAGCCGCCTAAGGATATCTGGGACGCAGTGGGAAATCTCCTCTGCCTGTACCATAACATCCCGGCAGACGGCGGGCTTCCTGTTTACATCGGAAATCTGGGAACTCTTCTGGAGCCGTTTGTAACCGATGAGGCTGAAGCTGAGAAAGCGATTCGTTTTCTGTTAGTCCATGTAGACAGAACGATTTCCAACGCTTTCTGTCATGCAAACCTGGGACCGGAGGATACAAAAGCCGGACGCATTGTCTTAAAACTGACAAAAGAAATGCAGCGGCCCTGCCCGAATATGACGCTTCTCTACAGAGATGACACACCGGACAGCTTTATGCTGGCAGCCCTGGACACAGCCATGGCAGCAGCCAAGCCAAGCTTTGCCAATGATAAAATGTACCGGAAAGAAATGGGAGACTATGCAGTTGTCAGCTGCTATAATACTCTGCCCATCGGAGGCTGCGGCCTGACTCTGGTACGTCTGAATATGAACCGTCTTCCAGAGCTGGCAAAAAGTCCGGAAGATCTCTTAGACCGTGTCATCCCTGACGCAGTAACAGCTGTCTGCGACGCCATTGACAGCCGCTGCCGTTTTATCGTGGATGAGTGCCATTATTACGAAAATAACTTCCTCTACCATGAAGGCCTGATTCGCAAAGAGAAAGACTACATGGTAGGAATGTTTGGCTTTGTCGGACTGGCTGAATGTGTCAATAAGACTCTGGGCCTGACCGAACCGGGAGAACGCTACGGACATAATGAAAAAGCAGACGCCTTTGGCGAGGCGATTATGGACCGCATCCGTGCAGAGATTGACAAACGGCCTGCAGCCTATGGAAAGTACGGTCTGCATGCCCAGGTAGGCGTAATGGAGGATACAGAGTCCACTCCAGGCGGCCGAATTCCTATTGGAGAGGAGCCGGAGCTTCCGCTTCAGATTCAGCATTTTACCCGTATGCATAAGGGCTGCGATGCCGGCTGCGGAGAGCTGTTCCCGTTTGATCACACAGTGGAAAACAATCCTCAGTACCTGCTTGACATTTTAAAGGGCGCTTTCTCCACAGGAACCAGATACCTCTCCTTCTATTCCGGAGATTCCGACCTGGTGCGCGTCACAGGATACCTGGTAAAACGCTCTGATATTGAAAAGTTTAATAAAGAGCAGATGACTTTAAATGAGGCCACTGTCAACGGCGCTGTGGTTGATAAAAATCTTCATCTTCTTGACAGAAAGGTACGTGGAAACTAATGGATCATAAGGCTCCGGTTAATAAAATCATTCCTTTCAGCAGTGTAGACGGCTTTGGGAACCGTACAGCAGTCTTTTTTCAGGGCTGCAACCAGAACTGTCTCTACTGCCACAATCCGGAGACCATCCATATGTGCAAAAACTGCGGGGCATGTGTAAACACATGTCCCGCAGGCGCGCTTATGATGGAAAACGGAAGGGTCTCCTATGATTATTCAAAATGCTGTAACTGCGATACCTGCTTAAAAACCTGTCAGTTTGACGCCTCCCCCAAAATACGAAACATGACAGCCGGACAGCTGTATGAGGAAATACGCGGCTTTTTTCCCTTCGTAAACGGCATCACTACCTCAGGCGGAGAATGCAGCCTCTATCTTGATTTTCTAAAAGAATTCTATACCCTGGTTCAGGCAGCCGGAAAAACTACGTTTATGGACACCAATGGCCAGATTCCCTTGTGGGAGAGAGAGGATGTGCTCAACGTCACCGACAAAACCATGATTGATCTCAAGGCCGGAAGCGAAGAAGACCACCTGTTCCTTACTGGAAAAGGGCTTTCTGTTGTAACAGAGAATATCCGCCGTATGGCTGCCATGGATAAGCTCTATGAAATCAGAACCGTAGTCGTTCCAGATGCAGTAGATAACCTGAAAACGGTTGAGCTCGGAAGCAATCTGATTGCAAATTATCCCAATGTGCGGTATAAATTAATTAAGTTCCGGCACTATGGCGTCCGAGAAAATTTTTCATCCACAAGAGAACCTGACGATGCCTATATGAAACTTCTTCGTGATACAGCGCTGAAGGCCGGAGTCAAAGACGTTTTGATTGTTTAACAGACACTGTGATTGGATGACAGGGAGGATATGATGAACCTGCGGGAGCTATGGAAAAAATATGACTCTTACAACCAGTTTAATGTTTCAGTTCTGCCGGAGGAAATAAAAATTCAGGGAGTGCAGCTTGTTTATCCCGCAGGCTCTGTTATCATCAGCCTGGGAGATTTTCCTGACTATGTATATTTTATACAATCCGGTTCTGCCATCGGAACCAGGGATTACCACGATGGAAATAATTATTTCTATTTCCGCATTACCAGTGAAAACGGCTCTGTCGGCCTTTTAGAGGTACTGGCCCGAAAGGATCGAAGTGTTGCCACTGTGGTCGCTGAGACACAGGTTACAGCCCTGCGCATCAGCTCATCCATTATTTATGAATACTTAATGAAAAACGTAGATATGCTGTACCGGTGTACCTATATTGTGGCCAATGATCTGTATCAGCGTTCCGGCAATGATGGAATCCTCTATTATCAAAAAGGAATTGACCGGGTGCGGTATTATCTGGTGCAGCACTATACCAGACATGCCTCATCAGGACAGCCTCTGATCGTTCAGACAGATTACCAGACCATTGCCAGCAATATCGGTGTCAGTGTCCGCACAGTTGTAAGAAGCGTCAGCCGGTTAAAGGAATTATCAGAAATTTCTGTTTGTAAGAAAAAGATTGTAATTTCTAAACAGCAGCACGAACGAATGCAGGCGGCAATCCGTCCTCTGATTCCTTCTGAAGCTCTGGAGATTTCATTTTAACAGCTTTGTATCATTTGCAGCAAAGGAGTATGATAAACGTGAATAGGAACAACAACATCCATGAACTGACCGAACAGTTTCCGCTCATCCGCCCAATGTCCCAGGGAAAAGAGATTTTCTGGAACAATGATCAGCTGACTGATGCAGATTCTGCTTTAAAAAAGCTGCCTTTTTCGGCGTCTGATATAGAAGATGCAGAAGAAAGATGGCTGCGGTTTGCACCTTTTATCAAAAAGGCTTTTCCTGAGACAGAAGCAGCAGACGGCATGATAGAGTCTCCCCTGATCGAGATTCCGTCCATGAAGAATGCTCTGAACGACTCCTTTCACGCCAGTCTGAAAGGCCGCCTTCTGCTTAAAATGGACAGCCATCTGGCAGCGGCAGGCTCTGTAAAGGCAAGAGGCGGTATTTACGAAATTCTCAAGCACTCGGAAGAACTGGCTCTTTCTGAGGGAATGATCTGTCCCGGTGAAAGCTACGAGGCTTTCTGCCGCCCGGAGTTTAAAAAATTTTTCAGCCGTTATTCGGTTCATGCCGGTTCCACCGGAAACCTGGGACTGTCCATTGGAATTATCAGTGCGGCTTTAGGCTATCATGTAACCATACATATGTCTATGGATGCAAAGGAATGGAAAAAGAAACTGCTCCGGGAAAAAGGAGTCCATGTCATCGAGTATGCTTCCGACTACAGTGAAGCTGTGAAAGCCGGACGCGCCCAGGCCGAAGAGGATCCCATGAGCTATTTTGTGGATGATGAAAACTCTGACAGCCTGTTTTTAGGCTATGCCACCGCTGCCAGACGTCTGAAGCAGCAGCTGGATGCCATGGATATTATTGTAGATCGTTCCCATCCTCTGTTTGTTTACCTGCCCTGCGGCGTAGGAGGCGCTCCAGGAGGCATTACCTTCGGCCTGAAGCAGATCTTTGGTGATTTTGTCTACTGCTTCTTTGCAGAGCCTGTACAGGCCCCCTGTATGGCTCTGGGCGTTATGACAGGACTTCATGACAGAATCTGTGTCCAGGATATCGGCCTTTCCGGCCTTACAGATGCAGACGGCCTGGCAGTAGGGCGTCCTTCTAAATTTGTCGGTAAACAGATTGCTTCCCTGTTAGCCGGGGAATTTACTGTCACAGACGAACATTTATACCGCTATCTGCGCGCCTTCATGGATACAGAAGGCATGTTTATTGAACCAAGCTCCTGTGCCGCTTTTCAGGGCCCGGCAGTCCTCTGTTCCAGCCCGGAGGGACGGCAGTTTCTGGCAGCTCACGGCCTGGAACAGAATATGGAACAGGCGGTTCACATTGCATGGGCAACCGGCGGAAGTCTGGTGCCGGAAGAAATCAGAAGACAATACTATGAAAAAAGTCTGAAATAAACATCTGTATCCTCTTGACAAAAGAAAATTTGTTTTGTATAGTTGAGTCATCATATGACTGACGGAAGTGGAATAAACCACATGAAGTATGATTTTAAAAAGCCGACCGTCTGGGCACTCTGCCTGGAGGTCTGGCTTTTTTTGTTTGATATTCTTAAAACAACTCTGACAGCCAGTTCATCCAGACAGCCATATTATCTGTTTTTCATTCGTATTTTCATTCATTGCCACTCAAGGAGGATATCATACCATGACAATGGGGCGCATTCATTCCTGGGAATCCATGGGGCTGGTAGACGGCCCTGGTATCCGCACTGTTATTTTTCTGCAGGGATGCCGTTTAAGATGCCAATACTGCCATAATCCTGATACCTGGGAGATAGACGGCAGGGCAGAGACGAAAACGCCGGAGGAAATTATAGCTGTTCTCAACCGGTTCAAGCCTTACTACGGCAGTACCGGAGGCGTCACCTTCTCTGGCGGGGAGCCTCTTCTTCAGAAGGACTTTTTAGCCGAGACTCTGTCTCTGTGCAAAGAGCAGGGAATCCACACCTGCCTGGATACAGCCGGTTATGGAAACGGCGGTTATGAGGATATCCTGAAACACACGGATCTGGTGCTGTTTGACGTTAAGCACTACACCAGGGAAGGATATCTGAATATTACCGGCCAGCCCATGGATGAAAGCCTTCGTTTTCTCCAGGCGGTACAGGAATTTAACATACCTGTCTGGATTCGCCATGTGGCAGTTCCGGGACTTACAGACAGCAGAGAACATCTTATGGGGCTGTTTGAAGCAGTCAAACAGATTAAAAACGTGCAAAAGGTAGAACTTCTGCCTTATCATGTGCTGGGTGTTCCCAAATACAAAGCCATGGGGATTCCTTACAGGCTGGAACAGGTTCCGCCAAAAGATGCTTCCGAACTGGAACAATGGCAGAACATGATGAATGAATATTTTCAGAACTAAACAGACAACAACACTGGTAAAATGTCTTTAGGCGAAAGGAGACTGCAAACATGAGTATCGATGTAAACTGCACTGCATGGAAAGGATTTAAGACAGGAGAGTGGCGTCACGTAGTAAACGTAAGAAATTTTATTCAGAAAAACTATACGCCCTATGCAGGAAATGATGAATTTCTGACAGGAACTACTGAAAAAACGAAAAAGGTATGGGAAAAAGCTCACGCCCTGATTCTGGAAGAAGTAAAAAAAGGCATCATTGATGTAGATACGACTGTTGTTTCCGGAATTGATAATTTTGCTCCCGGCTATATTGATAAAGAAAATGAGGTAATTGTCGGACTTCAGACAGATGCTCCTTTAAAGCGGATTGTCAATCCCTTCGGCGGCATGAGAATGGCTAAAAGCGCACTGGAGCAGTATGGCTATGAACTGGATCCCGAAGTGGAAAAGCACTTCAATTTATACAGGAAAACCCACAATGACGGCGTATTTGACGCTTATCCGGAACGGGTCAGAAAAGCCAGAACCGCAGGACTTTTAACCGGTCTTCCGGACGCATACGGACGGGGACGCATTGTAGGCGACTACCGCCGTGTTCCTCTCTATGGAACCGACTTTTTAATTGAATCAAAAAAAGAGGATATCAAACTGCTTGACGGTCCCATGACAGATGAAAGAATCCGTCTTCTGGAAGATGTCAGCGAACAGATCCGCGCTCTCCAGAAAATGGCCGATATGGCAGCGCGGTATGGATGCGATATCACAAAGCCTGCTGAGAATGCCCGTGAAGCGGTTCAGAATCTGTACATGGCATATCTGGCAGGTATCAAGGAGAACAACGGAGCAGCCACAAGCCTTGGACGTACAGCAACATTCCTTGATATCTATATCCAGCGCGATCTGGAGGCAGGCATCCTGGACGAGGCTGGAGCCCAGGAGCTGATTGACCAGTTTATTATCAAGCTTCGTCTTGTACGCCATCTGCGTACCCCTGAATACAACGAACTGTTTGGCGGGGATCCTACCTGGGTGACAGAAAGCCTCGGCGGCATGGGAGTAGACGGACGCACTCTGGTCACAAAAAATTCCTTCCGCTATATCCATACTCTGACAAACCTCGGCACTGCGCCGGAGCCAAACCTGACAGTGCTGTGGAGCCAGAATCTGCCGGAGGCATTTAAAAATTACTGCTCCCGCATGAGTATTGATACTGATTCCATCCAGTATGAAAATGACGATCTGATGCGCCCCATGTACGGGGATGATTACTGTATCGCCTGCTGCGTATCAGCCATGGCAGTCGGAAAACAGATGCAGTTTTTCGGAGCCAGGGCCAATCTGGCTAAAAGCCTTCTGTACGCTATTAACGGCGGTATAGATGAGCGCAAGGGAATCCAGGTTATCCCTGATATTGAGAAAAATACAGATGAGGTTCTGGACTATGCCCACGTTCTGGCAGATTACAAGAAAACCCTGGCCTATGTTGCAGAACTCTATGTAGATACCATTAACATTATTCATTTTATGCATGATAAATACGCCTACGAAGCCAGCCAGATGGCACTTCACGATACCTGGGTAGAACGGCTTGCCGCCTTTGGTGTATCCGGTCTTTCTGTAGCCGTTGACTCTCTGTCCGCCATTAAATTTGCCAAGGTAACTCCTGTGCGGAACGAAGAGGGAATCGCTGTAGACTTTAAGGTAGAGGGAGACTTCCCTAAATATGGCAATGACGATGACCGGGCAGATGACATTGCGGTAGAGCTTGTGTCCTTCTTCTCAGCAGAGCTTAAAAAACATGCCCTGTATAGAAATGCCATCCACACTCTGTCTGCCCTTACCATTACCAGCAATGTTATGTACGGAAAAAAGACAGGAACTACCCCTGACGGAAGAAAATCAGGCGAACCCTTTGCTCCAGGAGCCAACCCGATGCACGGACGTGACACCCATGGTGCTTTAGCTTCCCTGAACTCAGTTGCAAAGCTTCCCTACCGGGCAGTCTGCCAGGACGGCGTATCCAATACCTTCTCTATCACTCCATCTGCCCTTGGAAAAACAGAAGGAGAGAGAATTAAAAACCTGGTTATGATTCTGGACGGGTACTTTATCCAGGGCGCTCATCACCTGAATGTAAATGTAATGAACCGGCAGCTTTTAATTGATGCCATGGAACATCCGGAGCAGTACCCGACTCTGACAATCCGCGTTTCCGGATACGCAGTTAATTTCAGCAGACTGAGCCGGGAGCAGCAGCTGGAGGTAATTAAACGTACCTTCCACGAAAGCATGTAGTTTTGGTAAGATGTGAAATCAATTTGAAGTAAAATAAATTTTTTTTCTGAAAATTATTGACAGACTCAGACCTTAGTGCTATTCTGAAAACAATTAAATGAATACAAAGGCTGTGACGAAGACAGAGTCGGTAAAATGTTTTACAGAGAGTCGGGGATGCTGGGATCCCGATAAACATCATCTGAAATCTCTTATCACTTCTGAGCTGAAATTCCGAAACACTTTTACAGCAGGAGTAAGAATTTTCGTGTTGGCTACGTTAGTGTCTAGGGCTTGTTGGAGCCTAAAGAGAGGCAGGATTATGATTCTGCAATTTGAGTGGTACCGCGGGGTATTGATTTAATTATCAGGACTCGTCTCAAGGAAATCCTTGAGACGGGTCTTTATTTTTTTCATAGGGCAATGTTCTTATGAAAAAATTCGTGCGCTGCACTGAAAACTTTATTTCTTTTGAGGAGGAGAAGAAAATGAATTTGTCACGAAGAAAAATGTTATTGGTAAGCTTTATGCTGTTCTCTCTGTTCTTTGGAGCAGGCAACCTGATTTTCCCGCCGTTTTTAGGCCAGAATGCAGGGGCAGCAGCCGTTCCTGCACTTCTGGGCTTTCTGCTGACAGCTGTGGTGCTTCCGGTTCTCGGCGTTATTGTTGTCGCACGTTTTAACGGCCTGGACTGTCTGGCCAATCAGGTAGGAAAAAAATTTTCCGTTGTCTTTACCATTTTAATTTATCTTTCTATCGGACCTGGACTGGGCATCCCAAGAGCCGCATCTGTACCATTTGAAATGGCGGTAGCCCCCTACCTGCCGGCGGGATCTGATATTAAGCTTTTCATGGTTCTGTATTCTTTTGTATTTTTCTTGCTGGCTTTCTGGCTGTGTATGAATCCTGGAAAGCTGGTCAAACGAATTGGAAGCTTCTTAACTCCAAGCCTGTTATGTCTGCTCAGCATACTGTTTTTCAGCTTTCTTTTCAGGGGAAAAATCGATGTGGCAGCTCCTCAGGCTGCATATGAAATGCCGTTTTTCAAGGGCTTCTCGGAAGGATACCAGACCATGGATACCATCGCGGCCCTTAACTTTGGACTGGTGATCGCCATTACCCTCGATTCCTTTGGCTTAAAAGAAAAAAAGGATGTTATGAAGCATACCGTGTATGCCGGCGTCTTTGCAGGTTCTATCCTGGCGCTTGTCTACATCATGCTGACCTACATGGGAATGTGCAGCTCCGGTGTGTACGCTGTGCAGGAAAACGGTGCATGGACTCTGCGTCATATTGTATCTCAGCTTTTTGGTGAATTTGGAGCTATTATCCTGGCAGCTATTTTCTCTCTTGCCTGCCTTACCACCTGCGTGGGACTGATTAACTCCATCTCACAGTTCTTTTCAAAACAGTTTAAATTTTTTGGATACAGACAGTGGGTGATTGCCATTACCGTTTTCTCCTTCCTGGTCTGCAACCTGGGACTGAATGCAATTTTAAGTCTCTCTATTCCTGTACTCGATGCGATTTATCCTGTATCTATCGTGCTGATTCTTCTGGGACTGTCTCATCAGGTATGGGCGTCAAACAGATATGTCTATCCTATGGTTGTTACAGGCGTAAGCTGCATCAGTGTGATTTATGCACTCGATAATGCCGGTGTTCCTCTGGGATTCCTCTCAGATTTATGCCATTCACTACCTTTATATGACGCCGGTTTCTGCTGGGTAAGCGCAGCGCTTGTTATGCTGATACTGAGCTTTGCTGTAAACGCAGTCACGAACAGCCGTTCAGCAGCCTGTTCAGAAAGTTAGCATTAAATCTGCGTATGGGAAAAGAGGCTTGCTTCTTTTCAAAATATCACCTATAATGATTCGGTATTATCCATATAAAAATCAATTAGAAATGCAGGTAAAATAAAAGTTTATGAGAAAATTAGCGTTAAGTGATGAAATACTTTTAAGCGTTCAGCAGCCTGCCCGTTACATCGGAGGGGAAGTGAATATGGTGAAGAAGGATCCGGCAGGAAAGATCCGATTTGCCATGGCTTTCCCGGATGTCTACGAGCTGGGCATGTCCCATCTGGGAATCCAGATCCTCTACGATATGTTTAATAAAAGGGAGGACGTCTATTGTGAGCGTGTCTACTCTCCGTGGATGGATCTGGATCAGATTATGCGGGAAAAACAGATCCCGCTGTTTGCCCTGGAATCTCAGGATCCCATTAAGAATTTTGACTTTTTAGGTATCACTCTCCAGTATGAAATGTGTTATACCAATGTGCTTCAGCTTCTGGATCTGGCTCAGATTCCTCTCCACGCCTGTGACAGGACAGAAGAGGATCCGATTGTAATCGGAGGCGGCCCCTGCACTTACAATCCAGAACCTATCGCTGAATTCTTCGACCTTTTCTACATGGGAGAGGGAGAGGTGGTTTACTTTGAGCTTTTAGACCGCTACAAGGAAAATCAGGCGAAAGGCGGCAGCAGGAGAGAATTCTTAGAAATGGCGGCGGAAATTCCAGGTATTTATGTGCCTGCCTTTTACGACATCCTCTATAAGGAAGATGGAACCATTGACAGGATGGTTCCCAATAATTCTCATGCGAGAGAAACGGTCTCCAAGCAGCTGGTAATGGAAATGAACGATACCTACTATCCGGAACAGCCTGTCGTTCCCTTCATCAAGGCAACACAGGACAGGGTAGTGCTGGAAATTATGAGAGGCTGCATCCGCGGCTGCCGTTTCTGCCAGGCAGGCATGGTTTACCGTCCTGTTCGTGAGAGAAGTCTGGAAACACTGAAGGATCTGGCTTATAAAATGTTAAAGAGCACAGGACATGAGGAAATCTCCTTAAGCTCCTTAAGTTCCAGTGATCACACACAGCTGGAAGGGCTGGTTAATTTCCTGATTGACGAGTTTGACGGCAAGGGTGTAAACGTCTCCCTGCCTTCCCTGCGTATTGATGCCTTCTCTCTGGATGTAATGAGCAAGGTACAGGATATTAAAAAGAGCAGCCTGACCTTTGCACCGGAGGCCGGCTCCCAGAGGCTGAGAAACGTAATTAACAAAGGACTGACAGAGGAAGACATTCTCCATGGCTCCTCCGAAGCGTTTAAAGGCGGCTGGAACCGTGTTAAGCTGTATTTTATGCTGGGACTTCCCACTGAGACAGTGGAGGATATGGAAGGAATTGCTCTCTTAGCTGAAAAAGTAGCAGAAGAGTATTACAAGGTTCCCAAGGAGCAGCGTTTTGGTAAGGTTCAGGTAGTTTCCAGCACCTCTTTCTTTGTGCCGAAGCCATTTACTCCTTTCCAGTGGGCAACCATGTTCACCAAAGAGGAGTATCTGAAAAAGGCTCATATCGTAAACACAAAGATGAAGGAAATGCTGAACCATAAGAGCCTCCGCTATAACTGGCATGAGGCTGATGTTACTGTGTTAGAGGGCGTTATGGCCCGTGGTGACAGAAAAGTAGCAGCTGTCATTGAGGAGGCCTATAAAAACGGCGCTCTCTATGACTCCTGGTCTGAAAGCTTTAAAAATGACGTGTGGATGAAGGCATTTGAAACCTGCGGCGTGGATCCTGAATTTTATACCCTCAGAGAACGTTCCCTGGACGAAGTCTTCCCATGGGATTTCATTGATGCCGGTGTTTCCAAGGAATTCTTACAAAGAGAGTGGAATCAGGCTCTCCATGAAACTGTCACACCTAACTGCCGTCAGAAATGTTCTGCCTGCGGCGCATTAAAATATAAAGGAGGTGTCTGCTATGAAAATAAGAATTAAATTCCGAAAGCAGGGCGCTGTCAAATTTGTCGGCCACCTGGATATTATGCGGTATTTCCAGAAGGTAATGCGCCGGGCTGATGTAGATATCCGCTACAGCGAGGGCTTCAGCCCGCATCAGATTATGTCCTTTGCTGCTCCGCTGGGAGTAGGACTTACCAGCAACGGTGAATATGTAGATATTGAGGTAAACAGCACAGAATCCTCCCAGGAAATGGTAAGCCGGATCAACGCAGTTAATGTAGAGGGGATCACAGTCACCTCCTACCGAAAGCTTCCTGACTCCGCAAAAAATGCCATGTCTCTGGTAGCTGCAGCTGACTACACGATGTGGTTTAAAGACGGCTATGAACCGGAAGATGAGGACAGTTTCTGGACAGGGCTGTCCCGTTTCCTCGAAAAGCCTTCCATTCCTATCGTCAAAAAGACAAAAAAGGGCGTTAAGGAAATGGATTTAAAGCCCTATCTCTATGAAATTGTGATTGAGAGTCCTTTTAAGGGAAGCACCTGGAAGGAAGATTCTTCCGACAGCCCTGAGCGTCAGGGAGCAGGCAGAATCTTTATGAAACTTTCTGCCGGAAGCTCTGTCAATATCCGGCCGGAGCAGGTAATCGGCGCCTACTATGAATCGATGGGCCAGGAGTATCCGCCTTTCGCCTTCCAGATTCAGAGGGAAGAAGTTTATGGCGAGCAGGGCAGTGAAGACTGCCGCCGGTTCGTGTCATTGGAGGAATATGGAGAAACCATTGAATAAGCTTCTGATCACCAGATGGGGAAACCAGATTCTGACGGCTATGACAGAGAACGGAAAGTGCCGTTCCCTGAATCTGGAGCCGGCCGAAAAAACCGGAATTCTGGGTAATATCTATATCGGCAAGGTAAAAAATATTGTAAAAAATATTAATTCTGCTTTCATTGATCTGGGAAACGGTCTGACTGGCTATTACAGCCTCACAGACAATAAAACCCATCTGTTTACAGACGCTGCAGCCAAAACGCAGGACAGCCATCGTCCCCTTCGTCAGGGAGATGAAATTCTGGTTCAGGTGGAGCGGGATGCCGTGAAGACAAAGGATCCGGTTCTCACTTCAAATTTGAATTTTACAGGAAAATATCTGGTTTTAACCCAGGGGAAAAAGCAGATTGGATTCTCTGGAAAAATACGGGATAAGGCCTGGAAGCAGCATATGCAGAATCTGCTGGAGAAGGAGACGGCAGGCTCATTTGGACTGATTGTAAGAACTAATGCCAGAGAAGCGGGAGAGGAAGAGATTCTGCAGGAGCTGGAGCTACTTGCCAGACGACGTCAGACGCTTCTGGCATCTGCCTCCCACCGCACCTGTTACAGCCTCCTGGCGTCCTCTGAGCCATCCTACATCAGCAGTATCCGCGATGCCTACACTTCTGAGCTGGATGCTATTGTAACTGATGATAAGGACTGCTATGAGGCTGTCCGGCAGTATCTGGAAGAAAACCAGCCAGAGGATTTGGAAAAACTTTCTTTCTATGAGGATCCGATGCTGTCTCTTTCCAAGCTCTACAGTCTGGAGACTGCCCTGGAACAGGCTCTTGGAAAACATGTGTGGCTGAAATCCGGCGGCTATCTGGTCATTGAGCCTACAGAGGCCCTGACGGTTATTGACGTCAATACAGGCAAATATGCCGGGAAAAAGACCCAGGCAGAAACCATCTTTAAGATCAACCAGGAGGCTGCCGCAGAAACTGCCCGTCAGCTGAGACTTCGCAATCTGTCCGGCATTATTGTAATCGATTTCATTGATATGGAAACAGAAGAAGAGAGGCTGAGGCTGATGTCTCTGCTGGAGCGGGAGCTTCTTAAGGATCCGGTCAAAACGGTGCTGGTAGACATGACCCGTCTGGGGCTGGTGGAAATTACCAGAAAAAAGGTAAAACGTCCTCTGGCAGAGCAGGTACGGGCAGCTGGATATCCGATAAAAGAACGCTAAAAAATTATAAAAACTCAAAACTTTTCTCTGTAAACCAGTTGACAAGTCCAGAGGAAAATGCTATTATATCATAGTATGCCGCACAGTGAGGTTTACAAGTCCGGATTTCCGGCGCCGAAGCTGGCGAGTAATGATAAGAGGAGGTGCCATATGTACGCAATTATTGCAACAGGTGGTAAGCAGTACAAAGTAGCCGAGGGCGATATCATTAAAGTTGAGAGACTTGGTGCAGGTGCTGGTGAGACAGTTACCTTTGATCAGGTTCTTGCCGTAAACAACGGTGAGTTAAAGATCGGATGCCCAACCGTTGACGGTGCAACAGTTTCCGCAACTGTAGTAAAAGAGGGTAAAGGCAAAAAGGTTATCGTTTACAAGTACAAGAGCAAGACTGGCTATCACAAGAAGAACGGTCACAGACAGCTCTTCACACAGGTTAAGATTGAAAAGATCAACGCTTAATCAGAGATGATCAGAGTAAACGTATTTAAAGATTCTGATGGTTCCTGCCGTGGAATTTCTTTCCATGGACATGCAGGATATGATGATTACGGAAAGGATATTATCTGTGCTTCCGTTTCCGCATTGGCCTTAAATATGGCGAATTCTGTTGAGGCATTCACAGAAGACGGTTTTAATGGCAGTATGGATGAAGAAAGCGGTGCATTTGAGTTTTCCTTTACCGGGACAGTCAGCGCAGAGTCGAAGCTCCTTATGGATTCCCTTATTCTGGGACTTCAGAATATTTCGGAAGCCTATGGAGAACAATATATTAAAATCCGGTTTGAGGAGGTGTAAGTGATGTTTAAAATGAACCTTCAGTTATTCGCTCACAAAAAAGGTGTTGGTTCCACAAAGAACGGCCGTGATTCCGAGTCCAAGAGACTGGGAGCTAAGAGAGCAGACGGACAGTTTGTATTAGCTGGCAACATTCTTTACAGACAGCGTGGTACAAAGATTCATCCAGGTATCAACGTAGGCCGCGGTGGAGATGATACATTATTCGCTATGGTTGACGGCGTTGTTAGATTTGAGAGAAAGGGCAGAGACAAAAAGCAGGTTTCTGTTTACCCAAGAGCAATTAACGAATAATTCAAGCAGCTCCATACCTCATCGTATGGGGCTGTTTTTGGTTACAGACAGACGATAGATCACAGAGAAAGGGACAGGTGTTGCTATGTTTGCCGACAGCGCAAAAGTATTTATCAGATCCGGAAAAGGCGGAGACGGCCATGTCAGCTTCAGACGTGAACTCTACGTAGCTGCCGGCGGTCCGGACGGTGGGGACGGCGGAAAAGGCGGAGACGTTATTTTTGAAGTAGAAGATGGACTGAACACTCTGACAGACTTTCGCCATGTCCGCAAATATGCGGCCCAGGACGGCGAATCCGGAGGAAAGCGCCGCTGCCATGGAGCAGACGGTGACGATATTATTATCAAGGTTCCTGAAGGAACAGTTATCAAAGACTTTGAATCGGGAAAGGTCATTGCCGATATGTCCGGCTCCAACCGACGTGAGGTAATCTTAAAGGGCGGAAAAGGCGGACTGGGTAATATGCACTTTGCCACATCCACCATGCAGGTTCCTAAGTATGCACAGCCGGGACAGCCGGCTCAGGAGCTTTGGGTACAGCTGGAATTAAAGGTAATCGCTGATGTAGGCCTTGTAGGCTTTCCAAATGTTGGTAAATCTACTCTGCTTTCCCGTGTATCAAATGCAAGGCCAAAGATTGCCAATTATCATTTCACAACTCTGAATCCCCATCTTGGAGTTGTCGATTTAAGTGAGGGACAGGGCTTTGTTATGGCCGATATCCCAGGACTGATTGAAGGTGCATCTCAGGGTGTAGGCCTTGGATATGCCTTCTTAAAGCACATCGAACGGACCAAGGTTCTGGTTCACGTGGTAGACGCAGCCTCCACAGAGGGACGTGATCCGGTAGCTGATATTAAAGCTATCAATGAGGAGCTTAAAGCTTATAACCCGGAACTGTTAAAACGTCCCCAGGTCATTGCAGCAAATAAAACAGATGCGATTTATTTCGATCCGGAGAGCGGAGAGGAGCATCCTGTAGAGCGTCTGAAAGCTGCTTTTGAACCAGAGGGAATCCAGGTATTTGCTATTTCTGCAGTCAGCGGCCAGGGTGTGAAAGAGCTTCTTTACCACATTAATGAACTGCTGAAAACGGTGGATCAGACTCCGATTATCTTTGAAAAGGAATTTGAATACCAGTATCAGGGAGAGAATCTTCCATACACCGTAGAGAAAAACGAAGATGGCATCTATGTAGTAGAGGGACCAAAGATCGAAAAGATGCTTGGCTATACGAATCTGGATTCTGAGAAGGGCTTCCAGTTCTTCCAGCGGTTCCTGAAGGATTCCGGAATCCTCAAAGAGCTTGAAGAAGCCGGAATTGAAGAGGGCGATACCGTCCGCATGTATGGCCTGGAATTTGACTATTACAAATAACAGAGGATAGATTATGACAAGTAAACAGAGAGCCTATTTAAAAGGGCTTGCTATGAAAATAGATCCGATTTTCCAGATTGGAAAATCAAGTGTAACTCCGGAGCTCACCGCCGCAGTCGCAGAAGCCCTGGAAGCAAGAGAGCTCATCAAGCTGAGCGTTCTGAAAAACTGCCTGGATGATGGAAATTCCATCGCTGCTGTGTTAGCTGAGAGAACTCATTCTCAGGTTGTCCAGGTAATTGGAAAGAAAATTGTTCTCTACAAGCCTGCAAAGGACGAGAAAAAGAGGAAAATTGTGCTGCCATAGGAATCAGAATACCTGAAAGGAGCAGAGAGACGTGAAAAAAATCGGTATTATGGGTGGTACCTTTGATCCCATCCACTCCGGCCATCTGATGCTGGGAAAACAGGCATATGAAGAATATGACCTGGACTGTGTCTGGTATATGCCGTCCAGGCAGCCTCCCCACAAAAAGGATCACCAGATCACTTCACCAGCCAACCGCCTGGAGATGGTTCGTCTGGCTGTTGAAAATACGCCTTTTTTTGCCTGTTCTGACTTTGAACTTTGCAGAACAGAAGGAAATACCTATACTGCCGATACACTGCTCCTTTTAAAGCAGGCCTATCCTGATACAGAATTTTATTTTATTGTAGGGGCTGACTCTATTTTTGATATGGAAAAATGGTATCATCCCGAAATTGTGATGAAAAACGCTGTAATTCTGGCAGCTGACCGTTCCTGCGGTCATGATGATATTCCTTTAAACCGTCAAATTGAATATTTGGCCAAAAAATATGACGCCAGAATCTGCCGCCTCCACTCCAGACGAATGGACGTATCTTCTCAGCTTTTGAGGGAAAAGATACAGAAGGGAGAATGCATCTCCAGCTATATCCCAGATCCGGTAGCACAGTTTATTGAGGAGCATCATCTCTACAGGAATATCACATACTGATACACCGGAAAAATAAATCGAGGCACAACTTATGAACAGTGAAATTTTTTCAATTCGCGAAACATTAAAGGCCAGCCTGAAGCCAGGAAGATACGAACACTCTCTGAGCGTTTCTTTTACCTGCATGGCGTTAGCAATGAAATATGGATATGATATCGACAAGGCAGAACTGGCCGGCCTTCTTCATGACTGTGCAAAATGCTATGATAACGAAACTATCATAGAAGCCTGCAGAAAAAAAGGCCTGGAATTGACAGAAGGAGAACTTCAGGCTCCCTCTATTATCCATTCCCGGCTGGGAGCGCAGATGGCAGAAGAAAAGTTCGGCATAACTGATCCTGAAATTCTCAGCGCCATCGCCTGCCATACCACTGGAAAGCCTGATATGTCCATGCTGGACAAGATTCTCTATATTGCTGATTACATCGAACCGCGCCGGTATAAGGTAAAAAATCTGCCTGCCATCCGCCGCCTGGCCTTTGAGGATCTGGATCAGGCCCTGTTTCAGATTATGGAGGGGACCCTTCGATATCTGGATGAATCTGGAACTTACGCAGACATTATGACTCAGAATGCATATCATTATTATAAGAAGCAAATGTGTACACAAACAGAAGAGCAGAAAGAAGGAGAGTAGAAAACCTTATGAGCCCATCGAAAGAAATGGTAAAGCTGGCTGTCAAAGCCCTGGAAGATAAAAAAGGGGAAGATATCAAGATTATTGACATCCAGAACGTATCTGTTTTAGCGGATTATTTTATTATTGCAGGCGGTGCAAACCAAAACCAGGTCCAGGCAATGGCGGACAATGTGGAAGAAGAGCTTTTTAAGGCTGGCTTTGAAGCCCGCCAGATCGAAGGATATAATACCGCAAACTGGATTCTTATGGATTACAATGATATTATCGTCCATATTTTCTCAAGAGAAGACAGACTGTTCTATGATTTAGAACGTATCTGGAGAGATGGAAAAGTGATTGAAAACGCAGAGGAGCTGTAATATCAGCTCCTTTTTTTATGACATAGAAAATTGCGTCCTATATCATAAAAAGCGCTCCGCTCAGAGCATATTCTTTCTTATATGGGGAAAAATCTGGCACGAGAAGCTCTTTATTCACTATATTTAATTTACATAAAATAATTATGTAAATTAAATATAGAGAGAACCGTCCAAAATACCAGCAGATCCAAAAGAGGGTCTAATCAGTTCACATAAAATAATTATGTAAATTGATTAGACCCTCTCTGTCTTTCTTACTTACATCTTCATTCGAAATAATCCGATAACCTTGCCTAAAATCTGAACTTCATCTGTCAAAATTGCTTCCATAGAAGAGTTTTCCGGCTGAAGACGATAATATCCGTCTTCCTTATAAAAACGCTTCACAGTAGCTGAATCATCCAGAAGCGCTACTACAATTTCTCCATTCTCAGCTGTCACAGCCTTTTCTACAAAAATCAAATCTCCATTGAAAATACCGGCTTCTATCATACTGTCTCCCTTTACCCGGAGCATAAATACCTCTTTATCCGGAAGCATCTCTGCTGGAATCGGAAAATAGTTCTCAATGTTTTCCTGAGCGAGAAGCGGCATACCTGCAGCGACTGTTCCAAGAAGAGGGACGTTCACCACTTCGCGTCGGGCCAGATTAAAGCAGTCATCGATAATTTCGATGGTTCTGGGTTTCGTAGGATCCCGACGAATATACCCATTTTTCTCCAGTGTCTCCAAGTGGGAATGAACGGAAGAAGTAGATTTTAAATTTACTGCTTCGCAGATTTCTCTTACGGCCGGCGGATAGCCCTTCTTTAATATAGTTTCTTTAATATATTCTAATATTTCCTGCTGTTTTGGCGTAATCTTTTCCTGTGACATAAGCAAACCTCCCATCGGGTAATCGTAACAACGTATACTGCCCCTGATAATACTATATTATCATAGAACCGCAAAAAAGGCAAACTTTTGTTCGGATTTTTTCAAAATCAATTGACAAACGCATGTTCGAGAGATATAATACAATCAAGGAACGAACATACGTTCCGGAACATGCGTTTGTATTTGTTGGTTATTCATTTTACAATACGAGGAGGCTTTCGGTATGAAAGGAAAAAGCAGAAAAAGAACCTTATCCCCTTCAGACTGCCGCGCAGTTAAATTTCTGATCAGTACTGCGGCCATTCTTTGCCTTTGTGCGATTTTTACGACAATAAATCTTTTAAACTCACAGGCAGAAGAGCAGAAGAGCAGTCCCTACCATAAATATTACACCAGTATTCAGATTCAGGACGGTGACAGCCTGTGGAGTATTGCCGAGAAATACCGGACTCATTCCGGCAAAAGCTCCGCTGAATACGTCTTCGACTTAAAAAAAATGAACTCTCTGTCCGATGATACAATCCATGCCGGACATTATCTGACTGTTTACTATTATGATTCTGCTGTAAAATAGACTTTGCTGTAAACTAAAGAAAGGACTTTAATTCTCCCTCAGCTTCACCTTATTTCTGGCGCTTCGGCGGCGTTCATCCTCCAGGGCTGCATAATGCTTTTTAGTAGTGTTTACATCTGCATGCCCCAAAACGTCTGCAACTAAATAGATATCCCCTGTCTCTCGATAAAGATTCGTTCCATAGGTGCTGCGCAACTTATGCGGAGTGATTTTTTTCAAAGGCGCTGCCGCCTGAGCATATTTTTTCACAAGATTTTCGACACTTCTTACGTTCAGGCGTTTTTTCTGCATAGACAGAAACAGCGCCTCCTCATTGCCAGGGGCAGGAGTGATGCGCTTTCGTTCTTCCATGTAAGCGCTGAGAGCTTCTTCCACCTCATCTCCAAAATAGATGATAACCTCCTTTCCCCCTTTGCGGTGAATGCGGATTCCATCTACATTAAAATCAACATCGTTCATATTCAGACCAATACATTCTGATACGCGGATGCCTGTGCCTAACAGAAGCGTCATCAGAGCCAGGTCTCTGATCTTTGTCTTTTTGTGATAAGCTTTCTGTCTCTCTGTCAAGGCTTCTCCGTCTTCCACTAAATCCAGAAGCCGGGCCACCTCGTCAATTTCCAGGCGGATAATTTCTTTTTCGTGCAGTTTCGGCAGCTTTACCAGAGCTGCTGGATTTGTCTGAATCCGCTCATTTCTGAAAAAGTAATTATAAAAGCTCTTTAAAGAAGACATTTTTCTGGTAAGGCCCCGCTCTGTGTTAATTAAATCTTCTTTATTTTCAGTTGAATGACATTTGAGGAATTCCAGATATTCTTCCAAATCCATCACTCCGATCTGATCCAATACATCCACTGTAAAATCACGCTTGTCTTTATTTTTCCATAGCGGGTTTGTCTGAATCAAAAAATCAAAAAAGATGCTCAGATCATAGGCATATGCAATTCTTGTCCGTGATGAAGTTCTCGGCTCAATACCTCGAAAAAAATCAGCACAGAACGGCGGAAGTTCCTGAATCAATTTTCTGAGCTTCTTTGTATTTTCTATCATTTCCTGTTCATGGTAGGAGAGTACTGCCACGTAAATTCCTCCTTTTTAGTTTTTTATTATTCTTCTTTCACTGGCCATCCAGGAATATTTCCTGATGTGACTGCATGAAAAAATCTGTCCTTTACACCTGGAGCTTCTGCATTGATTGACTTAATTAAATTTTTAACAAATTCTCGTTTTGTTTTTCCATCCACCGGGCATGGATTTTTACATACCGGAAGCTGATAGCGGTTCTTAAATCCAATAATATCGGCCTCAGCTACATATAAAAAAGGACGGATTACAAATAAATCCATTCTATCCAAATATGTTTTGGGAGAAAATGTATGAAAACGGCCTTCATAAATTAAAGACAGCATCATGGTGTCTATTACATCATCTTTATGATGAGCATAAGCAATTTTATTGCAGCCTAAGTCCTTAGCAGCCTGATTCAAAGCGCCTTTTCTCATTTTAGCGCAGAGAGCACAGGGATTTGATTCCTGGCGTGAACCAAAGACAATTTGACTGATTTCTGTAGTAACCACTGTATAAGGAACCGAAAGATCCCTGCAGAAATTTTGAGCTGCCTCCAGATCAAAATTTCCAAATCCCAAGTCGACTGTGACAGCGCACAAGTCAAACGGTTTAGGATAGAATTTCTGAAGGTTTTTCATTGCATACAACAATGCCAAGCTGTCTTTGCCGCCAGAAAGTCCCACAGCAATTTTGTCTCCGGAATCAATCATATCATATGTATCAAGCGCCTGACGGGTCAAGCTGAGTAATCTTTGAAGTTTCATCCGTTTTGTATCTCCTGTAATTCAATGATTACGAAATAATGAACGTACCTATTCGAAAGGATAGAAGCGCAGAAAGCTAAAAATCCGTTTTATTTACTCATCTATAACTATTCGTGAAAGAATAGTTTATCGAATAGTTGACTCATTTTCGTGTCGCTTTACTATTATAACATATTTTAGGGGGTTCGCCATGAGGAAATTATTATCTGTCTGTCTGGTTGTTCTATTTGTCCTGACGTCTGTTTTTTCTGCTTTGGCTTCTCCCTTTCCGATGCCGGCGGCTTCCGGTTCCAATGCCATTGATTCTGAATCATTAATGTCTGGCCGACTTCCAGTTGCTTCTGGTTCTGATGCTTTATCTGATGAGCCACTGGATGAATCTTTCTCTGTTATCCCCTATAGCTCTTTAGGCTCTATTAATAATACGGTCGGTTTTGGCGGCATGTTTTTGTATGCTGATATGTACGATTCAAATGAAAAATATTTAGGTTCTACTCAATCGCCTGTTGATGGTCAGGGTCATGCAGTTTTAAAAATGAAGCCTGATTGTACTTATTTCAATTTTAGTATTTATTTAACAGGAACTTCGCTTCCTTCTTCTGGTAAATATACGTTTACAGCTGATTTTTCTTCTGATATGTCAGTTGTATGGGATGCCAAGGCAGGCGTTACTGCTAGTAAGAAATACACCAATGCCCAGGTTGATAATAAATTTTCTGGCGGAGTCTTTCCATTACGTCAGAATTCCGGTGATTTTCAGTTTTCTGGTGTAGTTGATTTTGGTTCTGGATTAAGCCGTGTTCTTTTTTCTGTCTCTTTAAAGAGAACTGATAATGGTTATCATAAAGGCGATCCGTTCGGTGGATTTGCGAAAGTCAATTTGAAATATACTCCGGATGCTGCTCCTGATTATTCTACTCCTGGAACCGGCGCCGGCGCTTCTGCTCAGGACTTTCAGAACGGCGTTACTAACCTCATGGGCAATATCTCTGATAAACTGGTGGAGATTGTAGCTACTATTTCGGACCAGCTCAAGGCTCTATGGGACCAGATGTATAATTACATGCATCTTGAGCAGCTGAAGAATGATGATAAGAATACCAGTCAGATTGTAGATGCTATCAATAATCAGGGTGAGCAGGTCGGTCAGGATATTACAAATAGCATTGATAACAATACCCAGAATATCATCAATAACAATAATCAGAATTTCGATAATATTCAGAACGGTTATGATAATACCGGTATGAGTGCTGATAAGGACAAGCTGGATTCTGCTATCAATGGTTATGATAAGCTGGAAGACGATGTAGTGAATCAGGTAACGGATAATATCAATCAGTTTGAATTTAAAAATCCCTTTGAATCGTTTACAGCTCCCATGAAAGATATCGGATATTTCCTCACAGGTATCTATAACGCTCTGGGTGCTTTAAATATTCCTATCGGCTTCTCTCTCACTCTCACGATTGCCTTGCTTGCCATTGGCTGGTATCGTTTTAAAGGGGGTGCGTAAATGTTTAAGTTCTTTGAAGCAATCGCCGGATTTATCTCTACGATTGTCAATTTTGTGGTCAATCTCTTTGAGATGCTGGTGCTTGTTATTACCAATATTGCCCGCTCCATTGCCTGGTTGATTGCCTGCATTTCTTATCTTCCGCCCTGGCTGGTAGCCTTCGTGATTGTTCCTATCAGCCTGGCGGTAGTATTTCAAATTATTAATAAGGGGTCTTGATATGAAAGAAGTCATGGATTTTTGCTTGTACATTTTACAGAAAATTGTGGCTGCATTGTTTGGGTTAAATTTAGGGGGGTATAGTTTTGGTCAATTTCTTGTCGCTATTTTTGTTGTTAGTGTGTTTATTGCTTGCCTGGTTGTCAGTTTTAAGCGTGGTTCTGGGTCTCCTGCGTCTCTTACCCGTCCGACTCGCCCGCACCGGCGCGGTAATTCCGGCTCTGGCTCTGGTGATGCTTCTTAGTCCATTCCCTTCGATGGCTGCTCTCCGGCTTCCAGTTGCTTCCGGTTCGGATGCAGAGGAGCTGACGCATCCAGAGGATGAGGAAGTGGACTACTATCCCACTGCTATCACGATTGCGGATGGTGATTATACGCTTGATTATTTGTATGAATATTTTAAAGGGAAGGTGATATCAGATGTTGCTTCTTCGTCAGATGCGCTGGCAGCTCCGCAGGCTCAAGTGGAAAGTACGGAGCCGGATCCATTTGGTGCAGTCGATTCTGGTGAGTATTTACTGGATGATGCCTTACCGTTATCGGTGGAAAGTCAGACTGATTTTGTCAATGCTGTTCGCTACGATTGCACTCTTGCTGGCCGCTCTGCTACGCTCCTGTTTCCTTCCGGTTCTGAATCGTATCTTTTTATAGATTCACAGAGGCAGCTTTGGAACATGAGCAATAATACAATTCAAGGTGTTGTGATTTATGATTCTTTATGGAATCCAACCGCGGATGAGGGTACTTTGGTCTATCTGACTCCCTGCCTGGGTAATAATTTCAGTGCAAACCATGAAGGACAGTCCCCCAACTATATCCGCCGGTATTACTGGGAGAGGTCGAATTATGGGGATCGCCTGACTTATAATACTACCTATGTGGCTGTTACTGTGACAGATAGTTCTTTCCCTTTTGTGGTTAAGGATATCCCGCTTTATGTGATTATTCTTTTGATAGGGGGTGTGTTGCTTTGTTTATTGAAAAAATCATTGCGCTAATTGGTACGGTGCCGGTGCAGTTTGAGCCGCTTATGTATGTGTTTGGTCTTCTGCTCTTTCTCTGGCTGATGGATAGTTTTTTGTGGTTAGCCCGGTATTTAATCTGTGGCAGATAGGCGGTGCAGCATGACGTTTGCAGAGGTAAAGATAATAATTGATTGGATTTTCTCGGAGCTTGGCAAGTTTGCTGACTGGCTGTGGACGTCTGCGGCCTGGTGCGGAATGCTTCTGATTGCTCTCCCGCTTCTCCGGAAAATTATAGATATATTTAAGCGTCTGCTTAACTGACGCAGAAAGGTGGTGTTTTTTTATGATGCGTTTGAAAGAACGGTTTAGTAACAGTCAGATGGCTCGCGCCGGCGCGGCGGTTCCGGTGCTTGTGGTTGGCTCTCCGCTTACAGCTTTTGCTTCTGGTGGGGAGGCAGTTACTAAACCGATGACTTCTTTGCTTGCTTCGTTTACATCTGTTGCAGCCTGGATGTGGGCAGAGATTGGTAAGCTCCTTACCTGGATTTTAGATCAGCCGATTTTACTGCTTGCTATGTCTTTGTTCTTTGTGGGAGCCATTGTCAGCTTCTTTATTCGTGTATTCCATAGTGTTTAGGAGGTCTTGGTATGAGTGAATTGTTGGGTAGTTTTACGGAAGTCGCGGCTTGGATGTGGAAGGAAATCGGCCTTTTACTTACTTGGATTTTAAATCAGCCGATTTTACTGCTTGCTATGTCTCTGTTCTTTGTGGGAGCCATTGTCAGCTTCTTTATTCGTGTGTTCCATAGCGTTTAGAGCTGGAGGGGCTTCCGCCCCTCCTTTTTTTGGGGGTTGTTATGATTCAATTTTTATCTGATTTTTGGGATATATTTATTTATCCGATTTCACTGTCTATTAATTTTGAAAATCCAGTGTACTGGGTCGTGTATGCTGTATTGGCCGTATCCGGCTTAGTAGCTTTAGTCAGACGCCTGATAGGAATAGGGAGGTAATGATGGCTTATATCCTTTTGATTCTTGTCTTTTGTGGTTTTATGTTTGTATCGGTTCAGGCTTATCGTTACCGAAACCCTTATAAGCTCTATATGTGTTTTGGAAAAAAGGGATCTGGCAAGACGACTCTGATGACGAAGCTCGCTCTTCAGTACCAGAAAAAAGGGTGGCATGTTTATTGTGATCGGGAAATACCAGGCGTCACTCTCTTCCGTACCGAAGATTTTGGTCGTTATGAATTTCCGCCAAACTCTCTGATCCTGATTGATGAGGTTGGTCTTGTCTGGGATAACCGGAATTTTAAGAACTTTCCTGAACATGTGAAGGTGTATTTTAAGTACCAGAGACAGTATAAGCATGTGGTATATCTTTTCTCCCAGAGCTTTGATATTGATAAGAAAATCAGGGACTTAACTGACCACTTGTATATCGTGCAGAATTTCTTTAATTGCTTCTCGATAGCCAGACGCGTCACGAAGACTCTGACAGTCGTTCATGCTGACCGTTCTGCCCAGGGAGAAAGTAAAATTGTTGATGATTATCACATTGATTCTCTTCTCTTTGCTTTCTTTGGTTCGGTTCGTGTCACTTACATACCAAAGTATGCGAAGTATTTTAGCAGCTATAACCCGCCTGTGCTTCCGCCGGCGAAAGGGGAACCGCTCCCAGCTCCAGAGCGAAGCCGGCCGCACAGGTTGCTGGCGGCCGCTCGCGAACGGGCTGAGATTCTGCGTCATTGGAATAAAAAATAATTCTAGTTAATTATCTGATTATTTCTTGCTGCAGAAACGCTATTGTTTATTAAAACGTGACAATTTAAGTGTTTTTGATTTTGGTGTTTAATTGTGGATAACTTTTATATTGTTCTTTTTTCTTGGCATTGCCCCTCTGTCTAATAAGGGGCAATGTTCCGTCAAACCTTGACACTTTATCCACAATTCTTTCTTTGTGGATAACTCTTAATTAGGAGGTTTTGAGTTATGATTAGCTATTATATGCCTTATTTTCAGGATGGAATGATTCATTCTTGTGATAATCTTCGGTTATCCTTTGAATGTTCCGAGCATGGACTTCCTTCCTTGATTTATTATTTAAATTCAATTCCTGAAGTTCAGTATTATCAATCCTTTAAGGATTATTCCTACAAACATTTGTTTGTTTTTGGTATGAAAGGTCTTTCTTTCTCCATTGGTCTTTCTTTGAATGGTAATAGTAAAGCAGATGTCTATAAAGGTTTTGTTGATGTGAATCCTAACAAGATTTTAGGCAGTGTCACATTTGCTGGTGGTTTCATCCGCGTGGAGGAAGCGACTCCATTCAATAATTCAGATGATGATGCTTGTTTTTGTTTCTTTCTGAGAAGGCAGCTCGCTGTTCTTTTTGGTGATATCATGCGTCAGTTGAAGCTTTGTTGTTTATCTGCCAGTGTAAAGCGGTTTGATTTTGCGGTTGATGTTCCATTTCCCAGGGATGAGGTGCAGCTTTTAAAGGATCAGCGTAATTATTATTTATTTTCCCGTTCTGCTCTTGATTTCACAGAGTACCTTGGTCAGGCGGATGCCGGTGGCCGCGTGAAGGTTTATAATAAACAGATTGAGTCAGAACTTGATTATCCATTAACACGAATTGAGATTACCTGTGATAGTTTTGATTATCAGCGCTTTAGTAGTAAATGGCCAAAAGTCTACCTGAAGAATCTGGTTGATTTTGAGAATGATTCTCTTACAGTCAAGCTCCTTCGTCGACTTCCGGCGAATGAGTTCCAGGAATATTATCAGACTCTCAGTCATAACACACGAAAGAAGTATCAGGGTATCCTTTTTGAAACCCCCTTTACTGTTCCGGAACTGGCCTTTCAGGCGGTGATATCTGTTTTAAAAGAATTTGAATTATAATAAAAATCCCCTGAGGTTATGCCCCAGGGGATTTTTTTATCCGATTTTTTGTGGAATCAGGTTCCGGCCTTCCAGAACAGTGATGACGGTTTCCATTTCGTCATTCAGTTTTTTAAATTCTTTTTTATTGTCATGTCTTAAAGCTGTCACCTGGAAGGTCAGCTCCTCTACATGATTTTTAGTTACTTCCTGTTTGATAGCTAACATTTCTAACTGGGCTTTGATGGGTTTTAATTTTTCATCCATCTTTTTGTCCATTGCTTCTACTTTCTCATCCATTATTTTTTCAATGGCTTGTAATAATTCCTGATGTTCCATTTGCTCATCCCTCCTTAGCTTCTAGGTTGATTGTAGCATGGTTTTCGGTATCTGTCCAGTCAGGCGTCTGGCTGCTCTCCAATTGCCCCCCCCCCCCTGAACACGCGTTTGCTATATCTTTGTCTATTAGGGTTTTGATATAGTTGCTTACATTTCCGTTGGCTCTTTCCTTTACTGGTATTTCGTAACTTTTAGGTAGGGATATATTGGGACGCCATTTATTTTCTTTTTGCCAATTATTTTGACGCTTGTTTCTTTTTTGAATGTCCATTTTATACCTCATAATGTGCATTATTGCCAAAGCGTAATGCGCATTATTGTTAGTTTTGTCACTTGTGTAATGCGCATTATTGTGTTAATATTTAAAATACAAATAAGAGATAGTTAATTGATTGATAAAGTTATTTGAATAACAGGATAAGGACTGCTATAAAAGCAATCCCGCCTACAATGAGTTTGATAATAATATCACCTCCTTGTATTATTTTTTTTCTCTTGTTTGTCCGGAACTGCTCCTTCTTTCTTGGCGGTCTGGCGGGGTTAGTTCCGGTGTTCATCCAGTTTGTTTCATTGTATCACAATTTTTTTGTTTTTAGGAGGTTTTTATGTTGAATTTGAATTTTCCTGCACGTATTTTAGAGATTGCTGATTCTATCTCTGATTCTTCAATACGGAGACGCTTTTTAGCATCTCTGACAAATGAAGGGCGCTGCGCTGAATTTGTTTTAGGGTCGATATTTACATTCTTCCTTTTTGGTTTTCTTTCTGTCGAAGATTATTCTTACCTTAATGCTTATATTATTGAGAATTATACAGGTGAAGGGTTAGGCAGGTGATTTTATGTGTAAAGAAACGCGCCGCATGAGTCGCAAGCTTCTTACTGATGAGATAGAACGGACAACTATCTGGCTTTCTGCTCATTCTCCGGCAGCTCCGGAGTTTCAATTTTATTCGTTTCATCTCTCCAGACTTGGCCTCATGCTTCGTTATCTGGATGGTGAAATAGATTCTTTTTAGGCAATACGGAGGGAGCGGTTGGCTCTCCTTCCCTCCCTCCTTTGCAGATACATAAATTTATTTTAGGAGGTATGTTTATGATGTTTGAAATTTTAGGTATTGAGAAGGTTGACTATAAGTCTCGCCGTACTGGTCAGCAGGTTCGCGGTACAAATCTTTATTGTGTTGATGGCCAGCCGCATCCAGGTTTGATTGGCCAGCGTGTAGAACGGTTATACATCAAGGAAGCGATTGATTGCTCTTCTCTTTCTCTGGGAGATCGGATTGATGTATATTATAATCGGTATGGTTCCGTTGAGTCAGTTCACTTAGCTTAACACTTCCGCGAAGCCAATCTCCGTGGCTGGATGTGCAGCCATTCTTTAATTGCTGATTTCCCTTTCCGGTGAGAGATAACTTTCAGCGTGGAGAGCTGGGAGCATCGCCGGGGGGCCCGGCTCTCTCGCGGCAATGTCAGCTCAGACTTTGGTTTGAGCTGACATTTTCTGTAGTGGGATGCCACAACAAATTAACAGGAGGTAGAGGTAGAAATATGTTACTGGAAATAGATAACTGTACGGCTGCTTATATCTACCATATGACAAAAAATCGTTTATCTTGGGTAGAACGCAGAATTGAACATAACGAACATTTTTTGGATTCCTTCGGGCAAGCGATTCCGCGTTTTGAACTTGATAATATGCGTCTGGAGGGTGAGCGTTATAAGCTTAGTCTCCTGCTTCAGCGTTTGGAATTGGCATTTGTAGAGTCCTGGAATGATGCAGAACTACGCGGTATAATTATTCGTCCGAAAGAATAGTTTATCGAATAGTTGGCTTATTTTCGTGTCGCTTTACTATTATAACATATTTTAGGGGGTTCGCCATGGAGAAATCGCTTACTCTAATATTCTCCTGTAATGAGTCCAGATTCTATCAGAAAGACTCACTGTCACATTATTTGTTTTGCCAGCGCTTTCATGGATACAGATCATTTTTCCGTCAGCTGGATTCCAGCCTAAAAACATAACAACATGGGCCTCATCTCCAGAAGCCACAGCTATATCTCCGGGCTTCAGCTCTTCCCTGGATATCTCTGTTCCAGCGGCAGCCAAACTGCTGGTTCCTCCGCTGGTAATCGGTGTTCCTAAGACTGACCAGTATACCCAGTTAATCCATCCTGAACAGTCCAGTCCTTTCAGAGTCCTTCCCATCTGATCTGGTTCTGTAACACTGAAAAACCGATTTCCTGCATAGCCTGGGCGGGAAGCTTTTCCCCCAAAATGGTATGGTATCTTCCCAACTGAATCCAGCGCGCAGGCAATTAACTCCCGACGTTGGGAAGATATACTATCTGGAAGTATCGCCATATGTGCCTCCAGCTCCTGACTTGTCAGTGTTCTTCCAAAAGACATTTCTTCAGGTTTTAATTTATATTTAACTTCCCAGTCCTGAGCTGCAAGTTCCCGTGCAGCGGCCTGTATTTCTTCTGTCCAGCCCTTCCATCCACCGCCGTTGTTTTTTGCAGCGGAAGCAACATCTTCCTCTGTTTCCTGGATAGATGCGGCCAGAGAAAACAAATTATTTTTTTCCCTCAGTCCTGTTATAGTAATTGTAACCACTACATCCACATGTCCTGGACAGACGGAAAAATCTCCTGCTTCTCCATTTAATCCATTACCAGATACTGTCTCCCCCACAGTTTCAGTTTCAGAATCTGGCTGAGCAGAACTCCCTTCTTTCTCAGAAATCTCTTCTTGTGCTGCAGTTTCTGAAACACTTTCTGTCTCCTCTCCGCTTCTTTGAGCATCACTTAAAGTTTCTGAAAGTTTCTGTTCCTGATTTTGCTCAGATAAAGCTTTGACATCTGAACCAGGCCCTGACTCTTCGGCTCGTTCAGAGGGACTTTCGCCTGTTTGAGCAGAAAGATCAGCGGAAGTTTCCACTGCCTGGCCGCTTTCCTGTGCTTCAGAAGCTTTATTTTCTTCTGTTTCATTCTCTTCTGAATCCCCTGCAGATTCAGTCGGAGAAGGTATAAATGCTGTTTCTTCCTCTTCGTCCGTCTCTTCGCAGCCGTCACAGTAATAGACAGAAGCGATTGAAATATCATATCTGTGGGATAATTCCCACAGCTTTCGCGCATATATTTCTGATACCTGCACCTGATCCCACTGGTGAAAATAAGAATATACATTCGTGAGAGCCAGTATTTCCTGTGTGTTGCTGTAGCTTGAACTAGCCTTTCCATCTCCATCCAGGAAGCGAAAACGGATCCCCGTTCTATAAGGAAGATTATTTAATTCCTGATAAATTCGGTACATCCAGTTCTGCTCTTTTTCATTAAGCTCCGCAAACAGCTCTCCCCCTGCAGATTTCTGATGAAGCTGCGGTCCAAAGCTGCTCAATCCCTGTAAGAATCTTTGAACAAGTAAAGCTGCATTCTTGTCATATGATACAGTGTCGTTCTTCTCTTTTTCTGTATCCAATACAGGAAAAAGATAGGCAAGATTATATTCTGTCAGTGAAGGAGAGTATCCAAGATTCTTCCGAAATACGCGCAAAGATCCTCTTAGACCTTTCTCAAGATCCTGCTCCATACAAGATGGATTTTTTTCACCTTCTGGCTCTGATTCCACCTTTTTTTCCTGCTCCGGTTCTGTACCGCTCTTCCTTTTTATTTCCTGGCAGGTATGTAAAGCTGCCAAATATCCCTTCTCTGATACTTCCATCCACTCTGACAATACTGCTGGCGGAACTGCCAGCGCTGCCATTGCCAGCGCTGTAAACATATAGGTTTTGATTTCATTCTTCATATCGTTCGTAATAAATCCTGTCTGAAAAATTTGGCTGATAACAGCCTGCCCTATTACAATAGCACTAATCGGCTCTGCATATCAATCAAAAAAGGCGAAATTTTTTCTTAATCTTGATTCTGCCTCATTCTGAACACGCTTGATGTTCAACTACTATATTACTTCCCGCCGCCTGGAATGTTCACCTGTCAAAGCGCGCCTACGGCCCACAAAATGAAATAAGGCAGCCTCCCAAAGGAAGCCGCCCTATCGTTTCATTCCTGTCTCATGTCCCGTTCCGTCTTTAAAACACCGGAAGCTTTACACACAACGTACTGTCTCTATTCCTGAGAATTTCTGCTCTTTAAATACTCCATCTTTATTTCTGCAAAGGATTTAATCACCTTTACAGCGCCTTCATATCCTACCACGCTGCTGTTAATGCAGACATCGTAGCTCTTGCAGTCTCCCCAGCGCTTACTGGAATAATAATTATAATAGCTGGCACGGCGCTTATCTGTCTTAATCATAATATCCTTCGCCTTAACGCGGTCTACATTGTGACTGTTCATCAGATGGCGGATTTTATCTTCCTCATTTCCGCAGATAAAAACTGACACCACGCCCGGATATTCTGCCAGCGCATAGTCTGCGCACCGTCCTACAATTACGCAGGATTCCTCCTCTGCCAGTTTTTTTATCGCTTCAAATTGAGCAAGAAAAACCTTTTGATTCAACGGCATATCCATATATCCCAGTCCGCCTGTATATCCTACGGAATAGGAATCCATAATAAGTGAATAGAGAAAACTGTTTGTAGGCTTTTCATCATGTGTCCGGAACAGTTCTTCACACAAACCGCTCTGTTTTGCTGCCAGAGTAAGCAGTTCCTTATCATAGCACTTGATTCCCAGTTCACTGGCCAGCATCTGACCGATTTGACGTCCTGCACTTCCGCTCTCACGTCCTATTGTAATCACAAGATTATGTTTCATATGAACACTCCCCTCTGAAATTTCCTTAAGAAATAGATTCATAGGAGTATTATAGCTCAAAATATCTGAAAAGTCATCACTTTTTGAGAAAAATATCAGCTTTTATATTTTTCTCAACTTTTCCAGAAGATTTTCAAAATATTCCGGGAGCGGAGCTGAAAATTCCATATATTCCCCGGTTCTTGGATGAACAATTCCGAGAACTCCTGCATGAAGTGTCTGACCCTGAAGCTTAAATGGGCATTTCGACGGTCCATAAACACTGTCTCCTAATAAAGGATGGTTCAGGCTGGCCATATGAACACGAATCTGGTGGGTTCTTCCTGTTTCCAGCTGACATTCCACATAGGTGAATTGCTTAAACCGTTCCAGTACCCTGTAATGAGTGACTGCATGCTTGCCATTTTTATAATTAATACTCATTTTTTTTCGATCAACCGGATGGCGTCCAATGGGAGCATCTACCGTTCCCTCGTCCTCTTTTATCAAGCCATGAACAATCGCATAATATTTCCGGGTAATTGAGTGCACCTTCAGCTGTTCTGCAATCGAGTTATGAGCAAAATCATTTTTGCATACAATCAGAACACCTGTCGTATCCATATCGATTCGATGGACAATCCCGGGGCGCATAACTCCATTAATTCCAGAAAGCTCCCCGCGGCAGTGATACATCAGACCGTTGACCAAAGTCTGGCTGTAATGTCCGGCAGCCGGATGCACCACCATTCCCTTAGGCTTATTGATCAGAATAATATCCTTATCTTCATACAAAATGTCTAATGGAATTGGTTCTGCCTCAATCTCCGGCTCTACCGCCTCGGGAACCTCCAGCCCCACAGTCTCTCCAGCTGATAACCGGTAGCTGCTTTTAACAGCTTTTCCATCCACTTCTACCAGCTGAGACTTCAACAGCTTCTGCAGATATGACCGAGTCAGCCCGAAGCATATCTCCGGCAAATATTTGTCAATTCGTTCCCCCTGTGCTTCTTCTGGCACAAGATAATTTTGTTTCAACTGTTCTCCTCCATCCCTTCTCTGCGGATTTGTAAATTTTATATACTGCCGCAGCGATTTGTCTGTCAAAGTTTACTGTTCTCTTCCCTGCTTTCTGAAAGAAAGGAACGACAGGTCCTCCTCTGAATAGACAAAAAAGATTAAAACCATTAAGAGGAATGTTGCTATCACTACATAACAGTCTGCTACATTAAAAATAGGAAAATCTATCAATTTAAAGTAGAGAAAATCTACTACATATCCCTGGCTGATTCTGTCAATCATATTTCCTACGGCTCCTGATACCAATAGGAACAGACATGCTGTCAGAGGAAAAAAGCGCCGTTCTGACGGCATTCGAATCAGCACAAAGACTGCCGCAGCCAATACAAAGGCAGCGATAACAAAGAACAGAAACTGCTTCCCCTGCAGCATTCCAAAGGCTGCTCCCCTGTTTTCAGAATAATAAAATTCAAAAACTCCGTCTATCAGCACAAAAGGCTGATTTCCTTTCAGTTTTGCAACTGCCATCGCTTTCGTCCACTGGTCAAACCCAATGGAAGCAATTAAACCCACAGCGAAAAAAAGAAGCTGTCTGATTTTCTGATTCATGTATTCGTATCTCCTTTCAGCAGCTTTACAGTTAATCAAATATATACTGCAGAGCGTCTTCCATCTCTTCCTGCGTTACTGTGCGATCCACAAATGCCTGACCGATTTCATTAAGAAGAATAAACCGGATAACACCGGAATCCATTTTTTTATCGTTTGCCGTAGCCTCAATCACAGAATGAATATCAAGCCCGCTTACAGAGGTTTTAATGCCAAACCAGGACAGTGCAGATGCAAAGCGTTTTGTCTCCTCCATGGAAATAAGTCCTCTTTTTGCTGAAATATGCATACCTGCAATGGATCCAAGCGCAACGCATTCTCCGTGCAGCAATTCAAAATGTTTCAGCTTTTCAATGGCATGCCCCAGCGTGTGGCCAAAATTCAGAAGCATTCTGTCTCCCTTTTCATCGGGATCTTTTTCTACCACTCTCCGCTTAATATGGTTGCTCTCCACCACCAGCTTTTCTAATGTATCCATATCCATGCTGCGGATAGCCTCTTTATGAGCCAGAATCCACTCATAGTAATCTCTGGACTGGATCAGACCATGTTTGATTACCTCACCCATTCCGGCTGAAAACTGCTCTGGGGGAAGAGTTTTCAGGGTCCCGATATTTTCATACACCAGCTTAGGCATATGGAACGCTCCAACCATATTTTTGTACGCGTCAAAGTCTACTCCTGTCTTTCCGCCAATGCTGCTGTCTACCTGGGAAAGCAGAGTGGTAGGGAGCTGAATAAAAGAAACTCCTCTCAAATAGGTAGCAGCTGCGAATCCACACAGATCTCCTACAACACCGCCTCCCAGAGCTGCCAGCATATCATTCCTGTCAAATTTGGCCAGAATCAGCGTTTCATAAAGCTCTCTGACTGTATCTAAATTTTTATGTTCCTCTCCAGCTGGAAATACAAAAGAAATCACCTGACTGCAGCACAGAGCCAGCAGATTTTTTACCTCCTCCAAATACAGAGGAGCCACATTAGAATCTGTTACAATACAAATTTTTCTGTGTTCCAGATGAAAGGATTCCAATTCTTTCGGAAGCGCAGAAAAATCCTGCTCTAAAAGAATATCGTAAACTGGCCTTTCATTCATGTGAACTGTCATTCTGTTTGCCATTTCTGTTATCCCTTCACTGCTTTCCAGATATTCTAATCCGGTAAAAACAGCCCTTTCTGTCTTTTCTTCAAATGGCCGGCCAGACTGCGCCAGCCAGATTGCCTCTCATCAGCAGTATTTCCTGGCAGATACAAATATTCTGCCCTTTTTCGTCTCATTCTCTGTACCTGTAAACTGAAATTTCCCGATTCCCCGAACTGATACAATCTCTCCGCCCTTCAGCTGAAGAGACGGTGAGGTTACAAGACGGCCATTCACAAAAACCTTCTCCCCCTGGATATACGGGACAATCTTTGTTCTGGAGCTGTGATACACCATAGCCAGCACATTGTCAAGCCTGGGGGAAGCTATGCTCCCCCGTATTTCCTCGTACTTCTGTTCTACCTGACATGACATTGCCGGAACGCACTGGCAAAAAACAGCCGTATGC
This sequence comes from Lachnospiraceae bacterium AM93-12TA, assembly GCA_027698105.1. Taxonomy (GTDB): domain Bacteria; phylum Bacillota; class Clostridia; order Lachnospirales; family Lachnospiraceae; genus Otoolea. Next base: position 110,591 of record JAQERH010000002.1, read on the forward strand.
TTGACCTGTCTCAATTCATTCGAAATATACTCTGACATCCTATCCAGGCAGAAAATAAAACAGCCGTCCTCATTTATGACAATGTCACCCAGCATACTCCGTTCAATTCCCAGATTCATCAGCGCTCCCAGATAATCTCTGTGGGTAAGCGCTTCCGCAAATCGGGCATTAACCGGTTTAACTTCTAATATACTGATGGGCAGTTCCATCGTCTCCTCTTCATAGGACGGCAGAAAACAGACAATCTTACGCTCTGCCGGTTCATAGCCGCCTGTCAGCACAAAGCGTACAGGCGGCAGTTCCCGTTCCAGAGAGTGAAAAACTGTCTGCTCATTCAGATTTAAAAAATCTGTGTATGACGGAATATCCCGCTGGCAGCAAAGATTCGCCAGATCCAGAATCCGTTTTTTTAATAACTGTTCTTCCCTGTTCATATGTTCTTATAAGTGAAAGCTGAGACCTGAGACGTTCATCCCTGTGCCTGACGGCGTATTGGAAAGAAGTTCACGAAAATCTCCGGACAGCTCCACTGTAGAAGGAGTAGCAATAAAAATACTGCCGGATATTTTCTGAAGATTCCCATCCATGGAATAAGTCGCTCCACATGTAAAATCAATAATCCTCTGGGCAACTTCTAAATGGATTCCCTCCAGGTTCAGTACAACCGCCTTTCCCTCTAAAAGTCTCTCACAGATCTCATGTGAGTCTTCCATAGATACAGGTTTAATTAAAGAAACCTCCATGCCTCTTCTCAGCGGCACTACCTTGTTATTATTAGAAGCTGGTCTTGATAAGAACCGCGGTCTCTGCTCCGGCTCCTCATCATATTCATAATCGTCATTATGCTGTTTATTAAATAAACGCCTGCGAGCCGGTCTATCCTCCTCTTCGTATTCCTCATCGAAGTATCCGTCATCTTCGTCGTCATCTGCCTCGTTTAACCGCATCGTGTCCATAATCTTGTTCAGAATGCTCATACTCTGCTCTCTCCATTCCTTGTCCTGGCTCCGAAAATACCGGTGCCCACTCTTATCATGGTTGCGCCCTCCTCGATGGCAACTTCATAGTCGCCGGTCATTCCCATGGACAGCACACTCATACTAACATTATCAATGTTTTTGCTCCTTATGTCAACATATAATTGATACAATTTTTTAAAAACTTCCCGATTATCTTCCGAATTCGATACAAATGGAGCAATTGTCATAAGCCCTTTAATGTGGACATGAGGAAGCTCTTTTATTTTCATCACAGCAGCCTCCACTTCCTCTGTCCGGAAGCCAAATTTGCTCTCCTCCTCTGCCACATTTACCTCTAAAAGAATATCCACTGTAAGATCACGCTTCGCTGCGTCTTTCTCAATCTGCTCTGCCAGTTCCACTGTATCTACAGAGTGAATCAGAACCGCTTTATCAATGACCTGGCGAACCTTATTTTTCTGAAGGTGTCCGATCATATGCCAGCGCACATCCTCCGGCATCTGACTGTATTTTTCCATAATTTCCTGAACGCGGTTTTCCCCGAAGTCCCTGGAACCTGCCTCATAGGCCTCCTCAAGCATCTCCACTGGTTTTGTCTTGCTTACAGAAATCAGTGTTACATCTTCCACTCTCCGTCCGCTTCTCTGACATGCCTGGCGGATTTTTTCTCGAACCTCTTCTAAATTCTCTTTTATCATACCTGCATCTCCTATTGTATTTATTCGTAAATAATCATTCCCTCTGCCACCATAGAGGCGTCCAGCACAATATGGTCGTACACGGAAAGACCGTAATCTGTACCCTTGGCAATCGTAAAATATTCCCCGTTGCCGGACAGCTTCTCAATCTTTTTAAATACTGCGTACCCCTTATTAATGTTATATACGCCCTCCAACGGAGCAGTCGCTCCAATCTGGTAACGCTCGCTGGAATCCTGTTTTACAATGTAGTCTCCATTTTTGAAGGCTCCGTCCTCTGATGTCTCCACATAATAATATTCATCTGTTGATCCGTATATCTCAGCAGGCGTAAAGACAACCGATGCCTCACCGCTTTCTGAATAGACCTCTTTATAAAAACCTGTCTCTGCACTTCGCTCGTCTCCGCCAGAAGCGGCAAATTCTACAGAGATTGTAAAGAAGTCCTTCGTTGTAACAGCTGTAGCCGGAATCTTAAGTCCTTCCTCTGCCTCTGAAACTACTTCAAACTCCGCAAAGCGGTCTGAAATGAACTGTACCATAAACCGGTCAAAATCCAGTTTTCCGTACGAACCTCCGTCTGCCCCTGTAATCTGTGAGTATTTTCCTGATAGGGTCAGATTATCATCTATAAATTTTACCCGCAGTGTATTTTTATCTGCATACGCTGCCTTATCTTCTTCTGTCAGAGGAAAGAGCACCGACCAGTTCTCAGAAGTAATCATCTTATAGACCGGTGTCCCAGCCTCGATCAGCTTTCCAGCCTGTCCCACTGATTTTTTATAATTCTCCTTTTTAAAAGAATCAGCTGTGACAGCCGACGGCTCCATCCCTTCATAGGAATCGATGGCATAGGATATAATACCCGCCTGTTCCGTGTAAATCTGCTGAAAATGAATTCCCCTTGCCTCAAGCTCTGTATCCATCTGAGCCAGTGCGTTAAAATTCACCAGCTCTACCACCGCCGCATCCAACGAGTATTTTTCATCATACACAGAAGAAAACTCTGAATCATCATAAGACAGACACAGAGAGGCCAGCTTTTTCTTCAGCAAAGCCAGATTTTCATCTGTAAATGCCTGACCTGCCTCCTGGCTTTCCTCCAGATAATGTTCCAGCTCTCCTGTCTCATCCAGAGAATAAATACGGGAACCGGCCGCCGCCTTCTTTCCTTCCCTCACATAGTAATTCACATATCCTGACTGTTCGGCCTGCTTTACTGCCTCCTGGCGCAGAATCAGGCCTGTATATGTTTTATCATTGACAATGCTTCCTTCAACAACCTCATAAAACTGTATCCTATCCCGTCCAAGGTATTTAAAAACACAAAGAGCCAGATAGAGAAAGATCAGGGTAAATATCAGGGTACCTATATTGAAATTCTTTGGTTTTCTATACGGTACTATCTTTTTAGTCTTGGCCATGATGCTAACCGGTCTCCTTTCCCTATGTATTATAAAAGGAATCGCTGAAAAGTGCAAGACAATTCAGGAAATGACTGGAAAGGGGAGATCGAAAGAGGGAAGACTGCCGCCTGCAGTTCTCCCCTCTTTTGTAATATCCTATGTAATTTTTTAAATACAGCTGCTGTCTTATAATGAAACAACTACGCTGGATTTAGCGCACTCTGGGAGATTCGACGCATCCTCAGATACACTGAGTACAAATGTGAGATGGTATTTCTCGCTGATCTCCTGCAGTGTCTTAAAAGTTTCCTCAATGCTTTCTCCCTCTAAGGAAGCCAGCTTTAAGAAGCTGTCGAAGTACATCTGCTCCAGGTCATGATCCTGCGAAATAATACCGCAGATAAAGCCAATAAAGCCCTCGCTGGAAGTGATGGGATACTCATTTACATTAATTAAACGAATCCTGTTGTTCAGCTCATACATATGCTTGGAACTTTTGTCCAGATACACAATTGAACCTGTGGATTCTTTAATGGCTGTGTTCGCCATATCAAGAAGATATTTAGTTTTTCCTTTTCCCTTGTTTCCCGCAATAATCTGAATCATATCAAATCTCCTCCTTGGACTTTATTTAAGTTGTATAAAAAATCTTTTATTATGCAATTAATTATAGTATAAATGTCCGAAAAAATCAATCACTAATCGACAATTTTAGTAATTATATTGGTCATATTTTTGTAAAGTCCCTGGCGGTTCCCAGCTTTTAGCACTACCGAGATATACTCCTTCCCCTCCTCGTCCTGCTCTGCCATAATCAGGCAGTAACCGGCAGCCTGGGTAGTTCCTGTCTTTCCTCCAAGAACTGTCAGGCCTTCCGGCGTTTCTGTCTCCCCGTTCTGATACCAGTTTCCCACCTTCCAGGTTTTGGATACAGAGCCTCCCTGTGCATTGGTGTAGGAGGCAGTATAGGAATCACTTCCTATAATTTCCCGAAATTTTGGAAGCTTCATGGCCTCATTAAAAATCAGATAAAGATCATAGGCCGTTGTATAATGTTCCGGATCCGACAGACCGCTGGGATTTTTAAAATGTGTCTGCGTTGCCCCCAGCTGTCTGGCTCTCTCATTCATCTTCTCAGCGAACGCCTCCACGCTGCCTGACATATGAACGGCAATGGCGTTGGCCGCATCGTTTCCAGATGGAATCAAAAGCCCGTACAGCAGCTGCTCCATTGTCAATGTATCTCCCGGCTTCACCCCGCAAAGAGACGCTCCAGACTCTGTAATTACAGCGTCCTCCGTTACCTGAACCGTATCGGAGAGATTCCCCTCTTCTATGGCAATCAGCGCCGTCATTACTTTCGTAATGCTGGCCGGGTAGAGCTGCTCATAGGCATTTTTGCTGTATATTACATTTTTGTCTGTGATACCGAATACTGCCCCCGCCTCTCCGGTAAATTCTACGCTTTCGTCTGAAGACTCACCACTGATCACACAGAGATCCGAAGCAAAAAGAGGCGCCAGGGAGGCTGAACCCTCCGACACCCCCAGATTGCTTCCCCGATCCGCAAAGGAATACGGCTCTTCCAGCTTTTTTCCGCTGCATCCTGTAAGAAACAGTACAGCTGCCAATCCACAAATCTGCTTATGAAATAAATGCTTCAAGTCGTTGTTCTCCTGCTTTCTTAAGGAACTGTTTGTCTATCTGTATATCTCCCGCCACTCCAGATCGCCGCGCTCCAGAGACTTAATTAAGAGCTCTGCTGTGGCTACATTCGTGGCAATCGGAATATTATACATATCACAGATCATCACCACATTGTTGACATTCGGCTCATGGGATTTTGCAGTAGATGGATCGCGAAGGAAAATCACCAAATCCATCTGATCGTGTTCGATCTGTGAGCTGAGCTGCTGAGCGCCCCCTAAATGTCCTGGAAGGTACTTATATACATTCAGATTCGTAACCTCCTCTATCAGCCTTCCTGTGGTTCCTGTGGCATAAAGGGAATGCCGGCTTAAAACACCTCTGTAAGCAATGCAGAAATTCTGCATCAGCTTTTTTTTCGAATCATGAGCTACCAACCCTATATTCATACTGAGCTACCTCCTTAACTGTTGCTGCTTTTTCTCTGAAGTCCAATGTTTAGTACGATTCCCATACCAGCGTAAATACTCAGCACAGAGCTGATACCGGAGCTGATAAAAGGAAGAGGGAGTCCTGTATTTGGGAAAATTCCCGTGGCAACTGCAATGTTCGCAAAGCCCTGAAAACCTATGAGAACTGCCATACCAATACAGACAAGGCGTCCTCCCATATCCTTTGCGCGGCTTGCCGTAAGGAGACATTCAAACACCAGAAGAGCGAGTACGGAAATAATAACCATACTGCCTACAAATCCCAGTTCTTCACCGATTACGGCAAAAATAAAGTCTGTCTGATCCTCTGCCACGAAGTTTCCGCTTTTCACGGATCCTACACCTGCATTATTCAGCCCCTTTCCCCAAAGCTGCCCTGAGCCAATGGCCATAATTGATTTATCCTGCTGGTTATTAGCGTCCGCATACTGAACGCTGCCGTGGAAAATCTTAGCCAGAATTCTACGGGCCTGATACTCTCTCAGGAATGGCACTATTCCGAACTGGGCCAGATAAAGGAACAGCCCGCCGGCAGGAATCCCCACCGCCAGTACCCCGCCGATCCATTTATAGCTGAGTCCAGCCGCATAAATAATAACAATAAGCGGTATCGTGATAACAATACTGGTAGACAGGTTTGGCTGAGCCAGAACCAGTCCAACCGGAAGCGCTATCATAAGCGCTATCGTTCCCAAAACCGATACCTTATTAATCCTCTCATGGTTTTTTGCCAGATACCAGGAGAGAACTATAATCAATCCTACCTTTAAAAACTCAGATGGCTGAATCGTAAAGCCGAAAATCTTCAGCCAGCGCGTCGCTCCTCCGGAACTGTGTCCTGTAATCAGAACAGCAGCCAGAAGAACAATGCACCCTATGTAAATCAAGGTGTTCAGGCGGAATATCCTGTGATAATCGATCATGGAAAGCAGCACACAGCATATAAAAGACACTGCCGCCCCCAAAATCTGCTTTCCAACAATCGCCGGTTCCCCGCCGCTGGCGCTTCTCAGCACCAGAATTCCCGCAACACTTAAAAAAACCATATAAATTACAATGCGGAAGTTGTAATTTTTTAAGCTGTAGTTAAATATCATGCTGTAAAAGTTTCCTTGCTCTGCTTAATGTTATGAACCAGTATCGTAGCGCATAGAGCCGGTATCTTTCTGCCGTCCGGCAGGGTTCTTGTCATCTGTACAATGACGTCCTCTTCCCTCACCTCCATGTATCTGGAAACTGCATGGAGCAGGTCTGTGCGTATCATCTCCAGAAGATCCAGAGAGCAGCCTGCCCGGTCAGATGCCAGAAGAAGCTTCAGACGCTTTCTCGCTATTTCACCTGAATTATTTCCGCCAAGCAGTCTGAGGATGCCCATCTCGTCTCCCTCCTTATGCCCGCTTCAAAAGGCAGGTGATTTTGGACCAGAGATTCCGGCTGTTGTCAAAATTCAAAAATGGTACAGACTCCCCCAGAATTCTCCTGCAGATGTTCAGATATGCCTGACCGGCAAAACCATTCATTCCCGCCAGCGGCTCTCCCTGATTCGTGGAAATTACGATATCTTCGTCATCTGGAATGGTTCCAATGACAGGAACAGACAGTATATCCATCACATCGTCTACTGACATCATATCGCCCCGTCTCACCATATCCATGCGGATGCGGTTAATAATCAAATCGATATGCTTCATTTCATCTGCTTCCAGAAGACCGATAATGCGGTCCGCATCGCGGATCGCCGATACCTCCGGTGTTGTCACTACAATCGCCCTGTCGGCACCCGCAACGGCATTTTTAAACCCCTGCTCAATACCGGCCGGACAGTCAAGAAGTATGTAGTCAAACTCCTCTCTCAGAGAAGCGACCAGTTTTACCATCTGACCAGGATTTACAGACGATTTGTCCCGCGTCTGGGCAGACGGCAGTAAAAACAGGTTAGGATATCTTTTGTCTCTTATCAGTGCCTGCTTCATCCGACAATTTCCCTCTACCACGTCTACCAGATTGTAGACAATGCGGTTTTCCAGCCCCATTACCACATCCAGGTTTCTGAGTCCAATGTCTGTATCAATCAGAACTACTCTTTTTCCTAGTATGGCAAGGCCTGTTCCCACATTTGCGGAGGTAGTCGTTTTGCCTACACCGCCTTTTCCGGATGTAATCACGATGACTTCACTCATAGTGCAATATCCTCCTGTATTCAGTTTACGTTCTTATTTTACTCTAAAATTCCCAAAGTTTCCAGTATTAAATCAAATTTAAATAATTCAGGAAACTTTTTCTCCTTTCTGACAGCAATTTTTCTGAATTTTACTCTCCATTAATGGTCTCCCTGGACGCATTCAACGCTCCGGCGCTCATAATTTCATCCAGACTCATATATCCGTAGTAATAGCGGTACACAGATTTGGCTGTGAGAGCCGCATTGGCGGAATTGTATCCATTTGGAATATTGACAGCCACACTGATCTCAGGATTTTCATAGGGGGCAAAGGAAATAAAGAATGCATGATTTCCCCTCGTCTTTACCTCCTGAGCCGTACCTGTCTTTCCGGCGATATTGACCGGAAGATCCTGGAATCTGGCACTTCTTGCCACCACTCCTCTCATACCTTCAAATACTGCATCCCAGGTAGAGGCTGCAATATCCAGCTGTTCATGTACCTTTGGCGCAAACTCCTGCACCAGATTTCCTCTGGAGTCTGTTTCCTTCAGAAGAAGGCTTAAATCAAACACTGTACCTCTGTTGGCAAGAGACGTCACATATCTGGCCAGCTGTACATTTGCAAAGGCGTGAGTACCCTGTCCAATGGCTGAACGCTCCGGATCCATATCACTGATATGAGGCTCTGATTCAAAAATCTCAATTCCCGACGTCTCGTTGAGTCCAAACATGGACGCATACTTTTTCAGTGTCTCCAATCCCTTATCTGCCTTATAAGTGTCTCCATCTGTGGACATTCTGTGGGCCAGCTCAGCAAAATAAACGTTGCAGGAATTAGTAATACCGCCTACTACATTTAACGGTCCATGGTGTCCCAGACACTTTAAAGGATTGCTGATTTCCTCAAAGACTCCCTCACAGACAACCGGCTCTCCCAGGCCGATAACGCCCTCCTCAAGGCCTGCAATGGCTGTGATAGGCTTAAAAGTCGATCCGGGTGCCTTAAGAGTTGTAGTCGCATTATTTCTCAAAGGTCCTGACAGATCGCTGTTCACCTGGGCAAAATAGTCTACATTGTTAATTTTATTGTTGTCATAGCCTGGGTAGGTAACAAGGGCGAGAACCTTTCCTGTACGCACATCTGTTACTACGCAGGATGCTGTACAGGGATCCAGGGCCAGCTGGGCTGGTGTAAGCTCCACGTTTCTGATTTTCTGCATCATAAAGGAATAGGTGTAATTGGCATCTCCCTGCCTCAAGGCAGCCGCCTGGGCCTCGTCATAAGCCAGAACTCCCTGATCATAGAGAGCCAGACAGAGTTCCTTTCCTGACACAGTATCATTGTAAATCAGATACTGATAAATCTTTTTGGAAAATTCATCGTTATCAGTAAGAATCTCGAAAATATGCTCTACCAGAACCGTATACACATCATCAGCGCTGGAATATTTGCTCTCAATTTCCAGCTTCGTGGTATCAATCCAGTTGCTGGCAATACCATAATACAGATATTCCTTCAGGCTCATACTGCCTGTTTTCCAGGCCTCGTACTCTTCGCTCTTTGTATCGATTTCAGAAGAAAGGATCAGTTTCTCTCCATCAGACGCCAGCAGAGTGTAAATATACTGCATATACGCCTGCATATCCTCCGGAAGGGCATTCATGGGAGCTGGATTGTTGCTGTTCAGTTCATTTTTCAGTTCCGCTTCGATCCTGGCCCTGGCGCTCTCAAACTTGGCATTGATCTGGCGCTCTGTGTCAGAAGCCTCCTCCGATGCGAAATCGTGGAAGGACAGCACATTGTTGTTAATCAGCTGGAAATAAGCGTCCTTAATCGGGAGCTTAATCTCAGAGGCATCCACATTCTTAATTTCCTCCGGCTCCTGATTGACAAGAACATTTGTCAAAATACCTGCCAGCTGCTTTTCCAGAATGTGGTAAATAGCTTTCTGAAGGTCCCGATCCAGAGAAAGCCAGATATCATTTCCCGCCTTAGGCTCCACCACATTAGCTGTCTCCAGAACTTTTCCCATATTATCCACATAGATAGTCTGAGAGCCTTTTGTTCCTTTCAGCTCCAGTTCCATAGAGGACTCGATTCCTGTACGCCCGGCCACATCATTTAATTCGTAGCCATCGCTCTGTTTCTTCAGCTCCTCCAGACCGTCTGTGGTAACCTTTCCCGTATATCCAATCACAGGCGCAAAGTAAATGGCATCGTTGTAGACGCGGATCGTGGATTCCTCAATGTTCACTCCCGGCAGATCCGCTGTATGCTCCAGGATATCTGCCATGGTCTCTTCGCTGATATTCTCCGCTACAGTTGTAGCTTCGTACTTTCTGAAACTTGTAAATCGCATGGTATACCGGATGTTTACAATCTGAACAGCAATATCCAGAGGAACCTCCACCAGATTGCCGTCCCCATCCTTCATCTCATCCAGCTTGTAGACATGCATCTGTTTCCTCAGGAGTTCCTCTGCCGTCACAGCAGAGGGATATTCTCCCTTGGAATCATCCAGCTCGTCTACACTCTTTAAACCGTACAGGTCCCGCAGAAAACGGAGTCTGGCGCTTTCGGAGGCTGATGTGTAGGATACATTTCCCTCCTCGTCTGCAGTAATCTCCAGATCGCCCTTTACCGTTTCTCCGTGTTCATTCAGTATCTCTACCAGCTCCCACAGCATAAAATTCCAGCCGGCGCTGTTTTCAAAGGCTCCTATGTCCTGTACTGTCACGTTATAGGCCAGCTCATTATAAGCCAGCACATTTCCGTTTCTGTCGTAAATATTACCTCTGGTGCTGGCTGTCTTGATCACCTTTTCAGTCAGCGAAATATATTCATCCTGATACTCCTCGCCGTGCACTATCTGAAGCGAAAACAGACGTGCTGCCAGTGTTACGTACATGAGCACGAACACCAGGGAAATGGCGAAAAGCCGGGAGGTAATGACTTTTTTTAAAAGTTCCTTTAAATATTCCAGTAAATCCCTAAACAATGGTAGAATCTCTCCTTTGCATCCGTTCCTCCAGCTTTCTGTTGGTAAACAGAAGGAGGCGGTAGACCAGCAGCGTGGTTACGGTAGTGAAAATAATTTCCGGCACCATAATCTCCTTAAAATAGTAAAGGAAATCCAGTCTGGCCCGTATCAGGAAACGGAACACATATATATACATATTGTAAGCCAAATCATTGGTAATACTCAAAAGCAGCGGCAGCGTAATGTAATCCTCATAGTAATATTTTGTAAAAACGCCGTTCAGATACCCTGCATTGATAAAAAACAGGGTATAAAATCCAAATGGACCGCTGTAAAACAGATCCATGAACAGTCCTGCTACCAGACCATAGCAGATACCGGCTGCTCTTCCATCTATAAAACCATTAATAAATACAAGGATCAGAAGCAGATTCGGCGCTGCTGACAAAAAGGCAATCTGGGGAAATACACAAATCTGAATCGTAAAAGCCAGAATCAGAAGGAGAATATTTAAAATAATTTTCCTGATGCTGTTCTTAACCATAGCCTCTACTCCTCACCGCCGTCCTTCAGCTGAGTAATGACAAGCACCTCCTGGAGATTGTCAAATTCAGCTACCGGGACAATCTGTCCTGATTTCGTCACATTGTTGGAATCTGTCGTAAGCTCTGTGGCATAACCCACTAAAATTCCAGGCAGAAACACATCGCTGATATTGGAAGTAACGATCTTATCCCCTTCCTGAATATCAGCCTCCTTCTTCACATGATCCAGACCCAGAAGTCCCTCCTGGAATAAAGTCAGATCTCCGCTGACAATGCAGTTATCCCCGGAGCGCATAGACATACAGCTGACACGGCTGGCATCATCAATGACAGCCCGGACTGTGGCATAATTGGCTCCAACATCAGTGACAATTCCCACCAGGCCGCCTCCGGCGATCACATTCATATTTTCCCTAATTCCGTCATTGGATCCTTTATTGATTCGAAAAATCTGAAACCAGTTTCCGGAATCCTTGGCAATGACTCTGGCAGCCACCTTTTCATACTGCATGTAATCCTGATCCAGGGCATACAGTTCTCTCAGGCGCTCCAGTTCATACTGCTCGGCCTGCAGCCTGTTATTTTCCTCTGTCAGCTCTGCTACCCTGTTTTTCAGCTCCTCGTTTTCCGCCTGAGCCTCTTTCATAGAAGAAAAGTCCCTGATATGATTGTAGAGACTGGTACCAACTGCATTGACTCCTGACTGAAACGGAATCAAAACGTATCCCACTCCTGTTCTGAGAGGAGTCAGGATACTGTTATTGATGGATGTGACGGCGATCAGCACAATGCAGAAAAAAGACAGACCCGCCAGAATATATTTACTGTTTTTCATATTTTATAACATTCCCCGTTCCTTAAAGCTGAAGTAGGAATTGTCTCCTATAATCACATGGTCAAGAAGCGTAAGACCTAACAGTTCTCCCGCTTTTTCCACCTTCTGGGTCAGCCCTATGTCCTCACGGCTGGGAGATGGATCTCCGCTGGGGTGGTTGTGGACAAGAGCCAGCCGCACGGCATGGTAGCGCAGGGCTTCGATAAAAATCTCTCTGGATGAAGCCACAGAAGCGTTCACCGTCCCGCGAAACAGACAGGATTCCCGGATCAGCATATTTTTCGTATTAAACATCATTAAATGGAGTTCTTCCTGCTCCATATGGCGCATATCCTCCATATAAAAAGCTGCAATCTCTTCAGGCCCTTCATAGGTTTTCGTTTCCTGGACAGCCAAAGTTTTCCATATGCGCTTCGACAGTTCCCCAATGCATAAAAGCTGAAGTCCCTTCACCCGTCCTATTCCCTTTACTGCCGTCAGCTCCGGCAGCGTGAGATGCAGCAGTCCCAAAATCCCCGCCGGTTCATTCAGGCTCAGTATTTTCTGCGCCAGAGCCAGAGAATTCTCTCCTCTGGCTCCAGTGCGTATAATAATCGAAAGCAGCTCTGCATCTGTCAGGGCCTCTGCCCCCAGACGTTCACACCGCTCATAGGGCCTGTCCGGCCCTGGTATATCCTTCATAGTCTGGTAATCCATATCGGCCTCCTTTTTTATTGCCTCTCCAGGTACAACAAAAACGGATGGCTGCTTACCTATTTTATCACAATCACTCCAGCGTGTATATACGAGAATTTCTATTTTTTTCGAAATCATTTCTTAAAAAACCTGAAAATTCCCCCATATTTTTTCAGTTAAATTGTCACAATTCCTGCATCCTTTAACTTCTGCAGAGACATGAGAATACCCAGCTTTGCATGATACCAGGTCAGTCCTCCCTGGAAAAATACAGAATACGGCGGTTTAATCGGACCGTCTGCAGACAGCTCAATGGAAGCACCCTGGATGAAGGCTCCCGCTGCCATAATCACCTGAGAATCATATCCAGGCATATCCCATGGCTCCGGAGTCACAAAGCTGTCTACCGGGGCAGCTGCCTGAATTCCCTCGCAGAAAGCAATCACGCCCTCTGGCTTTCCAAAGGTTACTGCCTGAATAATGTCATGACGTGACTCTGTGCTGTTAGGAACCACTGAAAATCCCAGTTTTTCATAGACAGCCGCTGCAAAAACAGCGCCCTTTAAAGCCCCTGCTGTCACAGTAGGCGCTAAAAACAATCCCTGAAACAGAGACTGGTTCACTCCCAGGCTGGCTCCTACCTCTCTTCCAAGTCCCGGAGAACCCAGGCGGTAGGCTGCATTTTCCACACACGCCTTCGTTCCGGCAATATATCCGCCGATAGGAGCCAGTCCGCCGCCCGGATTCTTAATCAGGGAACCTACAACCATATCAGCTCCCACATCGCTGGGTTCTATGGTTTCTACAAATTCTCCATAACAGTTGTCTACCATGCAGATAAGATCTGGTTTGATGCTCTTTACAAAAGCAATCAGCTCCCCAATACGCTCTACAGAAAGAGTCGGTCTGGTTGCGTAGCCTTTGGAACGCTGAATCGTAACCAGCTTTGTCTTCTCGTTAATAGCTGCTCTGATTCCTTCAAAATCAAAACTTCCATCTTCTAACAGATCCACCTGGCGGTAGGTAATACCGTACTCTCTCAGAGAACCGTTGGAATTTCTGATTCCGATTACCTCCTCCAGCGTATCATACGGCTTTCCTACAGGAGAGAGAAGCTCGTCTCCCGGACGCAGGTTTCCTGCCAAGGCTGTGTAAAGCGCATGGGTTCCGCAGGTAATCTGAGGCCGTACCAGAGCGTCCTCTGTATGGAACACACTGGCATATACCTGTTCCAGAGTTTCTCTTCCCAAATCATTGTATCCGTATCCTGTAGTTCCTGAAAAATGAATATCGCTTAAACGGTTCTGCTGCATGGCTGAAATAACCTTCAGCTGGTTAAATTCTGCGGTCTCATCAATTTTTTTAAACCGCTCCTTTAACGTCTCCTCTATTTCCAGTCCGAATTTCAGCACCTCTTCGCTGATGCCCAGTGTTTTATACATTGATGTTAAATCCATTGCTATCTGCCTTTCTTATTATTTTCTTTTTATCTCTGACACACTGCCTGTTACCGGGGCAGACACTCCCCAAAGGCTTCTCTGCAGTCTTTTAATACAGCGCCAAGCATCTTCTCCCTACTGCCTGCGAAGGTCTCCAGTTCCAGCCAGCGCACATCCCTCTCTCTGCGAAACCAGGTCAGCTGTCTCTTTGCAAAATGTCTGGTATCTCTCTTCAAAACATAGACCGCCTCGTCCAACGTCAGCTGCCCGTTTAAATAGTCCAGTATTTCCTTATATCCCAGTCCCTGCATAGAAACCATATCTCTGGTGCAGCCCATATCCTGGAGTGCTTTCACTTCCTCTACCAGCCCCTGCTCTATCATCTGATCTACCCGCTGTTCAATGCGGCTGTAAAGCAGCTCTCTTGGCAGGTCAATCACATAATAGAGAAACTGGTACGGTGAGCTTTTTTCCCTCTCCTGCCGGTTGTGGTCTGAAATTTTCTTTCCAGTCTGCCTGTAAAATTCAATCGCCCGAATCACTCGTTTTACATTGTTTTCATGAATTGCTTCTGCAGATTCCGGATCAATCTCCTTCAGCATGGCATGGAGAGCCGAAGCTCCCTCCGTCCTGGCTTTTTGCTCCAGCTCCTCCCTGATAGAATTATTTTCATCTGTCTCTGTAAAATCAATATCATACAGAAGAGCCTGAATATAAAATCCAGTTCCTCCCGCTATAATGGGAATCTTTCCCCTTTCATAAATCTCCTCCATGGCCTTCCTGGCCATTTCCTGGAACCGAACCACATTAAATTCCTCAGATGGTTCCAGTACGTCAATCAGGTGGTGGGGAACGCCGTCCATCTCTTCCTTTGTCACCTTGGCTGAGCCAATGTCCATATGGCGGTACACCTGCATCGAGTCGGCGCTGATGATTTCACCGCCAATCTGCTTTGCTAGTTCAATGGAAAGCGCCGTTTTCCCGGAGGCCGTAGGACCTGTAATAATAACAAGAGGCCGTTTTGATTCCATCTGGTTTTCCTCCTTCTCTTACCTTCTAAGCTACACAATCCGCTTAAATTTCTTTTCCAGCTCATACCGGCTCATGGAAATAATCGTAGGTCTTCCATGCGGGCAGGCGTAAGGATTTTCCAGCTCCAGCAGCTGGTCGATCAGCGTTTCTGCCTCAGAAGCAGACAGGCGGTGATTTCCCTTCACAGCCGCCTTGCAGGAGAGAGATGCGATTTTATCGTTAATCAGGTCTGCTCCGCTTCGCTCCACATCCTCAGACAGATTGTCCAGCATTTCCATCAAAAGATCCTTCTTCGCAATGGAAAACAGATTGGCAGGCACAGCCCTCACTGCATACTCTTTTCCGCCAAAAGGTTCAATCTCAAACCCGATGCCGGTAAAATGATCCATGTACCGTTCCAAAAGCAGCTGTTCAGACTCATTCAGGGTCAGGATCACCGGCGGATTCACCAGCTGGGAGGTGTACTCCCGGCTCTTCAAGGTAGCCATGGTCTTCTCATAGAGTACCTTCTCATGGGCTGCGTGCTGATCAATAATATAAAGCTTATCCCTGTACTCTACCAGCCAGTAGGTATCAAACAGCTGCCCAATCAGCCTGTGCTCTGCCCTGGCCTCCCTGGACAAGAGGCGATCCTCAAACAGATCCATCTGTCTGGGCGTTTCCGGCGCTTTCTGAGTCTCCTGTTCCTGCCTGTCCGTCTGTTTCACCGGACGGCCATACTCTGCTCCTGTTTCCCGAATTTTCTCTGCTTCCCGTACTCCTGTTTCCCGATCCTTGAAAGCTCCCTCTGCAGGTTTCACAGGGGTTCCTGATAACACTGCAGCAGGCTCCTGTTTAACAGCAGGTTCCGGCACAGAAGGCTTCTGTCTGGAATCCGGCGCTGCTAAAGAACTCTTGTCTGGCCTTCTCTCCAGCCCTCCCGGAGCCTTCAGCGCTGCCCGCCGTCTCTCTTCAAAAGGCTCCGGCCTCTGCAGCTGAACCGGCTTTAAGGACGACTCTTTTTTCTGGTTCTGCCCCAGCTCAACCCCTGGAATCAGCTCCTTCTCCGATAAAGCCATGGAAATAGTGTGATAAATCATTTTATAGAGCATCTCTCCATCCCTGAAGCGCAGCTCCATCTTTGCGGGATGGACATTGACATCTAAAAAGGACGGGTCAATGGTAAAGTGCAGCATGGTAAAGGGATACTTATGCTGCATCATAAACGGCTTATAAGCGTCCTCAATCGCCTTGTTAATCAGATTGCTCTTAATATAACGTCCGTTTATAAAATAGTTTTCGAAATTCCTGTTCCCTCTGGCAATCAAAGGCTTCCCAATGCAGCCAGACAGCTTTACCGGCGCCTCCCCCATCTCCACGGGAAGCAGATTGGCCGCAATTTCCCTGCCGTAAATCGTATAGATAATATCCCGCAGATTATGATTTCCTGAGGTGTGAAGACGGCTCTGGCCGTTCTGGATCAAGCGGATCGACACCTCCGGATGAGACAGTGAAAGCTTTTCCACTAAATCGCTGATATGTGCCCCTTCCGTGGCCGGGGATTTTAAAAACTTCCGCCTGGCAGGCGTATTGTAAAACAGATTCCGGACCAGAAAAGTTGTCCCCTCCGGAGCGCCGATATCCTCCAGGCTTTTCTCTTCTCCTCCGTCAATACAGTACCTGGATCCGGACAGGGCATCCCCTGTCTTAGTGATCAGCTCCACCTGGGCGATAGAAGCGATACTGGAAAGAGCTTCCCCTCGAAATCCCAGGGAAGCTACGGTAAACAGATCCTCCACCGTCTGAATCTTGCTGGTTGCATGACGAAGAAAAGCCGTAGGAATCTCGTCCCTGGGGATTCCGCATCCATTGTCTGTCACCCGAATCAGACTGATGCCGCCCTCCTTGATCTCAATTGTAACAGCTGTCGCCCTGGCGTCAATGGCATTCTCTAAAAGCTCCTTCACCACAGACGCAGGACGTTCAATTACTTCTCCAGCTGCAATCTGGTTGATAGTCGTCTGATCAAGTACCTTAATGTTTGGCACTGAAACACCTCCTATTTCTCTGCCTCCCAGCGGTTTTTAAGCCTCGACTGAAATTTATCCAGGGTCACCAGGGCCTCCACCGGAGACAGTCTGCTGATATCCAGCTCCATCAGTTCCCGGATAATATCCTCCTCCCGGACTGTGTCGAAAATAGACATCTGTCTCAGATCTACCTCATCCGGCCGCTCTATGACGCGGCGGGACTGGGTGCTCCTGCTGCCGGAGGCGATTTCCTTGGCCCGCGCCGTAATGTCAGCGTCTGACAGCTCCTCCACCAGCTCCTTGGCCCGGCTGATGACCGGCTCCGGCACTCCCGCCAGCTTGGCCACCTGAATTCCATAGCTCTTATCTGCCCCGCCTTTTACAATCTTTCTCAAAAATACAATATTGTCTCCCTGCTCCTTTACAGCGATACAGTAATTGTTGACTCCGCTGATAGCTCCCTCCAGCTCCGTCAGTTCGTGATAGTGGGTGGCAAACAAAGTTTTAGCCCCCAGAGTTTTTGTGCTGCTGATATATTCCACAACAGCCCAGGCAATGGAAAGGCCGTCAAAGGTACTGGTTCCCCTTCCAATTTCATCCAGAATCAGAAGGCTGTTTCTGGTGGCATTCCTGAGAATATTGGCTACCTCTGTCATCTCCACCATAAAGGTACTCTGTCCGGACGCCAAATCGTCGGAAGCTCCCACTCTTGTAAAAATCCGATCACACAGTCCGATGTTCGCCTCGTCCGCCGGCACAAAGCTTCCAATCTGAGCCATCAGAGTAATCAGGGCCGTCTGTCTCATGTAGGTAGACTTGCCTGCCATATTGGGACCTGTAATAATAGAAATGCGGTTTTTTCCATTGTCCAGGTAGGTATCATTGGCCACAAACAGGTCGTCCCGCATCATCTGCTCCACCACTGGATGGCGGCCATTTTTAATATGGATCACGCCCTTCTCATTGATTTTCGGCTTCACGTAATTCTGGCGTGTAGCTACAGCGGAAAGAGAAACCAGAACGTCTAACAGAGCAATCGCCTTGGCTGTCTGCTGGATCGTCTCCACTCTCGCTGCCACGGCATCCCTCACCTGGCAGAATAAATCATACTCCAGGGAAAACAGCTTGTCCTCTGCCCCCAGAATCGTTCCCTCCAGTTCCTTTAAGCGCTCTGTGGTAAACCGCTCTGCATTGGTCAAAGTCTGGCGTCTGATAAAATAATCCGGAACCTGATCCTTAAAGGAATTTGTCACCTCAAAATAATAACCGAACACCTTATTAAACTTCACCTTCAGGGTCTTGATTCCTGTCTTTTCCTTCTCCTCTGCCTCCAGCTCTGCCAGCCAGTCCTTTCCCTGTGTCTTGGCATAACGCAAACGGTCCGCTTCCTCGCTGTAGCCGTCCTTAATCATACCTCCATCTCTGACAGAAATCGGAGGTTCTTCCACAATCGCCCGTTCGATTAAATCTGCCAGTTCTTCCAGCGTATCCATCTCCTCATCCACCTGACGCAGAAGCGGGCTCTGGAACTCTTCTAAAATCTGCTTTATGTGGGGCAGCATGGCTAAGGAGCTCTTAAAGGCAATCAGATCCCTGGGATTCGCCGTTTTATAGCTGATCCGGCCGATAAGCCGTTCCAGATCATAGACAGCGTTTAAATATTCCGCTATCTCCTCCCTGGAAATATAGTTCATATTCAGCTCCTCCACCGCATTCTGCCGTTCCAGAATCCGTTCTCTGGAAATCAGGGGCTGTTCCACAAAAGATCGCAGCATTCTGGCTCCCATGGCAGTCTTCGTCTTATCGAGAACCCAGAGAAGCGTCCCTCTCTTCTGCTTTTCCCGTAGCGTCTCTGTCAGTTCCAGATTCCTTCTGGTAGATGTGTCTAACATCATGTACTGGCCTGTCGTATAGGGAGTAATTCCAGTCAGATGATCCAGTGTGCTTTTCTGGGTCTCGTAAAGGTACTGAAGCACTGCTCCCGCCGCAATGGTTCCCGCCTCGTACTGGGAGATTCCAAGTCCGTCCAGGTGGTTTACATGAAAGTGCTCCCGCAAAAGCCTGCGGCAGGAATCATCGGAGAAAAAGCGATGTTCCAGAGCTGTCACCACTACATGAAGGCGGTTTTTCAAATCCTCTAAATCGATCCCTGACATGTAAAACGCTTCATTGCAGATAATTTCCGACGGAGCAAACTTATAAATCTCATCTAACAGAGTCCTTTCTGACCGGACCTCTGTCACCAGATAGTCTCCTGTACTGATATCTGCGGAAGAAATGCCAAACACTCCGTCCATGTAGACAATGCCCATCAGATAATTATTTTTAGATTCTTCTAACGCCTGGGAGCTGGTGATGGTTCCAGGCGTGACAACGCGGATCACTTCCCGTTTTACCAGGCCCTTCGCTGTCTTCGGATCCTCCATCTGCTCGGCAATGGCAACCTTGTAACCCTTCTGCACCAGCCGGTTCAGATAATTGTCTACCGCGTGGTAAGGTACTCCGCACATGGGAGCACGCTCTTCCAATCCGCACTCCTTTCCTGTCAGGGTAATTTCAAGCTCTCTGGAAGCTGTCTTGGCATCCTCGAAAAACATCTCATAAAAATCGCCTAGTCTGTAAAAAAGAATGCAATCCGGGTACTGTTTTTTTGTCTCCAGATAATGAGCCATCATAGGTGATAATTGTGCCACAGTCTGTCCTCTTTTCTATCGTTGTATAAATTTTTTCTTCTCTGCAAAAGAACGACTGCTGCCCGGCCTTCCAATAGGGGAAGCCGGGCTGCAGTCTTTTTCTATCACAGAGAACTATATGGAAACTCTTTTTCTATTTTCGCCTTTACCGGCAAACCAGAATCTATCTCTGAATCAGAGGGTCTGTCGGATCCCAGTACTGATTATCAGAAACCGGAATTAAATCTGGCTTATCAAACGGAGATGCCACATTGGGATCCTCGTAAATTACGACAGATGTACCAATCGGACAGTTATCGTATACCCACTTGGAATTTTCACAGGTTAAACGCACACAGCCTAAGGATCTGGAAACACCGAGGCCATTGTAGCCTTCTGTATTGAGCTTATTAATATTCGGCTCTGAGTAGGTAATAGAGTGGAATAAAAAGCCCTGGGTAATTCTGGTCGCCCACTGGGTATAGGAATCATTCACCATCAGTCTCCATCTGTATTTTTCCGGAGTCTTAAAGGTTCCTATCGGCGTGTCGTCTCCCACAGAAGTCAGCATTGCCTTTACCGGAATAATGTAGCCGTTATCTCCGTCCTTGGCATATACAGTGGAGCAGTTTAATGTTTTATTAACCTTAAGCACATAGCTTCCCTGTTTTCCAATCAGATGGTCTACATCCTGAACCAGGCGTCCGGACGGCTCAAAGTAGAACTTCATACCGTCAATGTAATGCCATCCGGAAAGGGACTGGCCGTCTTTAAAATAAAATCTCTCGTGGTCATAGGAAACCCATCCTGTGTAAGGAGTTCCGTCCCCATTGGTCATGGTGCTTCCCTCTGCTCCGATTCGGATGCGGTTTGTCAGTTCGTTAATATAGCGTCCGGATGCAGAAGACGGACCTGGCTGTCCCTTGGGAACCAGCACAACCTCTACGCTTACCAGATGCTCACCTAAATTGGATGTTCCGGCTACCTCTCCGTTCTTTGCCCATCCCATTTTTCCCTGGCCGCTGGAGGTAACGGAATAGTAAACATCATAGTCTCTCTCTGCGTCTCCTGTAAGGACGATCTCAATGGCCTCAATATAGGTAGAAGCCTCGGTTCCTCCGGTAGGTCTTCCATCATGGTTCCACCAGATAAAGCCGCCGTTGTTTACGAAAGAACGATAGGAAACACCGCCGATTCCATTATAGTTATTAAGGTTCATGGAAAGACTTGTCACCTCAGTGCCCACGCCCTGATTATAGGATACAGATACATGGGGGGCAGTGGAAGCGGTTCCGCTCTCTCCTGTCTGAGTATTGCCCTCTGCCGGAGCCTGGGCATCCGGCTGCTGCGGATTCTCCGGCTGTGAAGGCGGAAGAGGCTGTCCCTGTTCAATCTCCAGTCCTGGACCTGTTGGGGCATCCTGAGCTGCAAATGCAGTTGTTCCACCTCCTACGGTCATGGCTGCTGCCAGAAGAAATGCCGCTGCCCTTAAATGCTGCTTTTTCATATGTATATCCTCCTAATACTTACATAATGTTCCCATATAATAAAATCCTTTTGACTCATCCAGGTACACGTCCACAATGGTTCCAATTAATTCCTTTCCGCCTTTAAAGTGAACGGTAATATTATTGGAAAGACGGCCTGTCACCATGCCTTCTTCATGACTGTCCGGCTCCTCCACTAATACCTTCTGGACGGTGTGAACGTCCCGCCCGCTGATTTCTGTGGAAATCTCCTGTACTTCTTTTAAGAGGCGGTCAAACCGATTCTTGATCACGTCCTCCGGAATCTGATTTTCCATCACAGCTGCCGGAGTTCCAGTGCGCTTGGAGTAAATAAACGTAAAGGCACTGTCGTAGCGAACTCTTCTCACTACATCCAGAGTTTCCTCAAAGTCTTCCTCCGTCTCCCCTGGAAAGCCTACAATAATATCTGTCGTCAAAGAAATATCCGGAATTTCCCGTTTAATCTTCTCAGCCAGCTCCAGGTATTTTTCCTTGGTGTAGCGGCGGTTCATCTGCTCTAAAATCCGGCTGCTTCCTGACTGAAGAGGCAGATGGAGATGGCGGCAGATCTTTTTCGAATCGCGCATTACCTCAATCAGTTCATCTGACAGATCCTTCGGGTGGGAAGTCATAAACCGGATTCGCTCCAGGCCCTCTATCTGCTCTACCCTTCTTAAAAGCTCTGCAAAGGAAATGGGCTCCGGCAGATTTTTTCCGTAAGAATTTACATTCTGGCCAAGGAGCATTACCTCCACTACGCCGTCCGCCACAAGTCCTTCAATTTCCCTTATAATATCCTCCGGCTTTCTGCTTCGCTCTCTTCCGCGCACATAGGGTACAATACAGTAGCTGCAGAAGTTATTGCAGCCAAACATAATATTGACACCTGACTTAAACGGATATTTTCTCTCACTGGGCAGATCTTCCACTATCTGATCTGTGTCCTTCCAGATATCGATCACCATCTTTCCAGTCTCGAATCTGGCATATAAAAGCTCTGCCAGCTTATAAATATTGTGGGTTCCAAAAATCACATCCACAAAGCGGTAGGTCTTCTTAATGCGATCTACCACCTGATCCTCCTGCATCATACAGCCGCACAGGCCGATGAGCATTCGGGGATTTTTCTTCTTCAGACTGTTTAAATAGCCAAGGCGGCCGTACACCCTCTGGTTAGCGTTTTCACGAACCGTGCAGGTATTGTAAAGCACCAGATCAGCCTCCTCTGTATCTGTGTGCTGAAAGCCGGCAGATAGCAGAATGCCTTCCAGTTTTTCTGAGTCGTGGGCATTCATCTGACACCCGAAGGTTTCAATGTGGAAGGTTACCGCCGCCTTATTCTCCTGTTCCTTCCAAGCCTCCACAGCCCTGCGGCACAGCCCCATAAAGTACTCCTGTCTTTCTGGTTCAGAAGACGGAGCCTTATTCCAGATTTCCGTATATGTAATGTCTTTTAAATCCATTGATCAGGTCCTTTCTCAGCGCCAGTATCTGCCGGCGCCACCCATAAAACTTCATTCCCGCTTTCCGGGAAAGCCGTGTATCAGACGGCTGACATCTACAGATTATAGCATAAATGCCGGTTAATGGAAATAGTAAAACACCTGTTAATTTCTTACAGAATTTTAACAAATTACCTGCTTCAGAAGAAAAAGGCTTCCATTTCTGCTACTTCCTCACCTGTCCGTTTCCGTAAATGATATATTTTGTGGTAGTCAGTTCCTTTAATCCCATAGGGCCTCTGGCATGGAGTTTCTGGGTACTGATTCCAATCTCTGCGCCAAATCCGAACTCAAATCCGTCTGTGAACCGGGTAGAAGCATTCACATAGACAGCAGCTGCATCCACCTCGTTTAAAAACCGCTGGGCATGATTATAATCCTGCGTAATAATGGACTCAGAATGGCCCGTATTGTAAGTATTGATATGGGAAATCGCCTCATCCAGGGAGTCCACCAGCTTCAGAGACAGGATGTAGTCCAGGTATTCTGTTCCCCAGTCCTCCTCTGATGCCTCCTGAAACTCCGGCACAATGGCTCTGGCCTCTTTGTCAGCCCGAACCTCTACGTTCTTTTCATCCAGACGCTCCTTCAGTCTCGGAAGCAACTGTTTTGCTGCATGTTTGTGAACCAGCAGAGACTCACATGCATTGCAGACACCGATCCGCTGAGTTTTTGCATTAAAAATAATCTCAATGGCCATGTCTAAATCAGCGCTTTCGTCTACATAGATGTGGCAGTTTCCTGTACCCGTCTCGATGACCGGAATGGTGCTGTTTTCCACCACTGTCTGAATCAGTCCGGCTCCTCCCCTTGGAATCAGAACATCCACGTACTCGTTAAGCCGCATAAACTGTCTGGCAGTCTCCCGGTCTGTATCTGTAATCAGGCAGACAGCGTCTTCGCAGAGTCCTGCATCTGCAAGCCCTTTTCTCAGACATGCCACAATGGCCTCATTGGAGCGCAGGGCATCCTTTCCCCCTTTTAATACGACAGCGTTTCCGGATTTAAAACAAAGTCCGAAAGCATCCGCCGTCACATTGGGCCTGGCTTCGTAAATAATTCCCACCACTCCCAGGGGAACCCGCTTCTGTCCGATCAGCAGGCCATTGGGACGCGGCTTCATAGAAATCACCTCGCCCACCGGATCCTCCAGGGCTGCAATCTGTAACAGTCCCTCTGCCATAGCCTGAATCCTGTCAGGGTTTAACTCCAGACGGTCTACCAGGCCCTGGCTCATGCCATTTTCCACTGCCAGAATCACATCATCCTGGTTGGCTGCCAGAATTTCGGCTTCCCCTTCCATCAGAGCCTTGGCCGCTGCCCGAAGTCCTCTGTTTTTCTCCTCCGTTCCCAGGCTGTTGAGCTTTCTGGCCGCCGCCTTTGCTCTCTGTCCAATTTCTTTAAGCATGTTCTTTCTCCTCCCTTACCAGGCATCTGTCCGGTGTCACAATCACATCCATATCTGTATCCCAGGGTTCTGACAAAAGCTCCGGTTCCAGCTGAAATTCATAACATATTCCTATTTTCAGGTGTTTTGGCTCTTTCTCAAAGAAGCGGTCATAATAGCCGCCCCCATAGCCAAGCCTTGAAAAATCCCGGCCAAAGGCCAGTCCCGGCACAATTACCGGTGCATCCTGACTCGCGGCCTTCCTGCAGGCGCTTTTCGGCTCTGGAATTCCCATAGCGCCTGGTTCCAGATCTTCCATGCTGGTGATGTAGTAAAAATCTATGTCTTTTCCCTGGACTTTCGGTACGGCCACTGAAATATTTCTGTCCCAGAGCTCCTGAATCAGCGCTTCTGTTCCCGCCTCATTTCTGACGCTTATATAACAGTACACACAGCTTTCCTGCTTCCATTCGTCCAGGAAAAAAAGCCTCTTCGCCAGTTTCCTGTCCCAGCAGGCGCGCCTGTCTTCTGATACCTGTCCTCTCAGCTTTTTCATTTTCTTTCGGATCCTGTCTTTTTCTGCTGCTGCCTTGCCAGCTTCCTGTTCCATATCTGCCTCCCCAGACCCTTCCGAGCTTTTCGCTGCCTGTTAATGTCTGCGGCTTCCCACGTTTCCGTATTTCTGTCCCAGATCAGTAATGCTTCCGTCCTTTTCCTTGATTCGAATGCTGTTCAGGGTTCCCCGCATGTTCTGCCGAATAGACTCAATATATTCCTTTCTCAAAGCAGCCTGCTCTTCCTTCTCCTCCTCAGTCAGACCTACCGCCTGGCTTTTATGATACAGCTCGTTAATTCTGTCTATCTTTTCCTGTTTCACAATATTTGTCCTCCTATTTTCTCTGTTTTTCTGTTTTTTATTTTTCTGCCTGTTCCTGCTGCAGGTAATCGCTCAGGTGGAAATGTTCGTCCCGTTTTTCTGCAAACAGGGTTCCCTTCTCCTCACCGCTCAGAATCTCATAGATCACATCTAGGTCAGCCGCATTGGCAATCACCATATCCGATCCGCTGCCTGTAGCAATCTGGGCCGCCACCAGCTTGGCTGACATACCGCCAGTTCCCACACTGCTGCTGGTGCCCTTCCCCATGGCTAAAAGCTCCGGTGTCAGCTCCCGCACCAGGGGAATCAGCTCTGCGTCCGGGTTTTTGTTGGGATCATCTGTATACATGCCGTCAATATCAGACATCAGCATCAGCACATCAGCCCCGATCAGAGCCGCCACCAGGGCTGACAGCCGGTCATTATCTCCAAACTGAATCTCATAGGTGGAAACCGTATCGTTTTCATTGACAATAGGCACAGTTCCCAGCTTTAGCAGCTCGTCGAAGGTATTTCTGGCATTAAATCTGGATTCTTCATTGATCATGGTGTTCTTCGTCATAAGAATCTGGGCCGCTGTCTGGTTGTACTCTGCAAACAGCTTCTGGTATACCATCATCAATCTGGCCTGGCCTACCGCTGCAAAAGCCTGCTTCTGTGCGATTTCCTTCGGACGGTCTGTAAAGCCAAGAGCCTGCCTTCCTGCTGCGATAGCTCCTGAGGAGACCAGAACCACCTCTCTCCCCTCTCCTCTCAAATCGCTGATAATGCGGACCAGCTTCTCGATCTTCCTCATGTTCAGATCCCCGGTTTCCGGGTGGGTTAAGGATGAGGAACCTATCTTAATGACAATCCGTTTTTTATTTTTTAAAGCTTCTCTTTCTTTTTCCATATCTCACGCTTCCTCTCTCTTCTTTTCCCCCTCTGTATCTGCTTACTCCCCTTTTGGCGGCTTAAATCTTCTGGCGATGGCTTCCGCTGTCTTAATACCATCCATAGCAGCAGAGGTGATTCCACCTGCATATCCAGCCCCTTCTCCGCAGGGGTAAAGCCCCTTCACGCTGCTTTCCATAGTCTCTCCCCGCCCAATACGCAGAGGTGAGGAGGTTCTGCTCTCCACCCCGGCTAAAATAGCGTCATGCCGGTTAAATCCTTTGATCATACCGCCAAAGGCTTCGATTCCTTCCTTCATGGAACAGCAGAGCGCTTCCGGAAGTACCTGGTTTAAATCGGCAAAAGCTGTCTTTCCGCAGAAAGCCGGTTCCACGTCTCCAAACTGCCGGCTTCTTTGTTTCTCCCGGAAATCCCCATACAGCTGAACAGGAATCCTGCCATCTCCAGCTCTGTAAGCCAGTTCCTCCAGATGCCTCTGAAAAGCAATTCCGCCCATAGCTGTCATTTCCGGAAAATCCTCCGGTGTCACTGTCACAATCAGGGCGCTGTTGGCATTTACTCCCTCTCTGGCGTGATTGCTCATTCCGTTTACCGCCAGACGCCCAGGCTCAGAAGAGGCATTGACCACATAACCGCCTGGACACATGCAGAAAGAATAGACCCCCCTGCCGCCCCCAGTCTGCCTGGTTACCTTATAAGGAGCCGCCCCCAGTCTGCCTGGATTCTCCATCCCATACTGGGACAGATTAATCTGCTTCTGCGGATGCTGGATTCTAAGTCCCACCGCAAACGCCTTGGCTTCCATGGAAATGCCCTTTTGAAATAAGGTTTCAAAGGTATCTCTTGCGCTGTGCCCTACAGCCAGAACTACTGCTTTCGCAGGAAGTATCTCCTCCCCCCGTTCTGGATGTTCCGTCTTCACGGCTTCCACCGCTCCATCCCGAATCACCAGATCTGCTGCCTTTGTAAGAAAACGCACCTCACCTCCCAGAGAGATGATCTCTTCTCTCAGACGCCTGACTACCTGGCTCAGTACATCCGTCCCCACATGAGGTTTGCTAGAGTACAGAATGGACTCATCAGCTCCCGCCTCTGTAAGAATTTTTAATACCTCTTTGTTTCTGCCTGATACGTCTTTTACCAGCGTATTCAGCTTTCCATCTGAAAAGGTTCCAGCTCCCCCTTCTCCAAACTGGACGTTGGACTCCGGATTCAGAATTCCATGTTCCCAGAACTGCCTCACCTGTGCTGTTCTCGTATCGACATCTGCTCCACGCTCTAAAATCACCGGCCGGAAACCGGCT
This sequence comes from Lachnospiraceae bacterium AM93-12TA, assembly GCA_027698105.1. Taxonomy (GTDB): domain Bacteria; phylum Bacillota; class Clostridia; order Lachnospirales; family Lachnospiraceae; genus Otoolea. Next base: position 137,637 of record JAQERH010000002.1, read on the forward strand.
CTTGCAAGCATCAGCCCGCAGAACAGTCCGGCAGGGCCAAAGCCGATAATCACTGGTCTTTCTGTCAGGCGCTCAGCTCCTGCCTCCTGTCCTGGAAACTGATACTCTTTTTCCTGTACAGTGAGAATATTGGGGCTTTTCGCACGCTTCACAGCAGAAGCTTCATTTCCTTCTATCTGAACGTCCACCGCATATATGTAAAGCAGCTCCCCTTTTTTTCTGGCATCGATGGACTGACGCCGGATCGTCAGCTTTTTGATTTTATCCTGTGGGATTTTTAAAAGCTTTGCCGCCTTTTTTTCTAAATCCTGCTTCCCGTGATCCACCGGAAGCTTCAGCTGGTTAATTCGTATCATGCTCTATCTTCCTCCATGAATGCCTGCCAGTGCGCCCGTACTCCAGGCCCACTGCAGGTTGTACCCACCGCAGATACCGTCCACATCCAACAGTTCTCCGACCAGGTAAAGACCTTTTTTCTTTTTTGATTCCATGGTGTGCGGATCTACCTCCCTCACATCTGCGCCGCCGCAGCATATCTGGGCGTTTGCAAATGGATTCGTTTCCGCAATCTCCGTCTCAAACTGCTTAATCAGCCGGACCAGCTCCGATATCTGCACCTCTGTCAAATCAGAAGTTTTTCTGTCCGGGGCAATCCCTGCCAGACGGAGAAACAAAAGAGCCAGTTTTTTATTAAACCACCCGGTTAAAAAGCTTTCTGCACTCCTTGCCCCTAAAAGCTGTCTGCGCTCTCTGAGAAAGCTCCCCAGCTCCCGTCTGTCAAGATCCGGGTAAAAATCAATCACTGCCTTCACCTGCGCTCCCTGAGCCAGAGCAGACGAGGCAAACCGGCTTACCTGAAAGACAGGGATCCCGGATATTCCATAATCGGTCAGCTGGAGCTCTCCCTGATCTGAGGCCATCTTCTTTCCATCTGCCCAGATACTTACCACAGCATCTGTCCTGACACCGGAAATCTGCTTAAAAAATTTCTCCCTGCACCGCAGCTGAACCAGGGCGGGCAGAGGGCTGATAATCCTGTGCCCAAGCTTTCTCGCCAGCACATAGCCGCTTCCATCGGAACCAGTAGACGGGGCAGCCTTAGAGCCGGTCGCAAGAATCAATGCGTCAGAGTGAAAACGCCCTTTCTCACAGGAGACCGTCCACTCCCTCTTTCCGTTTTTCCCGGCATCAGGCGCTGTAATTGCCGCGCTGCCGCATTCTGTCACAACCTTCACTCCCAGCTGCGCCAATTCTTCCCTCAGTGCATCCAGAACGGAAGAAGCCTGGCCCGAAGCCGGGTAAAGATATCCGTTTCTGTCCTTTAAAACAATTCCCAGATCCTCAAAAAAGGCCTCTGTCTCCTGTTCGCCAAATCGGCTCAGCACTTCCATGGGAAACCCCGGCACACTGCTGCGGTAGCATTCTGCATTCATACGGCGATTGGTCAGATTGCATTTTCCATTTCCCGTAGACAAAATCTTTTTACCCACCCGATCCATATGCTCCAGAAGCGTAACCTGCGCTCCCTGTCTGGCTGCAAAAATCGCCGCCGTCATACCGGAAGCTCCTCCTCCTATAATAATCACACGTTTTGACATGTAAATTCTCCCGTCTCTGTCCAGCCTTTTCAGACTGTCTTTTTCCTGTCACTGACGCTAGTATACATGAACAGAAAAAAAAGTGCAATTTAAATTTAGCTGGTGTAGGACTCCAGATAATTGAGCACCTCAAGCATGGAAGAAAACCACAGTCCGTCCAGAAGCCGTTCCTGCTCTGTCAGCGGAAACTCAGATAAGGGCATGTGAGTATCGAGACAGACTGAACTTCTGTCCTTTGCAAATACAAACAAAAATCCATTTTCCGATACCAGGCAGTAGCCCTCCTCCCGAGCTTTCACCTGGTCTCCGGAAATACCAGCCGGAAGATCTGAGCCGGATGTCATCCCCTCTTCTGTTTCAGGGTTTTCTGAATCTCCTGTCCTGCAGGCTTCTTCTCTCTCCCCGCAGTCGTTTCCCCCTGCTCTGCCATAGGAATCTTCTGCTGTCTCCGCCTTTGCAGTTTCTGGAGAGGTAAACTCTCTTCTCTCTTCTCTTCCTGTAAACATTAAAACCAAAGCTGCCGTACATGCTGCAGCTGCAAATATGCCAGCGAGAAGCCAGAATGCTCTGCGCCTGATTCTGTCTTGTTCCATGAAAAAATTCCCTCCTTATCGGTAGTATCCGTCAGAAGGGAATTTTTTAAACGTATTTTTAAAAAAGATGGAATTTCCGTCCAATGGCAATCACCTTGGTACCGCCCGGCATAGAGCGAAGCTCTGACTGTTCCACGCCGCCCAGCTTTAAAAGCAGACCGCCATAGACAGCCACTCCAGCACATACCGCCAGAATTACAGCCACAGCATTATTTTTAAGAAGCAGGAACAGTCCCTGATAGCTTCCATAAGCTGCTGCTCCCATTACTGCTGATGCCAGAGCCGGAATCAGAAAGGTTCTCTTAATCTCCTGTCTGTACCGCAGATATTTCCTGATAGCCAGTCCGTTTAAAAGGCAGACAATTACTGCAAAAAGAATATTAGCGTACAGCACACTGTAAATACCCCAGTGGAAGCCCATCAGCATTACATACAGCGCTGCCACATGAAGCACCAGGGCAGTGGCTGCATTCCTCACCGGAATATTCATATGATTCAATCCCTGTAAAATAGCATTCGTCACAGTAGACAGAGATAAAAATACAATGGCTGAAGAGCCGCAGATCATCATCTGAACTGCCTGAGCCGTATCGCCGCTGCGAAAGAGAAGCCGGTTCACCGGCTCTGCCAGAACGGTCAGTCCTACGGCAGCAGGAATTGCAATTACCATAGAAAAACGGATAGCCATTCCTGTTTTCCGCTTAGCCTCCTGTCTCTCTTTCTTCGCAACCGCAGCCGACAGGGACGGAATCAGGGAGGAAGACAGGGCGTTAGCCATAGCCAGAGGCACATGCACTAAAAGCAGATACTTGTTATTATAAATGCCCCAGAGAGCCAGAAACGCCTCTCCCTGCCCCAGCGCATCCATTCCATAGGCCATAATGCTGTTGTCAAGTACTGCATTAATATTGTAAACAGCGGAGCTTAAAATAACCGGGAGAACAGTCAGAGCAAAGGTTCTGGAAATATGGCCATAGGATTCTTTCCTGCCTTTTCTGTCCTTTCTGGTGCGTTTTCTCATCACCGGACGATAGACAGCGAACAAAAATACCATAAAAAGCAATGCTGTCAAAGCGCCTGCCCCTGTTCCGATAGTGCCTCCGGCAGCGCCGAAGGCCTCCGGATAGCCTGTGGTTTCAAAGACACGGTTAGAATCCAGTCCCACCTTAAATAAAAGGCCTGCCGCCGTTACGCTGATAACGGCGTTCACTACCTGTTCAAAAATCTGTGAAAAAGCGGTGGGAACCATGGTTCCATGACCTTGAAAATATCCCCGCAGCACGCCCAGGTAGGCCATGACCCAGATTGTGGGAGCCAGAGTTTTTAACGCATACACACAGAAAGGAGTCATAAATACCCTGTCTGCAAAAAAATCGGCGAAGTTCCATACGACTGCACAGGCCAGTCCCCCGGCTACAGTAGCATACACCAGAGCCGCCAAAAGCACTCTGGATGCGTTTCTGAACTCTCCTCTGGCCAGTCTGGCTGAAACCATCTTAGAAACAGCCAAAGGCAGGCTGTAGGAGGAGAGAATCAGGACAATATTGTAGACATTAAAAGCAGTGGAATAATATCCCATGCCTTCATCCCCAATGATATTCGTCATGGGGATCCGGTACATAAGACCAATCAGCCTGACAATAATTCCTGCTGCCGCCAGAATGGTTCCCTGGATCACAAAATTTCCTGTCTTTTTTCCTGCTTTCTTTCCCGCCTTTTTCCCTGTGCTCTTCCGCTCCGGTTCCAGCGTCCTTGCAGGAGATATCTCTCTGCGTCCCGCCTCTTTTTTTACAGACAGCGGCCGTTCCCTCTCAGCCGCTTCTTTTTTTACCGGTTTTATGGGCTGAGACCGTTCTTTCCCGGCCGCCTCTGTTCCTGGCCGCTTTCCAGGGTGGGTAAGCGGCGGCGCAGAAGGCCGCTTTGATGGAGGGGCAGTGTCAAATGCATCCTGAAGATCCTCAAGAGTCAGAACTCTCCGCTCCGGCTGTCTCTTTCCTGTCCCTCTTCGTCTTACTCTTCCATTCATAGAGAACCGCCTATCTGGTGTAGCCTCTGAGGCTTAAAATTTCTTCCTGTTTCTTCTCCATCACAAGGCGCTCGCCGTCTTCCATATGATCATAGCCGCATAAATGAAGCATACTGTGAGCAATTAAAAATGCCAGCTCTCTGGCCTGGGAATGACCGTACTTTTCCGCCTGCTCCTCCACCTTGTCCACGGAAATGACAATATCGCCCAGCAGAAGTTCCCCTGTTTCCAGGTTAAAATAGTCCTCAGCCATTTCCTCCAGGCGTTCAAAATCAGAAGGTGTCTCATAATCTCCCATCGGAAAAGATAGTACGTCTGTAGCCCTGTCAATACCTCTGAACTCCTGATTAATTCGGTGAATTTCCTTATCATCCGTCAGAAGCACATTTACCTCCGCCTCATAAGGACATTTCTCGTAGTCCAGCGCAGCTGTCACAACTTCTCTAACGATCTCCTCATAGGGAAGATCCAGCTTTTTTTCTGCCTCATATTCAATATTAATTGTCATGTCTGTTCCTCTTTTTCGTCTGTATTTGCCTCTGGGACGGGCTGTTCTTTTTCTCGTACTCCTCATAAGCCTCCACTATTTTCTGCACCAGCGGATGGCGTACTACGTCTGAACTGGTCAGATAGCAGAAACTGATATCGTCAATTTTTTTCAGCACCCGGATAGCAGTATCCAGTCCCGACACAGCTCCTGCCGGAAGATCCTTCTGGGACTGATCTCCTGTAATGATCACCTTTGAACCGAAACCGATTCTCGTCAGAAACATTTTCATCTGAGCCGGCGTCGTATTCTGAGCCTCATCCAGAATAATAAAAGCATTGTCCAGTGTCCGCCCTCTCATATAAGCCAGAGGCGCCACCTCAATCAGCCCCTTCTCCGAGTTGTGCAGATAGCTCTCTGCTCCCATAATCTGATACAGGGCATCGTACAGAGGCCTCAGATACGGATCAATTTTGCTCTGCAGATCTCCAGGCAGAAAGCCCAGCCTCTCTCCCGCTTCAATAGCAGGCCGGGTTAAAATAATCCGTCCCACCTCCCCATTTTTAAATGCCTGAATGGCCATAGCCATAGCCAGATACGTTTTTCCTGTTCCAGCCGGACCGATTCCGAACACAATCATCTTCTTCCGGATAGCATCCACATACTGCTTCTGCCCCAGGGTTTTCGGCTTCACTGGTTTTCCGGTAACCGTACGGCAGATAATATCTCTGTCAATTTCCAGAATCTTATCATCGTTCTCTGTAAAGGACAGGGAAATAGCATAGTCTACATTCTGCTCCGCAATGGTATTTCCCCGCTTGGAAAGCTCTATCAGGTTGTTAAATACGCTTTTCGCCTGTCTGACGGCATGCTCCGGCCCGATCACTTTAAGCGCCCCATCTCTGGCAATCATCGTCACGTGGAGCGTGCGTTCGATTTTCTTTAAGTACGCGTCAAACTGTCCGCAGACATTTCTCTCGTGCTCCATCGGTATATCGATTATAGTCTCTATTACACTCATTTTCTGCTGTTTGTCTCCTTTAGACGCTTATTTCTATATTCTGTCTTTCGGCGGCTGAGGTGTTTCCTCTCCTCTGCAGCCGTCTATTTCCCCCTGTCCGGCTGCCTTTTCTTCGACAGGAACCAGAAAGCCAAGCGGCTCCTCCACCATCAGTTCCAGCTGGAACTGACAGACAGAATCATTATCTAGTATTGTAACATTATTTTCTATAATTTGTACCCCCTTTTCTATTAATTTTGCCTCTGCCTGTTTTCTGTATTCTTCCGCCATGCAGGAAAGCTCTGTTTCTGTATAATTCATGGAACAAAGCGCATATTCCTCCGCCCTGATTGTTCCATAAAAAAAAGGCAGACAAAAGCTCTCTGTAATATGAGCCTGTCTCGTCTCTGCCGTATACGTCCAATCCGTTCCCTTAAAATCCGGCGGCAGCAGAATAAACGTCTTTCCAAAAAACTGAAAAAAAATTCCTTTTCTGTTCCTGCCTGTAAAGATTTTTTCCTCATGCCAGAGAGGCACACTCTTTTTCTCCACCCGCCTGCGTCGTCCTACAATATCAGCGTCTGCCCTGACTGCATGCTCTGATACCACTGTTCCGGCATCATCTGTGATAGGGATACTTCCTCTGACCAGCACCTGCCCTTTTTCTACTGTCTCCCCGGGATGCACCATGGGAATACCGCTTCTCACTACGATAGATACAATCTCACCATCCTCTGCCGCCACCAGATCGGCAGGTGTTTTATCCTTCTCAGCAACCTTTAAAACCACGTCATTTTCTTTCAGGTGAATGAAAAGCCTGGTTCCTTTCAGTCTGGCAGAAACCCAGGTAACGTCCGGGTATCTGCTCCGAATCCTTCCTTCCAGTTCTTCACAGTCAATTTCTCCCTTGCTTCTTCCGCAGAAAATCTCTTCCTCTTCCAGAAAGTTTAAAAGTTCCTCGTCAGAATGACGCAGATTTCCCTGAAATTCGATATCCCAGATAAAGAGAGAGCAGATATATAAAATCAGAAAAAAAGAAAAAAAGCCGGCAGCCCAAAGCTTTCTTTTTCTGTTTCTGTAAAAAAAGAAGGGCAGTCCCTGCTTTTTCAGCACTTTCAGCCGTATACCGGATTTTTTCGCCAGCGGGCGGCAGGAAAAGAATCCTGCCACTGTCATACAGCATTCATATTCATGTTCTGCACAGGAAATATTCCATATCTCAATTTCCCCCTGGCTGCAGAGGTTAAAAAAACGCTCTGGGGAACCGCCCTGAAGCCTCACTCTTACCATTCCCTCCAGCTCATGCCTGAACCGGTCCATGTTCTCCTCCTTACAGCGGCTCAAATACCGCAGAGCGGATCAGCCCTGACAGAAAAAGCTGCTCCTTGTCATAATAACGGATCGTCAGACAAGTTCCCTCTATCGCCAGACGGCCGTTTTTTCCCTGAAGCTTCAGCGCTGTATCTGTGTAGAGAACAATACTCCTGTAATTTTCTATCAGAACACCTCTGTTTCCCGTAAAACTCAGGAACATATCTCCCAGCATAACATCCTCCGGGAGATGAAGGGCTGATACAACCGCTCTTTTCTGCCTGCTGAACAAGTAAGCGCCGCCTTTTTCCATCTTCATACTCAATATATGAAAAAAGCCAGGCTGCTTATGCCTGGGCGGTTTATATAAAAGCGAACGAGGAAAAAATTTCCTCGTTCCACCAAAGTCACCGGAATTTTTCCTCGTTCACAAGAGAAGAATTCACAAAAAATCCCCGACTGTAAAAGCCGGGGATTTTGTCTTGATTAATTGTATTTACGTTTTCTAGCAGCTTCAGATTTCTTTTTACGTCTAACGCTTGGTTTTTCGTAATGCTCTCTCTTGCGAATCTCCTGCTGAATACCAGCCTTTGCACAGTTTCTTTTGAATCTGCGTAAAGCGCTGTCTAAACTTTCGTTATCTTTAACGATTACATTTGACATAGCTCACACCTAACCTCCCTTCAGTTGTGTAATAAGTGCATATTAATACAACTGTTTGGGCATTTTTTTAGCACTGTTATGATTATACCATAAATCCTATATTCGTCAACAGGATTTTTATGTTTTTTGCAATTTTTTTTAGATTTTGTCGTCTGACCTTTGCTCTCAGGCCTTTTTACTGGATCTGGGAGGTGATTACCTCTTCTGCTTTCTTCAGAGCGTCCTCTACGCCTGCCGGATTCTTTCCTCCGGCCTGAGCCATATTCGGACGTCCGCCGCCGCCGCCGCCAACTAAGGAGGCAATTGCCTTGATTAAGTTTCCAGCATGAGCGCCCTTCTTCTGAGCCTCATCTGTAGCGGAAGCCATCAGGTTTACCTTACCATCCTGAACAGAGGCAAGGAGAACCACACCTTCTCCCAGCTTCTCTTTTAACTGGTCTCCCAGATTTCGTAAACCGTTCATGTCTACGCCGTCTACCTTAGCAGCCAGGAACTTCACGCCGTTTACTTCCTTCACCTGGTTCATGACATCGCCCAGAGAGTCGTTGGCCAGCTTGCTCTTTAACTTCTCATTTTCAGAGTGAAGCGCCTTAATCTCGTCAAGCATAGTCTGAAGCTTGTCGTGAAGAGCAGCCGGAGTTGTCTTTACAAGCTTGGCTGCCTCATGAAGCTCCTCCTCCATCTCATGGTAGTAGTTCATCAGACCTGTGCTGGTAAGAGCTTCGATACGTCTTACTCCTGCCGCAATTCCTGCCTCAGAAATAATCTTAAATGCAGAGATGGTGCTGGTGTTCGGTACATGGGTTCCGCCGCAAAGCTCAGTGGAGAAATCTCCCATCTTTACTACGCGGACACTGTCGCCGTACTTCTCTCCGAAAAGAGCCATAGCTCCCGTCTTCTTTGCCTCATCCAGGCTCATAATATCTGTCACAACTGGAAGAGATGCAGCAATCTCATCGTTTACCATCTTCTCTACCTTGGCAATCTCCTCTGGAGTCATAGCAGAGAAATGTGTAAAGTCAAAACGGAGTCTGTCGCTTGCAACAAGGGATCCTGCCTGCTCTACATGGGTTCCCAGAACAGTACGCAGAGCCTTGTGGAGCAGATGAGTTGCAGAATGGTTTCTGCCTGTCAGCTCACGGTTTTCCTTATTTACCTCAAGAGTTGCCAGATCTCCCACCTTGAACATGCCCTTTGTGACAGTTCCCACATGGCCGACCTTTCCTCCCTGAAGCTTAATTGTATCCTTCACCTCAAACTCGCCGCCCTCTGTGCGGATCACACCGATATCTGCCTGCTGTCCGCCCATGGTAGCGTAGAATGGGGTTTCCTTCACAATAATTGTTCCGTTCTGGCCGTCTGTAAGGGCCTCTGCCAGCTCATCCTCTGTAGTGAGAACAGTAATCTCAGACTGATGAGTCAGTCTGTCATAGCCTACAAACTCTGTTGTAACAGAAGGATCGATGGACTGGTAAACAGTCACGTCCGCTCCCATGTAATTTGTAGTCTTTCTGGCTGCTCTCGCTGTCTCCTTCTGTTTCTGCATACAGGAAGCAAAACCTTCCTCGTCTACAGAAAGATTTTTCTCCTCCAGAATTTCCTTTGTCAGGTCAACCGGGAAGCCATAGGTATCATAGAGCATGAAAGCGTTTTCTCCGGAAAGCACTTTCTCCCCCTTCTTTGCCATCTCTGCTTCCATCTCACTTAAAATGGACAGTCCCTGGTCAATGGCCTTATTGAACTTGTCCTCTTCCTCTGTGAGAACCTTGAAAATCATTGTTTTCTTTTCATCTAACTCTGGATATCCATCCTTGGAAAGCTCGATTACAGTCTTGCAGAGCTCTGCTAAGAACTTGCCCTCAATACCCAGCTTTCTGCCGTGACGGGCTGCACGTCTTAACAGTCTTCTGAGTACATAGCCCCGTCCCTCGTTGGAAGGCATAATTCCATCTGAAATCATGAATGTACAGGACTTAATGTGGTCTGTCACAATACGCAGAGATACGTCTGTCTCGTGATCCTTCTGGTATTCCTTTCCTGCCAGAGCGCATACTCTGTCAAGGAGGGCCTTGTTTGTATCAATGGTAAAGAGAGAATCCACGTCCTGCACAATGACAGCCAGACGCTCCAGTCCCATACCTGTATCAATATTTTTGTGCTCCAGCTCTGTGTAGTTGCCGTGTCCGTCATTGTTAAACTGAGAGAACACGTTATTCCATACCTCAATATAGCGGTCACACTCACAGCCTACTGTACATCCCGGCTTTCCGCAGCCATATTTCTCGCCGCGGTCATAGTAAATCTCAGAACATGGGCCGCAGGGTCCTGCGCCGTGCTCCCAGAAATTATCCTCTCTTCCGAAGCGGAAAATACGTTCTGCCGGGATTCCCATTTCTTTATTCCAGATCTCAAACGCCTCATCGTCATTTTCAAAAATAGACGGATACAGACGATCTGGATCCAGTCCTACTACCTCTGTTAAGAATTCCCAGGACCAGTGAATCGCTTCTGTCTTGAAGTAATCTCCAAAGGAGAAGTTTCCAAGCATCTCAAAGAATGTACCGTGGCGGGCTGTCTTTCCAATATTTTCAATGTCGCCGGTACGGATACATTTCTGACATGTGGTTACACGATTTCTCGGCGGAATTTCCTGGCCTGTAAAGTATGGCTTTAAAGGCGCCATACCAGAATTAATAAGCAGCAAGCTGTTATCATTATGCGGAACCAGAGAAAAGCTCTTCATCGCCAGATGTCCCTTGCTCTCAAAAAATTCCAGGAACATCTTTCTCAGTTCGTTTACACCGTATTTTTCCACGTTGTTTCCTCCTGCCTTACACTAAGTAAGTAATATTTTTATTCATTCGTATATCCTATCACAGGAATATGTGATTTTCAAGGTTTTAACAGGGAAAAGGCGAAGAAAATCTCCGCCTTTTTCTGTCTGCTTATTTTATTTTTCTTCTGGGATTTCCTCCTGAGGCAGATAGCTGCCATAGTCTTCCAGCAGTTCATAGGCCCGCTTCTTCGTAGATTCAGCCAGGGAAGCTGTATGTTCCAGCCCCTCCAGCGTACCTCCGCTGTAACGGGAGGACACCTTCTTGGCATCAGCGTCACGTTTTTTAATCCACGCCTTCTCCTCTTTCCTCAGCTCATCGGCCTCCGCCTCATCCATATTTCCAATGATATCCTGATAAATCCTGTTCAGCAGATCATCCCAGATCTTCAGTTCATAATCTGCCAGGTTCAGGTAGGACCAGGTACTGGTATCTGTCTCTGCACTTTTCAGCTTTTTGATGGAAGCCTCTGCACCGTCAAGTTCCCGTCCATATGCCTGTGCCGTCACCTGTTCCTTTTCTGCCTCCATCTGGTTCTCCGTCTCTGACGCAGGAGAGATCAAAGCCTCTGAAGATGCTGTCACTCCGGTCTTCTGGAGAGACTTCGCAGAAACAGCTGTTTCTGCTGTCGTATCAGCCATCTGGCTGCTGCCTTCCTGACAGCTTTCCTCTTCTCCTTCTCTCTCCAAAGCAGTTTCCTCTGATGCAGAATCCCTCGGTTCCGTGCCACTTGGCACTGTATCTTTTATTTCCTCTGTTTTCGGTGCAGCCGTTTCCTCCTTATCGAAAGCAAATGCTCCTTCATACGCACTGCCCTCAGGGTATTTTGGCTCGATACGGGGGGGGGTATCTGAACCGACCTGCCCCGTCTTCAGTTCATACTCTTCTGACGCCGTCTGCTCCTGCACACCGGTTCCCTGTACGGTTCCAGACACAAAGCGCTTCACCTGAACTGTCACCAGCATTCCAAATATGCAGATACAAACTATGGCGGTAATAAATTCCCTCTTCTTCAAACCGACCCATCCTTTAATCTTTTCCTGATATCAATAACATATCATAATTTCCCATGAAAAGGAAGCGTCAGAAGAAAGACGTAATATTTTGTAAGGGAACCTTAATATTTTTCTGTTTTCGCCGAATTTTCAAATTTTAAACTCCTGGATCCTCCAGCAGATGATCTCCATCTGCTGCCGAGGTAGCCAGAAAATCACAGCGTTCATTTTCCGGGTGTCCATTGTGCCCCTTAACCCAGATCCATGTGATCTGATGGGACTTTGCAGCTTCCAGCAGGCGTTTCCACAAATCTATATTTTTCACCGGTTCATTTTTTCCACGCTTCCAGCCTTTCTTGATCCAGTTGTCCAGCCAGTGCTGATTAAAGGCATCTACCAGGTATTTGGAATCTGAATACAGCTCCACCTGGCAGGGGCGGTTTAATGCCTCCAGGCCCGCAATAGCTGCCATCAGCTCCATCCTGTTGTTAGTTGTCCGCCTGTAACCGGCCGACAGTTCTTTCACATGAAGCTGTCCCTTTCCATCTGTATAATGAAGCACGGTTCCAAAGCCGCCTGGGCCGTCTGGATTGCCTCTGGCTGCTCCGTCTGTGTAAATCTCTACTTTCAACTGTCTGTCTCCTTCTATGTGTATTCTGTTACCGATCCCATTTGTCGCAGAGAGAATTGATCTGATCGGCAAATTTCGCTAAATCTTTATTGGCTCCTCCCTCATTATGCATCACTACCCGGCGCAGGCGATCCACAGCTGCCAGAAGTCTTGCAAAGACTCCGCTGGCCCGTTTGGTGGCATCTCTCTCGTCCTCACGGCGGAGCGGAATTCCCTTTGTAATCACTTCAAATTTTTCTTCAGCCAGGTTATAAACTGTTCCGCTGAACGGTGCAAAAGCAGGAATGCCATGCTCCTCATTCAGTTTTTTTGCAAAGGAATCGCAGACATCATCGTCTCCGTGAACAACGAATACCTGCTTCGGTTTATCCATAAAGCTTGTAATAAAGCGGATCAGACCATCCTGATCTGCATGGCCGCTGATACCCTCTATCTTTTCGATATGCGCTTCCACATCGATAGTCTCGCCAAACAGCTTTACCTCTTTCTTCCCTTCAATAATACTCCTTCCTAGGGTTCCTATGGCCTGATAGCCTGCAAACAGAATGGTGCATTCCGGCCTCCAGAGATTGTGCTTCAGATGATGGCGGATACGTCCGGCGTCACACATGCCGGCAGCTGAAATAATAACTTTCGGTTTTGTGTCAAAGTTGATGGCAACCGAGTCCTCACTGCTGACAGACAGCTTTAACCCCTTAAAGGAGAGCGGGTTAATTCCTTTTTTCACAAGTTCCTTCGTCTCCTCGTTATAGCAGTCCAGCATGTTATTCTTAAAGACCTGGGTAGCCTCCACTGCCAGAGGACTGTCCACATACACATCAAAATCTCCGTGTCCTGTTACAAGGCCCTCTTCTTTAATCCGTCGGATATAATAGAGCACCTCCTGTGTACGGCCTACAGCAAACGCAGGAATTACCACATTTCCGCCTCGATCCAGGGTCTCCTGGATGACTCTTGCAAATTCCTCGATATGTTCCGCTGAATGCTTGTGAAGCCGATTTCCATAGGTAGACTCCATCACGACATAATCAGCCTGGGCAATATACTGGGGATTTCGAATCAGCGGTTTATTGAGATTTCCGATATCGCCGGAAAATACAATTTTCTTTGAGCATCCGTCTTCTGTCAGCCACACCTCGATAAAAGCAGAGCCTAACAGATGTCCAGCATCTGTAAACCGGATTTCCACTCCTTCTGCCAGACGGATAATTTCATTATAGCCGCAGGGCACAAAATGTTTCAGAACTCCTTCAGCATCTGCCATGGTATAGAGAGGCGGTTCCTGAGGGCGGCCCGCTCTCTTTGCCTTTCTGTTTTTCCACTCAGCTTCCGATTCCTGAATGTGGGCACAGTCTTTCAGCATAATGTTACAGAGATCACAGGTGGCACGAGATGCCATAATCTGTCCGGAAAAGCCTCTTGCAAAAATCAGAGGAAGAAGCCCTACATGATCAATGTGGGAATGCGTGATCAGCACATAATCAATGTCACCGTAGCTGACCGGCAGCTCTGCATTTTCATATTTGTTGGATCCCTGTTCCATTCCGCAGTCAATGAGTATTTTAAGGCCGCAGGCCTCAAGGTAATGGCAGCTTCCTGTAACCTCATGTGCCGCTCCAATAAACATCAGCTTCATATAACCCTCTCCTCTCCAAATGCCTCTCTCCCGCCAGAATATAAGCTTCCGGCGGAATTCAGCGCCCGGATTTTCGCAGTGAATGCGAAAACCGGTATGCGCGATGATATAGTGCCTGCTTTGCAGTCATTATATCATAGACCTAAATGATTATGCAAATCATTCCACCGCTGCTGTCGTTGATAATCTTCTGGAGAGTGTCCTGAAGCTTCATCTGGCAGTCTTCTGTCATCTGGGAAATTTTTGCCTGAATACCATCTCCTACAATCTGCTCTACACTTTTCCCAAAAATATTGGTATTCCACAGCCCATCCTCGCTTTCCTTGGCATTGGCTTTGATGTATTCGATCAAGTCCTCTGCCTGCTGCTCGCTTCCCACAATCGGTGCAATTTCTGTCTCAATGTGGGCTTTAATCAGATTAATTGACGGCGCCTGTGCTTTCATTTTAACTCCGTATTTATTGCCATGGTGAATCAGCTGAGGCTCATCTAAAACGATTTCAGACCGGTCAGGCGTCACTACACCGTAGCCCTTCAGCCTCACCTGGCTTAAAGCATCTCCCACTTTTTCATATTCCTGCTCCATAGCTGCCAGCCGTTTCAGCGTCTGCATCAGCTGATACTCTCCACCGATTTCCACTCCTGTATAATCGCTGAGAATCTGGTAATAGCAGCTGTCATCCACCTCAATATCTACCGATACGCTTCCATCTGCCATTTTCATTCCCGTAATCCTTATCCTCTGAATCGGGCCGTCAGAAGGGACAGGGAACTCTCTTTCAATGTCTTTCATACGGCTGATTTTCTTCATCAGATCCTTCACCGTCTGAACCACATGCGTCTTCAGCCAGTGATCCTGGGGAAGAATTTCCAGCCACTTCGGAATAAAAAAATCCATTTCTGCCACCGGAAACTCTGTCAGCACAGCTTCCATGATCCTCCTGATATCTTCTTTTTTCAGCTGCTCACAGTTTACAGGCATTACCTGAACACCATATTTTTCTTCCATCTGAGCGGCCAGAATCTTTGTTTCATCTGAATACGGGCGCATGGAATTTAAGAGAATGAGAAACGGCTTTCCCATCTTTTTAAGCTCTCTTACTGTCTTTTCCTCTGCCTCCATGTAGCTTGGCCGTTTAATTTCCCCAAAGGATCCGTCTGATGTAATAACAAGGCCAATCGTAGAATGATCGGTAATCACCTTTCTGGTTCCTAACTCTGCCGCCTGTGTGAAAGGAATCTCATAATCAAACCAGGGCGTTTTTACCAGCCGTTCCATGTCATTTTCAATGTGTCCCGCCGCCCCGTCTACCATGAAGCCCACGCAGTCAATCAGGCGTATTTTGGCCTCTGCCCCGTCCCCTAAAGCAATCTCCGCCGCCTCTTTAGGAATAAATTTCGGCTCTGTCGTCATAATTGTTTTTCCCGCTGCACTCTGGGGCAGTTCGTCTCTGGCCCGTTCCTTTGCGTGCCCATCCTCCATCTCCGGAAGCACCATCTGTTCCATAAACCGTTTGATAAACGTAGATTTTCCAGTCCTTACCGGGCCCACTACGCCTATGTAAATCTCTCCGTCTGTTCTGGCTTTAATATCACTGTATACATTAAAATTTTCCATAAAATACCCCCTTGCTGTGCTGGTAAAGTATATGCAGAAGACATCCCTGGTAGACATGGGAAACGAGATTCTTCTCCGGTTTCCGCCAATAAAATTGCTTGACACTTTTTGCCTAATTTTATAAGATTAATTCAGACAATCACAAATTGTCCCACGAAAGGATGGTGTCTATGAAATATTACGAACTTGCCATTAAGCGCAAATCAACAAGAGACTTTAAAGATAAAAAGGTCTCTGCCCAGATGTTTAACCAGATTAAGGATTATGCTGGACAGTGCAAACGCCTTCTTCCTGAAATTCCGGCAGAATGGAAAATTTTAGAGGGAAACCCCGGCAATCTGGCTGGAACAGCCGGCTATTCCGGTTTCATGATAGAAGCGCCCTCTTACCTGCTTCTTCTGTCAGGCAATGCAGAAGGATATCTTGAAAATGCAGGATACATGGGTGAAGACATGGTTTTAAAGCTGACAGAGCTGGAGCTGGACTCCTGCTGGATTACCATTACAGATCCTGCTCTTTTAAAGCAGCGTCTCCATCTTGACACAGAACTTGAGCCGCTTGCCCTGATTGCGTTTGGTTACGGAAAACCAGAAGGCGGAACACGTCTTGATATTAAGAGTCCCGCTTCTGTTCATATGAAGCAGCGTAACGGCCAGATTGCCCCCAAACTCTACCTGGAGGATGCTGTATTTGGCGGAGCATGGGGCCAGAAATCTGATCTCGCCGACTGGGATCCTGATTCTGACCTGTACCGGGCTTTTATTGCAGCCTGCTGCTCTCCTTCTGTATTAAACCGCCAGCCATACCGTTTCATTCTGGATCACGATGTGGCATCTCTGGTTCTTTTAGAGGATGAGATGACTTCTCCGGAAAATGCAAAGCTGAACGCAGGTATTGTGATGCTTCATTTTGCCGAAGTTCTCTCCCAGAATACAGGACATCCGGGAAAATGGCAGCTTGGCGCTCCTGAAAAAGCCTATGAGCTTCCGGCAGGCGCTTCTTTTGCAGGATGGTTTAGAATTTAAAGGAATCGAGTAGGAGGCGGTGATTAACCGCCGTCCTCTCACACCACCGTGCGTAC
>JAQERH010000020.1 GCA_027698105.1 Lachnospiraceae bacterium AM93-12TA
ACGCACGGTGGTGTGAGAGGACGGCGGTTAATCACCGCCTCCTACTCGATTTTTCTCCCTTCCGCTTGCATTTTCCAGAATGACCCTTTATATTAATGTATAGAGATTTTGTACAATCCAATCAAACACAATACAAAAGGGGTGGAAGGATGACAGAAGGAGCTCTGGTGCTGGAGGGAGGTTCGCTGCGCTGTATGTTCACAGCAGGAGTCCTGGACGTGCTGACAGAGAAAAAGATAGAATTATCCTATGTAAACGGCGTATCAGCCGGGACCATGGCCGGGATGAATTACATCAGCGGGCAGAAGGGCAGGATGCTGGAAATCAATGAGACATATCTGCATGACAAGCGCTATATGGGGATGAGAAGTCTCATAAAGAACAGACTTGTATTTAACTTTGATTTTGTATTTGGGGAGCTGTCTGATGAGCTGATTCCCTTTGACTATGAAGCGTTTTATCAGTCTCCTCAGAAGTTTGAGGCGGCTGCCACCAGATGCAGAACAGGAAAAACAGAGTTTTTTGAAAAAAGTCAGTGCAGCGATATGATGAAGGCTGTGCAGGCCTCCTGCAGTATGCCGCTGCTGTCAAAAATGGTGACAGTGGACCATAAAAAATATCTGGATGGGGGCATTTCTCTTCCGATTGCTTATCAGAGGGCGATGGATCTGGGGTATGAAAAAATTGTCCTGGTCCTTACAAGAAATCACGGCTACAGGAAAAAACCTCTGAATTCCCTGGCTGTCAGGGCTTATAATCGGTATTTTAAACCGCTTCCACAGCTTAGGGAAGCACTGTTTGAAGTGCCGGACCGGTATAATCGGATGCAGGAAGAGATAGACCGCCTGGAAAGAGAAGGCAGAATTTTTGTGATTCGCCCGGAACATCCAGTCCAGGTTTCCCGTCTGGAGCGGGATTTGAAAAAACTGCAGGATCTCCATCAGGAGGGAAGGGAAACTGCCTTAAAGCGGCTTCCGGCGCTCTGCAGCTATCTGGAAATTTGACGGAAAGGGAATACAGACAGATATTTTAGGCAGCGGCAGAGAAAAATGCTGCAGACGGGAGAAGATGAAAATGAAATATATTGATATGCACTGTGATACAATACCGCGCCTCTGTCTTCCGGAGACAGAGGAGAGAGGTGAAACGCTGAGGCGAAACAGCGGACATTTAGACTTAGAGCGGATGAAGCAGGGAAATGCCATGACCCAGTGCTTTGCTGTTTATACAAATTTAAAATGCCAGCCAGATCCCTATGCTTACGCCAGGAAGGTACTGGCGCGTTTTAAGAAGGAGATAAAGGAAAACAGCAGCATGATTTCCCAGGCTCTGACAGCAGAGGATATGATGAGAAATGACAGAGAGGGAAAAATGTCAGCACTCCTTACTATCGAAGAAGGGGCAGTGTGCCAGGGAAGCCTGGAGCGCCTTCGGGAATTTTACAGGGAGGGAGTCAGAATGATGACCCTGACCTGGAATTATCCAAATGATTTGGCCTGGCCTAACCGGATCAATCTTCAGACGGGGGAGACAGAACCGGAGACAGAGCATGGACTGACGGAAACGGGACTTGCCTTTATTGCAGAAATGGAACATCTGGGAATGATTATTGATGTTTCTCATCTGGGCGATGCTGGATTCTGGGACATTGTGAAACACACCAGAAAGCCTTTTGTGGCCAGCCATTCCAATGCCAGAAGTGAAGCCTCCCATGTGCGAAACCTGACAGATGAGATGATTCGCGCTTTGGCAGAGCGGGGAGGAGTGATGGGAATTAACTTCTGCGGTGCTTTTCTGAGCGATTCAAACAGAAATATGAAAGGCGGCGGGGTGAGCCGCACAGCAGATATGGTGAGACATATGAAGCATATCCGGCAGGTAGGCGGAATTGAGTGTATTGGCCTGGGATCCGATTTTGACGGTATATCGGGAGAGCTGGAGGTAGACTCTCCGGCAGTTTTCTCTAGGATTGCTGACGAAATGTCACGGCAGGGCTTTACCGGTTCAGAGATAGACGCAGTGTTTTACAGGAATGTTCTGCGCGTTTTTACAGAAATTTTACATTAAACTATAGTCTGGCTTTACATAGAGCTGGTATAGTTAAACCATACTTTTACAATAAGAGGAGAGAAATAATGTCGATATCGGATTTGGGAATGCTGTTTCAGTTTGCCGGCGGCCTTGGAATGTTTCTGTACGGAATGAATATTATGGCTGACGGACTTCAGAGATCCGCCGGCAGCCGTATGCAGCATATGCTTGGGGTGCTGACGAACAACCGTCTCATGGGAGTGCTGGCAGGTGCAGCAGTTACTGCCATTATTCAGAGCAGTTCCGCTACTACCGTTATGGTAGTCGGCTTTGTAAACGCAGGAATTATCAATCTGTTCCAGGCTACCGGAGTAATCATGGGAGCCAATATTGGAACGACCATTACCAGCTGGATCGTGTCCATGAGCGAGTGGGGAGAGGTGCTGAAACCAGAGTTTTTTGCCCCTGTTTTATTCTTCATAGGCGCGTTTCTGGTGCTTTTTACAAAGAGCCATAAGAAAAAAGAGGGCGGAGAAATCATGATAGGTTTTGCCCTTCTGTTTATTGGACTCTCTTTTATGTCATCATCAATTGAGCCGTATCGGGATGCACCAATTTTTTCCCAGGCCTTCCAGACCCTTGGAAAGAATCCTGTTTTAGGAGTGCTGACAGGACTTGTGGTTACTGCCATTATCCAGAGCAGTTCTGCTTCTGTGGGAATTCTGCAGACCCTGGCTTTAAATGGAATGGTAAACTGGCAGTCAGCTGTGTTTATTACGCTGGGACAGAATATCGGAACCTGTGTGACTGCCCTTCTGTCGGCAGTAGGAGCCAGCAGAACAGCTAAGAGAGCGGCAGTGATCCACCTGTTATTCAATGTTTTTGGAACGATTTTATTTGGAACCGTCATGATTGCCATCTTTATGGTAAATCCGTCCTTTGCGGCATCCACGGCAGACAGTGTGGGAATTTCTATTTTCCATACCATCTTTAATGTGTCCAACACGATCTTCCTCTTCCCGTTTGCAGGTATCCTCGTAAAGACAGCCTGTGCTCTGGTGCGGGACAGCAAGGAAGAAGAGAAGAGCGGGGACGTGGAAGGAGATATTCTCCGCCATCTGGACGACCGTATTCTGGAATCCCCATCTTTTGCCATTGAGACAGTGGAAAAAGAAGTCATTAACATGGGAAGAGTAGCTGCAGCCAACTTAAAGATTGCGACAGCAGCTTTGACAGATCGGAATGAATCCTTCTGCCAGGAGGTTTTTGATAATGAGAAAAAGCTGAATCATCTGGATACAGAGCTGACGGATTACCTGGTGAAAATTAATAATCTGTCTTTAAATGATAATCAGCATGTACTGGTGAAGAATCTGTTCTACACAATCGGGGATGTGGAGCGGATTGGAGATCACGCTGAGAACCTGGCTGAACTGGCTCAGATCAATATAAAAAATGACCGGGCATTTTCTGAGAGCGGTTTAAATGATCTGAAGAAAATTGCCGAGGCGGCTATTAAGTCGGTGGAGTCGGCTATGGAGTGCCGGGAGGATAAGGAGCTTTCCAGGGTGCGCCAGACAGCGCGCTATGAGGAGGAAGTGGATAATATGGAGGAAGAACTGAAGGAACTTCATATGGAACGTTTGTCCAACCATGAGTGCAACACAAAAAGCGGCGTCATTTTCCTCGATGCTATCAGCAACTATGAGAGAATCGCAGACCATGCCAGAAATATTGCAGGCTATGTAAAAGAGGAGATTGAATAATTATGAAGCACCTGATCTATGTGACAGAAGATGATGAAAATATCAGAAATCTGATTTGCGTGGCTCTGGAAAGCTTTGGCTATACAACCCGTGCCTTTGAGACGGCCGAAGAGGCTCTGGAAGCAGTGAGGGGGGTGGAGGGAAGCCTCCCCTCCCTCTTTGTATTTGACTGGATGCTTCCGGGGATGGACGGGATGGCAGCTGTAGCCAGGCTGAAGGAATCACCGGATACGAAAAAGATTCCGGTTATGATGCTGACCGCCAAGGACAGCGAACTGGATGTAGTGGCCGGCCTGGATGGAGGAGCTGACGATTACATGACAAAACCCTTTGGAATTCTGGAGTTTTCTGCCAGAATCCGGAATCTTTTAAAACGCTTTGGAGAGGAAAAAGAGGAAAATAAATGCCTTACAGTAGGCGAAATTTCCATTGATCTGGAAAAGAGAGAGGTGAAGAATAAGGGGGAGGCTGTGGAGCTGACTCTGAAGGAATATGAGCTTCTCTGCTACCTGATGGAAAATACGAACCGTGTTGTAACCAGGGAAGAACTTCTGGATCGGATTTGGGGCTACGACTATGACGGAGAGACGAGAACGCTGGATATGCATATTAAAACGCTTCGCCAGAAGCTGGGAGAATCAGGACACAGCATTAAGACAATCCGTGGAGTCGGATATCGGCTCAGCTGACAGGAAAGGAAGATAGGGATACAGGAGAATGAAAACAGCTATATTCAGAAAATTTATCCAGCTTCTTCTGCTGGCGCTGCTTTTAAATACAGCGATTCTTTACATAGTGACAGGAAGCGTAATTCTGAATAACAGCCGGAAGGATATGGTATTTATCCTTCATACAATTGACAGCGCTCTTAACTATGAAGGTGATTTGGAGGAGCAGGCTGAGAAACTGTCGGAATCTGCCAGCTTAAACGACAGCCGCCTTACGATTATCAGCCCGGAGGGTGTTGTCAAGGTGGATACAGGGGTGAAGGATACATCAGAGCTTGACAATCATATGCAGCGGGAAGAGATTCAGGAAGCCGTAAACAACAAAGAGGGAGATGCCAGACGCCGCTCGAAGACTCTGGGAAAGGAAATGCTGTATGTGGCAGTACAGTCCTCTTATTCTGACTGTATTCTGCGGCTGGCAGTTCCCTATACCGGAATGCAGGATTATGTGAAGATGCTGTTTCCGGCAGTCTTTTTGAGTTTTTCCATTGCCCTGATTGGCTCTGTGCTGGAGGCAGATCGATTTTCACAGTCCATTACCAAGCCGCTGCTTGAAATATCAAAAGAAATGCTGAAGGTAAATGGGGATTATACAGATTTTCATTTCGACCGGTGCGGCTATGAGGAGATCAATGTAATTGCTGACACAACTACCAGGATGTCGAAAAATGTGAGGGATTATCTGAACCGTCTGGAGCAGGAAAAACAGATCCGGCAGGAATTTTTCAGCAACGCATCTCATGAGCTGAAAACGCCCATCACCTCTATCAGGGGGTATGTAGAGCTTCTCGATACACCTGTGGCGGACAATCCGCAGATGCGAAGCGATTTTCTCAGCCGGATAAAAAAAGAGGCGGTTCGTATGACTAGCCTGATCGATGACATTCTCATGATTTCCCGCCTGGAAACGGGAGGAATTCAGGCAGAGCTTCGGGAACTTTCCACGGAAGAGCTGGTACGGGAGGCAGTTTCCTCAGTAGAGGGAATGGCCAGAGAGCGAAGGATTGAGATAGAGACAGACGCAGAGGAATTTTATATCTGCGCTGATGGCAGACAGATGGAGGAGTTGTTTACCAACCTGCTGAGCAATGCAGTGAAATACAATCTGGATGGGGGAAAGATATGGCTTTCTCTGAAATGTGAAGAAGAAATAATGGAACTGCAGGTACGCGACAACGGAGTAGGTATTCCTAAAGAAAGTGTGGGACGGATTTTCGAGCGGTTTTACCGGGTAGACAAGGGCCGCAGCCGCAAACAGGGAGGCACGGGACTGGGCCTTTCCATTGTGAAGCATATTGTGAATTTCTACCATGGGACTGTGAGCGTTTCTTCCAGCCAGGAGGAGGACAGCCATGGAACTGTCTTTACAGTGCGGCTGCCTATTGCAAGAAAGGTGAAACAGTGCAGCCGCGTATGATAATCAAAAGAGCTTATTCAAACAGTGAATTTCTGCTGTAGGCTTTGAGAATCCTCTCCCTGGATTCCTCCTCCGCTTCCGGTTCCTTTTTGCTGTTTTGTTCCTGAGATGGAGTCTGTGCTGAAACTGCACCCTTAAACACAGGGTTGATGGCTTTCAGTGCAGGCTCCTTTTTGTCAAGGGCAGAGACAAAAAGGAATTTTCTGATGGAGAAAAGAATCGCCACTGAGAGCATGCACAGCAGATTGTCTACCATGGAGGTGTGCTGGATGATGACCTGCCTGGCAACTGCGAAAAGGAGTACCTCCACAACAGAATCCAAGTCATGGCGGCAAAACATCTTTAAAAGCTCAATCCCAATTACAATGTTGAACATGAAAGTCAGAAACGTGATGAAAGCGCCGGTATCAGCGAGAATCAGAATTTGTCTGGGCACATCTAAAAAGGTTATGACGAGACCGATAATAATGCAGACAGCAGCGATGACTTCAAAATAAAATGCAGTGCCGAAAATCAGAAGCTGAGCCCGGGCAAGAGGGCCTTCCAGAACCTGCTTGACTTTGGGTTTCATAAAAGAAAATCTCCTTTCCTGTTAAAATGCCGTGTTAATATCTGTAATAATATGATTATAGTGTAAAGTTGAAAGAAATTCAAATAAAAACAGAGATGTTATTAAAAAAATGCAAGAAATAGCAGAAAGAAACAGAGATAGGAAAGGACGAAAAAATGCACAATTCAAGCAGCTATATTTTGTGCAATGTGACGATTTTTCACTTTAACGCGTTGATTTCGTGGGATATTAAAGAAATGAAATTGACGAGGGGAAGAAAGTGTAGTAAGATGGCGTTAATAAAAATTTAACGGTCGGTACAGCCGGAGTGTTAAAATCAGGAATAGGAAAAGCGGAGGAGTAAAAATGAGAAAGACAGGAAAAATTGCAGCAGCGGCAATGGCAGGAATTATGGCCCTTTCCATGGCAGGCTGTTCAGGAAACACAGATTCACAGACAGAGTCAGTAAAGGCAGAGGCTGAGAGCACACAGGCAGAGGGAGCTTCCAAAGAGGCAGATGGATCTGGCGACTCCTATAAAATCGGTGTTCTTCAGCTGACTCAGCACACAGCTCTTGATAAGGTAAACGAAGGCTTTGTGGCAGCCATTGAAGCATCCGGCATTCAGGCTGAGCTGGATCAGCAGAATGCATCCGGCGATCAGTCAGCCTGCCAGACCATTGCCCAGATGCTGGTAGACAGTGAGAGCGATTTAATTTTTGCCATTGCCACACCGGCAGCTCAGGCTGTGGCAGGTATGACAGAGGAAATTCCGATTGTAGTCAGCGCCGTGACGGATCCAGCTGATTCCGGACTGGTAGATTCCAACGAAAAACCGGGACGCAATGTAACAGGAACTTCTGATTTGACTCCTGTAAAGGCGCAGATTGATCTGCTTCAGAAGCTGCTTCCGGAAGCTGAGAAGGTGGGAATCCTCTACAGTACTGCAGAAGCTAACTCAGAAATCCAGGTAGAGATGGCGAAAGAAGCCCTGGAGGATGCAGGCATTCAGTACGAAGAGTACACAGTTTCCAATACAAATGAAATTCAGACCGTGGTTGAGTCTATGGTGGGAAATGTAGATGCAATCTATACTCCTACTGATAATACCATTGCCTCCGGTTATGCGACAGTGGCTATGGTTGCCACAGAAAATAAGATCCCGACTATCTGCGGAGAAGGCGGCCAGGTCGATGAGGGCGGTCTTGTGACATACGGAGTTGATTACTACGAGTTAGGACGTATGGCAGGAGAACAGGCAGTTGAGATCCTTACAGAGGGAGCAGATATTGCTTCCATGCCGATTGGCTATATGAAGGATGCTGACTGTGAGCTGCAGATTAACGAGGACACAGCGGCTGCGTTAGGTCTTGATATGTCAGTGCTGGAGGAAGAATAATGGCAGGAATAGTTTCCTCCCTTCAGGGCGCCGTAGGACAGGGCGTCCTGTGGGGGATTATGGTACTTGGTATTTACATTACCTTCCGTCTGATGGATATTGCAGATTTGACAGTGGATGGAAGCTTCGCCCTGGGCGGCAGTGTCTGTGCGGCTCTTGTGGCCGGAAAAGGCATGAATCCTGTTCTGGCTCTCGTTATTTGTCTGGCAGCAGGTATGGCGGCAGGAGCAGTGACAGGAATTCTTCACACCGTATTTGAGATTCCCGCTATTCTGGCAGGAATTTTAACACAGATTTCCCTCTGGTCTATTAATCTGAAGGTGATGGGAAAGAGCAACATGAACCTGGGAAAGGCAGAAACGCCGATTTCCTGGCTGAAGGGAAGCTTTGGGCTGACCCAGAATCAGGCAATGATTGTCACAGGCCTGGTGGTAACAGTTCTTGTGATTGTGTTCCTTTACTGGTTCTTCGGAACAGAGCTTGGAAGCGCCATGCGTGCTACAGGAAATAATGAGGATATGATCCGGGCGCTGGGTGGAAATACAAACCGGATCAAGCTGCTGGCTCTGATGCTCAGCAACGGCCTGGTAGGTCTGTCCGGCGGCCTGGTATGCCAGGGACAGAACTATGCAGATATTCAGATGGGTACAGGCGCGATTGTAATCGGCCTGGCTGCCATTATCATTGGAGAGGTGCTGATGGGACGGCTGATTCCGTTCTACTGGAAGCTGATTGCTGTAGTAGCAGGATCTGTGATTTACCAGATTATCCGTGCAGTAGTGCTGAGGCTGGGCTTTGATTCAGATAATATGAAGCTTTTAACAGCAGTGATCGTAGTGATTGCCCTGGCAGTGCCGGTTATGGCTGCCAGATACAGACAGAAAATGGCCTATACGGAAGGAGGGGAGGAGTAATGCTGACGATTTCCAACGTGAGGAAAACCTTCAATAAGGGAACGATCAATGAAAAAAAGGCGTTAAACGGCATTGACCTCCATCTGGACGAGGGGGATTTCTGTACGATTATCGGCGGAAATGGAGCTGGAAAATCTACCATGCTGAATATGATCGCAGGCGTTTATCCTATCGACTGCGGGAAAATTGTGATTGATGGCGTCAATATTTCCAGGGAACCGGAGTACAGGCGGGCTAAATATATTGGACGGGTATTTCAGGACCCCATGAGGGGAACAGCAGCCAATATGGAGATCCAGGAAAATCTGGCTCTGGCTTACCGCAGAGGCCAGAAAAGAGGCCTGGGCTGGGGGATTAAGAATCAGGAAAAGGAGCGGTACAAAGAACTGCTGACTCAGCTGGATCTGGGGCTGGAGAATCGAATGACCAGCAAGGTGGGACTTCTTTCCGGAGGCCAGAGGCAGGCTCTGACGCTTCTTATGGCAACGCTTCAGAAACCGAAGCTGCTTCTCTTAGATGAGCATACGGCGGCGCTGGATCCGAAGACTGCTTCTAAGGTTTTAAGTCTGACGGAGAGGATGGTAGAAAGCCAGAATCTGACTGCCATGATGGTGACCCACAATATGAACGATGCCATCCATATTGGAAACCGTTTGATTATGATGCACGAAGGCCGTATTATCTACAATGTGGCTGGAGAGGAAAAGAAAAACCTGAAGGTAGAGGATTTGCTCCGCAAGTTTGAGCAGGCCAGCGGCGGCCAGTTTGCCAACGACAGAATGATGCTGGCAAGATAAAAAGAATAGGAAGACAGAAGGGGCGGGGGAAACTCTGCCTCTTTTTCTTCTTGTCTTCCAGTGACTTTTCTATTGGCATTTTTTCTGATCAATGCTATAATCATACCCAACGAATTGCCGGGACGGCGATGTATGAAAAATAAAATCAGATGGAGTAAAGTGGAGAAAACTGCATGAAGGAAAAACAGGATTTAGAACACTTAGATGAGATGGATACAGAGGATTTGGAACTGCTGGATTTAGATTTGGATGCAGAAGAACTGAATCAGCAGCCGGAGGAGTCTGCCCTTTTGCAGAACGAAAAAACTGATCAGAGCCATGCAGAGAAAGACAGGGCTGCGGCTCCGGTGAAACGAAAGAGGCGCAAGGGCCTGTATAAGGAATATGCAGTGATCGCGGCTCTGATTCTGGCGGTTCTGGCGGGAGTGATTTTTGTGGGCAGCCGGTTTTTTGGAAAAAAAGAGGATCAGGCTTTAAACGCGAAAGGAAAGACTGTGGAGGAAACTATTTCTCAGGAGGAGGCAAAGGCTGCCAGGGAAGAGGAAGAGAAGAAGGCTGTGGTAGATTCCTATGAAAATCTGGGAATTGTGGAGGTGACAGGATACCTGAACGTGCGTGAGACGGCCAGCCAGGATGCAGATGTCATTGGAAAGCTGCAGGACGGAGGAGCCTGCGAAATTCTGGAAGATTCTTCAGAAGAGTGGTACCACATCTCCTCCGGCGGAATTGATGGGTATATCAGCGCAGAGTATGTGCTTACAGGAGAAAAAGCCAGAGGAAAGGCCATGGAGGAGGCTGCTCTCAGAGCGACGATTACGGCAGATTCCTTGAATATCCGCAAAGAGCCAGATACCTCGGCCGAGGTGGTGGGACAGGCTTTAAAGGACGAGCGGTATCTGGTGGAGAGCCAGACGGACGGATGGATTCAGATTTCTTCCGGATATATTTCCGCTGACTATGCCACAGTAGCTTACAGCCTGAATGAGGCCAGAAAGCTGGATATGAGGTCTATGGTTTTGAATCTTTATGATAACCTTGGTATTTCCAGCGTGGACAGCTATCTGAATATCCGGAAAGAACCCAGCGAGGACGGTGAAATCATTGGAAAGATGACCAGCAAGTCGGCAGGAGAGATACTGGAGACCAGCGAGGACGGAAAATGGTATAAAATTCAGTCAGGGCCAGTTACAGGCTATGTCAGCGCGGACTATATTCTCACAGGCCAGGCTGCCAAGGATGAAGCTTTAAAAGTAGCAGAATTAATGGCAATTGTATCAACGGACCGTCTGAATGCCAGAGAGCAGCCGACTCAGGATTCTAAAATCTGGACGCAGATTTCCAATAATGAGAGATACCCGGTTACAGAACAGCTGGACGGCTGGGTGGGCATTGAATTAGATACATCGGAAGCCTATGTGTCTACGGACTATGTAGATGTGCGGTATGCGCTTCCGGAGGCAGTAAAATTCAGCCCTCTGGACGGAAACCAGTCTCTGAGAAATAAGATGGTCAATTATGGTCTTCAGTTTGTAGGAAACCGATATGTATGGGGAGGCAATGATCCCCACACAGGAGCAGACTGTTCAGGCTTTGTCAAATATGTCTACAGCCATGTGGCAGGAGTTTCACTGCCCCGTACATCCAGAGAGCAGGCCAGACAGGGAACGGCGATTAAGTCTTCCCAGATGCGGCCTGGAGATCTGATTTTTTATACAAACAGGGGCGGCACAGTCAACCATGTGGCCATGTATATTGGAAACGGGCAGATTGTCCATGCAGCCAGCCGCAGAAGCGGAATCAAGATTTCTACCTGGAACTACAGAACTCCTTACAGGATTGTAAATATGCTGGGAGATTAAAACAGCAGCCTGAAAGAGGCGTGTTTATAATAATTTTACTTTTTTTCAGTCGATTTTATCGACAGAATGTGCTATAATTTTCTGCGTATGCTTTGACAGGATAGAGTTAGCGGGCAGGGAGATACTGCTTTTTATCTGCTGGCTCTGGAGAAATTACAGTAAATGGAGCGGTGAAAATGGGAATTAATAAACCAGATGATTACGCAGCCAGACTGCTGAAAGCCAGGCGAAGAAGAAACGGCAGAGATCCTCTTAAATATTTTCTGATTGCAGCAGGGTGTGTGATAGTGATTCTCGTCATTGTGCTGGCGGGAAAGCTTGCGAAGGGCGGCAGAATTGACCTGGGAACAGGAAGATCTGCCAATGGACCTGAGATAGAAGGCGTGTTGGAGAGCGAAGGAACCACAGAACCGGCGCAGGGCGATTTGATGGATGCAGACGAGGAGCAGAAAAAGATTGATGAGCAGAAGGCTGCAGTGGTGGAGTCCTATGAAAATCTGGGAATTGTACAGGTGACAGGATATCTGAATCTGAGGGAGAGTCCGGACCAGAATGCTGACATTATTGGAAAAATGTTAAACGGAAGTGCCTGTGAGATCTTAGATGACTCCCAGGAGGGCTGGTACCAGGTAACCTCCGGCGGTCTTACCGGCTATATCAGCTCCCAGTATGTGCTGACAGGCGACGAGGCTAAAACGGCAGCTTTTGATCTGGTAGATCAGATGGCTGTTATTACAGCGGACAAGCTGAATGTGAGAAGTGAACCGAACCAGGATGCTCAGGTGCTGGAACAGGTGCTGAGAAATGAGCGCTACACGATAGAGGAAGAGGAAGGTGACTGGATTAAGATTCCGGATGGTTATATTTCCTCTGAATATGTGCAGGAACGCTATGCGCTGAACGAAGCCAGGAAGCTGGATCTGCGCACCATGGTGTTAAATATGTACGATAACATTGGTATTTCCAATGTCAATAACTATCTGAATATCCGCAAGGAACCGAAGGAGGACGGAAAGATCATCGGAAAGATGACCAGTAAGTCAGCCGGTGAGATTTTAGAAACGACAGAAGACGGAAAGTGGCATAAGATTAAATCTGGTCCTGTGACTGGATATGTAAGTTCCGAGTATATTCTGACCGGGCAGGCGGCTAAGGATGAGGCTCTCCAGGAGGCTAAACTGATGGCGATAGTGTCCACAGACCGGTTAAATGCCAGGACAGAGCCAAATACAGAATCACCTATCTGGACCCAGATTTCCAACAGCGAGCGGTACAACGTGCTGAGCCAGCAGGATGGATGGGTAGAGATCGAGCTGGATACTACCTCCGCTTATGTAGCTACTGATTATGTAGATGTCCGTTATGCCTTAAATGAGGCGATTGAGTTTACTCCTGTGGAGGAGACTGCTGACAGCGGCAGCTCCGGAAGCAAGGGAGGATCTGGCGGAAAAGGCAGTTCTGGAAATAAGGGAGGCTCTGGAAGCGGTTCCTCCAAGCGTTCACAGATTGCAAGCTATGCAACTCAGTTCCTGGGCAATCCTTATGTGTGGGGAGGTACAAGCCTTACAAACGGCGCTGACTGTTCTGGATTTACGATGGCGGTTATGTCACACTTCGGCGTAAGACTGCCTCATCACTCCGGTTCGCAGGCAGGCTGTGGAAGAGCTGTATCATCCTCTGAGATGAGAGCCGGCGATCTGGTATTCTATACCAACAGCGGCGGCACGATCAATCATGTGGCCCTTTATATTGGAAACGGACAGGTAGTCCATGCATCCAACCCAAGCAGCGGCATTAAGATTTCCCGGTGGAATTACCGTACACCGGCCAAGATAGTCAATGTTTTGGGAGATTAAAAAGAATTTAAAAAAATAGGTTTAAAGAAGCAGAATCATGTTTCAGTGAATTTCATTGGAATAGAAAGCAGGATTCTGCTTCTTTTTTTATTTTAATGGTCCTTGAACGGAATCCGCTGGAAATTCTAGTACCTTTCATTTCTAGTGGAAACAGCAGAATACAAAAATGCCTGTATTTTCCATAGGGGAGAATGATGTATGAATGGTTTTTCACAGGGCAGGATAAGAAAGAGAAAAAGGCTGCCAGGGATACAGATGCAGCCGGAAAGAAAACGGAGGAAGGTCATGGACGATTTATATGTAAGAAAGGCACAGTCTGCTTTTAAGGAACAGGCAGAGGCAGAAAATCCGGGAGACGATCAGGCAGAAGAGGAGAGAATACGGGAAACAGGCCAGGCTCTTTTAGACAGCGGAAAACAGAGGCATAAAATTCATCTGCTTTCGGTAATCGGAGAAATTGAAGGCCATGAGAATCTGTCAGGCAGCACGAAAACCACCAAATATGAGCACATTCTGCCGGAACTTGCAAAACTGGAGGATGACGATCAGGCAGACGGGATGCTGATACTGATTAACACAGTGGGAGGGGATGTGAGCTGTGGCCTTGCCCTGGCAGAAATGATTGCCTCCCTCAGCCGCCCTACAGTTTCTCTGGTCATCGGAGACAGCCACTCCATTGGAGTCCCTCTGGCAGTGGCTTCTGACTACTCTTTTATTGTTCCCACGGGAACTATGATGATCCATCCGGTGCGGATGACGGGAATGGTCATCGGTGCAGTACAGACTTACGACTATTTTGAAATGATTCAGGACAGAATTTTAAGTTTTGTGTCAGAACATGCTAAAATCGCCTACGATCAGCTGAAAAACCTGATGCTGAATACAGAAATGCTTACCAAAGATCTGGGAACTGTCCTGGTAGGCCAGGAGGCTGTGAAGGAAGGCCTGATTGATGAAGTGGGGGGAATCCGAGAGGCGTTAAAGAAATTGAATGAATTAATCGAAAAAAAGAAAAAACTTTAATGCGTTGCAATTTCTTCTAAATTTATGTATACTTATCTGAGTAAAAAAATCTGGAGGCTTAGATAAGTGGCAGGTACAAGCAGGAAAAAACAGGAGACATCAGAAGGTCCGAGATCGCGAGCAAAAAACAGCAGAAGTAAGGGAGCGTCTTCCGGAAAAAAGGGAACGTCTTCCAGAACAGATAAAAAATCAGGAAAGAATACCGGGAAGGCAGATACAAAAGCCAGGGGAAGCAGCAGGCGCAGAGAACCGGAGCCGGAGGAAAACAGTTTTATTTTAACAGAAGTGGCGATTATTGCAGTGTTTGCATTATCGGTGCTTCTGTTTTTGAGCAATTTCCATTTGTGCGGCGTGGTGGGCGATTTCTGTCGGGAAGCTATGCTGGGAACCTTTGGAAAGCTGGGATATCTGTTTCCGGTTATTTTGTGTGTAGGAAGCTGTTTCTATTTATCAAACAAGGGGAACAGAAGAGCAGCCATGAAGCTGGCGGCATCCGCTGTGACTCTTCTGGCGCTGTGCGGACTGGCTCAGCTGATTTTCGGCGGCGGCTACAGCGAGGAGCTGAAGCTGCTTGATTATTTTAAGCAGGATGCTGTTTCCGGAAAGGGAGGCGGCATTGTGGGAGGAGCCCTGGTGACAGTTCTCTGTTCGACAGTGGGAACCATAGGCGCTTACTTGATTTTGTTGGTTCTCTTTGCTATCGGAGTAGTGTGCATTACAGAGAAATCCCTGGTGGGAGCTGTGAAGAGAGGAAGCGGCCGGGCGTACCGCTATGCGAGGGATGACATGGATCGCAGGCGTGAAATCTATGAAGAGCGGCGGGAAGAGAGAAGAGAAGAGCGCCAGCGTATCAGGGAAGAGAGAGCCAGAGGCATTGACATGGATGCTGCAACTTTAGGGGGATATTCTTACGAGGATTCCCACAGGAACGGCAGGTATGACAGTCCGGAAGATTATGTCCTGGAGCCTGAACAGCAGGAGCCGCTTAATCCGGCTGATATTTTCAGAGGAAGCATTACCATGCCGGGCCGTGAAGAGAAGAAAGAAGCATCTGCGGAGACAGAGCAGGAGACTCTGTTGAAGGAAAGCTCTGAAACTGGAAGGGCAGGAAGGCATACAGGAGGGATTCATGCCTTTGCAGAGCAAGAGAAGCTGTTATCAGAAGCAGAACCAGTCTATCTGGATGAGATGCAGCCGGAAGAGCATAAAGAGGAATACAAAGAAGAATACAAAGCAGAGCAGCATGAAGTACAAAGCGAAATACATGACAGGACATTTGTCAGCCGAAGAAGGGGTTCTGCCCATGCAGAGGCGCTGAGGCAGGAGGAGCTGCCTGAGCCTGTGCCTGAGACGGAGGAACTGGAACTGATGAAGGACAGTGATTTCGATACTCCGGCCAGGGAAGAAAGCCTTTTAAAGAGCATTTATGCAGAGAGGGATACGAGAACCTTTGCAGAGCTGCGGATGGAGGAGCCTTCGGAAATCGGGGAGTTTGGATTTAAGGGCCAGGAGGAAGAAATCTACTACGAGCCTATTGATGCAGACGGAGACTTCATCGAAGAGGAAGTGCAGACAGAAGGCAGCTGTACAGAAGAGCAGACAGACCTTGATGCAGAGGATTTGGCAGGCAGAGATGCTCTGGCAGCTGTGAAGGAGCAGATTCGGGAGACTGGAGAGAGAGCTATGGCTGCCGCTGCTCTTTCCAGGGAGGAAGACGATCAGATTGTCACAGCCTCCGGAAAAGTTATGGAGACTGATTCCGAGCTGATGCAGAAGACCCTTGAAAGAAAACGGCAGGAGACAAGGACATCGGCACAGGCTGTGAGACTGACAGCAGCGGCAGGCCCGGCAGCTTCACCGGCGGGAAGAGCAGAGCCAGAGAAGAAACAGGAGCCGATCAGAAAGCCTCAGCCTGAGAAGAAGCCTTATGTGTTCCCACCGATGGATCTTCTGAAAAAAGGAAGAGCTGTGGCAGGCCGTTCTGAGCAGGAGTATAAGGAGACAGCGATTAAGCTGCAGCAGACTCTGAAAAACTTCGGAGTCGGCGTTACTGTGACCAATATCAGCTGCGGCCCGGCAGTTACACGGTATGAGCTTCACCCGGAGCAGGGGGTAAAGGTCAGCAAGATCGTGTCTCTGTCTGATGACATCAAGCTGAATCTGGCTGCTGCGGATATCAGGATTGAAGCGCCGATTCCGGGAAAGGCCGCAGTGGGAATTGAGGTTCCGAATAAGGAGACGGAGACCGTACTTCTCAGGGATCTGCTGGAGTCAGAGAATTTTAAACGGGCCTCCTCTAAACTGTCTTTTGCAGTAGGAAAGGATATTGCAGGCCAGACAGTTGTGACAGATATCGGAAAAATGCCTCATCTTCTTATTGCAGGAGCAACCGGATCTGGTAAGTCAGTGTGCATTAACACGCTCATTATGAGCATTATTTATAAATCTGCCCCGGAGGATGTAAAGCTCATCATGATTGATCCGAAGGTGGTAGAGCTGAGCGTTTACAATGGAATTCCTCACCTTCTGATTCCTGTTGTGACGGATCCGAAAAAGGCGTCAGGAGCGCTTAACTGGGCGGTAGCGGAGATGACAGAGCGCTACCAGAAGTTTGCCAAGTACAATGTCAGAGACTTAAAGGGATATAATGAAAAGATCAAGTCCATTGAAGATATTGAGGACGAGAATAAGCCGAAGAAGCTGCCGCAGATTATTATTATTGTGGATGAGCTGGCTGATTTGATGATGGTGGCTCCAGGCGAAGTAGAGGACGCTATCTGCCGTCTGGCCCAGCTGGCCAGAGCGGCTGGCATTCATCTGGTTATTGCCACCCAGAGACCGTCTGTCAATGTAATTACAGGACTGATCAAGGCGAATATTCCGTCCAGAATCGCTTTTTCCGTATCCTCTGGAGTAGATTCCAGAACGATTATTGATATGAATGGAGCGGAAAAACTATTAGGAAAGGGAGATATGCTGTTCTATCCCCAGGGTATCCAGAAGCCTCAGCGTGTACAGGGAGCCTTCGTTTCCGACCAGGAGGTGTCAAGAGTCGTAGAATTCCTGGCAGAGGAAGGGCTGACTACAGAGTACGATCCGGAGGTAGAGAAAAAGATGACCTCCGCCTTCTCTGGAGCAGGGCCTGACAGCGCCGGTGACAGAGATGCCTATTTTGAGCAGGCGGCCCGGTTTATTATTGAGAAAGACAAGGCATCTATCGGAATGCTTCAGCGAATGTTAAAGATTGGTTTTAACAGGGCAGCCCGTATTATGGACCAGCTTGCAGAAGCCGGTATCGTAGGAGAGGATGAGGGAACCAAGCCGAGAAAGGTTCTCATGAGCGAGGAGCAGTTTGAAGAGCTGATGGAACAGGGCTATTAAAAGATACAAAGCCGGGAAAATAGAAAAAAGGGGCAGAGATACGTACCCTGCAGGGTGTTCCCGCGTATGATAAAAAGGGAGGAAGAAAAATGCTGAATGACTGGTTAAAGGAGCTGAAATATGAGCTTTTGCAGGGAGAACTGGAAATTCCTGTGAAGGAGGTCGTTTACGATTCCAGAAAAGCCGGGGAGGAGACCGTGTTCGTGTGCATGAAAGGTATGAATGTGGATTCCCATGATTTTATTCCGGCAGTTTTAGCAGCAGGAACCAAGGCCTTGGTGGTGGAACATGAGGTTCCTGGCATTCCGGAAGATGTGACAGTCCTTAAAGTGGAGAACGGACGGAACGCCCTTGCCCTTCTGTCGGCAGCCCGTTTTGATTACCCGGCGGAAAAGATGGTTACAATTGGCGTAACAGGAACCAAGGGAAAAACCACTACCACCTACATGATTAAATCGATTCTGGAGGCCTGCGGAAAAAAGGTGGGCCTGATCGGAACGAACGGAGCAGTGATCGGGGATAAGCACTATGCCACTAAGAATACAACTCCTGAATCCTATATTCTGGAGCAGTATTTCGACGAGATGGTAAAGGCCGGCTGCGAATACATGGTGATGGAGGTATCCTCCCAGAGCTATCTGATGCACAGGGTAGACGGTTTGACCTTTGATTATGGCCTGT
This sequence comes from Lachnospiraceae bacterium AM93-12TA, assembly GCA_027698105.1. Taxonomy (GTDB): domain Bacteria; phylum Bacillota; class Clostridia; order Lachnospirales; family Lachnospiraceae; genus Otoolea. The sequence goes on from JAQERH010000020.1 coordinate 18,402, forward strand.
TTTTGAATATTTCAAGCGATCATATCGGTCCGGGAGAGCATGAGAGCTTTGAGGAGTATCTGTACTATAAAAAGCAGCTGTTAAAGAACTGCAAAACAGCCATTGTCAATGAGGATGATGAGCATTTTGATGAAATTGTCAAGGGAGCTTCCTCTAAGATTTACACCTTTTCGCTGGAACGGCCGGCAGATTTTGAAGCTTCCGGTATCCGGTATGTGACAGCCAGTGATTTTGTAGGCCTGGTATTCCAGATGATGGGTAACTATGAGCTGGAGGTAAAGGTCAGCGTACCGGGCCGGTTCAATGCTGCCAATGCTTTGGCAGCTGTGGCAGTGTGCAGCTTTTTTGACCTGTCAAAGCCTAAAGTGTCTCACGGCTTAGAGCATTTAAAGATCGACGGCCGGATGGAGATTGCATACAAATCCTCTAAAATGACAGTCATTGTAGACTATGCCCACAACGCGGTGAGCATGGAAAGCCTGTTGAGAACACTCAGAGATTACAAGCCGAAGCGTCTGGTGTGTGTGTTTGGCTGCGGCGGAAACAGAGCCAAGGAGAGACGTTACTCTATGGGAGAGATCGGCGGTAAGCTGGCAGATTTCTGTATTATTACAGAAGACAATTCCCGCTATGAGGACGTGCAGGATATTCTTACAGATATTAAGGTCGGTCTGTCCATGACCAGCGGAACCTATATAGAGATCCCTGATCGGAGAAAGGCCATTGAATTTGCCGTTTCCCACGCCAGAGAGGGAGATATGATTGCTATTATAGGAAAAGGACACGAGGACTATCAGGAGATTCGCGGTGTTCGCTATCCTTTCCTGGATCGCCAGGTAGTGCAGGAGACAGTGGAAAAGCTGGGGCTGTAACCATAGAAGAACCAGGCAGCAGACAGAATGCATTGGAAGGCAGAGGACGAAGAAGATGGAACATATAAGTGTAAAAGAGATAGCAGAGGCCGTGGGAGGCCGTCTGCTGGCAGGAGATCCCTCCTCTCTGGTAACGGGAATCAGTATTGATTCCAGAGAAGCGGGAGAGGGATGCCTGTTCGTGCCGCTGATCGGTGAAAAAAATGACGCCCATCGCTTTATTATGACAGCTTTGTCTCAGGGGGCTGCGGCAGTATTTACCTCTGAGCACGCGGAGACTTCAGAGGAAGTCGCAGCATCCAGACAGCAGCGGCCGGAAGCTGCCTGGATTCAGGTGGATAATACAAGGCATGCTCTTCAGCTGCTGGGAGCATTTATCAGGAAAAGGCTGGTGCTTCCGCTGGTGGGCATTACAGGAAGCGTGGGAAAAACAACCACGAGAGAAATGGTTGCTGCAGCTCTTTCAGCCGGATACAGAGTGTTTAAAACGCCGGCTAACCACAACAGCCAGATTGGCGTACCGCTGACGCTGTCCAAGATTTCAAAAGAGGATCAGATTGGTGTGCTGGAACTGGGGATGAGCGAGCCGGGAGAGATGGAGGTGATCGCAGAGATTGCAGCAGTGGATATGGCGGTCATCACCAACGTGGGAGTCACCCACATTGAAAACCTGGGTTCCAGAGAAAACATTCTCAAGGAAAAGCTGAACATCCAAAGGGGGATGAATCCTTCTGGCCCCCTGTTTTTAAACAGTGATAATGATCTGCTCTGCCAGGTGTCAGGCCGGGATGGCCGGGAGACGATTTATTTCGGAACCGGAGAGCAGGCTGATTACAGAGCAGTGGATATTTCCATAAAAAACGGCTGCCCTTCCTTTACCATGGTTCATGGAGACGTGCGGATTCCTGTCACTCTGTCCGTTATGGGAGAACACAATATTTTAAACGCCCTGGCAGCTCTGGCAGTGGCGGATCGAAACGGTGTTGATCTGAATGCGGCGGCAGAAAAGCTCGGAGAATTCGGAGGCTTTAAAAACCGGCAGCAGATCTATGAGGTGTCAGGCATCACTATCATCGACGACACCTATAATGCCAGTCCTGATTCCATGAAAGCAGGTATTAAGGTACTGTCTTCTTTTGACCAGTGCCAGAGGAGAATTGCAGTTCTGGCTGATATGAAGGAGCTTGGACATGATGCAGCGCTGTTTCACCGGCAGGTGGGAGAGTTTCTGGCAGAGGAGCAGGTGGATGCCCTGATCACTTTGGGAGAGCTGGCAAGGCAGATAGGGGAGGGCGCTCTTTCCAGACGGCCGTCTCTTGCAGTGAGTTCCTTTGAGGATAAAGAGAAGATGACCCGATTCCTGGAGGATTTTCTGAAGCCGGGAGACTGTGTCCTGTTTAAGGGTTCAAACAGTATGAAGCTGGGGGAAACAGCGCTCTATTTCAGAAGCAGGGGGAAGGAACCGGAAGAGTCCGACCAGGCGAGAGGCTGACAGAACGTATGAAGCAGACTTTTGCAAATGTAATTATTGATATTTCCCATGAGAAGGTGGATCGAACCTTTCAGTACATAGTGCCTGAGACATTAAAGGATAGAATTAAGGCAGGCGTGCAGGTGGAGATTCCCTTCGGAAAGGGGAATTCCCTCCGCCGCGGTTTCGTGGTGGAGGTGACGAATCAGCCGGAATTTGATATTGATAGAATGAAAGAGATAGCTGGGATTTCGCCTGACAGTGTGTCAGTGCAGTCCCAGCTTATTGAGCTTGCCTGGGAAATAAAGAAACTGTACGGATCCACCATGAACCAGGCTCTGAAAACAGTTCTGCCTGTAAAGCAGAAGACGAAGCGCAGAGAAAAGAAGACCATCCGGTGCTGTTTAACAAGAGAAGAGCTGACAAAAGCCCTTGAGGAGGCCAGAGGAAAAAGCTATCGGGCCAGAACCAGACTGTTCGAAGCTTTTTTAGAGACAGATCAGATCCCAGGAGAGGTGGTGGAGCATCAGCTGAATATTACATCCGCCTCTTTAAAACCTCTGATTGAAAAAGGCACTGTGGAGATTATCAGGAGAGAAATCTGCCGGGATCCGCTGAAAGGCCTCCAGAAAGAGGAGACGGGAGTGGCGTTAAACGCTGAGCAGCAGGCTGCGGCAGAGACTTTCTGGAATTCCTATCAAAGCCGTCTGATTCAGGGGCCGGAGGGAACTTCAAATCGGCTTTCAAAAGAAAAAACGTGGCTTCTCTATGGAATCACAGGCAGCGGAAAAACAGAGGTCTATATGGAAATGATGGACCGCGTTCTGAAAAAAGGACGTCAGGTTATTGTTCTGATTCCTGAGATTGCCCTGACCTACCAGACGGTAATGCGTTTTTACAAACGCTTCGGAGGCAGGATTGCCATTCTCAATTCCAGGCTTTCAGCAGGAGAAAGGTATGATCAGTGGGAGCTGGCCATGAAAGGCGAGGTGGACATTATGATTGGGCCGAGATCGGCTCTTTTTGCGCCTTTTTCCAACCTGGGACTGATTGTGATTGACGAGGAACACGAGGGGGCTTATAAGAGTGAGACTATGCCCCGGTATCACGCCAGGGAAGCAGCCATACTCAGAGCCAGGCTGTCAGGAGCAGATGTAGTTCTGGGTTCCGCCACTCCCTCCATGGAGACCTACAGCAGAGCTTTGTCAGGAGAGTATGGGATGCTGCGTCTTCAGAGCAGGGCTTTTTCAGACAGCCGACTGGCCCGGACAGAGGTGGTGGATCTGCGGGAGGAGCTAAAAACAGGCAATAAAACCATGTTCAGCCGCTGCCTTTCAGCTCACATCCAGGACAGGCTGAACCGGGGGCAGCAGGTGATGCTGTTTATGAATCGGAGAGGCTATTCAAGCTTTGTTTCCTGCCGTTCCTGCGGGGAAGCAGTCCAGTGCCCACACTGTGACGTGTCTATGACCCTTCATAAAAATGGACGCCTGTACTGCCATTACTGCGGCTATTCCCTGCCCATGCCGAAGCTGTGTCTTTCCTGTGGTTCCCCTTATATTGCAGGCTTTGGAACCGGCACTCAGAAGCTGGAGGAGATGACCAGACAGATGTTTCCAGAGGCCAGAGTGCTCAGAATGGACGCAGATACTACAGCTAAAAAGGGCGGACACGAAGAAATTCTTTCTGCTTTTGAGGCTGGGGAGGCAGATATTCTCATCGGGACGCAGATGATTGTCAAAGGACATGATTTTAAAAATGTGACGCTGGTGGGGATCATGGCGGCGGATCTTTCCCTGAACACTCCTGATTACCGATGCGCGGAGCGGACCTTTCAGCTTCTGACCCAGGCAGCAGGTCGGGCAGGCCGGGGCAGTAAGGCCGGCCATGTGGTGATTCAGACTTACCAGCCAGACCACTACAGCATTGAAACGGCGGCCAGACAGGACTACGAGGCTTTTTACAGCAGGGAGATTGCCTACCGGAAGATGATGAATTACCCGCCGGCCTGCCGTATGTCGGCTGTATTGTTTGCGGCAAAGGATGAGGCGGCACTGGACAGCTTCTGCCAGGAGGCAGAAAAAAGGATTTCCAGGATTCTGGAGGAACTTTCTGTTTCTTTCCAGTCCATCGGGCCGGTTAATGCCCCGGTCTACAAAGTTAATGATATGTATAGAAAAATTTTATATATTAAGTGTGAAAATTGTGATATACTAGATAAAATCAGGGATAGTATGGACTTCCTGATGAAATACAGTACAGGAGCCGTTCAGGTTCAGTACGATGTGTCATAATGAAACATATTAAAGAACTAACAGGATATAGAAGGAGAGGATTCAGATATGGCAATTAGAGAAATCAGAACAATCGGGGACGAGGTTCTCAGAAAAGAATGCAAACCGGTGAAGGAGATGACTTCTCACACGGCAGAACTGATAGAGGATATGTTTGACACCATGTATCAGGCGAATGGAGTAGGACTGGCAGCGCCTCAGATAGGGATCCGCAAGCAGATTGTAGTCATTGATGTGGAGGATGGAAACCAGTATGTGCTGATTAATCCGGAAATCCTGGAGACCAGCGGAAGCCAGACAGGCCCGGAGGGATGTTTAAGCGTGCCCGGAAAATCCGGAACTGTAACCCGTCCTGATTATGTTAAGGTAAAAGCTTTTAATGAGAATATGGAGGAGTATATTCTGGAGGGAGAGGATCTGTTAGCCAGAGCAATCTGCCATGAGTGCGACCACCTGAGCGGAATTTTATATGTGGATAAGGTTGAGGGCGAGCTGGAGGATGTCAGCGGAGAATTCGAGGAAGAGTAATACGGGGCAGTCCATAAGCAGAAAGGGGATGCACACATGAGATTAGTATATATGGGAACACCTGATTTTGCAGTTCCGGCTCTTGTTTCTTTAGTAGAGGCAGGCCATGAGGTGGCGGCAGTAGTAACCCAGCCGGATAAGCCTAAGGGACGCGGAAAGGCCGTTCAGATGACTCCTGTGAAAGAGAAGGCTCTGTCCTACGGGATTCCTGTTTATCAGCCGATCCGTGTAAAGAAAGATGAAGAATTTTTTAATACTTTAAAGGAGATTCAGCCGGATGCGATTGTGGTAGCTGCCTTTGGACAGATTCTCCCGAAAGAGATTTTAGATCTTCCCAAATATGGCTGCGTGAATATCCATGCTTCTCTGCTTCCCAAGTACAGAGGAGCAGCTCCTATCCAGTGGGCTGTGATTGACGGGGAGAAGGAGAGCGGTATTACCACCATGATGATGGATGTGGGGCTGGATACTGGCGATATGCTGGATCAGATCGTTATTCCGCTGGCGGAAGACGAAACAGGAGGAAGCCTGTTTGACAAGCTTTCCGAGGCTGGAGGACCGCTGATTTTAGAGACTCTTAAAAAGCTGGAAAGCGGAACAGCTGTCAGAACGCCTCAGCCGGAGACCGGGGCTACTTATGCCGGGATGCTTGACAAGTCTCTGGGAAACATTGACTGGACTAAGAGCGCAGCAGAACTGGAGCGTTTGATCCGCGGTCTGAATCCATGGCCCAGCGCCTATACCCATTACGGATCTAAGACCATGAAACTGTGGGCAGCTGGTGTCCTTCCTGAGAATTTTGAGGGGGAGCCGGGAGAGATTGTAAAGGTTTTAAAGGACTGCTTCCTGGTAAAGACAGGAAAAGGAACTCTGGCTGTGAAAGAACTGCAGCTGGAGGGAAAGAAACGTATGGATGCAGGGGCATTTTTGAGAGGCTTTTCCTTAAAGGAAGGGGAGAGGCTGGGCATTTAAAATGCAGAAAGCCATAGGGGAGAATGAGTAAAAAGGGCGATAATTTAATTTTAAGAAAGGAAGTCTTTTATTTATGTACTATGGTTATGGATTTTATCCCAGGATTGATCCGACGATGATTTTGATTTTAATTGGAGTGGTTCTCTCCATGGCGGCTTCCGCCAAAGTGAACAGCACATTTTCCCGTTATTCAAGGGTTCGCTCCATGACTGGAATGACAGGAGCAGAGGCAGCTCAGAGACTGTTAAACAGTCAGGGAATCTACGATGTTACAGTACGGCGGGTGGGAGGACATCTGTCCGATCATTACGATCCCAGGAGCAAGACAGTAAATCTGTCTGACGATGTTTACAACTCCACTTCGGTGGCAGCTATTGGCGTCGCTGCCCATGAGTGCGGCCACGCCATTCAGGATGCAGTTGGATATGCGCCGTTAAAGTTCAGGGGCGCTCTGGTTCCAGTGGCTAATTTCGGTTCCCAGATATCCTGGCCGCTGATTCTGATTGGATTTTTTATCGGGGGATTTGGTTCTCCTATTGTTCAGCTGGGAATTCTGCTGTTTTCTGCAGCCGTACTTTTCCAGCTTGTGACGCTTCCAGTGGAATTTAATGCCTCTTCCAGAGCTGTGAAGCTGTTAGATGCCACTGGCATTCTTTCAGGAGACGAGGTGGACGGCACCAGACGCGTGCTGGGAGCAGCGGCTCTTACCTATGTAGCGGCAGCAGCCGGCTCTATTTTACAGCTTCTGCGTCTGATTATACTGTTTGGAGGAAGAAGAGATAATGACTAAAACCGGAACTGGAAAACCGGCAAAAGAAGAAAACAGGAGCACTCCGGGGGTCAGAGAGATTGTGCTGGAGATTCTTCTGGAGATTCTGGAAAAAAAGCAGTACAGCCATCTGGTGCTGCAGAAGGCTCTGACAAAATATCAGTATCTGGATAAGCAGGAGCGTTCTTTTATTAAGAGAACGGCTGATGGCACTCTGGAGCGCCTGATTCAGATTGATTATCTGATTGAATCATATTCCAGTGTGAAGCTTCGTAAAATGAAGCCAGTGATTCGTACCATTCTTAGAATGAGCATCTACCAGATCTGCTTCATGGATCGGATTCCAGACTCAGCAGCCTGCAACGAAGCAGTAAAGCTGGCAGCCCGCAGAGGTTTTTCCGGCCTGAAGGGATTTGTGAATGGAGTGCTGAGAAATGTGTCCAGACACAAAGACGAAATAAAATGGCCGGATGACAGCACAGCCCTCTGCCTGCCCCAGTGGATTCTGTCCCTGTGGGAAGGACAGTACGGGAAAGAGACAGCCAGAACCATGGCGGAGAGTTTCTTAAAAGAACGTCCTCTTACGGTCCGGATGAATTTGAGCCTGGCCTCCAGGGAGGAAATTTTCGCTTCTTTGGAAAACCAGGGGGTGAAGATAACAGAAAGCGGTTTTGCCGGGGATGTTATTTTTTTAAGCCAGGTAGATTATCTGGAGAGTCTGGACGCTTTTTCAGACGGATGGCTTCAGGTGCAGGATTTAAGTTCTTCCCTGGCGGGAGACGTTGCCAGAGTGAAGGAGGGCGACTATGTCATTGACGTCTGCGGCGCACCGGGAGGAAAGAGCCTTCATATTGCGGAGCTTCTTCACGGAACCGGTATGGTGGAGGTCAGAGATCTGACAGAAAACAAAATTGCCCTGGTGGAGGACAATATCTGGCGTTCCGGTTTTTCCAATATAGAAGCCAGGGTTCAGGATGCCACAGAGTATGATCCAGACTCAGAGGAGAAAGCAGATCTTCTGATTGCAGATTTGCCCTGCTCAGGCCTTGGAATTATCGGGCGTAAGCCAGATATCCGCTATAATATGACAGAGGAGCAGACAAGAGAGCTGGCAAAGCTTCAGCGAACGATTCTTTCTGTGGTCTGGCGGTATGTAAAACCTGGCGGAGTTATGGTTTTCAGCACCTGCACTGTGGATCCGGCAGAAAATGAAGAAAATTTTTACTGGATGTTAAAAGAATTTCCTTTTGAGCCTGTGGATCTGACAGGCAGGATAGGAGACTTACTGGCAGAAGCCCTGCCGGAAGATACCAGAAAAAAGGGATATATTCAGCTGCTTCCGGGCTTCTATCCGGGAGACGGCTTTTTTATCTCTGTGCTAAGAAGAAAAAAAGAGTAAGATTAAAAGGAGGCTTTAAGATATGGAGAGAGACGGACGGGCAGATTTAAAATCCATGACCCTTCCGGAGCTGACAGAGTATCTGAAGGATTTAGGCGAAAAGCCTTTTCGGGCCAGACAGCTGTATCAGTGGATGCATGTGAAGCTGGCGGCTTCTGTGGATGAGATGACGAATCTTTCCAGGGAAATGAGGGAAATGCTGAAGGAAAAAGCTTTTTATGCGTCCTTAAATCCGGTGGATGTGCGGATTTCCCAGATTGACGGAACCCGGAAGTATCTGTTTGAGCTGGAGGATGGGAATGTAATTGAGAGCGTGCTGATGCGTTACAAACATGGCAACTCCGTCTGCATTTCCTCCCAGGTGGGATGCCGGATGGGATGCCGTTTCTGCGCTTCTACCCTGGACGGCCTGGAGAGAAACTTAAGGCCCTCTGAGATGCTGGAGCAGATCTATCGGATTCAGCGGGATACAGGAGAAAGGGTGTCAAACGTGGTAGTCATGGGTTCCGGAGAGCCGATGGATAACTATGACAATCTGCTCCGTTTTATCCATCTGCTGACAGATGAGAACGGTCTGCATATCAGCCAGAGGAATGTTACTGTTTCTACCTGCGGCATTGTGCCCAGAATCCGTCAGTTTGCGGAGGAAAATCTTCAGGTAACGCTGGCGCTGTCTCTCCATGCGCCCAATGACGAGGTGAGGAAGACTCTGATGCCGGTGGCCAACAGCTTTGCGCTGAAGGACGTGCTGGATGCCTGCCATTACTATTTTGAAAAGACGGGCAGAAGGCTTACCTTTGAATACAGTCTTGTAAAAGGAGTCAACGACAATTTAGATGAGGCCAGAGCACTGGCGGAGCTGCTGAAAGGACAGCACGGCCATGTGAATCTGATTCCTGTGAATCCGATTAAAGAGAGAGATTTTAAACAGTCTGACCGGAAGTCGATTGAGGAGTTTAAACAGTATCTGGAAAAGCGGGGGATCAATGTCACGGTGCGCCGTGAAATGGGGCGTGATATTGACGGAGCCTGCGGACAGCTTCGGAAAAGCTATATTGAGAAGGAAAGGACGTAAAGAAGATGAAAGCCTGTGCTTTGACAGACATTGGGCGGGTACGGTCTGTGAATCAGGACTGCCGCTTTGCCACAACAGAGCCTATCGGACCTCTTTCAAATCTATTCATTGTTGCGGACGGTATGGGCGGCCATAAGGCCGGAGACCGGGCCTCCAGGCTTTTAATAGAGAGCCTGACTTCATACATAAGGGACTGTTCAGCCAGAACGCCTGTGGAGGCGCTGAATCAGGGAATCGCAGAGGCAAACAGAGCAATTTATGAGGCATCCCTGGAAAGCCAGGAGCTGACCGGAATGGGAAGCACACTGGTGGCTGCCACTATAGAGGATTCGACTCTGTATGTTGCCAATGTGGGAGACAGCCGCCTCTATCTGATTGAGAGAGAGGGAATCAGGCAGATTACCAGGGATCATTCCTATGTGGAAGAGATGGTATCTCTGGGACAGATTACCAGAGACAGTCTGGAATATAAAAAACAGAAGAACTACATTACGAGGGCAGTCGGTATTGCCGGGACAGTGGAGGCAGATTTTTTTGAGGTGAGCCTGAAGGAAGGGGATTATATTCTTCTTTGCTCAGACGGTCTTTCCAATATGGTGGATAATTCTGCCATGTTCCGTCTGGTACTGCTTCCGGGCCCTCTGGAGAGCAAGGCCAGAGCGCTTATTGCGTTAGCCAATCAGAACGGGGGAAAGGATAATATAGCAGTTGTTCTTGTTGATCCCCAGATAAGTGAGGTGGACGGATTATGATGCTTAGACCAGGAATGTATTTACAGAATCGGTATGAGATTCTGGATCAGATAGGATCCGGAGGAATGTCAGAGGTCTACCGGGCAAAATGCCACAAGTTAAACCGTCTGGTGGCAATCAAGGTGCTGAAGGAGGAGTTCAGCACAGACGCAGGGTTTGTAAAGAAATTTAAGCTGGAGGCACAGGCTGCGGCCGGTCTTTCTCATCCGAATATTGTCAGCGTATATGACGTTGTGGACGAGGGAAGCATTCATTATATTGTTATGGAGCTGATTGAAGGAATCACCCTGAAAAGCTACATTACGAAAAAAGGCAGGCTGGGGTCTAAAGAGGCTATCGGAATTGCGATTCAGGTGGCTCAGGGAATTGCAGCTGCCCATGATCAGCACATTGTCCACCGGGATATTAAGCCTCAGAACATGATTATTTCCAGAGATGGAAAAGTAAAGGTGGCAGATTTCGGTATTGCCAGAGCGGTCAGCAACCAGACCATCGGGGCTACAGCTATCGGCTCTGTCCACTATATTTCTCCAGAGCAGGCCAGAGGAGGTTTCAGCGATTCCAGGACAGACATTTATTCTCTGGGCATTACTATGTTTGAAATGGTGACAGGCACCGTTCCGTTTGACGGAGATAATACAGTAAGTATTGCACTGGCCCATTTAGAGCAGGCTGTGACGCCCCCGTCCCGTCTGAACCCGGAGGTTCCTGTAAGCCTTGATCGGATTATCATAAAGTGTACACAGAAGAAGCCGGAGAAGCGTTACAGGGATGTCTATGAGCTGATTGCAGATCTGCGCCATGCGCTGGTAGATCCGGATGACGATTTCGTTGCAGAGGAACCGGAGGTGGATACGTCCTCGCCGACGATGGTTATTTCTAATGATGAGCTGAGCCAGATCAAACAGGCCAGAAATACAGGGCCTGTGATCATGAATGGGCAGAGCTCCAGCATGCGGGCGGCTTCGGAGGCAGGACAGTATGACAAACGGCGTGACAGAGAGTATGGAAACGAGCGGAGAGAGGCTCATGGCCGCCGCGACAGCAGGAGTGCGGGAAACAGAAGCCAGGAGTACGAATACGATGAATACGATACGTATGACGATTATCAGGATTCAGCTCATATTCCGGCTTCCGGCAACAGCTCTTCCGGGAAAAAGGCCAGAAAACAGAGGAGAGATTCTGACATTAATCCCCAGATTGAAAAGCTTCTTACAAGTGTAGGCGTAGTGGCAGCCATTATTATTGTGGCCGTTCTGATTACAATATTTGCCAAGCTGGGAGGAATTTTCAACTCCGGTTCGAATGGAGGCGATCTGCTCCAGACTTCAAGTCAGGAGACAGGGCTGAAGGATACAGAGACAAAGGTTCCGGATTTTATAGGACTGACGGAGGACGAGGCAGAGGAGAAGGCAGAGGAGAATCATCTGAAGCTGAGCTACAGCTATGCTCCGTCAGAAGAGAAGAAAAAAGGACACGTCATTGAGCAGAAGACGGCTGAGGGGACAGTTGTAGACAAACAGTCCACCGTCAAGGTTATTGTAGGAGAGGGCGGTGAAAAGGAATCTGAGGAAGAGACGAAAGAAGCCCGCCAGATTGACCTGACTGTTTTGGGATTGGAAGCTCTGGATGGAACCAATGCCAAGAATCTTTTAGAGGCCAAGGGGCTGACTGTTTCTCTCAAACAGGAAAACAGCGATACGATTCCTGAGAATATGGTGGTGCGCTATGAGCCCCAGGAAGCTGACAGAGGAGACGAAATTGAGCTTTATGTAAGTCTGGGACCTGCAGTCAGCATGGTAAAGGTTCCTGATTTAAGTAATATGACAGAAGAGGAGGCCAGTGAAGCCCTGGCTGAAGCGGGACTGCTTCCTGCTCCGGCGGATCAGATTCTCAGCCAGAAAAGTGACAGTGTTAAACGTGGAACGATTATCAGTCAGACTCCTCTGGTGGATGAGGAGGTTCCTGAGGGAAGCACCGTCAGCTATGTAATCAGCGAGGGACGAGGCAAAAAATATGCGGCGATTGTCAATGACGATTATCCTTTAAAGGACAATTTTGGCCCCAGCGGAGCCTCTACCACCATTACAGTAGAGATTGTTATGGTGCAGACTGTAAATGGACAGAAGAGAACGACTACAGTGATGGATGCCAGAAACATGAAGGGTGATGTGACCCTCCCTGTTCACTATGAGCTGACAGGCGCGGATGGTGTTCTGACAGGCGAGCTGCAGATCTGGGATCTGACTAACGATAAAATTTTAAAGACCTATCCTCTTGAATTTATGGAGGTCGACGCGTAGGATGACAGGAAAAATTGTTAAGGGAATTGCAGGCTTTTACTATGTCCACGATGGACAGCAGAAAGTCTATGAGTGTAGAGCCAAGGGTGTATTCAGAAACAGGAAGATCAAGCCCCTGGTAGGAGACAACGTAGAATTTGAAGTTCTGGACGAGGAGTCGGGCACAGGCAATATTGTCTCAATTCTGGAGCGGAAAAATGCTTTAATCCGTCCGGCTGTTTCCAATATAGATCAGGCTTTGGTGGTGTTTGCCATTACAGAACCTATGCCGAACCTGAATCTTCTGGATCGATTTCTGGTTATGATGGAGCGCCAGAATATTCCGGCTGTTATCTGTTTTAATAAAATTGATTTATCATCCAGGGAGGAGATGGAGCGCCTGCGTTCCATCTACGCTCCGGCAGGATATGAGATTCATTTTATCAGCACCTATGAGGAAGCGGGGCTTCAGGAGATTCACAGCCTGATCCAGGGAAAGACGACTGTGCTGGCAGGACCCTCCGGAGTGGGAAAATCTTCTCTGACGAATTTTCTCCAGCCGGAGGCCCGGATGGAGACAGGAGTTGTCAGTGAGAAAATTAAGCGAGGGAAGCATACGACCCGCCACTCAGAGCTGTTCTTTGTGGAGGAAAATACCTATATGATGGATACGCCTGGTTTCAGTTCCATGTACATTGAGGATTTGAAGCCAGAGGAACTGAAGGACTGTTTTCCGGAGTTTGCCCCAGAGGAGGACGGATGCCGTTTTCTGGGCTGTGTCCATGTGGGAGAGAAGGTGTGCGGAGTCAAGGAAGCAGTAAAGTCCGGGAAAATCAGCCGCAGTCGATATGAGAATTACCTGCTTTTGTATCAGGAATTGAAGGATAAAAGGAGATATTGATATGATACGTTTAGCGCCGTCTGTGTTAGGAGCAGATTTTTCACGCCTGGGAGAGGAGATCCAGGCAGTAGACAGGGCTGGGGCCCAGTACATCCATCTGGACGTGATGGACGGAACCTTTGTCCCCAGCATTTCATTTGGAATGCCAGTGATTGAGCGGCTCCGTCCGATAACGGATCGGGTGTTTGACGTTCATATGATGGTGGAGGAGCCGGGACGCTACGTGGAGGACATGAAGAAAGCGGGAGCTGATCTGATCTGCGTTCACCAGGAGGCCTGCAGACATCTGGATCGGACGGTGAATCAGATCAAGGAGCTGGGGCTTAAAGCCGCTGTTGCCTTAAATCCTGCTACTCCTGTATCCACTCTGTCCTGTATTCTGGACCAGTTAGATATGGCACTTATCATGTCAGTCAATCCAGGCTTTGGCGGCCAGAAGTTTATTCCGTATACCCTGGAAAAGATTCGGGAGCTGCGCAGAATGAGCGACGAGAGAGGACTGGCTCTGGACATTCAGGTGGATGGAGGCGTAGGGCTTGGAAATGCCCGTCAGGTGATTGAAGCAGGAGCTAATGTAATTGTGGCCGGTTCTGCTGTCTTTAAAGGAGACGCAGCAGCTAACACAAAGGCATTTCTGGAGATTTTTAAGGAGTATGAGTAGAATGGAAGAACAGGCCTGCCTGATTATAACAGGGGGAAGCCTGGATCTGACCTTTGCAGAGCAGTTTCTAAAAGATAGAAATTACAGCTGTGTGATTGCTGTGGACGGGGGGCTGAAGGCTGCATCAGATCTCGGTCTCTGTCCAGATGAAATAGTGGGAGATCTGGATACAGTCGATTTGACTCTGTTTGATTCCTATCGCGGAAAACCTGGAATTGAGCTTGAAATCCATCGGCCGGAGAAAGATGAGACAGACACAGAACTGGCCCTTCTCACAGCAGAGAGAAAAGGATTTCGACTGGTTCATCTGCTGGGAGCCCTGGGAGGACGGATGGATCATGCCCTTGGCAACGTACAGCTGTTAAATCAGTTCTTTCAGAACGGTATGAGAGTGGAGATTTACGATGAGAGAAACAAAATATATCTGGCCGGTCCCGGCAGGACAGAATTTGTCAGGGAACAGACATATGGCGGATATATTTCGTTTCTTCCTCTGACAGAAGCAGTGGAGGGCATTACCCTGACTGGTTTTAAATATCCTCTTTTTGATAAAACGATCCGCCTGGGAACCAGTCTCTGCATCAGCAATGAGCTGAAAGAGGAGAAGGGAAGCCTGGAATTCCAAAAGGGAGTTCTCATCTGTATCGAGAGCCATGATTGATCGAAATAAAAACTGACCCCTGAAAAAATATAAAAACTGAATGTTTTACCGAGTACAGATTTGTGATAAGATACAGGTCAGAAGGGTGCAGGACATCTGCATACAGTTTACAGCAGGAGGCAGTGATATGATTCGAAACAATGATAAGGCGTACACAATAGCCATGACCGGACTGATGGCGGCTCTTTCTTATGTGGTATTTACATTTGGCCAGATTAAACTGACACTTCCAGGCGGCGACGCTACATCCATCCACCTGGGCAACGCAGTCTGCGTACTGGGCGCTCTGCTCATCGGCGGTTTCTGGGGCGGCCTGGGAGGCGCGATTGGAATGACCATAGGAGATCTGCTGGATCCAGTTTACGTGGTCTATGCTCCGAAAACTTTTATTTTAAAGCTGTGCATCGGCCTGATTACAGGTCTTGTGGCTCACAGAATTGGAAAGATTACTGCCAGCACAGACAAAAAGCATATTTTGAAATATGTGATTCTGGCATCAGCTGCAGGCCTTTTATTTAACATGGTGGCTGATCCTTTATTTGGATATTACTATAAACTGCTGATAATCGGAAAGCCGGCAGCTGAGCTGGCTCTCGTCTGGAATATCGCTTCCACCTCGATCAATGCGGTGATATCAGCGATTGCGTCTGTCCTGATATATATGGCAGCGCGGCCTGCGCTTCATTCGGCGGGCCTTCTTCTCCGGTTATCGTAAGGAGATTATGATGAATGAAACAGGACAAAAAAAGATTGCAATGATAAATTCCATGGCAGGTTATGGCCGCTGTTCTATGACAGCGGCTATTCCTGTGCTGAGCGCTCTGAAAGTACAGTGCTGCCCGGCGCCTACAGCTATTCTGTCAAACCATACCGGCTACTCCAGCTGTTATTTTGACGATTATACAGAGAGACTGGCGCCCTATCTGGAGGAGTGGAAAAAGCTGAAATTTTCGTTTGACGCGGTTATGACCGGCTTTCTCGGATCAGCCGGTCAGGTGCGGACGGCAGCAGAATTTCTTATGGAGCTAAAGCCTCAGGGGACGAAAGTATTAGTGGATCCGGTGCTGGGAGATAATGGAACCCTTTACCGGACCTGCACGCAGGAGCTCTGTGAGGAGATGCGGGAACTGATTCAGTATGCAGATGTGATTACGCCTAATCTGACAGAGGCCTGCCTTCTGACAGAAACCCCCTGGAGTGAAACGGGCTGGTCGAAAAACAGGCTGTCAGATCTGGCATACAAGCTGTTATTTATGGGTCCTGGAGCGGTGGTGCTTACAGGAGCAGCAAAAAGCCATTCTATTATGAATGTGGTGCTGGAAAGAGGAAAAGAGCCTGTTTTTTTCACAGGAAAACGGATTGAGGCCAGCCGCCATGGTACAGGCGATGTATTTTCTGCCGTGCTGGCAGGAGAGATGGTCCATTCTGTACCGTTGGAGGAAGCAGTACGCCGTGCGGTGACATTTACGAGAAAGTGTGTAGAACGGTCGGAGGAGCTTCAGATTCCGGAAAAGGAAGGACTTTGCATAGAGGAGTGTCTTCCTTATCTGTTCAGGCTGAGCCGCAGGGATTAAGAGACTGCAGGAAAAGGCAGAAATGGGCTTTTCATAAAGGAGAAACTGTAGTATAATCAAGGTCAGATTACGTTTTGACTGTCAAAGCAGTCAATCTCATTGATTTCAATGAAAATAAAAGCGGATTTTAGGAACCGCTGCAGGAGGAAGATATGTTAGATTTAAGATTTGTCAGAGAAAATCCGGAGATCGTAAAGCAGAACATCAGGAATAAATTCCAGGACAGCAAGCTGCCTCTGGTGGACGAAGTGATCGAGCTGGATGCCAAAAACCGTGCAGTTAAAAAGGAAGCAGATGATCTGAGAGCAGGAAAAAATAAGATTGCCAAGCAGATCGGCGGACTGATGGCTCAGGGAAAGAAGGAAGAGGCAGAGGAGCTGAAGAAGAAAGTAGGCGAGGATGCAGCCCGTTTAGCAGAGCTGGAGGAGATGGAGAAGGATCTTGGCGAAAAGATCACAAAGATCATGATGACGATTCCGAACATTATCGATCCGTCTGTTCCGATTGGAAAGGATGACAGCGAGAATGTGGAGATTCAGAAGTATGGAGAGCCGGTAGTTCCTGACTTTGAGATTCCATACCACACAGAGATCATGGAGCGTTTCAACGGAATTGACTTAGACAGCGCCAGAAAGGTAGCTGGAAACGGTTTTTATTATCTGATGGGAGACATTGCAAGACTTCACTCTGCTGTGATTTCCTATGCAAGAGATTTCATGATTGACAGAGGATTTACCTACTGTGTGCCTCCGTTTATGATCCGCAGCAACGTGGTAACAGGCGTTATGAGCTTTGCTGAGATGGATGCCATGATGTACAAAATCGAGGGCGAAGATCTGTACCTGATCGGAACCAGTGAGCACTCCATGATTGGAAAGTTCATTGACACAGTTCTCAAGGAGGAGGAGCTTCCGAAGACTCTGACCAGCTATTCCCCGTGCTTCAGAAAAGAGAAGGGCGCTCACGGAATCGAGGAGAGAGGCGTATACAGAATCCACCAGTTTGAGAAGCAGGAGATGATCGTTGTCTGCAAGCCTGAGGACAGCATGAAGTGGTATGACAAGCTGTGGCAGAACACAGTTGACCTGTTCCGCTCCCTGGATATTCCGGTGAGAACTCTGGAATGCTGCTCCGGAGATTTGGCCGACTTAAAGGTGAAGTCTGTAGACGTAGAGGCATGGTCCCCAAGACAGCAGAAGTATTTTGAGGTAGGCAGCTGCTCTAACTTAGGAGATGCCCAGGCGCGCCGCTTAAAGATCCGTGTAAACGGTGAGAACGGCAAATACTTTGCCCATACCTTAAACAATACAGTAGTGGCTCCGCCGCGTATGCTGATTGCCTTCTTAGAGAATAACTTACAGGCAGACGGTTCTGTAAGAATTCCAGAGGTATTACGGCCATATATGGGCGGAAAAGCGGAGATCAGATAGAAATTATAAAATTATAACATAAAAAATGAGGAACTGTTTTTTGGCTCCAGTAGAAGCGCTGAAAACAGTTCCTCGTTTTTGTTTTGTTCCGTGTTAATTGATCTCCTCCAGCTTATTTCCCGGCACGGCTACCAGGGAGTAATTGGTGTGGTAGATGACGAATCCTGGAGCCGCTCCGGCCACCTTCTTGATATTCTTTTTCTGAATATAGTCGATTTCCACCTTTTCATTGCCGCGTCCCTTGGAGTAGTAGGCTGCCAGAGCTCCGGCCTCCTCGAATACCCGGTCCGGAAGCTCCTTTCCCTCGCTTTTTACAATGACATGGGAGCCTGGGATGCCCTTGGCATGGAACCACCAGTCGTTTCCTGTGGCAAGTTTGAAGGTCAGCTCTTCGTTCTGGTAGTTGTTTTTCCCTACATAAATATGGAAGCCGTCGGAGGACAGATAGTGGAATGGTTTACTCACAATTTTCTGCTTTTTCATGTTCGGCCCATGTTTTTTAATGAAGCCATATTCTGTCAGTTCCATCTTAATCTGCGTTAAATCCTCTTCCTTTAAGGCAATGTCAAGAGCTGCGCTGATAGACTCTAAATGGTCGATCTCCCGCTTTGTCTCCTCTGTCAGTTCTGTCATTGCCTCAAAGGTACGCTTTAATTTGTTGTATTTTTCAAAATATCGCTTTGCGTTTTCCTGGGCTGTTTTCGTCTCGTCCAGGGGAATCCGGATGGTTTCATTGGTGTAATAGTTGAGACAGGAAAGCTCCTTTTCCCCGCCGGTCAGCTCATAGCCGTAGGTGTTTAGAAGCTCTCCGTAGATGCGGAATTTATCACGCTTTTCTGTATCCTTCAGCTGCCTTTGCTGGAGATCGTACTTTTTATAATTCCGCTCCAGGGCAGTCTGGACAATCCGACGCAGGTCTGAGGATTTCTGGCGGATTCTGGTAATGATATTTTTAGAGGCATAGTAGGTTTCCAGTACCTGGCTCATGGAAGGAAATTCCTTCAGGCAGCAGTCAGCCGGAAGTGCCGTAAAGGCCAGAGCAGAGAATTCCACCGGTTCTTCGCCTTTATAGAGGATACAGGGAGAGAACTGCCCTTCTTTCACAGATTCCATAGCCAGGGAGAAGGTATGGCTTAAATGAATCCGCTCTGCCGCAGAAAGCTCTGCCGCAGGAACGAAGGATTCAATGCTGGCCAGATGGCAGAATTCCTCTGCCATGACAGGGCTGATACCTGTAAAATGGCTGTAAACAGCCTTTCCCACCGGTTCCGTGGCTTCCGCCAGCACAGCGGCTATTTCCTCCTCGCTGGTTTCCAGGGGATTCAGTTTGCGGGCAGTCTGAGGAATGAAATATTCTCTGCCTGGAAGCACCTCCCGGACAGAACTTACCTGGGCGGAAATGTGCTTGATACTGTCGATAATCATTCCATCGCTGGTACAGAAAATAATATTGCTGTGTTTTCCCATCAGCTCCACAATCAGCCGCTTCCGGCAGAGATCCCCCATCTCATCCAGGTGCTCAATTTCAAACTCAATGGCCCGCTCAAGGCCTGGCTGGGAGATAGAAAGAATCCGCCCATTTCCGATATGCTTTCTCAAAAGCATACAGAAATTAGGCGCAGTTAAGGGGCTGTTTTTATTAGAGTCTGTCAGATAAGCCAGAGGAAGGCTGGGATTGACAGATAACAGCAGCCTGTAAGTTTCGCGGTTGTTTTTTATGGTAAATAAAAGCTCGTCCTTTTCCGGCTGGGCAATCTTTGCGATTTTTCCGCCAGAAATATTCTGGTTAAATTCGTGAACCAGGGACGCGATGACAATTCCGTCAAAAGCCATGGATAACGTCTCCTTTTCTATAATAATAAAACCTGCAGAGTTCAGCAGGCAGAGAAGAAGCTTTTCCGCCTGCTGCTTGAATGACAGGATTGGGTCAGTGTGCTGACGTTAAACTATTATAATGAAATTTAATCAGAAGTACAACTGTTTTAGGCGAGTTTATACAGAGAACAGAAGTGACAGCAGAAAATTACCGGGAACTTCTCTGGGACAGGAGAGCGATTTCCCGGCGCAGCCTGGAGCCGATGACAAGCGCAAATAAAATTTTTGCTGTATCTCCCGGAAGATAAGGGATCACGCCGGAAGCCAGGGCAGCAGTAAAGGAAATTCCAAGCTGATGAGCCAGCCAGACAGTTCCAAAGAGATAGCACACTCCCGTACCAAGAATCAGACCAGCGGCGTGAATCAGTTTTTTGCCTGGAAAATATTCAATGGTAAAGCCTGCAATGATTGCCATGAAAATAAATCCGATTAAATAACCTCCAGTAGGACCGGCCAGCTTTCCGATTCCCCCTGTGAAACCGGAAAAAACAGGAAGCCCTGCCATACCCAGCAGAAGATAAACCAGGTAGCTGACAGTACCGGCTTTCATACCCAGAACATAGACAGCCAGATAGACGGCCAGGTTGGTGAAGGAAATGGGGACAGGACTGAAGGGCAGCGGAATTGCCAGCGGCCCCAGCACACAGGTCAGGGCTGTCATCAGTCCGATTAAACTCATGGTTTTTGCAGTAAAAAACGGTTTGCCTTCAGCGGCAGAATTCATTTTATTCATAGTAAACTCCTGTCATATCATTATTTATCCTGAAACATAAACTTTTGTGTGACTTTCAGTGGAACAAAAAAAGTTTCTTTTTCTGCTCCTTTAAAGGGAAAATCCCATCTCAGCCAGCATCTTCTGATCCTCATCAATTCCATTACCAGAGGTAGTGAGCATATCTCCGGTAATCGCTGCGTTGGCGCCGGAACAGAAAGCTCTGCGCCCGCTGTCTGCCATGGCATTTCTGCCTGCTGCCAGACGTATCTGGGCTTCTGGGTTCAGATAGCGGAAAATGGCAATGGTTCTTAAAATATCTTCTTCCGGCAGGGACTGCTGGTGTTCCAGAGGCGTGCCGGGAATAGGCCGCAGCACGTTCAGAGGGATGGATAAAATGTTCAGTCCACTGAGGGTAAACGCCATATCGATGCGATCCTCCCATGTTTCTCCCATGCCGATTATTCCGCCGGAACAGACGTCAAGTCCGGCGGCTTTGGCCCGTCGGATGACCTCCAGCTTGTCCTCGAAGGTGTGAGTCGTGCAGATGTTCGGGAAATTTCTTCGGGAGGTTTCTATATTTGCATGGTATCTGGTAACGCCTGCTTCCTTCAGACGGAAGAAATCCTCTTCTGAAAGAAGTCCGAAGGATGCGCACAGGCCGATACGACAGTTTTCTGCCATAGCCCGGTAGGCGGTGAGAGCCTTTTCAAATTCCTGGCCGCTTAAAGCACGGCCTGCTGTGACTATAGAATAGCGCCGCACCTTTTTAGCCTCATGGAAGCGGCAGTCAGAGAGAATAGCGTCGGGCTCTAAAAACGGATATTCTTCGATTCTGGTCTTCCAGCAGGCTGACTGGGCACAGAATTTACAGTTTTCCGGACACCGTCCGCTGCGGCCATTTATAATGGAGCATAACTGTGCGTGTTTGCCGCAGAGCGCCTTCCGTATGGAGTCCGCCCCCTGGCAGAGAGTTTCTAAGTCCTCTGTCAGCAGAAAGGATACATCCTCTCCCTGTGTGAGCCGCCTTCCGTTTATGATTTCTTCCGCTGTCTGTTCCGCAGCATATGGCTTCATGGCAGTATCTCCTTTGCATTTGTGATGGCTGTATTATAAACCGGTCAGCAGCATAATGTCAACTAAAAATTAAATATAGGTTTACAATTATCCTGCGCAAGAAACACTCCGAATGCAGTCTTATTTTCAGTTGACTTGATTTTTTATATGGCTTATAATAATAGCTATCTATGGACAAAGGAAGGTGCAGCCATGTTAAAAAGTATGACAGGCTTCGGACGGTGTGAGATTACCACAGAGGAATACAAGATTTCTGTGGAGATGAAGGCGGTCAATCACCGCTATCTGGATCTCAGCATCAAGATGCCTAAAAAGTTTAATTATTTCGAAGCCTCGATCCGAAGTCTGCTGAAGCAGTATATTCAGAGGGGAAAGGTTGATCTGTTTATTGCCTATGAGGATTATACAGAGGAGAAGATGTCCCTTAAATACAATGCCTCTCTGGCAGCGGAATATATGGCCTACTTTGAGAAGATGGCGGAGCAGTTTCACATTGATAATGATATCAGAGTGTCCGATCTGGCCAGATATCCGGATGTACTGATGATGGAGCAGGTTCCGGAGGATGAAGAGCACATGTGGACTATCCTAAAAGAGGCAGTCACAGAAGCAGCATCCCGTTTTGTAGAGACCAGAGTGAAAGAGGGAGAGAATCTGAAAGCAGATCTTCTGGCGAAGCTGGACAACATGGCAGTTCTTGTCAGAGAGATTGAAGAGCGATCCCCTGCTATTGTAGCCGAGTACAGGCAGAAGCTGGAGGAGAAGGTAAAGGAACTGCTTTCCGGAACGGCGATTGACGATGGCAGAATTGCAGCAGAGGTGACGATTTTTGCAGACAAAATCTGCACGGATGAGGAGACAGTGCGCCTTAAAAGCCATATCGAAGCCACTAAAACGGAGCTTTTATCCGGCGGCAGTGTAGGCAGAAAGCTGGATTTCATCGCTCAGGAGATGAACCGGGAAGCGAATACCATTCTTTCCAAGGCGAATGATCTGGAAGTTTCCGATAAGGCCATTGCGCTGAAGACGGAGATCGAGAAAGTGAGAGAGCAGATTCAGAATATTGAATAGAACACAGCGTCAGAGCTTCACATGATAGATGAGAGACAGGAGGATGGATATGGACAATCAGGGAACCTTAGTTGTTGTTTCCGGATTTTCAGGAGCAGGAAAGGGAACAGTAATGAAAGCGCTTATTTCAAAGTATGAAAATTATGCGCTGTCTATTTCCGCCACAACCAGAGCTCCCAGAGAGGGCGAGGAGAACGGAAGAGAGTATTTTTTTAAAACCAGAGAAGAGTTTGAGGAGATGATCCACCGGGATGAGCTGGTGGAGTATGCTCAGTATGTGGAGAATTATTACGGGACTCCAAAGAAATATGTATTCGACAATATTGAGGCCGGAAAGGACGTATTGCTGGAGATCGAGATTCAGGGGGCTTTAAAAGTCAAGGAAAAGTTTCCTGAAACGATGCTGGTATTTATTATGCCTCCCAGCGCTGAGGAACTGAAGCGGAGACTGGTAGGCAGGGGAACAGAGGATGCACAGACGATCCAGGCGCGCCTGAAACGGGCCGGGGAGGAGGCAGACTCAATTCAGTACTATGATTATACAGTAGTCAACGACACAGTTGAAAGCTGTGTGGAGACTCTCCATGCCCTGATCCAGAGCCAGAGAAACCGGGTGGGAAATCACAGAGATTTTATCGCACAGGTTCAGTCGGATGTAAAACAGCTGACAGCAGAGAAGTAAGCAGTTGAAAGCAAAACCATGTCTCTTCCATTGATAAATGGGCGGGACCATGGTAAAATAATAGAATACCAGAAAAAGGAGATATGATCATTATGATGTTAAAGCCATCTTATACAGACCTGATGGAAGTAGTAAACAGCGGTGTGGAAGAGGGAGCAGATCCGGTTATTCAGAGCCGTTATTCCATCGTAATTGCCACAGCGAAGCGTGCCAGACAGCTGATTGCCAAGGAAGATCCGTCCATCGCTTCTGCCAGCAGAAAGCCTCTTTCTGTTGCGATTGACGAACTCTACAGCTCCAAGGTGAAGATTGTCAGCGAGGATGACAGCTCCGAGGACGACATCCAGTTTTAATGAAACGGGCCGTCTCATGGCTTCATGCCGTGAGATGGCATTTTTGCTATAGGAAGAAATCATATTAAAAAATAATAAGTCAGGAGATGAATTATGAAGATACTTTGTGTTTCCCTTGGCTGTGATAAGAACCTGGTGGACACAGAAATGATGTTAGGCCTTCTGAATAAGGACGGATACACATTTACAGATGATGAGTATGAGGCAGATATTATTCTGATTAATACATGCTGCTTCATTGGGGATGCCAAGGAAGAGAGTGTTAATACGATTCTGGAGATGGCGGAGCTTAAGAAGACGGGACAGTGCAAGGTTCTGATTGTAGCCGGCTGCATGGCTCAGAGATATAAGGAAGAGATTATGCAGGAAATTCCGGAGGTAGATGGAATTCTGGGAACCTCCACCTATGACGAGATCGCCAATGTGATCAGACAGGCGCTTTCCGGTCAGGAGCACATTTCCTGTTTCCATGATCTGTCTGTTCTGCCGGATGTGAAGGAGAAGCGGCTGGTGACCACAGGAGGCCACTATGCCTTCCTGAAAATAGCAGAGGGATGCGACAAGCGATGTACTTACTGCATTATTCCATATTTGAGAGGGCCATACAGAAGCGTGCCCATGGAGCGTCTGCTGGAGCAGGCTCAGGAGCTGGCAGAGCAGGGAGTGAAGGAACTGATCCTGGTAGCCCAGGAAACAACGCTTTACGGCGTTGATCTCTATGGAAGAAAGGCCCTTCCGGAGCTGCTGAAAAAGCTGGCCGCCATTCCTGGTATTCAGTGGATCCGGATTCAGTACTGTTACCCGGAGGAAATCACAGAAGAGCTGATTCAGACCATTAAGACAGAGGAAAAGGTTTGCCATTATCTGGATATTCCTATCCAGCATGCTAGCGATAAGATTCTGAAACGGATGAACAGGAGAACGACCCTGGCAGAACTTAAGAAGAGCATTGCCCGCCTGCGGGAAGAGATTCCGGATATTGCTCTGAGAACTACACTGATTTCCGGTTTTCCAGGGGAAACAGAGGAGGATCATGAGCTGCTTCTGGATTTTGTGGAGGAGATGCAGTTTGAACGTCTGGGGGTATTCGCCTACTCTGCAGAGGAGGATACTCCGGCTGCTTCCTTCCCGGATCAGGTTCCACAGGAAATAAAAGAGGAGCGCCGGGATGAGATTATGGAACTGCAGCAAGAAATTGCCTTTGAAAAATCGGAGAATATGGAGGGACGTATTCTGGAGGTGATGATTGAGGGCAAGGTAGCAGACGAGAACGCCTACGTGGGAAGAACCTACATGGATGCGCCTAATGTGGACGGTCTGATTTTTGTAAATGGTGATGAGCCTCTGATGTCCGGTGACTTCTGCAGAGTCAGGGTGACGGGAGCTCTTGAGTATGATTTGATAGGAGAGTTGTGCGATGAATCTGCCGAATAAACTTACAGTACTGCGTGTGATTATGATTCCGTTTTTTGTATTTTTCCTGATGTGGCAGGGAGGAGAGAACAGAACCTTCCGCCTGATTGCCCTGGCTCTGTTTATCATAGCAAGCCTGACGGATCTGCTGGATGGAAAGATTGCCAGAAAATATAATTTAGTGACTAACTTTGGTAAATTTATGGATCCGCTGGCAGATAAGCTTTTAGTGTGTTCAGCCCTGATCTGCCTGATTGAGCTGGGAGCGCTTCCTGCATGGATGGTATTAATTATCATCAGCCGCGAATTCATTATCAGCGGCTTCCGTCTGGTAGCCTCTGACAACGGCGTGGTGATTGCAGCCAGCTACTGGGGAAAATTTAAGACAACCTTCCAGATGATAGCAGTAGTGCTTCTGATTCTTGATATTCCAAATCTGGTGATGCTGACAAATCTCTGTGTCTGGATTGCCCTGGCTCTGACTATCATTTCACTGGTTGATTACATTGTGAAGAATCACAAGGTTCTGACAGAAGGGAGCATCTAAATATGGTTGTTGAACTGGTATCTGTGGGAACAGAGCTGCTGCTGGGGAATATTGTAAATACCAACGCCAGATATCTGTCTGAAAAGTGCGCTATGCTGGGCCTGAATGTCTATTATCAGACTACAGTAGGGGATAATGAGGAACGCCTGGCTGAGGTAATTAAGACTGCTCTGAACCGTTCTGATATTGTGATTTTAAACGGAGGCCTGGGACCGACAGAGGACGATCTGACCAAGGAAACCTGTGCCAGAGTCATGGGGCTTTCCTTTGTGAAGGATACACATACAGAAGAGCGCTTAAAGGAGTATTACAGAGAAAGAAATAAGGAGGATCTGCCGGAGAGCAACTGGAAACAGGCAGTGATTCCAGAGGGAGCTGTGGTATTTGACAATGAAAACGGTACAGCTCCTGGCCTGGCAATAGAGCAGGATGGGAAAACAGTAATTCTTGTTCCGGGACCGCCGAATGAGCTTTATCCTATGATGGAGAATCAGATCTGTCCGTATCTTCAGAAGAAAAATGAAGATGTGATTCTGTCCCAGATGGTAAAAATATGCGGCTTCGGTGAGAGCAAGGTAGAGGAGATGATCCTGGATCTCATTGACAAGCAGACGAATCCTACTCTCGCTACCTATGCCAAGCAGGGAGAAGTACATCTTAGGGTGACAGCCAGAGCTGCCTCAGAGGAGGAAGCCAGGAAGCTTTTAAAGCCCATGGTCAAAGAGATTAAAAAACGCTTTGGAGAGGCTGTGTATACCACAGATGAAAAGGAGACTCTGACAGATGTGGTAGTGAAGCTGTTAAAAAAGCATGAGCTGACAGTTACCACGGCAGAATCCTGTACCGGCGGACTTCTGGCAGGTACCCTGGTAGGGGTACCGGGAGTGTCAGAGGTGTTCAGGGAAGGGTTTGTCACCTATTCTAACAAGGCGAAGAGAAAGCTTCTGGATGTGAGCAAGAGTACTCTGAAAAAATATGGCGCAGTCAGCGCTCAGACAGCCAAGGAGATGGCTAAGGGCGGTGTGTTTGCTACTGATTCAGATATCTGTGTAGCCATTACAGGTCTTGCAGGTCCGGATGGAGCGACACCGGAAAAACCGATAGGACTGGTTTATATTGCCTGCTACATGAATGACAGGGTTCATGTGGAGGAATTCCGCTTTAAGGGAGACCGGCAGAAAATCAGAGAGAGATCCGTAGTTCAGGCGCTGGACGTATTGAGACGTTCTATTTTAGAGTTTGCATAAAAGCTGCACAGAGGCCAATGGAACCAGAACCGGGGCTTTGGGAGGAAAAGATGAGGTTTTACCAGCATTTATATATGGGAGAACAGGCGGCCGGGAAGAGGTTTCAGATTCTTCAGGGTTTGAGAGAACGAAAAATTCAGCCGGAGATCTATGTTATAACCCCAGCCTCAGGAGGCAATAATCTTCTTGATATATACAGCTGCCGTGAACTCCGAAAGCCCTGGCGGGAGTCGGAGGATCTTCTTGTTGTCG
Organism: Lachnospiraceae bacterium AM93-12TA; assembly: GCA_027698105.1. GTDB lineage: Bacteria > Bacillota > Clostridia > Lachnospirales > Lachnospiraceae > Otoolea. Next base: position 45,272 of record JAQERH010000020.1, read on the forward strand.
GAATTGCAGCGGGCTATGAGGAGGCCTGTGAGCTGGCAGGAAAGATTGTAAGCCAGGTGTACCGGGAGACCGGAGAATTTAAGGTAAGGCAGTACCTGGAAAAAAACGCACAGTAGGTGGGAAGATGCTCCAGATTGTATTTTTTATTCTGAAACTGATTTTGTTTCTTGTATTGGCAGCGGCAGCAATCATTCTGGCGGTGTTTTTATCTGTTCTCCTGGCCCCGCTCCGGTATCAGATAGAAACATCCCTTCATGAAAGATTTTCTGCTGATGGAAGGATATCCTGGCTGTTTCGTCTGGTAACCTGTTCTTTTTCCTATGGGGAAGAGGGGCTTAAGACAAAGTTTGGTATTCTCTGGTTTCACCCATTTCAGGAAAAAGAAGGAGTGGAATCTGAACGGACAGAGGAGAGCAGAGGGAGCGATACTCTGGATGAGGAGTTTGTGACAGCGATGGAAAACCAGACAGAAAAAGCGGAAGATTCAGAAGTATTTCCAGGGCCCACGGAGTTTTCTGCGCCGGAACAAGAGCAGAAGACTCCTGTAAAACAGGAAGACAGCTTTCAAGGGAAAACGCAGAGCAGAGAAGAAGAGACGTCTCATGTGCCAAGTGGAGCGCCGGAAAGAGAGAAGAAGCGCAGAAAAGGAATGCTTCAGCAGGCTGCGGAGAAAGCGGAGCAGATAAAAAAACGCTTTTCCCTGGCTGTCCGGCGCGTCAGAAAAAATATCCTGAATCTGAAACAGAAAAAAGACAGTCTGTCTGCTCTGCTGTCCGATGAAAAAAATAAGAAAACCTTTCGCCTGCTGATGAATGAAGTGAAACGGATCGTCAGGAAGCTGTTTCCAAAAATTAAGGGAGCTGTTGCCTTTGGTGTGGAGGATCCTTACCTGATGGGACAGCTCCTGACCGTTCTGGCAGTTTTTTACCCTCTTTACGGTGGGAACCTTGAGACGGAGGCAGTTTTCAATGAAAATGTGCTGGAGGGAGATGTTTCTGTAAAAGGGAAGTTTTGCCTTGGAACCTTCGCAGTATCCGGGCTGCGTATCTGGAGGGACAAAAATTTCAGAGCTCTGATGAAACGGTTTTTGAGAGAAGGAGGAGTATAGAGGATGGCAGATAATCAGTTTTCATCCACTGTGGAGGCGCTGTTTAAAGGCATGGACAGCTTTGTTACCACGAAAACAGTAGTAGGAGAGGCGGTAAAAATCGATGATGCGATTATCCTGCCTTTAGTAGACGTATCCTGCGGTATGGCGGCAGGGGCTTTTAACCAGTCCACGAAAAATAACGGGGCCGGGGGAATGAATGCAAAAATCAGCCCAAGTGCGGTTCTTATCATTCAGAACGGGGTGACAAAGCTGGTCAATGTAAAGCATCAGGATGCAGTGACGAAAATTATTGATATGGTTCCTGATTTTGTGAATCGTTTTGCCGGCGGTATCAGCCATACCCCGTCTCCGGAAGCAGTAAAGAAGGCTGAGGATATGGCGGAGGCTTTTGAAGAAACGGTGGAAACAGAAGCTTCAGAATCAGAAAAGCAGCCGAACGATCAGAAATAAAAATAGCAGTAAAGGCAGTAACAGGGGTACAGGCCCCTGTTATTTTTTTGTCATAAAAAACAAGGCAAGAAACGGTGTAACTTATAAAATTTTGACATCGCAGACAGCAGGATATTGGTGGAAATTAAGAAAATAAAATAAAATATCCAGGAAAACAGGAGAAAATTGGAAAAAACTTGCTTGAACAAGCAGATAAGATTCCCAAAATTTAGAAAACGAGATAAAAAATAAAGAATTAAAAACATTTTGCAGAAATTTAACGTGGTAAATGGAAGTGATAGAGACACCAATGTGCGTTTATCTAAAATATCCAAAAAAGATATGGAAAAGCAGAAAAAAATGGAATGTTTCACAAAAAATACAAGACATTGCATGGAAAGTATGATATAATAATCACAAATTGATAGAGACGCTTGATTGGCTGAGAGAAGCAGAAACAGTCCGCCAACGCCTGGTAAATCAATTTCACTAATACCATGAAGGGGGAAGACAGCGTATGGATTTATTCAACAAAATTCTTCTGGACACGAACAATGTACTGACCGGTTATGTTCTTCTGGCAGCTTTGCTGGGAGGCGGCATCTGGTTTACCATTCAGACGGGCTTTGTACAGTTCCGGGAATTTGGAAACGGATGGCGCAGGGTATTTGGAGGATTGTTTAAAAAGAAGAAGAGCGGCGGAAAAGAAGGAGGAATTTCTTCATTCCAGGCTCTTACAACAGCGATTGCAGCGCAGGTAGGTACAGGAAACCTGGCTGGTGCAGCTACAGCGATTGCAGCGGGCGGTCCTGGAGCGATTTTCTGGATGTGGGTATCTGCTCTTTTGGGTATGGCTACCATTTTCTGTGAGGCAACCCTGGCTCAGGTTTATCGGATCAAGGGAGCTGACGGTAAGGTAACAGGAGGTCCTGTTTATTACATCCGGGCAGCTTTTAAGGGAACCTTTGGAAAGGTTCTGGCTGGAGCATTTGCTATTCTGATTACCCTGGCCCTGGGTCTGTTTGGTAATGCAGTTCAGGCTAACTCTATTACAGATGCGTTCCACACAGCATTTTTCTCTAATGTAGGAAGCTTTACGATTATGGGACAGCAGATTTCCTATGACAAGATAGCAGTAGGAATTATCTTGGCAATTGTTGCATGGCTGATTTTCGGAGGCGGTATCTCCAGAATCGCTACTATTACAGAAAAACTGGTTCCGATTATGGCCTGCCTCTATCTGGTAGGCGGTCTCATTATCGTTGTAATGAATATCCAGAACGTGCCGTACATGTTCTCTGCTATTATCCGCGGAGCTTTCACTCCTCAGGCTGTATGCGGCGGTGCATTTGGTGTTGCCATGAAGGAAGCTGTAAAGAAAGGCGTTGCCAGAGGTCTTTTCTCCAACGAGGCTGGTATGGGTTCTACACCGAATGCCCATGCACAGGCGATTGTTGACCATCCGTGTCAGCAGGGACAGGTAGCTATTGTATCTGTATTTATTGATACAATGCTGGTATTAAATATGACAGCGTTCGTTATTATCGGAACAAAGATGCTGGAGCCAGGTTCTGCAGCTTATGTAGACGGCAAGCTCTTAGAGGGAATCGCTCTGACACAGACAGCGTTTACCGCTGCATTCGGTTCCTTCGGTTCTATCTTTATTGCAGTTTGTATGCTGTTTTTCGCATTTTCCACAATCCTCGGATGGTATTTCTTTGGTGAGACCAATGTAAAATATCTCTTTGGTGAGAAGGCAGTGAAGCCGTACATTCTGTTAGTATGTGTATTTATTATTATCGGTTCTCTGATGAAGGTTTCTACTATCTGGAATATGTCAGACTGCTTTAACTCTCTTATGGTAGTTCCGAATATCATTGCTCTGTTTGCACTGACCGGTGTGGTAAAGAAAACATACAAAGATTATAAAGAGAACTTCCGTCCAAATCATCCGGAAGATTAAAGTAAATAAAGGATAAGAAGCGAATGAAACAAAGGCGTCTGCATACTATATAGTATACAGGCGCCTTTGTTGACGGGAGGACTTTGTGTGAAACGTGTATTTGGCTTAATGCTGTTTTCAGCAGGAGCCGGAATGACATTTATTTTGATTTTTCCGAAAAGCTTCTTCTGTGTATGTATTTCAGCAGTATGTCTAGTCATTGGATATAATCTGTTCTGCAGCTGAAGAATGTCTGCAGAACTGTAAAAGAAAAAGAGGAGACAAAATCAGGACAGATTTTATCTCCTCTTTTACACGCTGAACCGCACGATAATTATGCTCTCTCAACTAAACCGGATCTTAAGCAAGAAGTACATACATACATCTTCTGAGCTCCGCCGTTTACTTTAACTTTAACAGACTTAACATTAGCTTTCCACATTTTGTTAGATCTTCTATGGGAATGACTTACTGCATTACCAAAGTGAGCAGCTTTTTCACAGATTGCACATTTAGCCATGGTTGCACCTCCTCTACCGTTCATCGGATTTTGCGTAAAAATCCATAACAACTGTATGATAGCAGAAAGCAGGCAAATTTGCAAGTGAAAAATAAAATTTTGTTTCTTTTTTTACAAAAATAAGGTATAATCACTAATAACCGGGAGTCTCAAAAAGAGAGAGGCTGCCTGTGCCTGGCAGTGAGCGTCGGGAATCTCAAAACGAAAAAAAGAATGGAGGCTGCAGCTATGAAAGGGCGTATTGACAATAAATATGGTTCGATCCAGATTGATCCGGAAGTGATTGCAATGTATGCGGGAACGACGGCAGTGGAGTGTTTTGGAATTGTCGGAATGGCCGCTGTCAGTATGAAAGACGGTCTGGTAAAGCTTTTAAAACGTGAAAGTCTGACAAAAGGTATTAACGTGACGATCCGTGATAATGCGATCAGCATTGACTTTCACGTGATAGTTTCTTATGGAGTCAGCATACTGGCTGTGACAGATAATCTGATTGAAAGCGTAAAGTACAAAGTGGAAGAACTGACCGGCATGACGGTAGAAAAAATCAACATTTACGTTGAGGGCGTACGGGTGATTGATTAATCATAAGGAGGAAACAACCTGTGGGTATGGACTATATTGACGCCGCGGCGCTGAAACGAGCGTTTCTTGCGGGTGCTGAGGGCCTTGAGGCCAGAAAAGAGTGGATTAATGAACTGAATGTGTTTCCGGTGCCAGATGGAGATACAGGAACTAATATGACGATGACAATTCTTTCCGCAGCGAGAGAGGCAGCGGCGATTGAGGAGCCTACGATGGAGCTTCTGGCCAAAGCGATCTCTTCCGGCTCTCTGAGAGGAGCCAGAGGAAATTCCGGTGTTATTCTCTCCCAGCTTCTCAGAGGCTTTACAAAGGAGATTGCGGGCAAGGACAAAATTGACGTTGCCTGTCTGGCAAGAGCGTTTCACAGGGGAACAGAGACTGCGTATAAAGCAGTTATGAAGCCTAAGGAAGGAACGATTCTCACGGTTGCCAGAGGTATGGCGGAGAAGGCTCAGGAGCTTTCAGAGGAGACCACGGATATTCTGGACTTTGTGTCCCAGGTCATTGAACACGGCGATTATGTGCTCAGCCAGACGCCGGAGATGCTTCCAGTGCTGAAACAGGCGGGAGTGGTAGACTCCGGTGGCCAGGGCCTGATGCAGATTGTGAAGGGCTGTCTGGAAGGCCTGAAGGGCAAGGAGGCAGTTCTCGGACAGGAGCAGGAAAGTGTGTCTCCTGCCGGGAAGGTCTCTGGCGCTTCTGCGGCTGATATTGAGACGGCTGATATCAGATTTGGATACTGTACCGAATTTATCATTAACCTTGCGGCAGAGTTTGCCGATGCTGATGAGAAGGGTCTTAAACAGTATCTGGAATCTATCGGAGACTCTCTTGTGGTGGTGTCTGACGATGAGATAGTAAAGGTACATGTTCATACTAACGATCCAGGACTTGCCATTCAGAGAGCGCTGACCTTTGGTTCTCTTTCCAGAATCAAGATTGACAATATGAGGGAAGAGCATGAGGAGAGGCTGATTAAGGACGCTGAACGCATGGCCAGGGAACAGAAACAGGAAGAGTTAAAGGCTCAGGAGACCCAGGCTGACAAAGAGGTTCCGCGAAAGGAAACAGGCTTTGTGGCAGTCTGCGCAGGCTCAGGCCTGGCTGATATTTTTAAGGGAATCGGCGCTGATGTGGTGATTGAAGGCGGACAGACCATGAACCCCAGCACAGAAGACATTTTAAAGGCTGTGGAACAGGTACATGCAGACACAGTCTATGTACTTCCCAATAATAAAAATATTATTCTGGCAGCAGAGCAGGCGAAAAAACTTTCCAAGGACTGTGAGGTGGCAGTAGTTCCATCGAAGACAGTTCCTCAGGGAATTACAGCCCTGATTAATTTTGCACCGGATCTGGAACCCCAGGAAAATCTGGAAATTATGGGACAGGAAATGGGACGTGTCAAGACAGGTCAGATTACCTATGCGGTCAGAAATACCTCAGTGGATGGCCGGGAAATTCACGAGGGAGATATTATGGGAATCGGCGATTCCGGTATGCTGGCAGTGGGCAGCAGCGTAAGCCAGACGGCTATGGACACGCTGAATGCTATGGTAGATGACGATTCGGAGCTGATCACGATTTACTATGGAGGCAGCGTGAAGGAGGAGGATGCCGAACGCTTTCTGGAGGATGCCAGAGAGCAGTTTTCCGGCTGTGAGATTGAACTTCACTTCGGCGGCCAGCCAGTTTACTATTACCTGATTTCCGTTGAATAAGAAGAAACAGGAGGAGAGGCATGGAACAGCAGCCGCTGACATCAGTGAAGGGAATAGGAGATAAGACTGCCAGACTGTTTTCAAAGCTTGGAGTCGATACAGTGGAAGATCTGCTTCACTATTACCCCAGAGGCTATGATGCCTTCCGGGAACCTCAGCCAGCAGGAGAACTGCAGCCGGAAACCATGGCTGCAGTGGAGGGAACCCTTACAAAAACAGCAGATGTAGTGCGCTTTAACCGTTTGCAGGTAGTGATGACTCATCTGAGGGATGAAAGCGGGACGATACAGCTGAACTGGTATAATATGCCTTTTCTCAGGGGAACCTTAAAGGCCGGAGAACGGTTTGTCTTTCGCGGAAAGGTTATGAAAAAGCGGGGGAGGCTCGTCATGGAGCAGCCGGAAATCTACCGGCCGGACAAGTACCGGGAACTGGTTCATTCCATGCAGCCGGTCTACGGACAGACGAAAGGCCTGGGAAATAAGACAATCACGAAGGCTGTGGCAGAGGCTCTTAAAAACAGAAGGATGGAAAAGGATTTTCTTCCGGAACGCCTTCGCGAAAAATATGAGCTGGCGGAGTATAATTTCGCTCTGGAGCACATTCATTTTCCAGGTGATGAGACAGAACTGCTTTTCTCGAGGAAGCGTCTGGTTTTCGACGAATTTTTTATGTTTCTGATTTCCGTGCGCCTTTTAAAAGAGAAGAAGGCTGATGTGAAAAGCTCTTATGTGATGAAATCAGGTTCAGAGGCAGAGAGGCTTAAGGCTTCTCTGCCCTATTCACTTACAGGGGCTCAGGAAAAGGTTTTGAGAGAGGTCTGCGCAGATCTGTCCAGCGGTCAGGTGATGAACCGCCTGATTCAGGGAGATGTAGGATCAGGAAAGACGATTATCGCAATTTTAGCTCTTTTGCAGGCAGCGGAGAATGGATTTCAAGGGGCCCTTATGGTTCCGACAGAGGTGCTGGCCAGACAGCATCTGGAGTCTATCGAGGAACTGTTTGCAGAACATGGAATCGAAAAGAAGGCAGTTTTATTGACGGGTTCCATGACAGCCAGGGAGAAGCGCCTGGCCTACAAGCAGATAGAAAACCATGAGGCGGATATTATCGTGGGAACCCACGCTCTGATTCAGGAAAAAGTGGTTTATGATAAGCTGGCTCTCGTTATCACAGATGAACAGCATCGTTTTGGAGTCAGCCAGAGAGAAATGCTGGGAAATAAGGGAAAAGAACCCCATGTGCTGGTGATGAGCGCTACGCCGATTCCCAGAACGCTTGCTATTATTCTCTACGGTGATCTGGATATTTCCATCATTGATGAACTTCCGGCTAACCGGAAACCGATTAAAAACTGTGTGGTAGGCGCTGATTACAGAGAAAATGCCTACCGCTTTATTGAGCGGGAGGTAAAGGCGGGACGCCAGGCCTATGTGATCTGCCCTATGGTAGAGGCCAGCGAGATGATAGAGGCTGAAAATGTCATTGACTATACGAAAACCCTGCGCGAAAATCTGCCTGATACCATCCGGGTGGAGTATCTCCACGGCAAGATGAAGCCCAAGGAGAAAAATGAGCTGATGGAGGCTTTTGCCGCCGGCAGCATTCAGGTGTTAGTGTCCACCACAGTCATTGAGGTGGGAATTAATGTTCCGAATGCAACTGTGATGATGATTGAGAACGCAGAGCGTTTCGGCTTAGCCCAGCTTCACCAGCTCAGAGGACGGGTGGGGCGGGGAAAGGAACAGTCTTACTGTATTATGGTAAACGCTTCCTCGGATGGAGAGATCCAGAAACGCCTGGAAATCCTGAATCATTCCAACGATGGATTTTACATTGCCTCCGAGGATTTAAAGCTGCGCGGTCCAGGTGATATTTTCGGAATCCGTCAGAGCGGAGAACTGGAATTTAAACTGGCTGATATTTTTACGGACGCAGGACTGCTGAAAAAGGTTTCAGAGGAAGTGAATCAGATTTTAGACGAGGATCCGGCTCTTGAGCGGGAAGAGCATCATGAGCTTAAAAAGAAGCTGGATGCTTATCTGGAAAAAAGCTATGACAGGCTGAATCTGTAGTATGAAAAAAGAAGAAAATAAGGAGAGGGCAGATGGCAGGAGAGGTGGATTGTCAAACAGGAAGACCGGAGACGGAAAAAGAGACTAAAATTGCGCTGCTCAGCTGTTCAAACGGTATGAGGGAGTCTTTCCGTCCGGATTTTTTAAGACTTCTTTCGATTCTGCAGGGGGCAGGTGTTAAGGCAGTTTATGGAAAGCACCTGTTTGCAGAAAAGGGATGTCTGGCAGGACAGAGCGCCAGAGAGAGAGCAGAGGAGCTGACGCGCTATTACTGCGATCCGTCAGTGGATGCCATATTCGACCTTTCAGGGGGAGATATGTCCAACGAGATTCTGCCATGGCTGGATTATGGAGCCATCAGACAGAAGTGCCAGGGGAAGCTGTTCTTCGGATACAGTGATCTGACCTGTGTGCTGAATGCCGTTTATGCAAAAACCGGCTGTCCCTGCGGCCTGTATCAGATTCGGAATCTGCTTTACTCTCATGGAAAAGAGCAGCTGAGCAGCCTTCTTAAGCTTTTGAAAGAGGAGGGGAGGCTGAGCAGGCAGACAGCAGAAGTGCATAGAAATCTGGACTGGACTTTAATTCGTCCGCTGACAGATTTGAAGGTCCATTTTCTCCAGGGAAGTTCTATAGAGGGAACGGCCATAGGTGGAAATATCCGCTGCCTTTTAAAGCTGGCTGGAACTCCGTATCTTCCTGATTTTTCCGGAAAAATCCTGATTCTGGAAGGGAACAGCGGCGGCGCAGATAAAATAACTGCCTGTTTATCCCAGCTGTCCCAGATGGGAGTGTTTGGGCAGATAAAGGGGATCCTTTTGGGAACCTTTACAGAGATGGAGCGAAGCGGTGCGGGAAAAGAAGTCCAGGAGCTTGTGCGCTCCTTTGCCGGTTCACTTCCCATAGCAGTTACAGAAGAAATAGGCCATGGAAGCAGCGCCAGGTGCGCGGTCATAGGGAGAACTCTCCGGCTTGGAATCTGACGGGAAAAAGAGAAATAGAAAGAGTCGGTTTTCAGCAGAACCGTGAAAAGAAAAAAGCCAGTTTTTGTTCCATTAAGGTTACAAAAACTGGCTTTTTTGATTGTTAGGGCAAAGCCCTGTTTACCATTGTGTAGTTTTTCGTTGATCCGAAA
>JAQERH010000021.1 GCA_027698105.1 Lachnospiraceae bacterium AM93-12TA
TACCAGAAAAAGGGGATTTGTTCACAATTTATTTACTCATGCGTTTGTCCTGCAGGCTTCCCTCTATTCTGCCTGCTCCTCCAGATCCGGCCCGCATTCCAGCTTGCTGACGGAAACCTCGTAAGCCACCCTCTTTTCACACTGGGTCTCGCTCAGTTTTTTCGTGTACTCTCTGCTCTGGACACGTCCCCACATCCGCACTCTGGAACCCACCGCAAACCCGGAAGCATAACGGGCATTTCTGCCCCATGCAATGCAGGGGATATAATCTGATTTTCCATAAGGTCTGTTGACTGCCAGAAGCAGATCTGCAATCTCCCTCCCCAGAGGTGTTTTTCTGTAAATAGCCTCCTTACATATGTATCCGTCCAGATAAATCTGATTGGTCTTTGTGCAGTCCGTAAATTCTTCCAGAAAATTTAACTCTCTGACAAAGACAGAAAGCACAAGGCGGTTTTTAACTCCCTCATGGCAGTTATAGGAGCGGAACTGGCCGACAGCCTCAACGGTCCTGCCTCTGTAGTCCTGCTTTACATCTAAAAGCCGCTCGGAAACCATCAGGGGAATCACATCTACCTGATCACTTAACCGGCTGACTGACAGACTTACCAGATAAAACCCCTCTCCAAATACCTCATGGCTGAATGTAAATTCAGAGACTACCTCTCCGATCACGCTTACCTTGTTGTTTTCAATCACTTTTTCTGACATTGTACTTCTCCTCTTCCTAATTCAAATTTCATATTCAGCTTGGCTGCTAATATCATATGTATGTGGCAGGCTGAAAAGAAATACCCTAAATTGATACAAAAATTTCTACACAAAATGACAAAGACAGGAGAAATTCAGAAATTTTCTGACTTTTCCTGTCTTTTTACTGCTGTCAAGGTACTTTTTTGTCCTCTCTAGCCTCTATTCTTTTCTGCCTCTTTCCGGCTGATCATAGCTCTTTTTCTCAGAGTCGGGTCCAGAATCTTCTTACGGATTCTAAGGCTTGTGGGGGTTACCTCCAGAAGCTCGTCTGTGTCAATAAAGTCAAGACACTGCTCTAAGCTCATCTCTCTCGGCGGAGTCAGTCTCAGCGCCTCGTCAGAGCTGGAGGAACGTGTGTTGGTCAGCTTCTTTGTCTTGCAGACATTCAGTTCGATATCCTCCGGTTTTGCACTCTGTCCTACAATCATACCAGAATACACCTTTACGCCAGGTCCGATAAAGAGTGTTCCTCTCTCCTGGGCGTTAAACAGACCATAGGTAATGGATTCGCCGGCCTCAAAAGCGATCAGGGAGCCCTGTTTTCTATAGGACAGCTCACCCTTAAATGGGCCGTATCCGTCAAAACTTGTATTTAAAATACCATTTCCCTTGGTATCTGTCAGGAATTCTCCTCTGTAGCCGATTAAGCCTCTGGATGGAATAGAAAATTCCAGTCTGGTATAGCCGCCGCCGATGGGGCTCATGCCCTGAAGCTCTCCCTTACGGCTGGTAAGCTTCTGGATTACCGCGCCTGTAAATTCCTCCGGCACGTCCACATATGCAATCTCCATCGGCTCCAGCTTAGTATTTCTCTCATCATAGTGATAGAGAACCTCTGCCTTGCTCACTGCAAACTCAAAGCCCTCTCTTCTCATGTTTTCAATCAGAACAGACAGATGAAGCTCACCGCGGCCGGACACCTTAAAGCAGTCAGGAGAATCTGTCTCCTCCACCCTCAGACTTACGTCTGTGTTCAGCTCCCGGAACAGTCTCTCTCTGATATGACGGGATGTAATGTACCTGCCTTCCAATCCTGCTAAGGGGCTGTCATTTACCATGAAGTCCATGGAAATAGTCGGCTCTGAGATCTTCTGGAACGGAATCGCCTCTGGCTTTTCCGGAGAACAGATGGTATCTCCAATGTGGATATCGGAAATTCCGGAAATTGCTACAATCGCGCCGATTCCGGCTTCTGCCACTTCCACCTTATTCAGGCCCTCGAACTCGTAGAGCTTTCCAATCTTCACCTTGCGGAACTTGTCCGGCTCGTGGTGGTTGACAATGACGCAGTCCTGATTTACCTTCAGGGAACCATTGTCAATTTTTCCTACGCCAATACGGCCTACATACTCATTGTAGTCAATGGTACTGATGAGCACCTGTGTCTCAGCCTCCGGGTCTCCTTCCGGAGCCGGAATATACTCTAAAATAGTCTCAAATAACGGAGACATATCTGTCTCCGGATCCTCCAGGCTCTTCTTCGCAAAGCCGGAACGGGCGGAAGCAAACAGGAACGGACAGTCTAACTGCTCATCGGAAGCGTCCAGATCCATAAAAAGCTCTAAAATTTCATCAATTACATCATCCGGTCTGGCCTCAGGACGATCAATCTTGTTTAAGCACACAATAACCGGAAGGTTTAACTCCAGGGCCTTTCTCAGAACAAATTTTGTCTGAGGCATAGCTCCCTCATAGGCATCTACAACCAGAATAACTCCGTTTACCATCTTGAGCACTCGCTCTACCTCGCCGCCAAAATCAGCATGGCCTGGAGTATCGATAATATTAATCTTTACTCCCTTGTAGAATACAGCTGTATTCTTGGAAAGAATTGTAATTCCGCGCTCTCTCTCAATATCATTGGAGTCCATAACCCGGTCTACTACCTCCTGGTTCGCTCTGAACACGCCGCTCTGGCGCAGCAGCTGATCTACCAGCGTTGTCTTGCCGTGGTCTACATGGGCAATAATCGCGATATTTCTGACATCTTCACGCTTTGTCTTCATAATAATCTATCTCTCTCTTTTCTTCTTGATTTTTACACAACTTGATATTCTATCATTAACTCCGCCTAAGTTCAAGGTTATTTTACAGGAAAACAATCTCCTTTCCCAGAAGTCCATACCAGACTTCATCCCCCGGCTCCATCACACAGCGGCCGTTTGTCCCCTCTGTCAGTTTCTCCATCAGAGGTTCCAGCTGATCAACAGGAACCAGCAGCGTCAGGGATACCTTATCTGCATACTGGCTGTTCAAAGTGGAAATCTTCTCTTCCCCCAGAATGTACTGAATTTTCCCAAGACCTGTGTAGTCCGTTTCCACTGTCAGCTTTCTGGCCAGCTGTTTCTCTAGAATCTGGCAGTTTTTAAGTCCCTCCTTCACTGCTGCCGAGTAGGCCCGTACCAGTCCCCCGGTTCCCAGAAGTGTCCCTCCAAAATACCGGGTAACCACTGCACAGCAGTTGTGTACATCCTCCCCCAGCAGCACATCCAGCATCGGGCGGCCTGCTGTCTGGGACGGCTCACCGTCATCATTGCACCGCATCTGCTCGTGGTTTTCCCCAATCACAAAGGCTGTGCAGTTATGGGTGGCATCCCAGTATTTTTTTCTCATCTCAGCAATAAAGGATAACGCCTCCTCCTCTGAATCTACTGGCCGGATCGTCGCAATAAACCGTGATTTTTTCTCTACAATTTCTCCCTCTCCTGCCTGATAGAGGATTTTATAGTTTTTTTTCATGGAATCTCTCCCCGTTGTGATTTCTTTCTGTTTTTTGAGTATATTATTAATTTGAACAGATTGCAACCAGAAAGATCTGTCTCCGCGCTTTCCTTGTGCATACTCCTTAAACGCTGTAAGCAGCGAGTCTTGAATTATCTGAAAACTTTTGTTATAATGGTAAGCTAAAGGAGGCCTAGTATGAATTATGGCAGAAAAGAAACCAGACGGCAGATTGCGTCCGCTGGTTCCCGCAAGAAAAAATATACAAATCGTCTCTTTCTTTCCTTTTTTAAGGCAGCTCTCGTGCTGTGTCTGTTTGTCTTTGTAACCGGCTTCAGCGCCGGAATCGGAATGTTTAAAGGCATCATTGATACAGCTCCTGATTTTAATGCTGAAAGCTTTGCCCCCAGTGGTTATTTTTCTACTATTTATGATTGTGAGGGAAATGTGACAGATACCCTGGTAGGTACGAATGCAAACCGGATCGAAGCTTCCTACGAGGAATTTCCCGAAGATCTGATCAATGCCTTTGTGGCCATTGAGGATTCCCGCTTCTGGCAGCACAGCGGAATTGATCTGCGTTCCATTACCAGAGCGGCAGTCGGAGTGCTGACCAATAATTACCAGGGCGGCGCCAGCACCCTGACTCAGCAGCTGATCAAAAATACAGTCTTTAACGGCGGTATGGAGACAAGCTCCGGCGCCAGAATTGAGCGAAAGATTCAGGAACAGTACCTGGCTCTCCAGCTCACTAAAAACGTAGACCGGAAAATTATCATCACCAATTACCTGAATACCATCAACCTAGGAAACAACACCCTGGGTGTCAAGGCAGCGGCTCTGCGCTATTTTAATAAAGATGTGTCTGAGCTGACACTATCAGAATGTGCAGTCATCGCTGCTATCACGAAAAATCCGTCCCGTTTAAATCCCATTACAGGATCCAAGGACAACGCCGAACGGCGCGCCACAATCCTTCAGGAGATGTACAATCAGGACTATATCACTAAAGAAGAGCAGGAAGATGCTCTGGCCGATGATGTATACTCCAGAATTCAAAATGTGGATCTGGCGAATAAGGAAAATGACACCCCCTATTCCTACTATACAGATGAGCTGATCGATCAGGTGACAGAGGCTCTGAAGGAGGAGCTGGGATATACGGATACCCAGGCCAGCAATCTTTTATTCAGCGGCGGTTTAAGTATCTACACACCGCAGGATCCGAAAATGCAGGCCATTGTAGACGAGGAAATCAGCAATCCTGAAAATTATGCCCTGGCCCAGTATGCGCTTGCATATCGTTTATCCGTTACTCATCCTGATGGAACCACAGAACATTTTTCTGAGGGACATGTAAAAAACTATTTTACTGATACGCTGGGACAAAGTGGATATACAGGTCTCTTTGGCAGCGAGGAGGAGGCAAAGGCAGCTGCAGAGCAGTACAAGTCCTGGCTGATTCAGGACGGCGATACGATTATCGGAGAATCTCTTTCCACTACCCTGCAGCCTCAGGCATCTTTCGTTCTGATTGAACAGTCCACTGGAGAGGTTAAGGCTATCAGCGGAGGCCGGGGAGAGAAAAAGGCCAACCGTACCTTAAACCGCGCCACTAACGCCAAGCGTCAGCCTGGTTCCGCCTTTAAGGTAATTACCTCTTTTCTTCCTGCTGTCGATACCTGCGGAGCTACCCTTGGCAGCGTTTACTATGATGCCCCCTATTCCATTGGGGACAAAAGCTTCCGAAACTGGTACGCCAACCGAGGCTATATGGGCTACCATAACATCCGGGAAGGAATCGCCTATTCTATGAATATCATTACCCTGAAATGTCTGGTAGATACCGTGACTCCTCAGCTGGGTGTGGAATATGCAAAAAAAATGGGAATTACAACTCTGGTACCGGAGGATATCACCCCGTCTCTGGGACTTGGAGGCCTGACTCTAGGCGTTACTAACCTGGAAATGACAGATGCCTTTGCCTCTATCGCCAATGGCGGAGAATACAGAAAGCCTGTATTTTTTACAAAAATCCTGGATCACAACGGCAAGGTTCTCATTGACAATGAACCGGAGCCTAAGCGGGTGATGAAGGATTCTACTGCTTTTCTGATTACAGATGCCATGGCAGATTCTGTTGTCAGCCAGAGCCTTTTCGCAACACCAGGCTCTCAGCCCAGCACCACCAGTGCGGCAGCGGCAGTTCCGGGAATGTCTACTTCCGGAAAGAGCGGTACGACCACCAGCAACAATGATCTGTGGTTTGTAGGCTTTACTCCCTACTATACTGCCGGTATCTGGTCCGGCTATGACAATAATGGAAGCATTACCGGCGGAACCTCCTATCACAAGGCGATCTGGCGAAATATCATGACGCGGATCCATGAGGGACTTTCCGATCCTGGCTTTATACCGCCTGACAGTATTGAAAAAGTTGAAATCTGCCGCAAGTCGGGCAAGCTTCCAATTTCCGGCGTATGCAGCGCCGATCCAAGAGGAGATGCCACCTACACAGAGTACTTTGCCAAAGGCACTGCTCCTTCAGAGACCTGCGACTGTCATGTGAGGACTTCTGTCTGCGGAGTATCCGGCGGAAGACCCACTGCCTTCTGCCCGGAGGATCAGCTGGTATCCAGAACCTTTATGACAGTTCCGGACGAGGGCTATACGGATGATTCCAAATATGCCATCCCTGGAACCTGCAGCGTCCATTCCGGTTCCTCCACAATCATTGCCCCGAATCCGGGAGATGGAAGCGATATTCCTTTTGGCCCCGGATATATTCCTGATTCCGGAGGAAGCAATATTCCGATTGTACCGGCTGCACCGAATTAAACCTTTCTGCAGAAAAGCCTGGAGAAGGATGATTGTAAAACATCCTTCTCCAGGCTTCTTTTTTATTCTCTATCATTCTCTTTCTTCTCTAATCTTTCATCTTTGGCTTAAACAGAAGGGAGCCCAGATACCCGAAAATAAGCGCTCCGGAGATTCCCGCAGCAGACGCCGTAAGTCCCCCTTTAAAAAGTCCCAGGACTCCTGCCGTTTCCAGGCCTTCCTTTACGCCTTTCCACAAGGTATTTCCAAATCCCAGAAGGGGAATGGAGGCTCCCGCTCCTGCCCACTCGGCAAATGGTTCGTAAATACCCAGAAAGCCTAAAACAGCACCCGTCATGACGAGGATCACCATAATTCTTCCCGGCAGAAGTTTTGTCTTTTCCATGAGAACCTGCACAGCCGCGCAGATGAGACCGCCAACCACAAATGCTTTCAGATAATCCATCCTATCTCCTTTCTGCGCGCTCAATGACTACGCCATGGGCAATTCCGGGAACACTTTTTCCCTCATTAAAGCTGATCTGGGACAGGAGGGCGCCTGTGGGAATAAATAAAACCCTCTTCCATGTGCCATCCTGAATCTTCGGAAGAATATAAGAGCAAAGCGTCACTGCCGAGCAGCCGCAGCCGCTTCCTCCGCTGTGGGTATCCTGAGAGGCCCTGTCAAAAATCGTCATTCCGCAATCCATATGGATGCCACCCACGTCAAATCCTGCCTGTTTCAGCATGTCCAGCAGAATGTTCTGCCCTACCGCTCCTAAATCGCCTGTAATAATCCTGTCATACCAGCCAGGTTCTGCCCCCATATCGCGAAAATTCTGTAAAATAGTATCCACCGCCGCCATAGCCATAGCGCCTCCCATATTCATGGAATCGCGAAACTGCATGTCTACAATTTTTCCAGTCGTTATTCCTGTAATCCGAGCTATCGGGCGGATATGCTTATTCTCTTCCCTGAGTCCCCTCTTTCCCACCAGGACAGAACCGCATCCAGTCACCGTCCATGTAGCTGAAAACGGTCTCTGATTTCCATAGGCCAGAGGAAAGCGAAACTGCCGTTCCGCGCTGGCGAAATGACTGGATGCCATAGCCATGACACAGTCAGCAAAGCCTCCTCCCACCGTTATCGCGGCAAGACTTAAAGCCTCCCCCATGGTGGAACAGGCTCCGTAAAGGCCAAACAGAGGGATCTCAAGCTCTGCCGTGCCAAAGGATGTGGCTACAATCTGCCCCAGCAGATCGCCGCCAAACAGATAGCGTATTTTTTCTCTGGCTATGCCGCTTTTCTCGATACTCAGAAGCGCTGTTCTTCTCTGAAGCTCGCTTTCCGCCGCCTCCCAGTCTGTCTGTCCAAACATTGGATCTGTCTCCACCTGGTCAAAACAGGCTCCCAGCGGTCCCTCTCCCTCTTTCTGCCCTGCGATAGCCGCAGCAGAATAGATGCAGGGCGGTTCCTCAAACATAATACTGGCTTTTCCCTTTTGCATAAAATCGTCCTCCTGAGCAGCAGCTGATGCTGTCTGCTCTTTTTATCCTGCCCGCAAAAAGAAAATTTTATTCTCCCCTGCCCTTATTTAAACATGTTCCCACGGCTTTTAAACTGCCTGGGAGAACAGCCGAAATATCGTCTGAACGTCTGAAAAAAATAAGAATAATCATAGTATCCCAGCTTTTTTGCTATGTCGTTGGCCTTATTCCTGGGATCCTCCATCATTTTTCCGGCCTGCTCCATCTTCGTCATAGTCACATAAGATACATATCCTATTCCTGTCTCCTGTTTAAACTTTTTGCTGAAATAAGAATGGGACAGACTCAGCCTCTCGCATATCACAGTAAGGGACAGTTCCTGTTCCAGATGGCTGTCAATAAAGTGTATCGCCTCCTGAACAAAGGCCGAATAATGCTTCATTTCCCTGCGGATCCGCTCAAGCTCTCTCATAGTATTTGTAGAAATCTCGTTTTTTGCCTCCCCTCCCAAGCTGTCAGGGCTTTCCTGTCCCCGCTTCAGCCGTTCTAACACCCAGAGAATCCCTTTCTCCATTTCTCCTGCCTGAACCGGCTTTGTCAGATAGAGTACGGCCCCATATCGGATAGCCCGGCAGGCCTCCTCAAAGTCTCTGGAGGCGCTCACAATAATCACAACAGACCGCTTCCAGCCATTCTTTTTCTCATAAAGAGTCTGGAGCAGATCCTCCCCATTCTGTTTCATATGCACATCTGTGATAATCAGTTTCGGATGTTTCTCCTCCACGAGAAAAAGGCCCTCCTCCATGGTTCGGGCCATTCCATCCAGTCTGCAGTTTAATTTCTGCCAGTCTATCTTTGTTCTGAGCAGTTCCACGGTCTCCTTATCATCATCTACCACTATCACTGAGTGCATATCGTCCTGTCCTTTATTCTAATTTCTGTCAGTCTGTCTGCCGGACAAAAGACGGTTCTCTGCCCGGCAGACTTCAGGTACTATGATTTCAGGATTTCCAAAAGAAACCTTTTTACTCCTCTTCCTCCTTCATATTGTCCGGAGACAGAATGATCTGCTTCCACTCCTCCGGTTTTTTCTTCTGCATATGCTTTGCGTAGGCCATAAACGGAATTCCAAGAGCAAAGTAGAGGCCTACTGCCAGCCATCCGCCCATATCCATACTCTTGGCACAGGTATAAATAACCCAGACCGTAAAGATAACAGAAAGCCATCCAAGCAGCGTTCCATGCTTTACTTTATAGGGCCTCTCCCACTGAGGCTTTGTTTTTCTCAGCTTTAAGAAGGAGACAGAAACACAAAAGTAAATAATTCCCGCTGACAGACCTGTAATTGTGAAAATGTAATTAATCCATTTCTCAGGCGCAAACACAGTAAAGTAAAGGGAGAAAATTCCGATTACCAGGTTTGCCTTCCATGGCTGTCCATGCCGGTTGATCGCTGTAAATGTCTTAGAAAACTGGCCCTGTTTGGCTCCACCGTAAAGTGTTCTGGAGGCGCTGAGCCAGAAGCCGGACAAAGTTGTAATACAGGTAATAATTCCCATTACCACAATCACCAGTCCCAGCCAGTGCATTCCCAGCATATCCGCTACTCTTGGATCTACGATATCTGTCTGCTGCATCCATTCGCTCGATACGATTCCTCCTACCGCTACGATAGCCAGACCGTAAATCAGGAATGTCAAAAACATACTGGAAATAAAAGCAATTAACAGCTTCTTTTTCGGTATGTTGGACTCCTCTACCAGCTGTGGAATCATGTCAAAGCCCTGGAACTTCATAATCAGCAGCCCGACTCCCATACTGTATCCGGTAAAGCCGGTAGGAAACCAGGGCTGTAAGTTTTCAAAACTCCACTGATCGCTGAAAATAAAGATGCAGGAAGCACAGATCGAAACTGCCAGTGTACTCCAGAACATGATATTCTGAATTTTAGCCAAAAACTTAATTTCCAGATTTGTCAGAAGAAACCAGACAATAATAATTGCGCCTGCTATCATCTTGATCTGAATAAAATTAACTGGAAACAGGTAGGACAGCATGCTGGAAATTCCAAATGCCACAGACGGCATGGCTACAATGTACAAAAGCACCAGAGCCCAGCAGGAAAACCATCCTGCATTCCACCCAAAGGCATTGGAAATCCACACATTCTCTCCGCCTGCATAGGGCAGCATACTGGTCATTTCGGAATAGATCAGACACAGCGGAAGCACCAGAATACAGCAGGTGAGAAGGGAAAATACAGCTCCTGATCCTGATATTTCAAACCAGTACTTAATCTCTACCATCCATGCGGCAATCATACCCCCGGCCGCCATGGCGATAATCTGCGATAAGCTCAATTCTTTTTTCAGTTTTTCTTTCATAGGCATCTCCCCCCGAAGGCCTTCTTACTTCTTTTTTATTTTGCTGTTTTTAACACCTCTATAGTCTCATCTGTGCTGAGTACGTTACAGTACAGAATATTCATAATCTTTAACTCTGCATCGTGCAGCTCCATATCAGGAGCTGCACAGCAGTCCTCCACGCAGATGATCTGAAAGCCCTGATCTGCCAGCACCCGGACGCTGGAGGCTACACACTGATCTGTTACGATTCCAGTTACAACTACTGTGTCAATTCCCATATTTCTCAAAAGCTGTGTATAGTTCGTGCCCAGAGAAACGCTGTCTGTGGTCTTATTTACTACAATATCGTCCGGCATCGGCGCCAGCTCATCCACCATCTCTGCCTCTCGCGTTCCCACCGGCACATGGATGTTATTCCATCCGTAGGTGCTCTGCACTCTGGCCCGATCCTTTCCATTTTCCTTCAGACAGGCAATGCGTCCGTATGTAACCTCCATGCCATTTTCCCGGAAAAACTGTATCAGACGTTTTGTATTGGGAATCACCACCTGATCCAGACGGTCATGGTAGGGAATCCACCTTTCCTCGTCTCCTGCCTCCTTTGCTTTTAAATAGTCTCCGCAGTCCCTGTTTACGAATTCTTTCTGCATGTCAATAATCAGGAGAGCCGTCTTGTTCCGTTCCAGCTGCATATCAGGGACTTCCGTCATTCCCTGATAATAAAAGGACACATACTTCTGATTAATTTTCATACATTTACCTCCTTATATTTTACTTTTCTTTTAATAAAAGCATATTCTATACTATTTTTTCTATTTTATCTGCAAATGAAAAAATCCAACCAATAAAAAATAAAATATTACATGTTTGAACCAAACAAATGTTTCGCTCTTTT
This sequence comes from Lachnospiraceae bacterium AM93-12TA, assembly GCA_027698105.1. Classification (GTDB taxonomy): domain Bacteria; phylum Bacillota; class Clostridia; order Lachnospirales; family Lachnospiraceae; genus Otoolea. The sequence continues at coordinate 11,041 of JAQERH010000021.1, forward strand.
CAGATATCATCTGTTTTATTGACTGTATTTGCCATATAAAGATGATATATCAACGTCAAATCTGTCAATTTTTTATATTTTTTCAGTTTTATCCTTCGTCACATCAGTTTATCCGCAAAAAAAGGAATGTTTTCCTGAACTTCTGTAATCGTCGAAAACATTCCTTCTTTTAAAACTTCTCTGCCATTTCTGTTTCTTTTTCTATAAAATTCCTGCCATTTTGCCTATCCAGAAGATAACTCCTAATAACCAGCTGCTGAAAAGTCCGTATAAAATCACCGGGCCGGCAATAGTGAAAATCTTGCATCCAATTCCAAATACCTGCCCCTCCGCCTTGTACTCAATAGCTGGAGCAGCCACAGAATTTGCAAATCCTGTTATGGGAACCAAAGCTCCGGCTCCTCCGAATTCTACAAGCTTATGGTAAAGATTAAGACCTGTCAGAACGGCACTGGCCGCAATTAAGACAAGAAGCGTCCAGATTCCGGCTGCCTCTTCTTCTATCCCCTGTGCCTGAAACGCATTGAGCAGAATCTGTCCCACTGTGCATATGCTTCCTCCTGTCAGAAAAGCCCTGACCATATTCAGAGGAAGATTGTGTTTTGGTGTAATTTTATCTACGTACTTTCCATAGGCTTTTTTATCGATTTCCATGTTTTGCTTCTCCTTTTCATTGTATCCGGCTGACTCTGGCTGTCCTGTCAAAAACCTCGGTCTGGCTTTCTTCCTGTCTCTTAGTTCTGCGAAAACAGGCAGAACTGAATCAGGGCTCCCGCCATTTTTCCCAGAGCAATGGACAGAGTCATATACTGAATGCCCACAGACAGATGAAGGCGCCTGTTTAGAACGGGAACTGCCTTCACCGTCTCTGCCAGAGACATGACGAGACATCCGATAAATACGCCGCAGGCCAGTCCTGCTGCTGTCATTAGAAGCTGTCCCACTGCCTCTCCGGCAAATGGAATCTTCCTCACAGGAACAGAAAATTCTATGAGATCCAGTGCATTTCCCAGCGACCCGCCGCAAATCAGGAGAGTTTCATAGAGCATGATGTGTTTTCTTGTCTTTGTCCTTGAAATCACTCTGGGAAATACCCCTATCATGGCCAGAAATGCAAAAACTCCAGCGGCAATCACCGCCCCTGATGTGAATCCGGCAAAGGCCAGGAACCACGTTTTAAGTAACGTCATTTCCCGACTCCTTTCTGCCGCTGTTCTGTATCAAGGTTTTATTGACATTGTCCTCGTACAGACGCATTTCCACCTCCAGAGGTGTTGGATCCAGGTTCAGCTTTGTTTTGGAGAAATGATTAAAAAATACAGTAACTCCCAGAGCCAGTCCTACCGAATAGGCCAGCTCCAGCACAGTCACGCCCTCCGGCTCCCTGAGCATCACCAGTGTATAAATTTCTCTGAATACATCCTTTACATTGGCGTCATTGTTGAAGGTCATAATGGCGAACATAGCTCCAAAAAAGCAGATGAGGCAGGCGGCTGCCGTTTTCGTCCACTCCCAGAAATAGGAAGGCGTTTTATCCGGTTTATAAGAGATAATAAAATCTGTCTCACCCAGATTTGAAACGTCTGTTCCCGGAGCCGTCTGCTGGATCTGTTCGATTACATCCAGTACGTTTCCGATATAATTGTGCTCCTGACTGTCCCGGATTGACGCCACCTTCACTGCCTTCACCCGGCTCATCACATGGGGATCGCTGCAGTACACTTCTCCAATATCCGCTAAAAATACATCTTTTTTGTGTATCTGTGTAATCTGATTCAGGCTTATAAATACAGTCTGTCCCATCAGGCTCTCATCTCCCCGGTCGTTTTTTCCGCCTCTACAAAAGTGCCGTGTGGTTCTGCATAGATGTGCATATCAAACAGACAGAACCATACGACAGCAAGAATAAACATAACGCTGAGTAAAAGCAGGAGCACGCCTGCCTTTCCTTTTATAAAATTCATTTTTTCACATCCTTTTCTTCTTTTGCAGATTAGTATGGAGAAATTTCCTGTTTTTATTCAAAGCCTTCCCGCATTTTCTTTAAAATTTTCTTTTCCAGCCTGGAAACCTGAACCTGGGAGATGCCCATAAGCTCAGCAATTTTTGTCTGTGTCTGATCATAAAAATACCGTCTCACTATCAGCTCCCTCTCCTGCTTTTCAAGCGAGCCAAGAAGCTCCCGCAGAACGACCCTGTCCAGTACCTCCTCGTTTTCACCATTTCCTTCACTGAGACGATCCAACAGAGACAGATTTGTCTCCTCTCCGCCTGCTGCCGGGGCATAAAGTGATTCCACCTGGGCTCCCGCCTCCAGAGAAACAGCCACCTCCTCACGGCTTGCTCCTACGTCCTCGGCCAGCTCTTCCAGAGTCGGCTCTCTGCCCAGAGAGCCTGACAGCTTCTGCCTGGACGCGCTGACCCGTATTCCCAGCTCCTTGACAGAGCGGCTTACCTTAATCATTCCATCGTCCCGAAGAAATCTTTTTATTTCCCCCATAATCAGAGGAACCGCATAGGTCGAAAATTTCACATCAAACGATGTGTCGAATTTATCAATTGCTTTCATAAGACCGATACTTCCAATCTGGAACAGATCTTCTGTCTCGCAGCCTCTTCCCGCGAATCTCCGGACAATGCTCCAGATCAGCCCTACATTTTCCTCTACCAGATCATTTCTGGCCTCTTTCTCTCCCTGATGTGCCCTGGCAATGAGCTGTATCGTCCTATCCTGTCTCTCTGCACTCTCCATAGGCTCACCTGCCGACTGTCTTCTGCATCGTCACAGTGGTTCCCCGGCCAGGCTCCGACTCCACAGATACCTGATCCATAAAAGCCTCCATAAAGGAAAATCCCATACCGGAACGCTCCCCCGACGGGTCAGATGTATACATAGGTTCCATGGCCTTTTCAATGTCTGCAATTCCAATCCCCTCGTCCCGAACTTTCACTATGGCTGTTCTGCCGCAGATCGTAATTTCTATGTAAATTGTCCCTTCTCCGCCTCCATATCCATGAATGACTGCATTGGTGACTGCTTCAGAGACTGCTGTCTTAATGTCATCCATCTCCTCCACTGTAGGATCCAGACGGCTTAAAAATACAGCTGCTGCCACCCTGGCGAATTCCTCATTCTCTGAACGGCTTTCTATTTCCATCCTCATTGTCTCAGCTTTTCCTGCGTCCTTATTCATCTCCATTCCTTTCTGCATGGCTCTCTCCTTTCCAGACATCCCTCTATGGCCGCCTCCTTTGTATCATATCCCTGCACTATTCCTGCTATTCCTCCGATGGACAGAATCCTCTTTACCTGGCGTCCCGCCCCATAGTAGGCCACACTTCCCCTGCTTCCTTTCATCTGCTTGTAACGGTTCAACAGTACACCGATTCCGGAGCTGTCCATAAACTGCGTATCTGTAAAGTCAAAAATCATTCTGGTCACATAATTTTCCGCCAAAATCAAATCCGTCTCATTTTTCAGCGCTGTACAGTTGTGGTGATCTACCTCCTTGGGAAGGTGAATCACCAGCATCTGCTCCGACGCCTCATATGTAAAATCCTGATCCATGCCTCTCTCCTCCTTTTCATCTATCCTCTCTCTGCATCATATAAAATTGTTCCCCCACGTTCTTTTTTTATTCATATCTGTTCTCCTTCTTTCCAATTTGCGGCAAAAAAAAGACACTGCAAAAGAATCTTCCATCTTCTGTAGTGTCTTTATCAATTCTTATGTATTTTACTGCTGCAGCTCCTCTCCCTGGCCTCCGTCAGCCTCTCTTGCCTCAGCCTCTCCCTCTTCCGGCTGAGTCTCTTCTGCTGCCGGTTCTGCCTGCTGCTGGGACGCTGACTGCACATAAGGAGCCAGCTCTGTCAGCTGATTTCTCGATTTCTCCGCATATTCAGAATCCCCATACTGGGTGCTCACCTGTGTAAACAGCTCCACCGCCTTGGCATAGTCCTGCTTGGAACGGTAGATCATTCCCATACTGAAAATTACTTTCGGATTCTGAGGACGGATGGTCAGACAGGTGTTGTAATAATTTAACGCCTCATCCATTCTGCCTGCTGACCACATAGTGTAGGCCAGATCCTCCAGAGTCTGATATCCGTTAGTCTCAATATCCTGTTTGATTCCATTGGCAATCTGAAGCACTGTCTCGTCTGTAAAAATCGACGGGTTAAAGCCTGGATACAGGGTTACGGCTCCAGTCAGGTCATCATTCCGGTAAGCCTGCAGCATTTTAACAAGAACTGCATACTGGTTTACCTGGCTGTCGTTGCTGTTTAAGGCTTCATCCAGCTTCTGCTCTGCTGTCTCCTTGTCGCTGTTGGCCTGCTCCATCTGACCGTTTAAACTGTCAATCTCCTCGTTTCTCTGGTTGAGCTTTTCCTCATATTTCAGGATCTCCTGATTGTGCTCATTGTTCAGCGCCTTGATTTTGGTAGGCATAACCAGGAAGAAAATCACCATAGCTCCCAGGGCCAGTCCTGCCACAATATTCAGAATCGACTGCCATCCCGTGTTCTCCTTATAGGAGGGCGGAATAATTACGTCATCATCCTGCATTTTTTTATGGGAAAATGCATTTTTAAGCTTTCTTCTTTCTACGTCTGCCCGGCCTGTCTTAGCCTTGACAATGGACATATACCAGGATGCCTTGGGATTATTCTTATCAATCTTTAAAACTTTCAAAAGCGATTTTCCCGCTTTTGCATAGGTTCCCCGGCTCATATACAGAACTGCCAGAAGCAGGTGGGCCTTGATAAAATTAGGATTTACCTCCACCACTTTAGTCAGCTGCAGGACTGCCAGATCATCGTCCCCGGCCTGGGCCTGGGCCAGCGCCTGATTATACCGCTTCACATTCTGGCTCACTGCATCCAGCCGCTCCGGCTTTCTCTGAATCTGATCCAGATAATAGTCAGCCCGGTTGTCCTGTTCCTTAAAGTTCATACTGATCACCCACTGAACTAGGGCATCGGATACCTCTCCCATTTCATAATAGATAAGTCCCAGGAGATTTCTTGCGTCAATGTGATATTTATTCAGCATCAGGCATTTTTTCAGAGCTTCTGCCGCTCCCGTTAGGTCGCGTATTTTCGCCCGCTCCAGCCCCAGATTGTAGAAACCATTAGCGGCCAGGCGGATTTTTTTTAACTGATCCATATCTTTTACCGTTCTTTCGCGTGTTTAAGTACTTCCATCACAATATCTGACATATCGGTCAGATCGCTTTTCACTATCGCCTCTCCAATATCCTCCACTTCCAGGCTTGGCTGGAAACGGCTGATCTCCTCATCGAAGTCAATCATACTTCTATCTTCCTTCGTCACGACAATTCCTCCTTATCACATCTTTTATCTCTCCTATCAGATAGAGAGATCCGGCACAGAACACCGTATCCTCCTCTTCCTTATCCTGCAGGGCGGCAAGAAAAGCCTCCTGTGCCGATGGCCTGGTTTTCATGGATATGGACAGCCCGGTCTCTTTTGCCGCTTCTTTTGCTGTACACCGAAGCGTCTCTGTATCAAGTCCTCTGCTTCCTGAAATGCAGGTCAGCACCGCCTCATCAGGGCGCAGCGTCTCAAACAGAATGCGGAGCATTGTTTTGTATTCCTTGTCAGAAGCCACAGCAAACAGCAGAATTTTTCTCCTGCCAGGAAGCTGTGCAGCAGCTCTGGCAAAAGCTCTGATTCCTCCCTCATTGTGGGCGCCGTCTAAATATACGCCGGGAACTATCTCCTCCATACGGCCTGGCCAGGAAGCTTTTTTAACTCCCTCTGAAGCAGTCTCCCAGGAAATCCCAAGATACCCGGCCGTCTGGACTGCCAGCATGGCATTTACTGCCTGGTAAGGTGCTGCAAAAGGAATCTCCAGCGCCCGCTCTCCCTGGCGCAGAATCAGCCGCCCATTTTCCATCGACTGCTGCCAGGAGCTCTCCTCTCCCACTCCAAAGGCCGGACTTTTTAAAAGACTGGCCTGGCGTTCAATCACAGCCGCCGCCTGCCTGTCTGTCCTGTCATAAAACACCGGAACACCAGGTTTTATGATTCCAGCCTTCTCTCCTGCAATCTGCTCCACCGTATCTCCCAGATATTCTACGTGATCCAGACTGATGGAAGTAATCACACACACATCCGGATGCCGGACTGCATTCGTGGCGTCCAGCCTGCCTCCAAGCCCGGTTTCCACTACTGCCGTAAACGCTCTGCGCTCCTGCATCATAGCCGCAAACATCAGAAATAAATACTCAAAATAGGACGGATGGCCAATCCCCTTTTTCTCCATCATAGGAAGCAGATCCTGAATCCTGTAAAATGCAGTGAGAAATTCTCCCTCCTCCACCATCTTTCCGTCAAAAGCAAAACGCTCCCTAACTGAAACCAGATGGGGTGATGTAAACACTGCCGTGTGCTCCCCTGCCTCCCTGAGAATCGAGGACAAAAAGGCACAGACAGAACCCTTCCCATTGGTTCCTGCCACATGAATCAGCCGTATACCATCAAGGGAAAGTCCTGACTCATCTAAAATTTCTCTGAGTTCTTCTATGGAATGCTTCTTTTTTGTAAATTTAGGAATCCCATTCAGATATTCCTCTGCCTCCTTCACAGCAAGGCTGTCCAGCCCTCTGATCATCGTTTGTTCAGTCCTTTCCTCTGTGATACCGCCGCCATTTCCAGACTGCCTGTCCTTTTTGCCGGTTTTGCTTTTGGTTCATCTCTCTATTATAATATAAGCTCGCTATTATGCAAGAAGTTTATTTCGGTAAATTTTCCGCTTTCTCGACAGAAAAACCAAGGCGGCCCCTCTGTTCTGCCAAAAAGGCTTCACAGAAGGCCGCCTGAAGCACCTGCTTTCGCTATCTAAAGCAGTATATCCTGACGCTACCTGTTTTTAAAAATATCAATGACTGCCTTTACAATCTTTACAATCACATTCCAGATTCTGGCCAAAGGCCCCGGATCCGCCTGGGCGGAGGCCTCCAGATCTGCCGTGTCGTCATTTAAAGCCTCATCATCTATCTCCTCTGTTCTCAGCAGGATCTGAATGCTGTGTGGAGAAGGGTTCTTTCCTGAGGTGAAAGACACCAGATCCTCATTTGGATCCAGATTCAGGAAATTATTCTCTTCCTCAAATTTGTCCAGCTGCTCATCCAGCGTATCTTTCATATTGCGGCTGGCCTCTCTCACCTGTTTTAAACTTTCAATGGCTGTCAGGCTATGGGTTAAAAGTTCCTGCATCCCTGCAATGGTGTCTTTCGCCCCTGCGTCCAGGGAATCTCCGGCAGCTGCCAGGGTATTATGAACCGTGCGCAGCACCCGCTCCGTACTTCCCATCGCTTTCGTCAGTCGGTTCATCAGTTCCTCTGTGGCTCCCAGAGCATCCAGCATGGATGGAACATAACTGTCCATGGTATCAATCATCACTCTCGTATCGTCCAGCAGGTTTACCAGCTGATCAGTGCAGCTTCGCAGTTCCTTCACCACTCTTGCCGTATCCCCTCCGGCCTCAGAAATGCTGGAACAGAGACCATTGATTTTCTGAATCAAGGCTCCTGCCCTGGCTATTGTCTCATCAGAGCTTCCTATCAGTTCCTTTACCATCTGAAGCAGGAGACTGATATCTCCGGCATAGGAGGTTCCCGACACGGTCTGAAGTCCTGCCTCCACCTGATCCGCATACTCCTCCAGCTCTTCATCCTGCCACTCCTGCCATTCTTCAAAGTCCGCGTCATTGTCGCCGCCGGAACCAGGCTCTCCAGAAGGCCCCCGTCTGTCAGGATCAAAAAGAACTGTCTCCTCTTCCACAGAAAAAGCTGTTACACTGTCTTTTTCCTCCTGCGCGCTGCTTTCTGTGGCCTTTCCAGCGCTTTCTGAGCTGCCTTTTTCTGAAGATTCCTGTCCGTCAGGCTTTTTTAAAGAAGAGCCTCTGTCATACCGGAAGGAATCTGCCTCCGAAAGAGCTTCCTCCAGCTCCTCCCAATCCTCAAAGGCCGTCTGATAGCTTCCCGCTGCCCCCTGGCCCATCTGGCCCAGGGCTGCTAAAATCTGCTCCAACTGTTCTGCCTTTTTCTGGATTTCTGCTGCCAGAGCCTGCTGCTCTGCTTCTGTAATCCCGGCTCCGATCTGGTCGGAAGCACTTTCCAGAGAATGCTGCAGAGATTTCAAGCCGCTGTAGAGATCATCCAGCTCATCCTGCATATCCTCCATGGTATTGTAAATAGCTCTCGCATTGTCGTTAATATCCACCACTGCATTCTGAGCTGTTTCCAGATAGGGGATCAGTCTGGACGTCTGTTCTGTCACAGACAGCAGATCGTCAAGAGCCTGGGCTGAACCATTTTCAATGGCCGACCTGCTTCCTGACAGAATCTGTCTGCCCTGCTCCAGATGGTTAAGACCGCTTTGAACCGCCGAGACACCGGTTCCCATCGATTCAAAGGCCTGCAGCATAGCGTCATAGCTTTCATAGAGAGCGTCTCCATTCTCTCTCCAGGTATCCTTGGCTTCCTTTAAGTCTGCTATGTGCTCAAAGGCGCTGGCGGTTCCGGGAACCATCATCATCACAATCCCCGGACTCTCGAAGCTGTCGCTTCCAAGCCGCACAGTGTAGTCCCCCTCTTCCCCCGGAAGAGCCATAAAGACAGCAGCAGAATAGCTTCCCACAGACTGAAGCTGGGAGCCGGGCGCGTCAATGCTGTAATATTTGCTCATATCAGCCGGAACCGCCACTGTCAGAATCATGTTGTTTCTGAAATAGGCCTTAGCCTTTTTATTAGGAGTCGCCTTTACATGAATCTCCACCAGACCGGAAGCTCCGTTTAACTGTTTTGGCTCTGTCTCCACACCATTAAGCTTATAAGAAATATCAAAGGTCCAGGGCAGCTCTGTCTGTGCTTTGGGGAGAGTACACTGATAATAAAATCTCTGATTTTTATCTGGAAATTTCCAGGTAACAGTTCCCTCCCCCAGGGACGGTTCTGTACCGTCCGTCATATTTTCCACCTTATCGTATACTCCATAATCTGTATACTCAGTCACTCCGTTGGTACTGCAGCCTTTTACTACATTAATCTCTGTCTCTGTTCCATAATAATCCAGATTTACATACATGGTCTCATCGACCTGAACTCTGGGGGGCGCCGCAAATACCGGCGTGGCAATGGCTGTGGATGCTGTTACCGCAGCCATGACGGATGCTGCCAGCCGTTTCCCCATCCGTTTGTTTGAGATTCTCACTCTATTTTTCATGGCCTGAAGCCTCCTTTTCCTGTGCCTTCTTTTTTCTTGCCTTTCTGCTGAATGCCTTTTTAAACCGCTGGAATTCATTATCCATAAGAATCGGATCGCACAATACCAGAAAAGCCGGCATCAGCGTCAGTACCAGAACCATGCTCATCCAGGCTCCTCTGCCAATCAGGTGACCTAGATCTCCGATAGCTGCCACGGTAGAAATCTTGTAAACCATGTATCCTGCTGCCGTTAAAATTGAGCCGGAAGTTAATACTGCCGGAATCGTCCTCTTTAAGGCCATAATCACAGCCTGCTTTTTATCAGCCTCCTTGCGGCACTCCAGATAATTGCTTGTGGTAAGAATTGCGTAATCAACGGTAGCCCCCAGCTGAATGGAACTTACTATGATATACCCCATAAAAATCAGGGTATCCCCGGCAATATAAGGCACTGCCATATTGATAAAAACTGCCACCTCAATGGGAATCATAATAATCAGCGGTATGATCAGTGATTTAAAGCTGAACATAACTACCAGAAATACCCCTGCCATGGACATGGTATTGACCCTGGCATAATCCTTTGTGATCGTAGTCTGAATATCCTGTGTAGACGGAGTTGTCCCCACCAGATAAGAATCTTCCGGGTAATATCGCTTCATAATCGCCTGAATTTCATCTGAACTCTGGTACGCTAGCGGGCTTTCCCCTTTCGTTCTGACATAAATCAGAATTCTGGCATAATCTTTCTTGTGCAGCAGATCTGTTACCGATTTCGGCAGAAAGCTTTCCGGAATTCCCGCTGGAAGGGTTCCTGCCATAGATGTGACAGACTTTGTATAGGGAAGCTGTTCTATTTCATCTGAAAATTCCTTTTCTGTTACCATAGAAGTATTGGGAACCAGGGCAATCATCAGATTGCTTCTTCCGAACTTTTCATTTATGATCTGTTCATCCTCATAGACCTTAGTTCCCTCGCTGTCACCGACTGCCTCATTTCCAAACAGAAAGGAATTCATTCCCTGAGCAGTATAAGCAGGAATGGCAATCACTGCTACAAAGGCCAGCACGAACAATCGAACCTGATAAATTTTTTGGCTTAGTACATTAAATTCAGGGAGAAACGGTCGATGGGCTGTTCGCTCGATCAATGCCATAGTTCTGAGAATCATGGCCGGCATGAACAGCACCACTGTAAACAGACTGACTACAATTCCCTTAGCCAGCACAATTCCCATGTCAAATCCAATATTAAATTTCATAAAAGCCAGCACAATAAAACCTACAATCGTTGTAAGGCTGCTGGCAAAAATGGAACGGAGAGCCTCATCGATGGCGTTCCTAAGAGCCAGCTTCTGCTCAACCCCCTTTTGCTTCTCCCTGGTATAGGCATGGATCAGGAAAATAGAGTAGTCCATGGATACAGCCAGCTGAAGCACTGCCGATACACTGTCTGTCAGAAAGGAAATCCGTCCCAGAAAAATATTCGTCCCTTTATTGATGATAATGGCCACTCCCATAATCGTGAGGTAAAGCACCGGCTCAAACCACGAATTCGTGGTAATGCACAGAATCAGAAAGATCATCACAATTCCCAGGGCGAGAATCATATTCATCTCTCTGCTGACATTTTCCTCCAGAGATTTATTCTGCACAGCAGGGCCTGTAAAATATCCCTTATCTCCCAGAATCTCCATCATCTCATCAATCGCTTCGGAGGTTTTCTTACTGGTATCCCCCTCTACAAAGGTTACATCCATTACTGCCGATCTGTCCTTGTAATAGTCGGCAATATCGCTGCTGTTGATGAAGCTGGACGACGAGTAGATATCCGTCCCCATATCCAGCCACAGAATCTGATCCACTCCATCTACAGCCTCCAGCTCATCCTTATAAAGTTTAGCCTGGTACAGGGTTACATCTTCAATCATCACTCTGGCTGTTCCCGGATAGCCAAATTTTTCCTCCATCAGATCCAGCCCCTGTTTTGACTGGACTGTATCAGGCAGATACTCTGTCAGATCGTAGTTTACCTCCACAAAGGGAGCCGCAATGACTGATAAAATTACAAGGAGAATGAACAGCTTTTCAATGGCCCGGCTCCGGGCCAGGATAAAGTCCGGAAGACTGAATTTCGGCTTTTCTCCTGCAGGAGCTCCCGAAAGCTGCATTCCTTTTATTTTTAATGTTCTTATTAATTTTCGCATCAGAATCCCCTGCCCGTTCGTCTTATTTCATGAAGATAACCATGTAGTAATCGTTTCCATTTACCTCTGTATGGGCAATTCCCATTTCGCTGTAGTAATCCGGTCTGTCCTGACGTTTCTTTGCATCCTCCTGAAGATCCCAGAATTTTTCCTCTGCCTCGTCAGCTCCGTCCACATTCCGTATATAAACTTCTTTATGCCTTCGCCCGCTGTTATACTGGATGCTTTTCAGATAATCGGTCAGTTCGCCTTCTCCTGGAATGTTTCCGTTTCCATATCCCTTTTCCCTTGCCATGGCAAGGCGGTGGGCTGCAATCTCTGTCAGCCTTCCGCTGATCTCATAGCTGGCGTCCCTGTCATAATCCTTTTTATCATCCTCATAATAGTCGTCATCTTCATCTCCGTCAAAGCTGTCCAGCTTCAGTTCATTTAAGTTAGACGCCAGATTCTGGCAGGCTTCGTCGTAAAAGCCGATTTCAAAGGCTCCTCCGCCTGTATTTTTTTCCTTTTTGGCAACTTCCACGCTTCCATCACTGTGGAAGGAATAGACGGTTCCGTTCTGTTCCATATGTCCGGTTTTCATGGCTCCGCTTTCTGTAAAATAGTAGCTTTTTCCGTTAATCGTCTGCCAGCCTGATACCATGGCCCCGGAGTCATCCAGATAATACCAGGTATCGCCCTGGGAAAGCCAGCCGTTTTTCATTCTCCCATCGTCCTCAAACCAGTACCATACTCCGTCAATCAGCTGCCATCCCGGTGCTGCATTCGTTCCGTCTGCCATTATGTATCTCCAGCCTGTTTCATCAGAAGTCCAGCTGCCTCCTTCTGCTGCTGCAGTTCCGGAAACTGCCAGAGAAAAGAGAGCTGCTGCCAGGCAGATGCTGGATATGTGTTGATTCTTTCGCTTCATAGACATCTTCCTTTCAAAAAATATGTATATTCGTTCCTTGTTCAACGCTGTCACTATTAATAAACTATATTCTATTAATTGACATGTGTCTATTATTGATTTATAATAAATTATACTCACGAACGAAATCCTTGACAATAATCATTTTTCTACACACAGATTATTAATAAACAAATAGTTATATTTTGTTGATTAATATATGATTTTGAACTTATTTTTTAAAAATATGCAATGCTTTAAAGGAGATTTTGATATGAAAGAAGAAACTCTTGACCGAAGAATCAGAAAAACGCGGCGTGTCATCCGCCAGTGCCTCACTGAGCTTTTAAAAACAAAGAGAATTCAGGACATTACAGTCCGTGAAATCTCTGAGAAAGCTGATATCAACAGGGGAACCTTTTACCTCCACTATAAGGATATTTTTGATTTGATGGAACAGATTGAAAACGAGCTTCTGGAAGAGCTGGAGGATGTGCTGAACCATTTTAAGGCCTCGGATCTGTTATCCAATCCAGCCCTTGTATTCAGCCGGGTATTTCAGCTGGTAAAGGACAACAGCGATATGGTGGCCATCCTGATTGGCCAGAATGGTGATATTAACTTTGTCAACCGGCTGAAGAGGATTGTCCGCGAAAAATGTCTGAAAGACTGGATGGAGCTGTTCCGCCCTGATTCAGACGGCAGCCAGAAAAGAGTGCTGTGCGTGTCAGGCACTGTCTCAGATGACTCTGCCTTTGAGGCTTACTATTCCTTTACTGTCACCGGCTGTATCGGCCTTGTCCAGTACTGGCTGGATTCAGGGCTTAGGGAAACTCCGGAACAGCTGGCTGCCCTGGTGGAACAGATCATTTTAAAAGGGCTGCGTTTATTCCAGCCAGAGCCATCTGCATAAACAGGCTGATTTCCCTGCAGAAGTTTAAAAAGCCGGACAGCGAGATGTGGTTTTTATACCACTCATTCCCGCTGTCCGGCTTTTATTATCTATTGTTTCTATTTAGAAAGCTGAGCCAGGCGCTCCTTTACCTGTTCCATCATCTGTGTATACTTTTCAAGCTTTGCCTTCTCCTCAGCAATCTTAGCTTCCGGCGCACGGCTTACAAACTTCTCATTTCCAAGCATACCATTGACGCGGGCAAGCTCCTTTGTCAGACGCTCCTCTTCCTTCTGCAGTCTCTCAATTTCCTTGTCAATATCTACCAGCTCTGCAAACGGCATGTAGATAGCTGCCTTCGGGATTACGGCAGACACAGCATCATCAGCAATACCTGTCTTGTCCTTCTGGAGGCATACTTCACTGGCGTATCCAAGAGTTGCAAAGAATACCTTGCTGTGCTCAAAAATACCAAGCAGGGACTCATCCTCGGAAACTACGTAAACCTTTGCCTTCTTGCTGGGCGGAACATTCATAGAGGTGCGGACATTTCTGATTCCGCGGACTGCCTCTTTAATAGTCTCCACTGCGTTCTCCTCAGAAGCAAAATTCCACTCCTCTTTGTAAACCGGCCAGGAGGAAATCATAATAGACGGTTCCTCCTCCTGCAGATTGCAGAAGATCTCCTCTGTGATAAACGGCATATACGGATGAAGGAGCTTTAAGGACTGGATGAGTACTGTCTTTAAGGTCCAGATAGCAGCTGCCTTTGTGGTATCCTCATCATTATAGAGACGCGGTTTCACCATCTCGATGTACCAGTCACAGAATTCCTCCCAGATAAAGTCATAGACTTTCTGAAGGGCAATTCCCAGCTCGTACTTGTCCATATTCTCTGTTACATCCTTCGCCAGTGTATTAACCTTAGAGAGGATCCAGCGATCCGCCATGGTCAGATCAGACAGGGCTGCCTGGCTTTCCGGGGCTTTTTCCACGTTCATCATGATGAAACGGGAAGCGTTCCATACCTTGTTTGCAAAGTTTCTGCTGGCCTCTACTCTCTCCCAGTAGAAGCGCATATCATTTCCAGGCGCATTGCCTGTCATCAGTGTCATTCTCAGGGCATCTGCGCCGTACTTGTCGATTACCTCCAGCGGATCGATTCCGTTTCCTAAGGACTTACTCATTTTGCGTCCCTGGGAGTCTCTTACAAGGCCGTGGATCAGAACTGTGTTAAACGGCTCTTTTCCTGTCTGCTCCAGACCGGAGAATACCATTCTGATAACCCAGAAGAAGATAATATCGTAGCCTGTTACCAGCACATCTGTCGGGTAGAAATACTCATACTCCGGAGTGCTCTTCGGCCATCCCAGAGTGGAGAACGGCCACAGGGCGGAGGAGAACCATGTATCCAGGGTGTCCTCATCCTGGGTCATATGAGCACAGCCGCATTTCGGGCATTTCTCAGGCATGGTCTTGGAAACCACCATCTCGCCGCACTCGTCACAGTAGTAGGCCGGGATTCTGTGTCCCCACCACAGCTGTCTGGAAATACACCAGTCCCGGATGCCCTCCAGCCAGTGAAGATATGTCTTTCCAAAGCTCTCCGGAACGAATTTCAGCCTTCCTGACTTGATGGCCTCCACTGCCGGCTTTGCCATCTCATCCATTCTTACAAACCACTGAGGCTTTACCATAGGCTCTACGGTTGTACCGCAGCGGTCATGGGTTCCTACATTATGAGAATGGGGAACTACCTTTACTAAAAGGCCCTGCTCCTGTAAATCCTCTACCATAGCTTTTCTGGCTTCATAGCGATCCATACCAAAGTATTTTCCCGGAGCGCTGATGGTAGCGTCGTCATTCATAATGCAGATTTCCGGCAGATTGTGGCGTTTTCCTACCTCAAAGTCGTTCGGGTCATGAGCCGGTGTAATCTTCACACAGCCGGTTCCGAACTCTTTATCTACATACTCGTCTGCCACAACAGGAATCTCTCTGTCTGTGAGAGGCAGTTTTAACATTTTTCCCACTAAGTCTTTATATCTTTCATCCTCAGGATTTACAGCCACTGCCGTATCTCCCAGAAGTGTCTCCGGACGGGTGGTGGCGATCTCTACAAAGCGTCCCTCTTCCCCTGCAATCGGATAATTAATATGCCAGAAGAAGCCGTCCTGCTCCTCATGCTCTACCTCAGCATCAGAAATAGAGGTCTGACATACAGGGCACCAGTTAATAATGCGGGAACCTTTGTAAATATATCCCTTTTCATAGAGCTTTGTGAATACCTCAAGCACTGCATCAGAACATCCCTCGTCCATGGTGAAGCGCTCTCTGTCCCAGTCAGCGGAGGAACCCAGCTTGTGCAGCTGATTTACAATTCTGTTTCCATACTCTTCCTTCCACTCCCAGGCCTTCTCTAAAAAGCCCTCACGGCCCAGATCGTGCTTGTCAATGCCCTGGCTCTTTAACTTGTCAATTACCTTTACCTCAGTGGCAATGGCCGCATGGTCTGTTCCCGGCTGCCAGAGTGCCTCATAGCCCTGCATTCTCTTATAGCGGATTAAAATATCCTGCATGGTATTGTCCAGGGCATGACCCATGTGGAGCTGTCCTGTAATATTTGGCGGCGGCATTACGATAGTAAAAGGCTTCTTTCCCTCTCTTCTTCCCCTCTCTGCATCTGCGTGGAAATACTTGCTGTCCAGCCACTTCTGATACAGACGGGCTTCAATATCCGCCGGATTATAATTCTTTTCCAGTTCTTTCATCTTGCGCTCTCCTTTTTCTTATTGTTTCTGTGCCGTCTTGCTTTTACATCTGTTTACGCACAATCAGGTACTCATCGTTTATGTGATAATAGGGACACTGAAATTTCCTGTCCCCCAGAAAGGCCGCCATCTCATCTTCATCCAGGCTGGCCTCGCAGACATAGTATCCATAGTCTTCGTCATAGACGTAATTGCTGCAGGTCTCGCAGCTGGAAACCTGACTTTTTTTCCCTGAACGAACTGACATTTCTTTCTCCTTTCCCAAAAATCTCCCACAATGCGATTCTTGCGGAGCATATTTATTTCATAGAAACTTGCATTCTGCGAAATAAAAAAGCCCTTCACATGTTTCCATGCAAAGGGCGAATCACCGCGGTACCACCTTTATTCTGCCGCTTCGTATGCAGTGGCAATCTCATTTGTCCTGTAACGGGAACTCCCGCGGTCCTCTACTGTCTGCTTTTCAGTCAGTTTCAAGGGCCGGGCTCAAAAGCTACCTTCAGCAGACCTTCCCCAAACAGTCTCTCAGCCAACGAACTGTTTTCTCTGGCGGGCGGCGTCCTGCCTACTCCTCTTTTTCTCAGCCTTTTTCTATTCCATTTCTGCTGCCCCGCAGGCAGCGCCGTGTCTGTCTTAGCTAAAAGCCTTCCAGACAGATATAAATAATATAGTAGGTTTGCCGGAGATTGTCAAGCAGAGGACGGATGTACGTGAAAAATTTTCTTGTTCCACTTAAAGTCACCGAAAATTTTTCCACGTATATAAACAGGGGTAGTCTAATGGATTCTATTGAATCCACACTCCGTTTGCATCTACCTGGTAGCCGTCCGGCGTGGTTCCGTTTGTGAACAGCGCTCCGTTTATATCTGCGTAATACCACTTTCCTCCGGTCTCTATCCAGCGGCTTTTTGCCAGACCGCCGCTGGGACGGAAGAAATACCAGATTCCTCCGATCTGATACCAGTCATTGCTTACCATATAAGAATCTGGCTTAAAGCAGTAAACTTCCCCGTTAATCTCCATACACTCATTGGCTGCATAGGAACCATTGGACTTAACAAAACGCCATCCCTTAGAGTCCTCCTCCCAATGAGGGCTTGAAGACGAAACTGCGCCTCCCGGACTCTGCTGGCTTCCAGAGCCGCCTCCCGGGCCTGCTGTACCTGAACCGGTACTTCCGGACTGAGCCAGCGAAAATCCATAATCCAGCAGCGCTTTCGTATCTGCATAGTGAGTCTGACGGCTCTTTAAAATAATGACAGCCAGCCTTGTACCGTTTCTCTCCGCGCAGGTTACCAGCGTATTTCCCGCTAAAGAGGTATAGCCTGTTTTCCCTCCTACAATACCGCTGTAATACTCACTTTTTGCAGGATTTACCATCTTATGGCCCATGGTCAGCTTTCTCACAGACGGAATGCTGGCCGTAGCAGGAAAATCGTAATTTACAGTGGACGCTATCTTGCAGAGTGTAGGATTGGAAAAAGCCGCGTCCGCAATCAGCGCCATATCCCTGGCTGTCGTATAATGGTTTGCATTGTTCAGCCCATTGGCATTGACAAAGTGAGTATTTGTGCAGCCCAGAGAAGCTGCTTTCTGATTCATTAAATCAGCAAATCCGCTAATACTTCCTGACACATGCTCTGCCAGGCCGTTTGCAACCTCATTGGCTGATTTTAAAAGCAGGCCATACAGACACTGTTCCACTGTAAACTGATCGCCGGCCTTAACTCCCAGGGTCACTGCCCCTGACTCCAGATTCGTAACCGCTGTCTGGGAAAACGTCACCGTATCATTTAAATTACAGCGCTCCAGTACAAGAAGAGCCGTCATAATCTTCGTAATGCTGGCCGGGTAATATCTGGTATCTGCATTTTTCTCGTAAAGCACCTGATTCCGGGTAACGTCGTACAGAACCGCTCCCTCCGCCTTGATCTGAGGAACTGCCGCCTGGCTGCTGCTCTGGCTGCCTGTCTGGCCGCTGTTCTGAGACGCCTGACTGTTTTGGGATGTGGTCACAGTCCCGGAAAGAGAAAGGGGCCTGGAGGCAGAGGCTGAATTTCCTGAACCGGTTCCCGGCCCTGCCGGTCCCATCTCCTGCTGGCTGCTCTGTCCCGGCGTCTGGCTGCTACCCTGAGGCGTCTGGACGCTCCCCTGCGCGGTCTGTCCCGGCGCAGAGCCATCCGGCGGAATCGGCTCCGCCTGAACTGTCCCTGAAATCATCAGGCTCATGGCCATAGCGAGAGCCGCCGCCTGCTTTGCATGTATTTTCCATTTCTTTTTTTTCATAAGTTCTCTCCCTGCTGCTGTCCTTGTTTCAGGCCAGCTTTATCATACTGAGCTTTTCCCATTATACTTCATTTTCGTTCTCCATACAATCAGCAGGGAGCGGAAAATTATTACAAAATTATTACAAATATTTTTTTCTTAAATCAGCCGGGCTCTCTGCAGATAAATAGGCCGGAGCCACATCAAAGACAGTTCTGCAGCCCTTCTGTCCCTCTTTGCTCATCTTGTATGCAGCTCTTGCATAAGCCACGATGACAGAGGAAGTAAATTCTGGATTTGAATCCAGCTTTAAGCTGTACTCAATAATATGGCTGTGTTCCTGCTCCCAGCCGGTTTTTCCGCTTCTGAATACAAAACCTCCATGGGGAAGGCCCTTGTGATCTCTGTCAAGCTCTTCCTGGCTGATGAAATGCACCGTTGTATCATATTCGTCAAAATAGTTCTTCATAGTCTTGATTTCCTGCTCAATGGCCGCCAGATCGGCTCCCTCTTCCGCCACTACGAAGCACTCTCTTGTATGTTTCTGTCTGGTAGTCAGTTCCGGGCTTTCTCCATTTCTCACAGCCTCCAGAGCGCTGTCTACAGGAATGGTATACTGTCTGGCATCCTTGACTCCCTGAATCCGGCGGATTGCGTCAGAATGTCCCTGACTCACGCCCTTGCCCCAGAAAGTGTAATTGCTTCCCTCCGGAAGAATGGCTGTAGCATAGAGACGGTTCAAGGAGAACATACCCGGATCCCAGCCTACTGAGATGATGCCCACATGACCGCTCTCAGAAGCTGCTTTGTCCACTGCCTCAAAATGCTGCGGAATATTAGCATGGGTATCAAAGCTGTCTACCACATTAAACCACTTGGCAAAGGCAGGTGTCTGTACCGGAAGATCGGTTGCGCTTCCGCCGCAAAGAATCAGCACGTCAATCTCGTCCTTTAAGCTCTCCGCATCCTCTGCCCGGTATACTTTTGCATTTTCTGTGAGAATCTTCACTGTCTCCGGGTCTCGCCTTGTAAATACTGCCTTCAGCTCCATATCGGGGTTCTGCTTCACTGCACACTCCACGCCCCGTCCCAGATTTCCATATCCAAGAATACCAATTCTAATACTCATATTGTTCTCCTCTCCCATCAGATAAGCTGCTGTAAAATGATAAGAAGGGAGTGATAAAACTCACTCCCCCCTGTAAGATTTGCATTATTATACATCACTTTTTTTATCTTTTCAAGACTTTTTTGAAAGATCAGCCAATTCCTCCAAACAGGATTCCCAGGACATACACACCCAGAGTCAGGCCAACAAACAGGTACCGCGTCACTGGCTCAAACCAGGAACCCAGCCTCTTCTCTCTGCCCTTCTGTACCTGTTCTCTGGCAAAGCCTTTGGGGCATACCCAGAAAAACATGACTGCCGCTAACAAAGCTCCCAGAGGAATCATATAAATAGAAACTGCATCCATCCACATGCTGACTGCATCTGCGCTTTCAATAAATATACCCACGGCTGCTGCGATGAAAGCCACCACAGCTACCGCCATTTTCCTGGACATCTGAAACTGCTCCTGCAGCGCCTCAATCGGCGTCTCAAACAAGTTCATCAGCGAAGTAATCGCTGCAAACAGCACGGCAACGAAAAAGATAACTGCAAACAGCCAGCCGGCCGGCATCTGGTTAAACACAGCCGGAAGCGTGATAAACATGAGAGGCGGACCTGCTGTAACGTCCAGACCAAAAGCAAATACAGCCGGAATCACCACCATTCCTGCCAGCAGTGCAGCACAGGTGTCAAAAAATGCTACATTTCTGGCACAGGTCACCACATCTGCATCATCGCTTAAATAACTTCCATAGACGATAGTTCCGGAACCAGCCAGTGAGAGGGAGAAGAACGCCTGTCCCAGCGCATAGACCCAGGTTTTCACATTTCCTAACAGCTCCCACCTGGGGATAAACAGATATTCATATCCCTTTGCCGCACCTGGCAGAGACGCTACCCGGAATAAAAGAATCAGGAAGAATACAAAAAACACAGGCATCATAATCTTATTCATCTTTTCAATTCCGCCAGATACGCCGAACAGCATAATCAGAAAAGTCACAGCCAGACCCAGCATATGCCATCCTACGCTTCCAAAGCTGCCGGACAGAGTGGCAAAATAGGCCCCCATATCCTCCACCTGTCCCAGTGTTCCGGAAACAGCTGCAAACAGATATTTTAAAAACCAGCCCACTACTACAGAATAGCCGATGGCAATTCCCAGAGAACCGATTACAGGGATCAGACCTATCAGACGTCCCCCCTTCTTTCCTCGCATCTCCATCGCTTTTCCGAAGGCGCCTGTCGGCCCGGTACGCATCACACGTCCGAAAGCCATTTCTCCCAGCACACCGGAAAAACCCAGTAAAATGACAAAAATAAAGTAGGGGATTAGAAAAGCCGCTCCCCCAAACGCTCCTGTCCGGTAGGGAAACATCCAGATATTTCCCATTCCAACTGCAGAACCGATACAGGCCACAATAAATCCCAGCCTGGTCCGGAACTGATCTCTTGATTTCTTTTCCATACTCAGAATCCTTTCCTGTCTTCTTTTCCTTTCTAGTCTTCCTGCTCTAAGTCATCGAAAAGCTCGCTGTCATAAAATTCCCGAATCGTCATATTAAAACCCTCGGCAATTTTTTTAATATTGACAATGCCCGGATTTTTACTTCTTCCGTTCATAATACATTTTAAAGTAGACGGCGGCATTCCAGTTTTATAAGCCAGAGCATACAGGGTCAGCCGTTCCCGTTTCCGAAGCTCCTCTATTCTCTTTACAGTTGCTTCACAAATCTACATAAATTCAGCCTCCTTTTTTATTCTGGCCTTAGTTTATACAATATTTGTGAGCAACTAGGGTGATCTATCATCCTTTTAATAAAGAAACAAAAAAATTACCTGGCTGACTGTTTTTTCACTAAAAATTCTTTGCCTGTCAGATTTACAGCTGCTCTAACAGCTGCTGGGCCTGACTTTCCCCTACAGCTGTTATACCGCAGGATTTCAGCAGACTGGCTGCAACTCCGTCTCCGGCTGTCAGGGTTCCTGAAAAGGTTCCGTCATAAACGGCCCCGACTCCGCAGGAGGGACTTCTCTCCTTTAAGACAGCATAGATGCAGCCGTGCTGCTCTGCCAGATTTAACGCTTTCCTGGCCCCCGCTTCGTACTCTGCTGTCACGTCGCGCCCATCGCGGGTGATCACCTTCTCCCCTCTGATTTCCGCCGGCACCCTGGGAGTAGGAAGTCCTCCCATTACCTCCGGGCAGATGGGGATAAACTCTGCTTTCCCCGCCTGCTCCAACTTGTTTTTCCACAAAATAACTGTCTCGTTTCGGTTGGAGCCTCCGCTGTATTTGCATTTTTCTCCCAGAAGGCAGGCACTTACCAGAATAGCTGTTTTTCCCTGCCCTCCTCTTTCCTGCTGTCCAGACTCTTCGTTTCGCTTATTTGCCTCATGAGGCGGAAAACTGGCTGTTGTACAGTTCATAATAAAATCCTCCCTTTTTCAGCAGTTCTTCATGACTTCCCTGCTCGATGATTTTCCCCTCCTTCATCACCAGAATCTGATCTGCCTTTCGGATCGTGGAAAGCCGATGAGCCACAATAAAGCTGGTACGCCCTTCCATCATCCTGTCAAAGGCCTCCTGAACCATCAGCTCTGTTCTCGTATCAATGGATGAAGTGGCCTCATCTAAAATCAGCATGGGGGGCTGGCAAAGCATAATTCTCGCAATGCACAGAAGCTGTTTCTGTCCCTGGGAAAGGCTGCCTCCCTCCTCAGAAATCACCGTGTCATAGCCCTTTGGCATCCTGACAATAAAGCTGTGAGCATGAGCCTTTTTTGCTGCCTCTATAATCTCCTCCATAGAAGCATCCGGCCTTCCATAGGCAATATTGTCCCGAATAGACGCCGTTTTCAGCCATGTCTCCTGGAGCACCATTCCATAGGAAGCGCGCAGGCTTCTTCTGGTCATCTGCCTGATATCGCAGCCGCTGACCTGGATACTTCCCTTATCTGTATCGTAAAACCTCATTAAAAGGTTGATCACTGTACTCTTTCCGCATCCCGTAGGGCCTACAATAGCAATCTTTTTTCCTGGTTCTACTGTAAGATTCAAATCTTCTATCAGTGAAATATCCGGCTGGTAGGAAAACGCTACCTGCGACAGCGCGACCCTTCCATCTGCTTCCTTCAAATCCACTGCGTTCTCTGCTTCCGGCGGCTGCGGCTCCTCGTCGATAAGAGCAAAAACCCTGGCAGCTGAAGCAATCGCATTCTGCAGTTCTGTGGCCACCCCTGAAATTTCATTAAACGGCTTCGTATACTGATTTGCATAGTTTAAGAAAGAGGTCAGCTGGCCCACGCTCAGAAGTCCATGAACAGCAGCTGCTGCCCCCGCAATTCCCACACTTGCGTATACCAGCCCATTTACAAATCTGGTAGCCGGATTTGTAATAGAGGAAAAAAAGGTAGCCCGGAGGCTGGATTTCTCCAGACGCTGATTGATTTGATCAAACCGCTCTTCTGCCCTGCTTTCATAGGAAAAGGCCTGGACAACCTTCTCATTTTCCACAACCTCATTAATGAGAGACGTCATCTCTCCTCTGGCCTCCGACTGCTCCTGAAACATGGAAAAGGTCTTTTTGGCAATATAGCCTGCCACAAGCAGAGAAAGAGGTGTTACCAGAACCACCACAAGAGCGATAAAAGCGTTCACAGAAAACATGAAAATCAATGTTCCCACAATCGTCAAGGCCCCGGAAAACAGCTGGGTAAAGCCCATCAGAAGCCCATCAGAAAACTGATCCACATCTGTAATAATGCGGCTTAAAATATCTCCGTGGGGATGGCTGTCTATATATTTAAGAGGCAGAATCTCCAGACGGCAAAAGGCCTTGTCTCTTACGTCCATAGCCACTTTGTAGGTAATATGGTTATTGATGGCATTCATCAGCCACTGAGCTGCCGCAGCAGCCAGAATGATTGCTGCCATGGTTCCAAACATCCGGAACAGACTGCTGAAATCCACCTTCCCTGGTCCTGTAATTAAATCAACTGCTTCTCCTATCAGAATCGGCATATAGAGCGTCAGCGCCACTGTCACTGCTGACAGTAACAATGAAAGCAGCACCAGCCATCGGTAAGCTCCGATATAATTCAGCACTCTTTTTATAGTATCTGTTTTCAGTGTATCCTTGAAATTCGTTTCATTTTCCCGGCTTTTCTGCCGCTTTATCTGTTTCATCACTGCTTTGCCTCCTCTCCGGAGAGCTGAGACTGGCAGATCTCCCGATAAACAGGGCAATGTTTCAATAATTCCTCATGGCTTCCCTTTCCTGCCAGCCTTCCGTCATCCAGTACCAGAATCTGATCTGCGTATCGAAGGGCAGAAGCTCTCTGGGATACCAAAAAGACCGTCGTCCCTTCTGCGCGCTCCCTCAGCGCCTTTCTAAGTCTGGCATCCGTGGCAAAATCAAGGGCAGAAGAGCTGTCATCCAGAATCAGGATCTGGGGCTTTCGCACCAGTGCTCTGGCAATCGTCAGCCTCTGACGCTGGCCGCCGGACAGATTTTTCCCTCCCTGAAAAATCATGGTATCCAGCCCCTCCTCCCTGGTCTTTACTATCTCCAGAGCCTGGGCCGTTTCCAACGCCTCCCCTATCTCCTGATCCGAAGCGTTTTCTTTTCCCCAGCGCATATTGTCGCGGATTGTTCCCTTAAACAGAACTGCCTTCTGGGGAACCACTCCGATTCTCCCCCGAAGCCTGGACAGCGGAATGGCTCTCACATCCGTTCCATCGACCAGTACCTGTCCTTCCGTCACATCGTAAAAACGGGGAATCAGATTTACCAGAGTGGACTTTCCTGAGCCGGTTCCTCCTATCACTCCTATCATTTCTCCAGGCGCAGCATCAAAGCTGATATGAGAAAGGGAAGCCTCTTTCGAACCCTGATAGGAAAAGCTTACGTTTTGGAAGGAAACCCTGGGCATTCCTGGTACAGCAGCCTTCTCCTCTGATTTCTCCTGCTCTCTCTGCTGTTCTCCCGGATCCACAATGCTGCTTTTCATCTCAAACACACGGTTAATGCGTCCTGCACAGGCCAGGGCCTTTGTGATGGAAATAATCAGGTTTGCCAGCTTGATCAGCTCCACCAGAATCTGTGACATATAGTTAACAAGGGCCACCACTTCTCCCTGGGAAAGCCGTCCGCTGTCCACCTGAACTGCGCCTGTGTAGATTAAAATGATAATTGCCAGATTGACAATCACATAGGTAACTGGATTTAACAGGGCGGAAATCCTTCCCACAAAAAGCTGGAACCGGATCAGCATCCCCCCTTCTTTTTTAAAAGCTTCTGCTTCATCCTGTTCTCTGTTAAAAGCACGGATCACCCTGGCTCCTGACAGATTTTCCCTGGTAATCTGCATGACCCCGTCTAACTGCCTCTGGACTTTTTTATAGAGAGGCATACTAAGCAGCATGATTCCGAATACCACAGCAGACAGAAGGGGAATGGCCAGAACAAAAATCAGGGCTGATTTCACGTCAATGGTAAAAGCCATAATCATGGCTCCAAAGACAATAAACGGAGAACGTAAAAACAGGCGGAGCGTCAGATTCACGCCCGACTGTACCTGGTTTACATCACTGGTCATCCTGGTAATCAGCGTAGCGGTCCCCTGCGTGTCAATTTCTGAATAGGAAAGACGGTTAATATGACGGAACAGATCACGCCGAATCCCCGCTCCAAATCCCACTGCCGCCTTTGCCGCAAAATACTGGGCTGTCAGAGAGCAGGCCAGACCGATTGCTCCCAGGAGTACCAGAACTACTCCCATCTTTAAAATGAAGGCCATATCCTGATTTTTAATGCCTGTGTCAATGATTTCAGCCATTACAAGGGGAACCAGCAGTTCAAAGCTGGCCTCCAGCATTTTGAAAAGAGGCGCCAATACCGCCTCTTTTTTATAGATGCTTAGATATTTCAGTAACTTTTTCATTGCAATCCTCTTAATTTTGAAGAAAAGTTGTTATTTTTTCTCCCCCGTGATAATATGTTAATAGAATTTAAAGGGATGGAGAACATGTATGATCTATTTTCTGGTACACTGCAAGCAGATCTATGATAAATTTGTGAAAGATGAAATCACGGTGTATGCCGCTCAGGCATCCTTTTTTATTGTGCTTTCCTCTGTGCCGTTTATCATTCTTCTTCTTACTGTACTTCAGTTTGTTCCCGCTGTGCAGCAGTCGGATCTGCTCTACCTGCTGTCCCGCCTGCTTCCCATTGAGGTACAGCCTCTGGTTTATACCATTATCGGAGAAATCTATTCAAAATCCTCTGCAGCAATTCTCTCTGCGTCCTCCATCGTTACTCTGTGGTCAGCTGCCAGAGGGATGCAGGGCATTGAGCGGGGATTAAACAGAATCACAGACTGCACCAGGCGAAGAGGCTATGTAGTCAGCCGTCTGATGAATGCCGGCTACACCATTGTGTTCATGGCTGTCTGCGTTATGTCTCTGGCGCTGCTGGTATTCGGAACGGTTCTTCAGAATCTGCTTCTGCGGATTCTGCCTTTTCTTAAATATCTCGCCCCCTACCTGATCAGTGTGCGGTCTATTCTGTCTCTGATTATTCTGGCTGTGTTCTTCACAGGCCTTTACACATTTCTCCCTTACGAGAAAATGAGGCTGAAAGAACAGCTTCCAGGAGCTGTATTTTCCACTGTATGCTGGATTTTGTTCTCCTTCGCCTTTTCCCTCTATTTTAAATACTTTTCAAGATTTTCCACCATGTATGGAAGTCTTGCCAGCGTTGCTGTTCTGATGCTGTGGCTGTACTTCTGCATCTGTATTCTCTTCATAGGAGCAGAAATCAATTTCCACCTGTCTAAAATGGATCGCTGCCGCAGCAGCCGGCATTCCTGAAAGGGAAGTACCGGCAGGCGGCAGCAAACGGATCCTTGTCAGACACTTCTTCTATTTTCCGTATCGTTCTGTTAAATATTCCACATAGTAGGATGGATTGAAATCTTCCCCAGTAGCATCCTTTAAAAGTTCACGGCTGGTCTTGAGTTTTCCGTACTGATGAATGTGTTCCCGCAGGTACTCTCTGATGGCATCTGCCTTTCCCTCCCTGAGAAGACCGTCAAAATCCATCTCCTGCTTCATCTTATGATAAAGCTGGGCGCCGAACGCATTCCCCAGGGCATAGGATGGAAAATATCCGAAGGATCCCTGAGACCAGTGAATATCCTGGAGAATCCCTTCTCCGTCATGTTCCGGACGAATTCCCAGATACTCCTCATACTTATCATTCCACAGGCCAGGAAGACTGTCAATATCCGCGTCCTCCTCGATCATCAGCTTCTCCATCTCATAGCGCACCAGTACATGAAGACAATAAGAGAGCTCATCTGCCTCTGTCCGGATCAGCCCTGGAATCGTTTTATTCACTGCAGCCAGAAAATCGTCCAGACTCACATTCGTGAGAGGGCTGCCGAATATCTCCTGAATCTTTCCATAAATGGGAACCCAGAAATTTCTGTTCCGCCCCATAATGTTCTCAAAAAATCTGGACTGTGACTCGTGCATTCCCATGGAAGCACCCTGTCCGGCAGGTGTCTGTGTCAGATCATCCCTGATTCCCAGCTCATAGACAGCATGGCCTGACTCATGGATTACAGAATAGATGGAGGAATCGATCCGATCCAGGTAATGGGTTGTAATTCTCACATCTTTATTGTGGAGATTTGTGGTAAACGGATGGGCGCTGACAGCCAGAATTCCACGATTAAAATCAAAGCCCACATATTCTGCCAGAAAACGGGCCGCCTTCTCCTGCTGCTCCTCTGTATAGCCTGCGCTTAAAAAGCTGTCGTCAACCATTTCAGAGCGCTTTGAAGAGTCCTTTAAGAGCGGCACAATTCCTTCTTTCACAATGCGGAAAAATTCGTCCAGCTCCTTCATGCCAAAATCTTTCTCATAATTGTTCAGCATAACATCGTAAAGTTTCTGTCCTTCCTTGGCCTGGTAGGAGGCAAAACGCTTCTGATAATCCACAATTTCTTTTAAAACAGGCGCAAACAGGGAGAAATCTCTCTTCTCTCTAGCATCCGCCCAGATACCAGTGGCTTTTGCCGTCAGCTCGGCAAAACTGCGGTACTCGTCAGCCGGGATACGCTCCAGCTTCTCTACCTCTTCTCCAGCCTCCCTGACGATAGCCTGCTCCACTTCTGTCAGCTCAGACATCTGGCTGCCGCACTCCTTCAGAGCCTGTTTAAGCGCCTCTCCTGTCATAATATCAAGATACTGGCTGGAGAGAGAACCAATAACTGCTGCCGTTCTCTCAGCTGCCTCCTTCGGCGCAGCCGTCTCATTATCCCACTCAAACAATACCATAGCAGTCTGAAGGGCGGTTGCCTTTTCCAGCTGCTCCTGCAGTTTTTCAAATGACTGATTCATAATTCTATTCTCCTTTTTCTTCCTCCTGCCCTCTTTGCGGTTCCCGCCGGGGCCTAAGTGGTATTATATGCCATTTTAATATAATTACCCGAATGTTTCAACTAAAACGAAATTTCCTGCCGGATCAGAAAAGGCTGCAGCACACGCCCTTTCTGTGTACTCCAGCCCTCTGTCCGTTGCTTTTAAAAGTACTTTTTTGACCCCCAAAGATTACTCTTCTTCAAATCCAGGTATTCATGATATGCCTTTTCCAGAATCTGCTTTTCGTTGGAAAACTTAAGCAGGTGATAAGCCTCATAAAACTTATAGTACCCCGAATCCACAAAATACTCTTCCCGCTGTGGTTTACTGTAATAGCTGTCCGCCATCATCAGATACCAGTGAACATCCTTCTCCACCATATCCTGCGGAGTATTGAATGTATACTGGCTCTTGCCGATATACTTGATAATCGACGCAGTGACGCCAGTCTCTTCCTTGACCTCTCTGAGGGCAGTCTCCTTAAACTCTTCCCCAGGCTCTACAGTTCCCTTAGGCAAAACCCATCCTTCATACTTGTTTTTATAATTCTTATACAAAACAAGAATTTTACCTCGAAAAATAACCACACCGCCGCAGCTCGTTGCCTCAATCATCGCAATCCCTCCTGGCGTTGTTATACTGAGTTTAGTATACTGCTTTTTGAGGCAATGTGCAAGCCGGAGAGAAAAATCCATGATGCATCTGCTACACTCCCGCCGCCAGATCCAGCGCCATTTTGATCACAAGAAGAGCCGCAATTCCCAGCATCATGGGGCGGATAAATTTTGTGCCCTTTTTAATGGCCATTCCAGCCCCCACATATCCTCCCAGCATACCGCACAGGGATACTGGAATGGTAACAGTCCAGATGACCTTTCCGGCCAGAATGTAGGATAAGGAGGCCGCCAGAGTGGAGGCCAAAAGAATAACCTTTGTATTTCCCGATGCAGTGATCAGATCGTATTTTAAAAGCTTCGTAAACAGAATCATTACAACCGTGCCAGAACCAGGGCCTAAAATTCCGTCGTAAAATCCCATCATGGCACCTGCAAGGACACAGAGTCCGATCCGTTTCCATCCCGTAATCTCTGAAGTCCTGTTTACCTCCGGATAGTGTTTCTGGAAAAAAATCAGAGCTGCTACAGCCGGCATGGATGCCAGAATCATAATTTTAAGCGGGCGATCCGGCAAATGCAGTACGATCTGGGCTCCACAGGTAGAACATACAAAAGTCACCGCTCCCACAAATAAAGCTGTTTTCATATCGATCAGCCCGTTTTTAAAAAAGCGGATAAAGGAGGTAAAGCCTCCTACCACGCAGCCCACCTTGTT
The DNA here is from genome assembly GCA_027698105.1 of Lachnospiraceae bacterium AM93-12TA. Taxonomy (GTDB): domain Bacteria; phylum Bacillota; class Clostridia; order Lachnospirales; family Lachnospiraceae; genus Otoolea. The sequence goes on from JAQERH010000021.1 coordinate 40,170, forward strand.
GCAGGCATAAGCACTGTGAACCGGCATTCCTGTAAACAGATAGGCCGGCAGGGCTACCAGCCCTCCGCCTCCTGAGACTGCGTCTACAAAGCTGGTAAAAAAGAATATCGGGCATAAGAACAGTATCATCTGAAGCTGTGTCATGAATCTTCTCCTGTCAGTTCCCCTGCTGCTGCAGAGGATTTTTCTCAAAATATTTGTCCATTACGGCCCTGGCCACAGGTCCCGCCTGCTTTCCGCCAGATCCGCTCTCCTCCAGAAGCACGCAGACTGCGAGCCTCGGAGCCTCTGCCGGAGCATAGCCTACAAACCAGGCGTGAGTCTCCTTCCCTGTCTCAAACTCAGCAGAGCCTGTCTTTCCCGCCGCTGTATAAGGAGCACCCCTAAGAGCAGATCCTGTTCCGTCTGTAACAACCGCTGTCATAAGACCGTTTAAAGCAGACGCATCCTCAGGGCTCATAAGGGCCCCAAATGACTCCGGAAGAATTTTTTTTACCGTCTGCCCTCCTGCATTCTCCACATGATCAATCAGATACGGCTTCATCAGAGTGCCTCCATTGGCAATAGCCGCTGTGATCATCAGGTTATGCATAGGTGTAATCTGCGTTTTTCCCTGTCCAATGGAGGTCTGAAGCCGTTCCCATTCCCCGGCCCCTTCCCCCATGACAAAAGAGCTTTCCTTATAGGGAAGAGACAGAGGAAGGCTTCTGTTAAACAGAAGCTGATTGGCCAGACTTCCAAACTGCGTCAGATTCAGTCCCAGTCCCATAGAGGAAAAAGCACCGTTGCAGGAATTGGCAAATGCCATCCTCAGATCCTGGCTGCCATGAGATTCTCCGTGGTAGCAGCGGATCTGATATTCTCCCTGCTCCATCAGACCGTCGCAGTCAAAATGGAACTGGCTCATGCCATCCGGGTTCTCATGCAGATACTCCAGCGCTGTCACAATCTTAAAAGTGGAACCTGGGGAGTAAAGTCCTTGGGTAGCCCGGTTGACCAGGTGTGCCTTGGTATTTTCAGGGGATGTCAGTTCCCCCCACTGCTCATCTACCGTGTTGGCATTAAAATTAGGCTGTGACACCATGGTAAGAATCTTCCCTGTATCGGGTTCCATGGCAATGACCGCTCCTCTTCTGTTGCCCATAGCGTCGGAGGCTGCCTGCTGCAGATCTGAATCCAGGGTTGTCACCACATTATCTCCTGCATTTTTCTTTCCCTGCAGCTCATTGACTGTTTTCTCCACCAGATTGACATGGGAGGACAACAGATAAAAATTCGCAAGCGCTTCAATACCGGTCTTTCCGTTTTTTCCGGAATAACCAGCAGAATGAACGTAGAGGTAATTATAGGGATAATACCTCTTTTCCGTACCGTCTTCCGCCACCTGTGTCTCTGCCAGAACCTTTCCGTCACTGCTCAGGATTTTTCCTCTGACAATCCGGTCAGAAAACCGATCCAGTCTGGCGTTGTAGGAACTGTTGATGACTGTTTCGCTGTCAAACTGAAGAAACCAGCCCAGATAGAGACACATACCAATGAACAGTGCTGCAAAAGCGTAGGTAATCCGAAGAATATTTTTATCTGACCTCTCTCTGGAGGCCTCCCTAAGCTCCCGCTCCTCTGTATCCCCGGAGCGTTTTCTGGAACGGGAAGCTGACGCTTTTCCCCGTGTTTCAGGACTCGGATCATTCTTCTTCATCATAATCTTCCTCCTCATTGCGTTTTAAAATATACAGTCCCTGAACTACATTGAACACAATAAATGTGCTGAGAATAGAACTGCCGCCGTAGCTGACAAACGGCAGTGTCACTCCTGTGGAAGGGATAAATTTCGTCACTCCGCCAATCGTCAGAAACACCTGCACAATATACGTAGTTCCCAGTCCAAAGGCAATCAGCTTATAAAAAACAGCCTGCATTTTAGCGGCAATCATCATAAACTGCATAAAACAGCCCAGACAGATCAGGATCAGGCAGATCGCGTAAATTCCTCCCATTTCCTCAGAAATGGCGGAAAAGACAAAGTCCTTCTCTACCACAGGAATTTTAGATGGCATTCCCTGGTAAAGTCCCATTCCAAACCATCCCCCTGTTCCGATAGCGAACAGAGACTGACTGATCTGGTATCCTTTTCCTGAAATATCGCTCCAGGGATCCAGCCACGCCTCTACCCTGGTTCTCACATGGGAAAACAGGTTGTAGGCAATCACAGCGGCTGCTGCTCCGCTGCCCGCCCCCAGCCCTAAATAGAGCCAGTTTCCTGTCGCCACAAACAACATCAGAAGATAAGTAACAAAGAATATCAGTGCGCTTCCCAGATCCTTGGACAGCACCAGCACCAGCACATGAGCTGCGGCTACTGCCGTAGTGATCACTATCGTTCTAAAATCCACCGACCGGTAAAACATGGTAGCCACAAAAAATACAAAACTGATTTTTACAAATTCTGACGGCTGGAAGGAAAAGCCCCCGATATTAATAGAAAGCTGTGCCCCGAATGCCGTATTTCCCATGATACATACGACTAACAGAAGAATCAGTCCGATACTTCCATAAATCCACGGGATCTTGGAAAGCTGCCACGCCCGATCCATAATAAATGGTATAATCATCGTGACAGCTGCTGCCACTGCTACGATGGCAAACTGCCTGACTGCCCGATCCATGGAAATCCTGGTCAGGATGATAAAGCTGGTGGACAGAAGCATACAGGCATTATTCAGGAGAAGTCTGGAAAGATTCCTGTAAAACAGTCGGTACAGTCCCATATACAGAAAGAAAAACAGCATCTGGGCTCCAAAAAACATCAGTGTCTTTTCATCCTCTGTACGCAGGTAAATAATCATGTACGCAAGAGTGTGAATCAGCACCATTACTACGTTTTGGAGGCGGCACAGGCGCCGTTTCCCCCACTCATCCCTGATTCCGAAAAAACGGAAATTGTAATAGGTGTAAATCGCAATTAATAGTATCACCAGATACTTAGATACATTTGTAATCAGATTCGCCATAACGTCTACCTACTCTGCTCCGCGCTTAAAATGACCTCTTGTAAATTCTCCGGACAGCTGGAAAGATTCCTCTCCTTCTTTTCTGGAGCTGAATTCCTCTGAGAAAGCGTTCAGTACCTCCCGGATCCGTTCCGGCTGTTCTGTTGTAAAGGAAAATCGGAGGACAGACGGCCCCAGTCTTTCAATCAGATTTCTGTCTGAAAGAAGGGACAGAGGACTGGAGTTATAAATCGTATTATAACAGAATCTGCAGTGATTCTTCACTGGAAATTCCTTGCCCTTCCGATCCTTCATCCACAGAAGTTCCGGCCTTTTCGTGCATCCCTCCAGCGTCTTTTTCAGACACTGGGCAGTCACCATCATGGGAATGTTTCCGTATACCATCAGTTCCCCGCCGCAGATCCCCTTCTCTTCCAGTTCTCTGCTGTTCAGCTCCAACGGAGCCGTAAACCGAATCGCCTGCCCCGGAAGCATCTGTTCCATCCACTGTTCCGATAAATGGTTAAAGCTGTAAAGGCCATGGTCAAACACAACAATTTTGGGTAAGAACACACCATCCCGTTTCCATCTGTCAATCAGCTCTGCCTCCTCCCAGGCTCTGATAACAGCTCCGTCAAAGCCAGCCTCGGAAAGTTCTCTCAGATGGGCATCAAAATACCGTTTCGCCTCTGTCCTGTAAATATGAGGCATCACAAGCAGACATTCCTTTCCCCTCTCATGGCAGCTGGAAACCGTCTTTTTCCAGCTCTCAGCCGGAAAGCCGGAAGCGTCGACAGAAACTGTGTCCGTCTCCTGAAAGGACAGGACCGTTTCCAGCCCTCCCGGTTCCTCCAGAGATACATGAAAGAAAAATCTCTTCTGTTCCCCCTGCTTCCCATTCTCACAGTCCATATTCCGAAGAGGAGCTGTCTCCTTTTCCTTTGCCTCCCTGTCTGGAGAAGGCTCCTGCCTTCTGAAGCGGTCGAGAATCTGGTTCTCCAGATTTGCAAAGGCACTTCTTCGAAGTTCATTCAACTCCTGCACCGGGATAAAGCAGTTTCCCTCTGTCTCCACCTGGAGAGATTTGAAATAAAACGGTACATTGCCAGTCTTATTCAGCTGTTTTTCGATGCGTTCTGCCGCCATAGGCTGATTTTTCGCCGTCTGAACACAGCTGCCCTGAACCTTGGCTTCTATCACCTCTCCAAAGCTTTTTGCCTGAACCTGAAGTCTTAAAGGCTCTCCCTCTGCAGCCCTGGCCCATCCCAGAACCGGCTCCTGCAGAGAAGCATTGACATAGGTCTTGTCTAAATAATCATACAGGGGGCGGTTTTCCTCCCGAAATGCCGGCTTCTCTCTAAGAACCACCATATCTCTGCCATTGTGCTCCCTGTAATAGCCCTCTGTCTGTCCGCCCCGGTCAAACAGATCCAGAAGAATCTTCCGATCCTCCGGATCCACCCGGTATCCGTTCCGGCCGCATTTCATATACTGATCCACATATTTTCTATAAACAGAAACTACGCCAGCCGTGTAGCGGGGACTCTTCATTCTTCCCTCAATTTTCAGTGAAAAGACACCAGCCTCCAGAATATCCGGCAGGATATCAAGGCTGCACAGATCTTTAAGGCTCAGAACATACTTTTCATTTTTGCTGTTTAGCATGTCCTTCCCTCTTCTGACAGAAAATGGAAGACGGCAGGTCTGGGCGCACCGTCCCCTGTTTCCGCTCCTGCCTCCAATGAGACTGCTGAAGAGGCACTGACCTGAGTAGCAGTAACAGAGCGCCCCATGGACAAAGCTTTCGATCTCAGCTCCTGTCTCCCTGTAGATCTCCTCTATCTCCTCCAAAGAAAGCTCTCTGGCTGTGACAATTCTGGACGCTCCCATTCTGCCGATCAGGGCCGCTCCCGGCGCTCCTGTCACCGTCATCTGCGTGCTGGCATGTACATCCAGCCCTGGGAAATGCTGCTTTACAAAGGAAAAAACTCCCATATCCTGGACAATCACCGCGTCCAGTCCCTGCTTATAGTACGGAAGCAGATAGCTGTAAAGCTCCGACATCTCCCTCTCTTTTACAAGCGTGTTCACTGTCATGTAAATCCTGCAGCCGTGAAGGTGGGCATAATCGATGGCTTCCTTCATCCTGTCCTCATCCAGATTATCCGCATAGGCCCTGGCGCCGAATTTGTTTCCGCCGATATAAACTGCATCCGCTCCGGCAGCCACAGCGGCCTTCATACTTTCAAAAGATCCGGCCGGAGCCAGAATCTCTGCCCCTCTCTTTACCGTTTCCCTCCACCGCTGATCCTGTTCCTGTTTTTTGTCCTGGCTGTTCATTTTCGTCCCTTTCCATCTTACTTTTAAAAGGCTGATGCGCTCCACGCACATCAGCCTTTCACCGCTGCTTCACTATCCTTCTACGGAATCCTGGACCGTGGTCTTCGAATACTCTTCCTGCTCCTCTGCCTTTGCCAGTCTTTCCTCTCTGCCTGGAATTCGAATCATCAGCTCCTGAAGCTGTCTTCTCAAATCCTCCGCCTCTCTGTGGAGCGCTTCCAGCTTCATCTGTGTACTCACCAGCTCATGCTTTAAGCTGTAGGTTTCCTTCTCCAGATTCTGATTTTCATGTTCCAGACGGGCTGCATACTGCCTCTCTTTAAAATAATCGTCTGCCAGGTTTAAAAATGTCATCACAGACTTATAATCGTCACTCTGGCGCTGAAAACCTGGCTGACGCTGAAGCCCTGACATCTTTTCGTTAATATAACTGGCAATCTGCTGAAGGTAGCTTTCCTCCTCCGCTCCGCCTAATGTGTAAATTTTTCCGTTAATTAAAACATCTGTATAATTTTTGGAATCCATAATTTTCTCCACTTTCGTTTTCTTACTGCTTCTCGTTTTCAGATATAGAATGTCATCTTCATTATACCTGAATTTTCTATAAAAACAATAATTTTCTTTGGATTCCCTTTTTTCTAAGGTGTATTCTCCCCTGAATTCACAGGAATACCCAGATGGAGGTATGCTGCCTCTGTGGCGACTCTTCCCCTGGGCGTTCTGTTAATCAGGCCATTCATCAGCAGATACGGCTCATACACGTCCTCCAGAGTTCCTGCATCCTCTCCCAGACAGGCTGCCAGGGTTTCCAGTCCCACTGGCCCTCCGGAAAACTTCTGAATCAGGGCATTTAAAATCGCTCTGTCATTATTATCCAGTCCCAGTTTATCCACATCTAAAATATCCAGGGCAAAATCTGCCACCGCTTTGGTAATAATCCCATCATACTTTACCTGGGCAAAATCCCGTACCCGCTTTAAAAGACGGTTGGCAAGTCTTGGCGTTCCTCTGGAGCGTCTGGCAATCTCAAACGCCCCCTCTTCCTCAATCTCTACCTGCATCACTTTGGCAGATCGCATCACAATCGTCTTCAGATCCTGGGGGGTATAAAAATCCATCTTCTGAATAATGCCGAACCGATCCCTGAGGGGCGCTGTCAGAAGCCCTGCACGCGTCGTAGCTCCTACCAGAGTAAACTTTGGAAGCTCCAGGCGGATGGAACGGGCGCTGGAATCCTTCCCCAGCATAATGTCGATGGCATAGTCCTCCATCGCCGGATACAGCACTTCCTCCACCTGGCGGTTCAGCCGGTGGATCTCGTCCACAAACAGCACGTCTCCCTCCGACAGACCGTTTAAAATAGCTGCAATCTCTCCCGGCTTTTCGATAGCAGGACCGGAGGTCACCTTCATATGAACGCCCATCTCATTGGCAATAATACCGCAGAGTGTCGTCTTTCCAAGACCAGGCGGGCCGTAAAACAGTACGTGATCCAGAGGCTCATTCCTGGACTTGGCGGCATCAATAAAAATCTTTAACGTGCCCTTGATCCGTTCCTGTCCTATATATTCCTCCAGAAGCTGCGGTCTCAGGCTTGTCTCTATTTTCCTGTCTTCTTCCGTCACATCAGTTGTTATAATCCTTCTGCTCATATCTGCTTCCTTATCCTATTACATAAATGCCAGAAATTTCAGAGAGGCCTTCAGCACAGCCTCAGCATCCATATTTTCTGTAAGCTCCACCTGCTTTACAGCCCTGGATGCCTCCAGATTGGAATAGCCCAGAGCCACCAGCGCATCCACTGCCTCCCTGGCAGCCTCGGCGCTGAAGGCGGAGTTCTCCTGGGGAACATATCCGGAGGCTGTATCCGCCGGGCCAGAGATGGAAGTCAGCATTTCCTCCGCACTCACCTTGTCCTTTAAATCCAGAATAATCCTCTGAGCCGTCTTCGCCCCGATCCCCGGCGCCCTGGAAATCGCCTTGGCATCTCCAGTAAGAATAGCCAGGCGGAGATCGTCAGGTCTCAGCGTTCCCAAAAGCCCCATAGCTGCTTTTGGCCCGATTCCGTTCACTCCAATCAACTGCTTAAACATCTCGCGATCCTGCCGGTTTAAAAATCCATACAGGCTCATAGCGTCTTCGCGCACCTGAAAATAGGTGTAAATCACAACCTCATTCCCCACAGCTCCTAAAAGCTCCAGGGCAGAGGCGGGCATAAAAATTCTGTATCCAATGGAACCGGCCTCCACCACTGCCGCGCCGTCCATCTTCTCTGCCAGAGTTCCTTTAATGTATGAAATCACTGTCTTCTCTCCTTTTATCTCAGCCTATCATACCATATGGCCTGTGCCAATGCAAGATTTTTAATCGAACAAATATTCTCCCTCCCTGATTTCTTCTTGTAAATTTGTGCTTTTTTGTCATATAATAGCAGAAACACGATGAGGAGGAATCTGCTGTGATTACCATAAAAAAACATCTGGAACTGCCGGAGTCCTATCCCCTTTCCCGGATTGGAGAGCCGGAGCAGCTTCTGTTTTTTGATATCGAAACGACCGGCCTGTCCGCCGATTATTCCCAGCTCTACCTGATTGGATGTGTCTTCTGCCGAGACAACGCCTGGCACCTGATTCAGTGGTTTGCCGACACAGAAGACAGCGAAAGACAGATGCTTCTCTCCTTCTTTGAATTTCTGAAGGATTTCTCCTGCCTGGTTCACTTTAACGGAGACAGCTTCGACATTCCATATATTCAGAAGCGGTGCGCCGTTCTGGGCCTTGACTGCAGTTTTTCCGAGCAGTCCAGCTTTGATATCTACAAAAAAATAAAGCCCTTTAAAAATCTTCTGGGCTTTGAAAATGTAAAACAGAAAACCATCGAACGGTTTCTGGGTATAGACAGGGAGGACCGCTTTTCCGGCGGACAGCTCATTGGCGTGTACGAAAAATATCTGGCTTCCAAAAATCAGGCTCTGTACGATCTGCTGATGCTTCACAATGAAGAGGATCTGAAGGGAATGCCGGCTGTCCTTCCCATTCTCTCCTATCCTGATTTCTTCCGGATGCCCTTCACTCCGGCGGGCTGGGAAGAGACCTCTGTCACAGACGCCTTTGGAAATCAGGAACCGCTTCTCTGCCTGTTTTATGAAAGTACGGTAACCCTTTTGTCTCCCCTAAAGGCAGAGTCCTATCCCTTCGCCCTGGAAGCAGACAAAAACCGGCTGTGCCTGAAAATATCCCTGTTTTGCGGAGAAATGAAACGGTTTTATCCCAATTATAAAGACTACTACTACCTGATCTATGAGGATACCGCAGTTCACAAAAGTATCGGTGAGTATGTGGAACGGTCTGCCAGAAAAAAGGCCACAGCCAGAACCTGCTACACAAAAACAGAAGGTCTGTTTCTGCCCCAGCCGTCGCCTGTTTTCCCGGAATACGTCAAAAAAGACTATTCCGACCGCCTTACCTATGTGCCCTGCAGCAGGGAGCTTTTAGACAGGCTCTGCCCTTCCGGATCTGCAGACTCCGGCAGACAGCCAGAGGAGCTTCCGCTTCAATACCTGAGCTCTGTCCTGAAGCTGTTCGGCCTCTCCTGCAGCTGAAACTAATTCTAATAGCTTCCCTTCCTCAGCAGATGGCGGATATAGGCAAAGGTTTTCCTCTCTCCGTACTGTTTCAGCATCAGAAGCAGCCTCTCTAAAAGAGCCCTCGTCTCCGGGTGCATCACCAGATAATCCTTCCCCTTGGCATAATACTCCCAGGGGGAAGCGTCCGTATAATCCTTTCCCTTGTAAACCTTTGAGGCAGCAATCCGATCCATTACCATCTCAATCACATAGTTGAGCGGCATCTTGTTTCCTATCAGCCCCCTGGCCTTGTCCGGTGCAAAGTCGATCCAATATTCAAAATGGTGCTTATTTCTTCCCTTGTGGTGGAGCCAGGCAGCTGAATATCCCCGAACCTCCTTTTCTGCCGCATTGGGGCTTCTCGTTCCCTGATAATACCTGACTCCTGTCCGGAATTCCTCCCAGGAATATTTTGATAAGTCATGGAGCAGTCCCTGCCTGTAAAGCCCTACCCGGAAGCAGTTTTCCATCACCATGATTTTGTGCTTTGTAATGGTCCTAAAATGGCCGACTGCATTGTGCAGGTTCATCTCTCATCCTCCTTTTTTCATCCTTTCCCTGCAGTCCGAAAGTCCTTATAAGCAGGCATCTCTCAGACTGGAAAACTACAGATAATTCTAGCACATTTACAATCCAGGCGCAAATGTCAATTCCGTTTGAACTTTGTTTTGATTTTTTTTGGCTTTATTATAAAATGATTTGACACCCTTTTCAAACTATGATATTCTTGAAGCAGGCTTTTAATAATCAAGCCTTAACATTTTTCATTATCTTGGAGGTTTATTATGCACAAAGGTACAGTAAAGTGGTTCAATAACCAGAAGGGCTACGGATTTATCTGTGACGAGGAAGGCAACGATGTTTTCGTTCACTATTCCGGTCTGAACATGGACGGTTTCAAATCCCTTGACGAGGGCGCTCAGGTAGAGTTCGAGGTAGTCAACGGAGCCAAGGGACCACAGGCTACTAATGTAACTAAGCTCTAATCATTATACCTCTTTCCAGTGTACCTGTTTCCAATCTATATATTTACACCTATATTTTGTGAATAAGCTATATTTGAATTAAGTAGATGATTAAAAAAAGGACTGTCAGCTTCTGCTGATAGTCCTTTTTTCAATGGTACTATATTCTAGCGCACTGCTTTATTTAACAGTTCCTTCAGTTCCTCTACAGAAAAGGTATAGTTGTGATTACAGAAATGACAGTTCACCTCTATTTCCTTTCCCTCGTCGATCATATCCTGAAGCTCCTTTTTCCCGATGCTGATGAGGGCCTTCTCTACCCGGCCTTTGTCACAATTGCAGTAAAACTTCACTGGCATCTGTTCAAGAATTTCCAGCCCAAACTCTCCTAATATATATTCCAGAATCTGCTCCGGAGTCTTTCCCTCGTCCAGAAGAGCTGTGATAGGCTTCAGTTCCTTCAGCTTCTCCTCCAGCTTGTCAATAACCTCATCGGAAGCCCCCGGAAGCAGCTGGATAATAAATCCTCCTGCCTGGCGCACTGTATTGTCCTTATTCATCAGAACACCCAGGGCAACAGAGGAAGGAGTCTGCTCAGAGGTGGCATAATAGTAGGTCAAATCCTCTGCAATCTCTCCGCTGACGAGAATCGTCTGGCCTACATACGGTTCCTTCAGGCCAATGTCACGGATGACATTTAACACTCCGATTCCCAGCGCACCGCCTACATCCAGCTTGCCCTGGGCATTCGGAGGAAGCATTACTTCCGGATGAAAAGCATAGCCCTTCACATTGCCTGCTCTGTCTGCCGTTACTGTCAGGCCTCCGATGGGGCCGTCTCCTTCTGCCCGGAGAGTCAGAAGATCCTTCTCTCCCTTCATCATACTTCCCATCATGGCCCCGGCTGTTAAAAGTCTTCCCAGGGCTGCCGTAGCAACCGGGCTGGTATTGTGATTTTTCCTGGCTGTTTCCACCGTATCTCTGGAGGTGGCTGCAAAAGCTCTGATCTGTCCTTCTGCCGCCGTCGCTCTTACCATATAATCTGTCATTGTTTATTGTTCCTTTCTGCTGTCCTGTTTCGTACTCTTGCCTTTTTCCCTGGCAATCACATAAATGCGCTCACTGTCCTCTGACGGGGCATTTCTTGTAAAAGCGTCGTAAACTGCTGCAAGTTCCATCCCCGACTCCTCTACAGCCGCTTTTACTTCATCCAGGCTGTACGCCTTCTGATAGTGGGTTTCCTGATATTTTCGATAGAGATCATCCTCTTCTTGAATGAAAAGGCTCAGATTATATTCATTAATACCTGTCTCTTCGTCAAAATTATTATCCCAGATAAAACTGCTCTCTTCCCGATCCTCCGCAATGGTGGACTGTCCCAGAATATCTCTGTACTTATGCTCTGTATTCAGATCAAAAATAAAAACACCGCCTGGATCCAGATAATTATTAGCCAGCCGGAGTGTCTGAACCAGATCTTCCTTCTCCAGAAGATAGTTCATAGAATCACAGATGCTGACAATGGCTCTCACTGTTCCATAAAGCTCAAATTCTCTCATATCCTGGTTCAGATAAAGGATATCCTGTCCTGACTCCATCCGCTTTTCCAGAGCAATCTGAAGCATGTCCGGCGACAGGTCGATTCCCGTCATATCATAGCCTTCTCTGGCCAGAATCTCAGTCAGACTTCCTGTCCCGCAGCCCAAATCCAGGACAAGTCCATCCTCAATTCCCTCTTCCCTGAGAAGTGACATGACATAAGACGCCCAGTCTTCATAGGGAATATTATCCATAAACATATCGTAGACTGCTGCAAAGCTGGTATATGACTCCAAAGTGTTCCTCCTGCATGTAAAATTATAGCTTTTTCCTATTAAATCATAACAATATTTTATATGAAAAGCAACCGGTTATTGATTATTGCAGATTTTTTGCGTATACTTATGATGCTGCCAGCAGAATACTCCGGAAAAACCGGCTGCTCACAGCAGGATAAGCAGCGTCACTGCACACTGACGCTAAGATTGGAAGAATAGATTTATGAAAAACAGCTTTATTATTTCAGATATAAGGCGTGATCTGATCCGGCGGCTGATTCTGCCGATTCTGGTGACAGCCGCCTCTCTGTTTGTTCTCTCTCTCACCCCCAGGGAAAATATTTTCCGGCAGCGGCCCATGAATTATAAAAGCCGCTATGAAAATTTTTATAACCAGTTTCTTCCCTGTGTCCGCGTCAAGGCGGAAGAGCTTCAGTACACTGGGCTGGATCATTTTGTCAATGGAACGGTAAACGGACATTATTACTACACTCTGGTGGATGGTCTGTGCCAATTCTACCTGCTGGATGCGAAAGCTGGAGAAGCCCCGGCTTCCTCCATCGACAGTCTGGAGATTCACGGACGCCTCATTGAGCTTAAGGAGCCTGAGTATCAAATCCTTTTGGAAACCATGGCGGCAGCTCTGGGGTGGAAGGCCAGCTCCCTTGAGACTGTAACCTCCCCCTATGCGGTGTCCGCCCTGCCTTCCGCCTTTTACCTGAATTTTTTAGGAAGGCTTGCGGCTAATCTCTGCCTGGTCTATGGACTGGCCGAGCTGTTCTGGTCTCTGTTTTGTCTGGCCTTCCCCCTGGCTTCACCGGCGTTTCGGTATATGAAAACAGCTGAAGAAGCTTGCAAAGCCATCCGGAAAACAGAATCGGCAATTCAGTCCTCTCTTTCCGGTGAAGTTAAAAAGACTGGAAACCTGTTTCTGATCCCTTCCATGCTTTTGTATCTCAACGGAGCCAGCACTCGGCTTCTTCCTTCAGAACAGATTACCTGGGCGGCCGTCAGAATGTCCCGCTCCTCTGCTTTTTTATGGATTCTAGCAGCTGATGGAAAAATGTTCCGATTTCCCTGCCCCTCCTATGAAAGCGCCAGAGAAATGGAAGTAAAGCTGCGCTCCCAAAACCCGGCTGTAGCAGATGGAGAACGTCCTCCCCATTTCAGAAAAAGACAAAAAAATAATCATCCACCCGCATAGCGGGTGGTTTTTCCTTTTCGGGCATAGC
>JAQERH010000022.1 GCA_027698105.1 Lachnospiraceae bacterium AM93-12TA
AAGAGGATCAGCTGTCTGATATCATAGCCGGCTGACTACCGGCTGCCAAACGGCAAGATTTTAATTTTGCGAAAAACTATTGACACAATCAAAAAATAACTTGCAATGGGAATGAAAAAGTGTTAGTATTTAGTTAGTCCAGTGAACTAACTAATTGAGGGATTGTGTACACTGGGATAAGAGTGACAGAGAAAACAGGGGGAGATGGGTGTGATCAGTCAGCAGACGATCAAGGCGGAGAATAAGAAAAGGCTGTATCAGCTGATCTCAGAGAATTCCGGGATATCCAGATCCTGTCTTGCATCCGTGACTTCTCTCAGCAAGACAACTGTATCGTTTTTAACAGAGGAACTGATTCAGGAAGGAAGAATTGTTGATCAGGGCAGTATCGAAAGCGGAAGGAAGGGGAGGCGGCCGAACAGCCTGTCTGTGAACAGCCGCGACTGTGTGGTTGTATTGAACTGGAGGCGCCATGAAATATGGCTTTCTCTTGTGTCAGCCACGTTTGAGATAGAGGCTCAGGAGCGGGAGAGTGCTGAACCAGAGACAATGGGAGCACAGGCTCTGGCAGAGAAGATTTTATCGTTTATAGAACGCTATGCAGCTGACAGAAGTGTTCTGGGGATTTGCATTACGGTACCGGGAATGATTGACAGTGTCAGCCACCAGATTATTTCTATGGTACTGGCGCTTTCGGAGGAAGGGCTGATTGATGAAATCAGAAGGCTGATTCCGGAGTATCCGATTTCTGTTCTCAATGATACGGCCTGTATGGCCTATGCAGAACAGGCCTTTGGAGAGATGGAAGAGGACAGCTATTTATATGTAAATATTAATGAAGGAATTGGTGCAAGCCTGGTGCAGAATGCCAGGATTCTTCATGGCGGTACTGGCATGGGGACCCAGCTGGGGCATTTTTCTATTGACAGAAATGGAAATAGATGCCGCTGTGGAAACAGGGGATGCCTGGAAAACAGGATTGGTGAGCTGGCTCTGCCGGAGCGGATTCGGGAAAATGCTCTTGACATTCCTCTTCCGGGAAAAGAGGAGGGAAGCAGGATTTTATTCCGGGATATCGGGCAGATGGCTGGTGAAGGAAATGAGGAGGCTGAAAAGCTGATAAAGATTCTGGCATCCGATTTGAGTTTTGCCCTTGGAAATTTTATTACTGTGCTTCATCCTGATTCTGTGGTGATCGGAGGAATGGCCAGAAAGCTGGGGGAAACGTTTTTGGAAGAGATTATTTCTGATTTAAAAGAAACGGGATTTCAGTTTTTCCTGGACAGTCTGGATATCCGGTTTGCAGGACTGGGTGAGGAAGCGATTTTGACAGGAGCAGCCAGGTATTACATTGATACTCATTATAACTTTCAGGAAGATCTGACAGGTAAGCTGTTTTTAGGGTAGAAGGAGGAGAAGATATGGAACGTGTGATTGCAGTTAACTCAAACTGTTACCATGGATATGGGATTTTTGAATGTCTGGAGGGAATTCACAAGGCCGGTTTTCACTATGTGGAGCTGACAGCCACCAAGGGCTGGACTGAGCATGTATTTCCGGATCAGAGTTTTGAGTTTCTTACATCAGTAAAGGACAGGATGGAGGAGCTGTTTTTAACGCCTGTTGCACTCAGCGGCCATTGTAATCTGATGGATCGGGAGCGGCTTCAGGATTTTATCATGAATATCCGCCTGGCAGGATTTTTCGGCTGCCAGTACATTGTGTCTTCTGTAGGGGAGGCTCACCTGGCAGATCGGACGAAGACCGGGGCACAGGAAGCAGCTGAGAATATCAGGGAGCTTCTGCCGTGGCTGGAGCAGTATGATCTGATGCTGGTTCTGGAAACCCATGGAGAGCATGGAACCGGAAAAGCAGTAAAGGAGATTGCGGACCTGGTAGGCTCAGAGAGAGTCAGAGTGGCTTATGATACGGCCAATGTGATCTTCTACGGCGGCGTGAATCCGGCAGAGGAGATCGAGGACTGTATGGATGCTGTGTCCTATATCCACTTGAAAGATAAGGATGGGGAGGATAAGGAGTGGAATTTCCCGGCTCCCGGAAAAGGAAAAGTAGATTTCCCTCGGTTGTTTCAAACACTTGAAAAGGCGGGAAACAACAGTCCGTTCAGTATCGAAATTGAATTTACACCGGATGGAGCAGGAAGCCTGGAAGCAGTAAACCAGGCGGTGCAGGATGCGGCTGATTACCTGAAGGGACAGGGATTTAAACTTTAAGCAGGAAAAGAAACGGTCTGCGTCAGCAGATTATATAAATTTTAAGAGGAGGTATTTCAACATGAGAAAGAAAATGAGGATGACAGCACTGATGATGGCGGCCTTTATGGCAGCATCCCTGACAGCTTGCGGCAGCAAGGAGACTGCAGAGACTGAGGCGAAGGAGAGCAGCGCTGCAGAAAAGACAGAGGCAGCTTCCAAGGCTGAAGGTGAGGCAGAGAAACCAGCAGAGGATCTGACATTTGGCTATATTGCTTATGATATGACAGATATCTGGAATGAGTATTCTGCTAACTCATTTGAGTATGCAGCAAAGGAAGCAGGCGTGGAGGCAGTTGTGCTGGATTCCAAGAACAGCTTAGAGGAGTCTATTACAGCAATGGAGTCTCTGATTCAGCAGGAGGTAGATGGAATTTCTATTTTCCCAATTTCTACCGAGCAGGGCGCTCAGCTTGTTAAGATGGCCAATGAGGCTGGAATTCCTGTCACTGTAGAGAACTTTGCCATGGATATCGAGGATCCGGGTGACTACATTGCATCTGTTGCCTGCGAGTACGATAAGATTGGTTACGAGGCTATTAAGTATATTGCAGAGCAGAAGCCAGGCGCAAAGGTATTCTTCTGTGCAGGCCAGGAAGGCGCCGGTGTATACGAGAAGTATCAGGAGGGCGTAGACAAGGCTGTTGAGGAGCTGGGAGACAAGATTGAAATCGTGGCAACTCTCCACGGTGACTGGCTGACAGACAAGGCTTACAATGTAACAACTGACTTCATTTCCACAGGAGAAGAGTTCGATTACATTTTTGCAAACAATGGAATGATGGCCCAGGGCTGCTACCAGGCATTAAAGGATGCAGGCATGGAGAATATTCCGATTGTATCCACAGGAGGATCACTGGATGACTATCAGATGCTGCAGGATGGAATTGAGTCTGCTAACATGACAGCTCCTGTATCCGTTCAGGGTGTTCAGACCTTTAAGAACCTGTACGATTCCGTAGCAGAAGGCAAGACACCAGAGAAATTTGTTTCTCTTCCGATTTTACCGATCGATCAGGACAACTTAGATGACTACATTGCCTGGGATGATTATGAGAAGGCATATGAGTTTGTTTACTCAGGAGAAGAGAGCGCAAAATAAACAGAAAGAACAAAAAAGAAAGGGGCCGGGAACTTTGAAGGCAGATTATGCAGAGAAGCCTGTCCTTAAAATGACAGGAATTGAGAAGGAATTTTCAGGAGTTTACGCTCTGTCAGGAATCACCTTTGATCTTTACAAAGGAGAGATTCACTGTCTTGTAGGAGAGAATGGAGCCGGAAAATCGACTCTGATGAAGGTGTTAAGCGGAGCTTACAGCCCGAGCAAAGGTACAATCAGTATCGACGGCCAGGAGTACAGCTCCCTGACCCCGGCCCTGTCAAGGGAGCTGGGAATCAACATTGTGTATCAGGAGAATGATCTGGTTCCCAGTATGAGCGTTGCAGAAAATATTTATGTAGGCAATGAGGTTTCGGATCGGTTTGGATTCATAAAGTATAAGGAACTGTATCAGAAGACGAAAGAACAGATGGAAGAATTTTCGATCCATCTGGATCCGTCGGCTAAGATCGAGGATCTGTCAGTTTCTGATCAGCAGTTTGTGAAAATATTAAAGGCTCTTTCCGCCCAGACCAGGGTGCTGATCATGGATGAGCCTACGTCCATGTTCAATGTGGAGGATGCAGCGAAGGTACTTCGTCTGGCAGAGGCCATTGCCGCCAGAGGCATCAGCATTGTGTATATTTCCCATTCACTGGAGGAGATACGGCGGATCGCTGACCGAATCACTGTGATTCGCGATGGAGCGGTTGTAAGAACCTATGAAAATGAAAACAGAGATATTTCTCTGGCTCTGATTACCCAGGATATGGTAGGACGGCCGGTAGATACATTTTTTAAGAAGGATAAAAATCCCATTGGGGATGTCTGCCTGGAGGTAAAGGGGCTGAAGCTTTCAAAGGAAAGCCCTGAAATCAGTTTTTCAGTCCGCCACGGAGAAATTCTTGGAATTGCCGGAATGGTGGGAGCTGGACGGACAGAGATCGTCCGGGCCATTACAGGGGCAGATCCCAAATATGCAGGAGAGATCCTGATAGATGGAACGTCTGTGGAGATCAGAAATCCGGAAGATGGAATCAAAGCAGGCTTTGCACATATTACGGAAGATCGTCAGGGACTTGGACTGATGCTTCACAACAGTGTTCTGGAAAATGGCACGATTATCGGGCTGCGGGAGAAGATTAAAGGCTTTTTTGTCAATATAAAAAAGCACCCGCCGTTAATTGAACCGATTTTCAAGGAACTCCGGTTAAAAACACCCTCTGTCTGGACTGAGGCAGTGTATCTGTCGGGAGGAAACCAGCAGAAGGTTGTTCTGGCAAAATGGCTGTATGTGCAGCAGGAAATCTATATTTTTGACGAGCCCACCAGGGGAATTGACGTAAACGCGAAAGCGGAGTTTTACAAGCAGATGTCGGCCCTGACCAAGCAGGGAAAGTGCATCATCATGATCAGCTCGGATATGCCGGAGCTGATTTCCATGAGCGACCGGATTCTGGTAGTGAAAAAAGGCCGGATTGAAGGAGAACTTGTGGGAGAACAGATTACAGAACAGGAAATCATCAGAAGAGCATTAGGGGTGAACAGAAATGACGCTGAAGAAACGACTTATTAAAGAGCAGAGAGTTCTGCTGGCGATTGTAATTGTAGTAATTGTAGCAGCTGTATCTGCAATTAATCCAAGGTTCATACAGGTGAAGAACCTGATTACCATTTTTCAGCAGATCTCTGTGACTGGTATTCTGACGATGGCCATGAGTATGCTTCTGATTGGCGGAGGAATCGATCTTTCTATCGGAAATATCATGGTACTGTCAGGTGTGGTAATGGCTTCTGTGATCCATTCTACAGGAAATACAGCCCTCGCAGTGGCAGCAGGAATGGCAGCGGGAACACTGTGCGGAGCTTTAAACGGTGTGATTATTGCCAAGAGTAAATGTATTCCGCTGATTATTACGCTGGGAACCAGCGAGATGTTTTATGGAATGGCGCTGACTATTTCAGGCGGAAGAATTATGAGTTTTGGCGGAGCTTTTAACGCTATCGGAAAGACAAAATTGTTCCAGATATTCCCGGTTATGCTGCTGGTGCTGGCAGCTATGGTAGTGCTTTCCTACATCCTGATGAACCGGACGAAGTTCGGACGCAGAATCGTAGCTATCGGAGGAAATGAAAAGAACGCCTTTCTGTCAGGTATCAATATTGTGCGGTATAAGGTGATTCTCTATGGAATCGCAGGCTTATTCTGCTCTGTGGCAGCTATTATTTTCTCTGCCCGTATCGATTCCATCACAGCAAATGCAGGAGCCGGCTATGAGACAAGTGCCCTGACAGCAGCAATTATCGGAGGGGTGACCTTTGACGGAGGAAAGGGAACTATTTCAGGAGCCTTTTTAGGATGCGTGCTGATGGGAGTTATCAGCAATGCCATGAATATTCTTCAGGTGGAAACCTACATCCAGACCATTATAACAGGTGCAATTATTGTATGCGCTGTAGTTTTAAGCAATATAAATAATATCCGCCGCAGATAGGAAGGGGAAGGCCCGCTTCCGGAAACGGCTTGAAAAGGAGTGAAGAGACATGGTTAAAATAGCAGTGATAGGGGCTGGCTTTATGGGAAGAACCCATGCAGAGGCCTACAGCCGGATTGGGATGGCCCAGGTGGTAGCAGTCTGCGACAGAGATAAAGCCCTGGGAGAAAAGTTTGCCAAAGACTTTGGATGCAGCTGTTACGAAGATTTTGACACTATGGCTGCAGAATGTGAGTTTGAGGTGGCAGATATCTGTCTTCCTACGTTTCTTCATGAAACGTTTACAGTCAAGGCGGCAGAACATGGAAAACATATTTTCTGTGAGAAACCGGCAACCTTAAGCGTAGAATCCCTGGACCGCATGATTGGAGCGGCAGAAAAAGCCGGAGTAAATCTGATGATTGGCCAGGTAGTTCGTTTCTGGCCTGAATACAGGACGGCGAAGCAGATGTATGACAATGGAGAGCTGGGAGAGCTGAACTATGCGTATGGAGCCAGGCTTTCTGAGCATCCGGCCTGGAGCGAGTGGTACAGAAGGCCGGAAAACAGCGGAGGCGGCTTATTTGATCTGCATCTGCATGACATTGACTTTTTCTGCTGGATGTTTGGAGAAGTGGAGAGCGTATTTGCCTCTGGAAAGAAAAATGAACTGGGCTGCTGGAATTTCGTCAACAGCACACTGAACTTTCAGTCTGGACAGAGTGCCAGTGTTCAGGGTGTGATTGAAATGACAAAGGGCTATCCATTCACTATGGAGTTGCGGCTGACAGGAAGCAAAGAAACCTATGAGTATATCATGAAAGCAGGAGCTAATCTGGAAGATGTGGCTTCAGCCAGACGTGATACACGGGTTTACGGCCAGGATGGAGCAAGGATTCTTCCTCTGGATGAGACAGATGCTTATGAGACAGAGCTGCGTCATTTTGTAGCATGCATCAGTGAGCACAGAGAATCAGAGGTTATTCCGGTTGCCAGTGCACGGAAGGTGATGTGCGTCATGGAGGCATTAAAGACTTCCCTGGAAACAGGAAAACAGGTGGCTGTTGACTATGGAAAGAGGCAGCTTCTGGTTTAAGTAAGGAGGGGATAAGATGAAAACAGGGGTGAGCATGTTCTCCTTTACGGAGGATGCCGATTTAAAACATCTGTTTCCACTGATTAAGAAAGCCGGATACGACGGGGTGGAGCCGGTATTCAGCGAGTATGGATATTTGAATGAAAAAACCTCAAAAGAGGAGATAAGGGAAATCGGAAAGATTGCCAGGGAAGAGGGATTAGAGATTCCAAGCGTGGGTGTCTGGTCTCTCTGGAAGTACAATCTGGTATCAAACCAGGAGGAAACCAGAAGAAGAGCGGTGGATATTGTGAAAAAGCAGGTGGAAGCCGCAGCCCTTCTGGGGGCTGACACCGTTCTTGTGGTGCCCGGATATGTGGGATGTGATTTTGTGGAGGAACCAGAGCGGATTCGCTATGATAAAGCCTATGAGAGATGCCTGGAAGCTTTAAAGGAGCTGGCGGCTTTTGGATCGGATCACAATGTCTGTATTGGAATTGAAAATGTCTGGAACCGTTTTCTTTTGTCTCCCCTGGAGATGAAGCGTCTGCTGGATGAGGTGAATTCCCCCTTTGCAGGAGCATACTTTGATGTGGGAAATGTGATTTATACGGGATATCCAGAGGACTGGATTGAAATTTTAGATTCTCACATTAAAAAGATCCATCTGTCAGATTTCCGCTATGGAGTAGCTGGAATGAGCGGCTTTGTGGATCTGTTCGCCGGAGACGTGGATTTCGTGAAGGTGGGAGAGAGCCTGAAACGGATTGGCTACGACGGATGGCTGACTCTGGAAATGCTGCCGAATTACAAACAGTTTCCGGAAGTGTCATTGTTTTCAAACCGTCCGGCAGTAGAGCGGATTGCAGCGCTTGCACAGAAATAGAAAAAGGCATACAAAAAACCGCTTCTTCGTCACACCCACGAAGAAGCGGTTTTTCTGATCTGAACGGGTTAATTCAGATGTTTATTCTTTACGAAGCCTGCAGTCTGGCAATTAAGCCATGCTGCTTACAGCCTTGGATAATCTGGAAACCTTGCGGGAAGCTGTGTTCTTGTGGAAAACTCCCTTGGAGCAAGCCTTGTCGATCTCGCTTGTAGCTACTAATAAAGCAGCCTGTGCAGCAGCCTTATCTCCAGCAGCGATAGCAGCCTCAACCTTCTTTACTACAGTCTTCACCTTGGATCTGATAGCTTTGTTTCTTGCAGCTCTTGTCTCAGCTACTAAGATTCTCTTTTTTGCAGATTTAATGTTAGCCAATCTGTACACCTCCATCGATTTTCGTAATATCAATAATTCTCTGGTTTGCATCAGAGCCTGGACACGGACAGTCTAATGTAAACATACTCTTGTATTCTAGCGAAAATACCGGGTTCTGTCAATAGTAAAAATGGGAAGAATTGAGATTTTTCAGAGGTTTTTTAAAGTTTTTGCCCGTCAGAAGAAAAAGATGGAGAGCTGGACTACATAAAAGGCTGAAAATACGTTTAAAATAAGAGAAAGTGAGTGAAAATCAGAGATCAGACATAAATAGGAACCAATAGGAGGAGCAGATGGTGCAGAATTACTTTAACCCCAGAACGGATCTGGCAGTGGAGGAGAAGGAACGGTTTACCGAGGGAGAGGAGATTTCAGGAGTTTTGGCAGAACAGTGGGAAAGAGGCGAAGGTCTTCGGCTGACCAGGGTGGAGATTAAAAACAGCCAGGGTGCGAAAGCTATGGGGAAACCGGAGGGAGTTTATGTGACTATAGAGGCAGAGGCTTTAGCGCAGGATGATCCGTCCTATCATAAGGAAGCAGCCAAAGAGCTTGGAGGGCAGCTGCGGGAGATGATTGACAGATGCTGTCCAGGAAAGAAATATCTGTCAGTTTTTGTAGCGGGTCTTGGAAATATGCAGGTAACTCCGGATTCTCTCGGACCAAGGGTGATTGAAAACCTTCAGATGACCCGCCATCTGAATCTGGAGTACAGTCCTGACTTCTGCCGGATGAAAGGGCTCCCTGTGCTGAGCGGCATGGCTCCGGGCGTGATGGGGCAGACAGGAATGGAAACAGCGGAGATTGTGAAGGGGGCAGTGGTGGAGACAAGACCGGATCTGATTATAGCGGTAGATGCCCTGGCAGCAAGAAGCGCCAGACGTCTGGCCTCCACCATCCAGCTGGCAGATACGGGCATTCATCCAGGTTCAGGGGTGGGAAACCACAGGAAGGGGCTGACCAGGGAAAGCCTGGGGATTCCAGTTATAGCAGTGGGAATTCCGACTGTCATAGGGGCAGCTGGGATTGTCCACGACACGGTAAAGGCCATGATTCAGGCGCTTTTGCAGGAAAAAGAAACGAAAGCTTATGGAAGCTATATGGAAAGAATCAGCCCGGAGGAGCAGTATCAGCTGATACGGGAGCTGTTAGAACCGGAGTTTGGCCCCATGTTTGTGACTCCCCAGGATATAGATGAGAGGGTAAGGCGTCTGAGTTTTACTGTCTCAGAGGGTATTCACCAGGCTCTTTATAGAGAGAAAACAACAGGATAAGAGCCTGGCGGCGTCTGACTGTAAAAAGAACAAGAAAAGCATTTTCCTGCATAGAATGTAGAAGGGAACGAAAAAGGTGGGACGTGGATGGCGGAAAAATGGAAGAGAAGGCGGTGGATGAGAGATGATGGAAGAAAGAAGCTTCTGGTAATCGGACTGTCGGCCGCTGTGCTTGTTCTGGCTGTCTTTGGTACAGGAAATGCAGGGCGTCCGGCTGCAGTGCAGGAAAGGGAAAAGGCAGAAGCTCCAGGAACCCTGAGGGAGAGGTGGGGCGAGACTGTGAAAGCAGGAGTTCATGCCTCTTCTGTCCTTTATGCCTGCGGGGAACTGTGGTTTCCTGCTGACTTTGATTCGATGAAGACTAAGGCAGAGGAAGGGCGGGGAAGCAGAAGGGCAGGTCTGTCACACGCTTTGGCCGCACAGCTGATGGAAGAACTGCCATGGTATGCAGCAGCAGAGAAAGGAAAACAGGATAAGTGGAATGAGGCAGATCCGGCCTATCGAATTTATAAACAGAAACAGGGGCAGCTGGAGGAATACATCCGCCTGGCTGAATGCCTTTCCTCCAGCCAGATACTGGCAGACTCCGGACTGATGGCTGGAGATGGAACAGCTGTCTGGAATCCGGCTGCTTTGCAGGGTGCAGGCTTTGATATAACAGCTGGACAGGAAGATAGAAAAAAAGAGGATGCAGCTGAGAAACACTTTGCCTCGCCTGCTTTACCTTTGCCGGCCGTTATGGGAACTCCAGCAGGCAGAGATCTGCTGGAGAGGGCGGGACTTCCTGTGACGGGGAAAACCTATCTGACAGAGCAGCTGGCCGATTATGACTATGTGATGAAGCATTTTTATACGGTCCATCCGACGGCAGCGGCAGGCAGGGATCTGATTCAGGCAGAAGAATTTCTTGCCAGAGACTTTTCGCTGGAACGGGAGGACAGTACAAAGCCCCAGATTCTGATTTATCACAGCCATTCCCAGGAGGAGTTTGCTGATTATCATACAGGAAATACAGAGGCCACCATTGTGGGAGTGGGGGAATATCTGACGCAGCTTTTGAAGGAAAAGGGATATCAGGTAATACATGATACATCAGTGTATGATTTGAGGGACGGAAAGCTGGATCGAAATAAAGCGTACACCTATGCCCTGAAAGGTGTGGAAAAGCTTTTAGAGGAATATCCTTCCATTGAGGTGGTATTAGATATCCACAGGGATGGAGTGGGAAACAGCACCCGCCTGGTGAATGAGGTGAATGGAAAGACAACAGCTCAGGTTATGTTTTTTAACGGAACCAGTCAGACGCCGGACGGGCCGATTTCCTATCTGGAAAATCCCAACCGGGAGGATAATCTGGCCTTCAGTTTCCAGATGAAGCTCTGCGCCGATGCCTTTTATCCAGGCTATGCCAGAAATATTTATCTGAAGGGGCTGCGGTACAACCTGCACCTGCGTCCCAGAAGCGCTTTAGTGGAGGTAGGCGCCCAGACCAATACATATGAGGAGGCGAGAAATGCCATGGAGCCTCTGGCAGAAATTTTAGATGCAGTGCTTGGAAGCAGAGCGTGATGGGAGAAACACTGGGGCAGACGCAAGGAATTGTTGCAGTAACCTGGAAAAAATGATATATTGGATTGCAGAGAAAAGCACGTTGCCCCGTTTTTGCGCGGGCGGCGGAGACATTCCTGGAAGGATTCTAAGAATCACCAGAGAAAATTTAGAAAAGACAGAGAAAAGGGGAAAACAAATGGCAATAGTTGACCAGAGCAAAGTCAGAAATTTCTGCATTATCGCCCATATTGATCACGGCAAGTCAACCCTTGCAGACAGAATTATAGAGCAGACAGGACTTCTCACCAGCCGGGAGATGCAGGCGCAGGTACTCGACAACATGGATCTGGAGAGGGAGAGAGGAATTACGATTAAATCCCAGGCGGTTCGTACTGTGTACCGGGCTAAGGATGGAGAGGAATATATTTTCAACCTGATCGATACTCCCGGACATGTGGATTTTAACTATGAGGTTTCCAGAAGCCTGGCAGCCTGTGACGGAGCTATCCTGGTGGTGGACGCCGCCCAGGGAATCGAGGCCCAGACCCTGGCTAACGTGTATCTGGCGCTGGATCACGATCTGGATGTATTTCCGGTTATTAATAAGGTAGATCTTCCAAGCGCGGATCCGGATCGGGTAGCAGCTGAGATTGAGGATGTCATCGGGCTGGAGGCCCACGACGCCCCCAGGGTTTCTGCTAAGACAGGTTTAAATATTGATCAGGTACTGGAACAGATCGTGGAGAAGATCCCGGCTCCTACAGGAGATCCGGAAGCGTCTCTTCAGGCTCTGATCTTTGACTCCCTCTACGATTCCTACCGTGGAGTCATCGTATTCTGCCGTATTAAGAACGGAACAGTGAAAAAAGGAACTCCTATTAAAATGATGGCGACGGGAGCCACTGCTGAAGTTGTAGAAGTAGGATACTTTGGCGCCGGCCAGTTCATTGCCTGTGATGAGCTGTCTGCGGGAATGGTAGGCTATATTACTGCCAGCATTAAGAATGTCCGTGATACCCGGGTAGGTGATACCATTACGAACCGGGAATATCCATGTGACAGTCCGCTTCCGGGATATAAGAAAGTGACTCCTATGGTTTACTGCGGTATGTATCCGGCAGACAGTTCCAAATACCCGGATCTCCGTGATGCCCTGGAGAAGCTTCAGTTAAATGATGCAGCCCTGTTCTTTGAGCCGGAGACTTCCCTGGCCCTGGGCTTTGGCTTCCGCTGCGGATTTTTAGGACTTCTGCATCTGGATATTATCGAGGAGCGTCTGGAGAGGGAGTATAACCTGGATCTGGTAACAACAGCGCCGGGTGTTATTTACCGCGTCTATAAGACAAATGGCGAGATGATTGAGCTGACGAACCCGTCTAACCTGCCGGATCCGTCGGAGATTGAATATATGGAAGAGCCTATTGTAACAGCTGAGATTATGGTAACCTCCGACTATGTGGGAGCAATTATGCAGCTGTGCCAGGAACGCCGCGGCAATTATCTGGGCATGGAGTACATTGAGGGGACAAGAGCTCTTCTGAAGTATGAGCTGCCATTAAATGAGATTATCTACGACTTCTTTGACGCCTTAAAGTCACGTTCCAGAGGCTACGCTTCCTTTGATTATGAGTTAAAGGGCTACGAGCGGTCTGAGCTGGTGAAGCTGGACATCCTTGTGAACCGCGAGGAGGTGGACGCCCTGTCCTTTATCGTATTTGCCGGTTCTGCTTACGAGAGAGGCAGAAAGATGTGCGAAAAGCTGAAGGAAGAGATTCCGAGACATCTGTTTGAGATTCCGATTCAGGCGGCTATCGGCGGCAAGGTAATTGCGAGAGAGACGGTCAAGGCCATGAGAAAAGACGTGCTGGCCAAGTGCTACGGCGGCGATATTTCCAGAAAGAGAAAGCTGTTAGAGAAGCAGAAGGAGGGAAAGAAACGGATGCGCCAGATCGGAAACGTAGAGATTCCGCAGAAGGCGTTTATGAGCGTTTTGAAGCTGGATGAAGAGTAGAGAAAGGGAAGGATTATCCTGCCTGGAGCTTTACATTCATATTCCTTTCTGTGTCCGCAAGTGCGCGTACTGCGATTTTCTCTCCTTCCCGTCCGGGGAGGAGGAGCGGGCGTGCTATGTGGAACGCCTGACAGAGGAAATTGAGGAGGCGGGTGCTGTTTCCGGGGATTATGTGGTAACTGCCATATTTCTCGGAGGCGGCACCCCCTCTGTGCTTGCGCCGGAGCAGACAAAGCGTATTTTGCAGGCAGTGAAAGAAAGCTTTTATGTGGCAGAGGATGCAGAGATTACCACAGAGGTCAATCCGGGGACAGCAGACAAAGAGAAGCTCAAGGCCTGGAAACAGGCGGGAATCAACCGTTTGAGCTTTGGCCTTCAGTCTGCAGAGAATAAAGAACTCCAGTTTCTGGGGAGGATTCATACCATGGAGGAATTCCTGGAAAGCTATCAGGCAGCCAGAGAGGCAGGATTTGACAACATTAATATTGACCTGATGTCTGCGCTGCCGGGACAGACCGTTTCCTCCTGGGAGAAAACCTTAAGGACAGTCGCTGCCCTTCAGCCGGAACATATTTCTGCCTACAGTCTGATCATCGAGGAGGGAACTCCTTTTTACCAGCTGTTCGGGGAGGATGAGGATAGACAGGAAGAACGGAGACGCCGGAAAGAACTGGGTGTTCCTGAGCTTCCTGACGAGGATGCAGAGCGCAGGATGTACTATGACACGGAGCAGATTCTGAAAGAGGCAGGATATCACCGGTATGAGATTTCTAATTATGCGAAGCCGGGATATGAATGCCGCCACAATAAGGGGTACTGGACTGGAACAGAGTACCTGGGACTGGGACTGGGAGCTTCCTCCTATATCAGCATAAGAAGGAAAGATGGATCTGACGCGAAGATAAGCGCATCCGGAGAAGAGGACAGGCAGGAAAGATGGCTGGAGCGGCGTTCCAATGTGAGGGATTTTAAAACTTACCTGAGCTTTGGCCGGGAAGATTTTAAGGCAGGAAGGCAGATAGAGGAAAGGGAGACTCTCACAGAGCAGGCCCGGATGGAGGAGTTTATGTTTCTGGGCCTGCGCCTGACAGAAGGGATTTCTGAGGCGGAATTTTTCAGGCGCTTTAACTGTACTCTGGAAGCTGTGTACGGGAAGGTTCTGAATGAACTGGGCCGCCAGGAGCTGATTGAGAGGTACGAGAGAGAAGGAGCGGCCTTCTGGCGTCTGACCAGAAGAGGCATCGACGTGAGCAACTATGTGCTGGCAGAGTTCCTGATGGAGTAAGGCACGGAAAACAATCAGTTGCCACCCCCTAACCTTTGTGCTATCATGGTAGACAGCAAAAGACGGGGCGTCAGGGAGGAAATGAGAATGGAAATTACGCTGGTTCAATATTTGATTGTATGTCCCCTGGTATTTCTGGCAGGACTGATGGATTCCATTGCAGGAGGAGGCGGGCTGATTTCACTTCCGGCCTTTATGATTGCCGGAATTCCGGCCCATCTGTCTCTGGGAAGCAATAAGATGTGCTCTGTCATGGGAACCACAGTGTCTACTGCCCGTTTTGCTAAAAACGGCTTTATCAATTTTAAGACATCCATCTGGTTTGCCGTGGCTGCGCTGATCGGCTCTTCTATCGGATCGCATCTGGTTTTGCTGGTCAGTGAGGGCATCATAGAAAAGCTGATGTTAGTTATCCTTCCGGCCGTGGCAGTTTACGTACTATGGAATAAAAATCTGGGGGATGATTCGAAAGCCGGAACTATTCCAGCTGGAAAGAAATTTGCCATCAGCCTGGCGGCAGCGTTTTCTGTGGGGGCTTATGACGGATTTTATGGGCCGGGAACGGGAACCTTTCTGATCCTGATTCTGACGGGAGCAGCCCGCTATACCATGAAGGAGGCGGCTGGAACCACTAAGGTGATCAATTTGGCGTCCAATGCGGCGGCCTTTACCACCTTTCTGTTAAATGGCAAGGTTTTGATTCCTCTGGGATTTATATCAGGCCTGTTCTGCATTCTGGGACACTACATCGGATCTGGTCTGGTTCTGACCAATGGAAAGAAAATTGTGCGCCCGGTGGTTCTCATTGTGTTAGTGATCCTGTTTGTGAAGGTGCTGATGGGATAGCGGGAAGAGAAGACGACAAGGCGTCCAAATAAGACAATCAAAGAAAATGAACAACAAAACAGATAGAAGAAATGAGCGGAGGAAACTGCACATGAAATGGAAGAAATTTACACTGACTACCACGACGGCGGCTGTGGATCTGGTCAGCAGCATGTTTGACGAGATTGGCATTGAGGGAATCGAGATCGAGGACAATGTGCCTCTGACAGAGAAAGAGACGAAAGGCATGTTTATTGACATTCTGCCGGAGCTTCCGCCGGACGACGGTACGGCGAAGGTCAGCTTTTACCTGGACGATGATGCAGACGAGGAAAGTATTCTCGCACAGGTGAGAGAGGGCCTTGAGGAGCTGAAACTGTTTGTGGATCTGGGAACCTGTGAGATTGAGACATCTGAGACAGAGGACAAGGACTGGATCAATAACTGGAAGCAGTATTTTAAGCCGTTTACAGTGGATGATATCCTGATCAAGCCTACCTGGGAGACGATTCCGGAGGAGCATAAGGACAAGCTCCTGATTCAGATTGATCCAGGTACTGCCTTTGGCACAGGAATGCACGAAACCACCCAGCTGTGCATCCGCCAGCTGAGAAAGTATGTGACGCCTGAGACAAAGCTCTTAGATGTGGGAACAGGAAGCGGAATCCTTGGAATTGCCGCCTTAAAGCTGGGGGCTAAGGAGGTCTTTGGAACCGATCTGGATGAGAATGCCATTACAGCAGTAGGAGAAAATCTGGAGTCCAACGATATCGGGGCAGATCGTTTTACGGTTGTCCAGGGAAATATCATTGACGATAAAGAAATCCAGGATCAGGCGGGATATGAATGCTATGACGTGGCAGTAGCCAATATTCTGGCAGATGTGATTATCATGCTTCAGAAGGAAATCCCGGTTCATATTAAAAAGGGAGGAATTTTCATCACCTCCGGCATTATTAATATGAAAGAAGAGGCAGTGAGGGAGGCCTTTGCAGCCAACGATGCCTTTGAGGTAGTAGAGGTGACCTACCAGGGCGAGTGGGTGTCTGTGACAGCAAAGCGTGTGAAATAAGAGGGGACAGAACAGAGAATGTATCATTTTTTCGTGGATAAGTCCCAGATTCATCCGGCATCCATCACTATCACCGGGCCGGATGTGAATCACATTAAAAATGTGCTGCGGATGAAGCCGGGGGAGCAGGTGTTAATCAGCAACAGGGAGGACCGGGATTATCTGTGCCGCCTGACAGAGATTTCTGCTGACGCAGTGGAGGCAGAGATTCTGGAGGAGAGAGAGGAGACCACAGAGCTTCCGGCTAAAATCTGGCTGTTCCAGGGACTTCCCAAAAGCGATAAGATGGAGCTGATTATTCAGAAGGCCGTGGAGCTGGGAGCCTATCAGATCGTTCCGGTGGCCACCAAACGGGCTGTGGTGAAGCTGGATAAGAAGAAAGAGGAGGCCAAGTTAAAGCGCTGGAATGCTATTTCTGAGAGCGCGGCCAAGCAGTCCAAGCGCCTCATTATCCCGGAGACGGCTCCTGTCATGAGCTTTGGGGAGGCCCTGGCCTTTGTAAAGGATTTTGACAGCAAATGCATTCCCTACGAGTGCGCGTCAGGCATGGATTCTGTGAAGCAGTTTGTATCGCAGACGGGACCGGGACAGAAAATTGCAGTTTTCATCGGGCCGGAAGGCGGCTTTGAGGAGGCAGAGATTGAGAGAGCCAGGGAGGCGGGGGTGGTTCCCGTAAGCCTTGGAAAGAGGATTCTCAGAACAGAGACAGCAGGGATGGCGCTTCTGTCCGTGCTGGCCTTCCACCTGGAAGGCGGCCTGTAGAGGAAAGATAAAAAAGGATGGATAAAATGGAAGCATATTTTGATAATTCAGCCACAACCAGGGTACTTGACTCCGTGAAGGACGCGGTGGTCAACGCCATGACAGTGGATTACGGCAATGCGGCTGCCCGCCACATGAAGGGTGTGGAGGCAGAACGGCTGATTAAGGAGGCCAGGGCAGAGATTGCCAAATCTCTCAAGGTACAGGAAAAGGAGATTCTGTTTACCTCCGGCGGAACAGAATCCAATAATACAGCCTTAATCGGGGCAGCTTTCGCCAACCAGAGAGCAGGAAAGCACCTGATTACCACAGGGGTGGAGCACGCCTCTATCTACAATACCATGGAATTTCTGCGGGAGCAGGGCTTTGAGATTACCTATCTGCCGGTGGATTCCTACGGCTGTATTTCTCTGGAGGAGCTGTCCCAGGCAGTGAGAGAGGATACGATTTTAGTTTCCGTCATGTATGTGAACAATGAGATTGGAGCCGTGGAGCCGGTGGAGGAAATTTCCAAGGTTATTAAGGCGAAAAATCCTAAGACGCTGTTTCACGTAGATGCGATTCAGGCCTACGGAAAATATGTGATTCGCCCGAAGAAGCAGGGAATCGACCTGCTGTCTGTCAGCGGACACAAGATCCACGGCCCCAAAGGCGTAGGTTTCCTCTACATTGACGAGAAGGCCAAAGTGCGCCCGCTCCTCTTCGGAGGCGGCCAGCAGAAGGGAATGCGATCTGGAACGGAGAACGTGCCTGGCTGCGCCGGTCTGGGAGCTGCTGTGCGGGAGGTCTACACGGATCATGAGGCAAAAATTGAGAGAATGTATCAGCTGAGAGAACGGCTGATTGCAGGCTTAAAAGAACTGCCCGGCGTCACCATTAACGGACACGAGGGACGGGAAAATGCGCCTCAGATTGTCAGCGCCAGCTTTGAAGGAGTGAGAAGTGAGGTGCTTCTCCACGCTCTGGAGGATCGGGGCGTCTACGTCTCCTCTGGATCGGCCTGCTCTGTGAACCATCCGGGCGTCAGCGGAACTCTGAAGGGAATTGGCGTGAAAAAAGAACTGTTAGACTCCACCATTCGCTTCAGCTTCGGCCTGTTTAATGAGCCGGAGGAGGCAGATTACTGTCTGGAGGTTTTAAGAGAGCTGCTGCCTGTGCTCCGAAGATACAGAGCAAAATAGAGACAGTCAGAACACTGAGAGAAGAAGATTAGAAAGAGGATGAACATGTTTCAGTCATTTTTGATAAAATATGCCGAGATCGGCTTAAAAGGAAAGAACAGGTACGTATTTGAGGACGCGCTGATGGAGCACATCCGCCGGTCCTTAAAGGAATTAGAGGGAACCTTTGCCGTGACAAAGGAGTCAGGACGTATCTATGTGGAGGCCAAGTCTGAGTTTGACTACGACGAGGTGGTGGAGGCTCTCCAGAGAGTATTCGGAATCGCCGCAATCTGTCCTGTGATGCGTGTGGAGGATCTGGGCTTTGAGGAGCTGAAAAACCAGGTGGTTTCCTATATCAGAGCTGCCTACAAGGAGCAGAACTTTACTTTCAAGGTAAACTGCCGCCGTGCCAACAAGCAGTATCCGGTCCACTCTGACGAGATGAACCGGGAACTGGGTTCCATTATTCTGGATACTTTCCCGGAGACAAAGGTGGATGTTCACAATCCCCAGGTACTGTTAAATGTGGAGGTCAGAAGCAAGATCAATATTTACTCCCTGGTAATTCCAGGTCCGGGAGGAATGCCTGTGGGAACCAACGGAAAGGCTATGCTCCTTCTCTCCGGTGGAATCGACAGCCCGGTAGCAGGATACATGATTTCCAAGAGAGGCGTTATCATTGAGGCTGTGTATTTCCACGCTCCGCCTTACACCAGCGAGAGGGCAAAGCAGAAGGTCATCGACCTGGCTAAGCAGGTAGCCCGTTATTCCGGCCCCATTAAGCTTCATGTAGTCAACTTTACAGACATCCAGCTCTATATTTACGATAAGTGTCCTCATGAGGAGCTGACCATTATCATGCGCCGCTACATGATGAAGATCGCAGAGGATCTGGCGAAGAAGGACGAGTGCCTGGGCCTGATCACAGGCGAGAGCATCGGACAGGTGGCTTCCCAGACTGTCCACTCTCTGGCAGTGACCAACGAGGTCTGCACTCTTCCTGTTTTCCGTCCGGTGATTGGCTTTGATAAGCAGGATATTGTGGATATTTCTCAGAAAATTGGAACATTTGAGACATCCATTCAGCCATACGAGGACTGCTGCACCATTTTCGTGGCAAAGCATCCTGTCACAAAGCCGAATCTGGACTTAATCAGACGTTCTGAGAAGAAGCTGGCTGAGGGAATTGAGGAAATGATCAGGACAGCGGAGGAGACAGCAGAAGTCATCTGGTGCTAAAGGTAACTGGAAAGATTAGAGTATTTGATTTTTAACGGGGGGATGGAGTATGAAGTTCTGGAAGGAAAAAAGAAAGCTCTGTATTGTAGCTGCGCTGACTGTTCTTCTGGCAGCGGCAGGTCTCATATGGGCAGGCCGGAGAAGTTCTGAGCTGTCTGTTTCAACAGAAGAAATCTGCTCCAACCTGAGCAGCCAGTCCTCCTTTTCTTTTATAAAGACGTCCCTTCATAAAACCATCAGGGGAACCGTGGAGGAGGACACCATAAAGTTTACCTATCTGTCTGAGCCGACCGAGGCGCTGCAGGCAGCTGCCTTTGATCCAGATACAGGAGAGACGGATCTTCAGTATTCCGAGTATCACATCAGGCAGGAGGACGGCTGGCTGTTCTGCAGGTATAAGGATGGCAGATGGGAGGAGAGCAGGCCGGAGGAGTTTTCACCGGAGGATTTCCTGAAACGAGTGTCCTTCTCGATTGCCGGAGTAGACCTGGCTGTGATTGATAACTGGAATTATGTCAGAACAGAAGAGCTGGGGGAGCGAAACGCCAGGCTTTTTAAGGGAACCTGCCCAGTAGAGACATACTTAAAGGCAAAGACAGAATTGGACGGATACAAGTATTTCGGGGTCAGTGACCAGTCAGGAGACTTGGGCGAAATTGAGGCGGAGATCTGGATTGATAAAGACTCGGACGAAGTCCTGAAGCTGAGATACGATATCACCCGGGCCAGAAAGCAGTACCAGGAAGGCATGGGGATTGACGTGTTCGAGGTGACTCTCAGCGATGAGATTGTCCCCTTCGCGCTTCCGGAGGAGCTGTAAAATAAAAGAAAGAGCAGAAAGTTTCCGGTGACTTTCATTGGAACAAGGAAACTTTCTGCTCTTTCTTTTTAATATGTTTACTCTACGATGTATGGAGCCAGAATCGTGAGAATCTCGTCTACCTGAGTCTCAGAGTGAATATTTAAATCAATCGGCTTGGACAGATCCAGGCTGAAAATACCCATAATAGATTTGGCGTCAATCACGTATCTTCCGGATACCAGA
The DNA here is from genome assembly GCA_027698105.1 of Lachnospiraceae bacterium AM93-12TA. Classification (GTDB taxonomy): domain Bacteria; phylum Bacillota; class Clostridia; order Lachnospirales; family Lachnospiraceae; genus Otoolea. The sequence goes on from JAQERH010000022.1 coordinate 20,407, forward strand.
TCAAAATCAACGTCAAATTTGGCTAAATCGTTTACGAAGGATTTAACTTTATCAATAGAATTAAGAGAAATGCGAACTGTTTTCATGAAAAACCTCCTCCGGCCCGTATGCGCCGTCTTGCTTTATATTTGGCTTTTGAGCGTCAGTATACACGGACGCTGTCCTGTTTCTATACTACAAATTTAACTGATAAAAGTCAAGTACGAGATAGGGAGAAATCTGTAAAGTTTTGTCTAAAAAAGAGTAATATTTCTGAGCAGAGAATATAACAGAAGATTTCTAAAGCTGCAGTTTATTTTCAAGTGGACTTTCCCCCTCTTAATATGGTAAAATTACGAGAACTGCTGAACGCGTGTCAGCCCAGGAAAACGAACGAATCAAACAGGAAACACAGGAAATAGTTTGGATAGAAAGGAAACGGGAAAATGAGAAAAGCTGCCCTTCACAATTTAGGCTGTAAGGTAAATGCTTACGAGACAGAGGCCATGCAGCAGATGTTAGAAGATGCGGGATATGAGATTGTTCCATTTAAAGAGGGAGCGGATGTGTACGTGATCAACACCTGCTCCGTTACTAATGTAGCTGATAAGAAGTCCCGCCAGATGCTCCACCGTGCCAAAAAGCTGAATCCCTCGGCAGTAGTAGTAGCTGCAGGCTGCTATGTGCAGGCCGCAGGCGAGGAACTGCTGAAAGACGAGGCCGTGGATATTGTAGTGGGAAATAACAGAAAACAGGATCTGATTGCTATTTTAGACCAGTATTTTGAAGAGCACCAGGGAGCGGAGAATATTATAGATATCGGAAAGACAGGGGAATACGAACCTCTTCACATCAGAAAGATTTCAGACCATACCAGAGCCTTTATCAAGGTGCAGGACGGCTGCAACCAGTTCTGCAGCTACTGTATTATCCCATACACCAGGGGACGTGTCAGAAGCCGCCAGATGGAAGATGTGGTGCGGGAGGTGGAGGAGCTGTCTGCTGCCGGTTATAAGGAGATCGTGCTGACAGGAATCCATTTAAGCTCCTACGGTGTGGATTTTAAGGAGGAGAAAACTGGCCTGTTAGATCTGATTGTCCGTCTGGATCAGATTCAGGGAGTGGAACGGATCCGCCTGGGTTCCCTGGAGCCCAGAATCATCACAGAGGAATTTGCCGGTACGCTGGCAGGACTAAAGAGCTTCTGTCCTCATTTCCATCTGTCCCTTCAGAGCGGCTGCGACGAGACGCTAAAGAGGATGAACCGCCACTATACCACAGAGGATTATGCATCCCGGTGTGAAATTCTCAGAAAGTATTTTGAAAATCCGGCCATTACCACAGATGTGATTGTGGGCTTCCCCCAGGAGACAGAAGCGGAGTTTGAGACCACCAGAGAATATCTGCGCCGGATCCATTTCTATGAGATGCATATTTTTAAGTATTCCAGAAGAGAAGGAACCAGAGCCGCCGTTATGGAAGGTCAGGTTCCAGAACAGGAGAAGAACAGGAGAAGCGATATTCTGCTGGATCTGGAGACAGAGCTGTCAAAAGCCTACCGCCGTTCCTTCTTGGGAAAAGAGGAGGAGGTACTTCTGGAGGAGAGAGTATCTGTAGACGGCTGCGACTATATGATTGGCCATACAAAGCAGTATGTGAAGGCAGTGGTTCCCTACCGGGAAGGTCTGAAGAACGTGACGGTAAGAGGAAAGCTTGAGAAAATGGTGACAGATGAGATTCTGTTCCTGTCCGAGGAATAGGGACTGCCTGTTGTCTTAAGAAATATTTTTCTTGCCGAATGGGATATTTTGGGTTAGAATAAATAAGAGCAGTAAAGGACGTGAGAGATAACCATGGGTGATATGAAGAATACACAGTTTTTTAAAACAGTACAGGATGATACAAAGCTGGAGGTGAGCCAGGTTCTGGAGCAGGTATACTTTGCGCTGACAGAGAAGGGCTATAATCCTATCAACCAGATTGTAGGGTATATTATGTCAGGAGACCCCACCTATATCACCAGCCACAAAAGTGCCAGAAGCCTGATTATGAAGGTAGAGCGTGATGAAATTCTGGAAGAGCTGATGAAAAATTATGTAGATACGCGTCTCAGATAAAAGCAGGAAAAGCGGGAAGCAGAACCGGCAGGGAGTATCTCCCAGGATTCTGCCCCGCTTTGGCGGTATATTCAGCTAATATACAAAAGACCGCACAGGAAAAGAAGGGAAAAGCGTAATCGGACATACGGGAACAGGAAGTTGGCATTGCGCCAGCTTGTTTTATAGTGGGAAAATGCCCTCGGTTTGCAAGAACACAGGTGGTTCTTGTAAACTGAGGGCTTATGGAGAATAAGTAAAATGAGAATAATGGGACTTGATTTCGGTTCCAGAACCACAGGAGTGGCTGTCAGCGATCCCCTGGGGATGACAGCCCAGGGCGTAGAGACCATTGTCCGAAAGGATGAGAATAAGCTGCGCCAGACCTGTGCCAGAATTGAGGAACTGATCAAAGAATATGAGATTGAGGAAATTGTTTTAGGATATCCTAAGAATATGAACAATACAGCGGGAGAGCGGGCCGAGAAGACAGAGGAATTTAAGGCCATGCTGGAGCGCCGGACAGGAAAGCCGGTGATTTTGTGGGACGAACGTCTGACTACCGTAGCTGCTGAGCGGGTACTCATGGAGAGCGGCGTCCGCCGGGAGAACAGAAAAGCAGTGGTGGATAAGATTGCTGCAGTATTGATTCTGCAGGGATATCTGGATTCCCGCGGAAATTAGAATACTGATAGAAAAGAACAGACAGGAGACAGAAAATGAGCGATATGTTTGATAAGATAGATGAAATGGAAAATAAGATTACACTTCAGTCCGAGGACGGCGAGCCGATTGACTTTTACGTCCTTGAGGAGACGAAGTTAAACGGGGAAAATTTCCTTTTAGTAACAGATTCTAAAGAGGGGGATGGCGAATGCTACCTTCTTAAGGATATATCAAAACCAGAGGACGCTGAAGCAGTGTATGAATTCGTAGAGGAGGACGGCGAGCTTGATTACCTCTCCCGGATTTTTAACGAGCTGATGGGCGACATGGGGATTGAGATAGAATAAGACATCGGAGGTGCGATTTATTTGAAAAAGGACACAAAAAATAATAAGGTAAAAATTATACCGCTTGGAGGCCTGGAACAGATCGGAATGAATATGACGGCCTTTGAGTACGAGGACAGTATTATTGTGGTGGACTGCGGACTGGCCTTCCCAAGCGATGATATGCTGGGAATCGATCTGGTCATTCCGGATGTTACCTATCTGAAGAACAACATTGACAAGGTCAAGGGCTTTGTGATCACTCACGGACACGAGGATCACATCGGCGCCCTTCCCTATGTGCTGAAGGACGTGCCTGCGCCGGTTTACGGCACGAAGCTGACCATTGGCCTGATTGAGCATAAGCTGAAGGAGCACAACATGCTGCGCACCATCAAGAGAAAGGTGGTAAAGCATGGCCAGTCCATTAATCTGGGCTGCTTCAGGGTAGAGTTTGTAAAGACAAACCACAGTATTGTGGATGCTTCTGCCCTGGCAATCTTCACACCGGCAGGAATCATTGTCCACACTGGTGACTTTAAGATTGACTATACGCCTGTATTCGGTGAGCCTGCAGACCTGCAGCGCTTTGCAGAGCTTGGCAAAAAGGGCGTTCTGGCTCTGATGTGCGACAGTACCAACGCCACCCGCCCAGGCTTTACCATGTCGGAGCGGACGGTTGGAAAGACCTTCGACGCGATTTTCTCGGAGCACCAGAACAACAGAATTATCGTGGCTACCTTTGCTTCTAACGTGGATCGTGTGCAGCAGATTATCAGCTCTGCCTGCAAATATGGCAGAAAGGTAGTCATTGAAGGCCGCAGCATGGTGAATGTCATCGGAACAGCCAGTGAGCTGGGGTACATTGATATTCCAGAGGGCACTTTGATTGATATTGAAAATCTGAAAAATTACAGGCCGGAGGATACAGTCTTAATTACCACAGGAAGCCAGGGAGAGTCCATGGCAGCTCTCTCCAGAATGGCGGCAAGCCTTCACAGAAAGGTATCCATTATGCCGGGAGATGTGGTGATTTTAAGCTCTACTCCGATTCCGGGCAATGAGAAGGCAGTTTCCAGGGTTATCAACGAGCTGTCCATGAAGGGAGCAGAGGTTATCAACCAGGATACCCATGTTTCCGGACATGCCTGCCAGGAGGAGATTAAGCTGATCTACTCTCTGGTGCGTCCGAAATATGCTATTCCGGTTCACGGCGAGTACCGCCACCTGATGGCTCAGAAGAAGTTAGCTGAGTCCATGGGAATTCCCAAGGAAAATGTGATTGTCATGTCCTCCGGAGATGTGATCGAGATTGGAGAAGAGGGCTATAAGACGGTGGATCGCGTTCAGTCAGGCGGTATTCTGGTAGACGGACTGGGCATCGGCGATGTGGGAAATATTGTCCTCAGAGACCGCCAGAACCTGGCTCAGAACGGTATTATCGTGGTGGTTCTCACTCTGGAAAAATACAGCAATCAGCTGCTTGCAGGACCGGACATCGTGTCCAGAGGCTTTGTCTATGTGAGAGAGTCCGAGGATCTGATGGACGAGGCCCAGGCCATTGTGGACGCAGCTGTTCAGGACTGCTTAAAGCGCCATGTCAGCGACTGGGGCAAGATTAAGAATATTATCCGTGACAGTTTAAGTGATTTCCTGTGGAAGAGGATGAAGAGAAATCCGATGATTCTTCCGATTATTATGGAAGTATAGCACCGAAAGATACGGGACAGCAAAGGACAGACTGTGAGGAAGTGAGATATGAGCCGCAGAACGAGGGAAATCAACCGGGTGACAGGAGGAATTATCAGCATCTCCTTAAAGCTGATTCTGCTGGCTCTTGTCTGCATCCTTATGTACGAGGGTGTGACAAGAGGCTACAGCTTTGGCCATGAGATCTTTGCCCCTGCGCCCATGGATCAGGAAGAGGGCGTGTCAAGGCAGGTAACGGTGGAGAAAGGGATGTCAGCTATAGAGACAGGAAAACTTTTAAAGGCCCAGGGGCTGATTCCCAATGAATACGTATTTGCTATAGAAGCTTCTCTTTATGAGTACGAGATTCATCCGGGAACCTATACCTTTAACACTGCTCAGACCTCTATGGACATGCTTCAGATACTGGATGACAGTCCGGGAGTTTCCGATGAGGACGAGAAGGAGGAAGAATGATTGTAAATGAGAGACTGACCTCCTACCTTCACTCTCTGGATCAGGGAAATGGAGAGCTGTTAGATACTATTGAGGCGGAGGCGGTAAGAGATTTTGTTCCGATTATCAGAAAGGAGACAGGAGCTCTCTTAAAAACCCTGGTGGCTTTAAAACAGCCCGGAGCGATTCTGGAGGTAGGAACGGCAGTGGGATACTCAGCCCTGCTGATGGGGCGGGTGATGCCGGAAAACTGCCATATCACTACCATAGAAAAATATGAAAAACGCCTTCCCATTGCCAGAGAAAACTTCCGGCGGGCAGGTATGGAAGACAGAATTACCCTGTTAGAAGGAGATGCGGAAGAGATTTTATCGGGCCTTACGGGAACCTGGGATTTTATCTTCATGGACGCGGCTAAAGGACAGTATCTCCACTGGCTGCCTATGCTGCTTCGGCTGATGCCGGAGGGAGGCGTTCTGATTTCCGACAATGTGCTGCAGGATGGAGATCTGATTGAATCAAGATATGCAGTGGAGCGAAGAAACCGCACCATTCACAGCAGGATGCGGGAGTATCTCTATACGCTGACCCACATGGAGGAGCTGGAAACATCAGTGCTTCCCATTGGGGACGGGGTAACTGTCAGCGTAAAAAAACCTGCTGCCAGCCGGAAACATACTGCAGAATAATAGAACAGAGGAAGAGATAGATGAGAAAACTGGAGCTTTTAATTCCAGCCGGAAGTCTGGATGTGTTAAAAACTGCCGTGATTTACGGAGCAGACGCAGTCTACATCGGAGGCGAGGCCTTCGGACTTCGGGCGAAAGCGAAAAACTTCACAAAGGAAGACATGAAGGAAGGAATTGCCTTTGCCCATGAGAGAGGGGTAAAGGTTTATGTGACTGCCAATATTTTAGCCCACAACGAGGATTTGCCGAGAGTGGAGGCGTACTTTGAGGAGATGAAGGAAGTTCGTCCCGACGCGCTGATTATCTCCGATCCGGGTGTCTTTGCCATTGCCAGAAAGATTCTTCCGGATATGGAGCTTCACGTCAGTACCCAGGCCAATAATACAAATTATGGAACCTTTCTGTTCTGGTACAATCAGGGAGCCAAGCGTGTGGTGACAGCCAGGGAGCTGTCCTTAAAAGAGATTAAAGAGATCAGAGACAGAATTCCGGAGGATATGGAGATCGAAAGCTTTATCCATGGAGCTATGTGCATTTCCTATTCCGGCCGCTGCCTTCTCAGCAATTACTTTGTGGGACGAGACGCCAACCAGGGAGCCTGTACCCACCCATGCCGCTGGAAATATTCCGTGGTGGAGGAAACGAGACCAGGCGAGTATATGCCGGTCTATGAGAATGAGCGGGGAACCTATATTTTCAACTCTAAGGATCTGTGTATGATTGAGCACATCCCGGAGATGATAGAGGCTGGAATCGACAGCTTCAAGATTGAGGGCCGGATGAAGACCGCCCTCTATGTGGCGACGGTGGCCAGAACCTATCGGAAGGCCATTGACGACTATCTGGAGAGTCCAGAGAAGTACAGAGCCAATATGGAGTGGTACAAGGCGGAGATTGGAAAGTGCACCTACCGTGAATTTACCACAGGCTTCTATTTCAATAAGCCGGATTCCACTACCCAGATTTACGACAGCAACACGTATGTGAAAAATTATACCTATATCGGAACTGTGGAAACTGTTTTTGAGGACGGAAGCTTCCAGATGGAGCAGAAAAATAAGTTCACAGTGGGAGAAACCATTGAGATCATGAAGCCTGATGGAAGGAATCTGGCTGTCACAGTAGAGGAGATCAGGAATGAGGAGGGAGAGCTGATGGAGAGCGCTCCCCATCCGAAACAGATTCTTAAGGTGAAACTGTCTGAAACGCCAAAGGCCTACGATATTTTAAGAAGAAGCGAACAGAATGAAGAGAAAGAGGCAGGGCAGACTGAGAGCTAGTCAGACTGCCGGGCTCTTCGACTGGAACGGGGGATGCGAAAGGGCAGAGATGCTGATTTTGCACCCCCTTTTAGCACACAGGAAGGAGGAATGAGTATGAACTGGATACTGGAGGCAGCAGCAGGCCTGTGCCTGATTTACTATGGAGCACTGGTGGCGTTTACCGGATTTTCCATTTCATTTTCCCTGTTCTGGCCTCTGTGCGCTGCCCTTCTGGGCCTGTTTGCAGTGGGACACCGCTATTACACAGGGCATAGAGAGCAGATCCCTGTCTGGGTGGCTGTAGCTGCCGTAACAGCGGCAGGGGCCGTTCTGACAGTTCTGCTGACAATGCTTGCCCTGATAGGAACAGGGGTTTTTACTGCCACAAAGAACAGTATGGACTATGTGATTGTCCTGGGAGCCAGGGTGGACGGCAAAGAACCCAGCAAAACCCTGAGGCAGAGGCTTGATAGGGCGATTGAGTATGCAGAGAGAAATCCCAATACCTTTCTGGTGCTGTCTGGCGGAAAAGGGGAGGATGAGGAGATTTCCGAGGCGCAGGCCATGTACGAATATCTTCGTTTTAATGGAGTGCCGGAAAACCAGCTGCTTTTAGAGGACCGCTCTGTCAATACCATGGAAAATATCCAGTACAGCCTGGAGGCAATCAGAAATCAGGAAAACTGGAAGGACAGCGTGTTCCGTCAGATTTTCGGAGAGGTAGCTCAGAACGCCTACTCTCCAGGAGACGAGCTGGACTCTATTCACATCGGAATACTGACCAGCGATTTTCACCTGTTTAGGGCCAAGGCCATTGCCAGAAAGCAGGGAGTCAAAAATGTATATGGCATTGCGGCTCCCACAGATATCGGCCTGGCGCCTAATCTGTGGCTGAGAGAATGCTTTGCTATATTAAAAGATAAATTTATGGGAAATATATAGTGTAACAGCACTTCAGTCAGAATAGACAGTTTTTGTGACAGGCTGCGTTTTCGGCCCCGTTCGCGCACCTGTTATCCGCCGTTCGCGAAAACTCGCCTTTGGCTCAGACACTTCGCTCGGCGGCGGAAATTAGCGCGAATGGAGCTTCGAAAGCCTCGCCATCGTCACATCATCCTGTCTGCTCTGACCAGGCATATTACACGGTTATTTCGAGAAAGAAGTTCGAGAAAGAAGAGGGATATTATATGAGACAAATCGCAGATCGGGAGTCCTACTGCCTGAAGGAGGAAAGGTATGTAGAGGAACTCCATTCCAGGGGATATATTTTAGAGCACAGGAAAACAGGGGCCAGGATTTTCCTTCTGTCAAATGATGACGAGAATAAGGTGTTCTGCATTGGATTCAGGACGCCGCCGTCAGACAGTACAGGAGTTGCCCACATTTTAGAGCACAGCGTGCTGTGCGGATCTGAGAAGTTTCCGGTCAAGGATCCCTTTGTGGAGCTGGTGAAGGGATCTTTAAATACCTTTTTAAACGCCATGACTTATCCGGATAAAACGGTGTATCCGGTGGCCAGCTGCAATGAAAAAGATTTCCAGAACCTGATGGACGTCTATATGGATGCAGTGCTTCATCCGAACATTTATAATGAAGAGAAGATTTTCAGCCAGGAGGGCTGGCACTATGAGATGGAGTCAGAGGACAGCCCTGTTACCTTAAACGGTGTGGTCTATAATGAAATGAAGGGCGCCTTCTCTTCTCCGGAAAGTGTGTTAGACCGATATACCAGAAACGTCCTCTATCCGGATACCTGTTATGGCTGTGAATCCGGCGGTGATCCGGCGGCCATTCCAGATCTGTCCTATGAGGAGTTCCTTAATTTTCACAAAACCTACTATCATCCCTCCAACAGCTATATCTATCTGTACGGCGATATGGATATGGCAGAGAAGTTAGACTGGCTGGACAGAGAGTATCTGTCTAAGTATGACAGGCTTGAGGTGGACTCTGAAATCCGCAGCCAGCAGGCATTTGAGACGCCGAGGGAGAGGGAGATTTTTTATCCGATTACAGAAGCAGAATCTGAGGAAAATTCTACCTACCTGTCTGTCAGCAGCGTGGTGGGAGAACCTTTAAATCCCATTCACTATCTGGCGTTTCAGGTGCTGGAGTATGTGCTGATTGACGCACCTGGCGCTCCTCTGAAGGCAGAGCTTTTAAATGCCGGTATCGGTCAGGACATTCTGGGCGGCTATGAAAATGGAATTTTACAGCCCTATTTTTCTGTGATCGCCAAGGATGCCAATCGGGAGCAGAAGGGAGAGTTTCTGGCTGTGGTGCAGGGAACGCTGCGCAGGCTGGCAGATCAGGGCCTGAATAAGAAGAGCCTTCTGGCTGCCATTAATTACTATGAGTTCCGCAGCAGAGAGGCAGATTTCGGATCCTTCCCCAAGGGACTGATGTATGGACTTCAGTGTCTGGACAGCTGGCTGTACGAGGGAGATCCGCTTCTCTATCTGGAATATGAGGAGGCATTTGACTTCTTAAAGAAGAGTATAGATGAGGGATACTTTGAGGAACTGATTCGCACCTGGCTGTTAGACAATCCTTCCACTGCTGTAATTTTAGTAAGCCCCAAGAAGAACATGACAGCTGAGGAGGACAAAAAACTGGAGGAGAAGCTGGCTGCCTACCGTGAGACCTTAACGAAGGAACAGAGAAAAGCTCTGGCCCAGGCTACCAGGGAATTAAAAGAATATCAGGATACGCCTTCTTCCAGAGAGGATCTGGAACGGATTCCCCTGCTTCGCAGGGAGGATATTGATCCGGAACCGGAAAAGCTGGTGTTAGAGGAGCGGGAGGAGGAGAACGTCAAAGTTCTGTTCCACAATATTTTTACATCTGGAATCGGATATATCAAGGTGCTGTTTAATACAGACAGGGTTCCTCAGGAGGACATGGTATATACAGGGCTTTTAAAGGCCGTTCTGGGGGCTGTCAGCACAGAGCGCTGCAGCTACGGAGAGCTGGCTGATGAGATCAATTTAAACAGCGGCGGCGTGAACTTCAGCATTGTCTCCTATCCGTCTCTTGAGGATCCGGAGCAGTTTACAGGCATGTTTGCCGGTACGGCCAGAGTGCTCTACGAAAAGCTGGATTTTGGATTTTCCATTCTGGGAGAGATTCTCACTTCCTCTGTGCTGGATGATGAGAAGAGGCTTCTTGAGATTATCAATGAGACAAAGTCCAGGGCGCAGATGCGGTTAAATTCAGCCGGCCATTCTGCAGCTGTGGCCAGGGCGACTTCCTATTTCTCTCCTTCTTCTGCCTACGGCGATGTGACAGGCGGAATTGCCTTCTATCAGTTCTTGGAGGATCTGGCGAAAAACTTTGAGGAGAGAAAGAAAACCCTCATAGAAAAGCTGAAAGAGACGGCGAAACGTCTGTTTACAGCTGACAATCTGACAGTCAGCTTTACGGCAGATGAAAAAGGATACGGGGAAATGAAGCAGAGCCTGAAGCTTCTGACAGGTATTCTTCCTGAAACAGGCGGAGAACGGTATACTTTTACCTGTGATAAGGAAAATAAGAATGAAGGCTTTATGACCTCCTCCCAGGTAAATTATGTGGCCAGATGCGGAAGCTTTGCAGGAAGCGGCCTTTCCTATACAGGAGCCCTCAGGACTCTCAAGGTGATTTTAGGTTACGACTACCTGTGGCTAAATGTCCGGGTAAAGGGCGGCGCCTACGGCGTTATGAACGGAGCCGGACGGACTGGAGAGGGATATTTTGTATCCTACCGCGATCCCAATCTGGCTGAGACAAACCAGGTATTTGAAAACGTGGTGAAATACCTGGAAGAGTTCGATGCAGACGAGAGAGATATGACAAAGTATGTCATTGGAACCATCAGCGATCTGGATGTGCCGCTGCTGGCTCCGTATAAAGGCAGCAAGGCGGATGCGGCATATTTCTCCCATCTGACAGATGAAATGATTAAAAAGGAGCGGGAAGAGATTCTGAAGGTAACCAAGGAGGATATCCAGGCTCTGGCTCCTGTGATCCAGGAAATTCTGAATACGGGCAGCTTCTGTGTCATCGGAAATGCAGAGAAGATACGGGAAAACAGGGAACTGTTCGGAGAGGTGAAGAATTTATTTAATTAATCGTACAAAGGAGAAAATAATATGGAGCAGAATTTTAAATCTGGCTTTGTGACATTGATCGGGCGGCCAAACGTGGGAAAATCCACCCTGATGAACCATCTGATCGGGCAGAAAATCGCCATCACCTCTGACAAGCCTCAGACTACGAGAAACAGGATTCAGACGGTTTATACGGATGAGAGAGGGCAGATCATTTTCCTGGATACCCCGGGTATTCACAAGGCGAAAAACAAGCTGGGCGAATATATGGTCAGCGTGGCGGAGCATACCTTAAAGGAGGTGGACGTGATCCTCTGGCTGGTAGAGCCTACCACCTTTATCGGAGCCGGGGAGCGTCACATTGCGGAGCAGCTTAAAAAGGTGAAGACGCCGGTGATTCTGGTAATCAACAAGATCGATACAGTAAAAAATAAAGAGGATATTCTCACCTTTATCGCGGCTTACAAGGATATCTGCAGCTTTTCAGAGATTATCCCTGTATCTGCTTTAAAGGAGATCAATGTGGAGGATGTAAAGGACAGTATTTTTAAATACCTGCCTTACGGTCCGCAGTTTTACGACGAGGATACAGTGACCGATCAGCCCATGCGCCAGATTGCAGCGGAGCTGATTCGGGAAAAGGCCCTTCGGATGCTGGATGATGAGATCCCCCACGGAATCGCTGTTACGATTGAGAGAATGACAGAGCGGAAAAACGGCATGATCGATATTGAAGCCACCATTGTATGCGAGCGTGATTCCCACAAGGGAATTATCATCGGCAAGGGCGGCAGCATGCTGAAGAAGATTGGAACCTCTGCCAGAATGGAGATCGGGAACCTGATGGATACCCAGGTGAATCTGAAGCTGTGGGTAAAGGTGCGAAAAGAGTGGAGAGACAGCGATCTCTATATGAAGAATTATGGGTATAATCCCAAGGATATTTAAAGGAAAGGCAGGGTGGAAACCGTGCGGGAGCTGATTTCAGCCACCGGAATGGTGATCAGCGCATCCCCGGTGGGGGATTATGACAAGCGTCTGGTGATTCTCACAAAGGAGCGGGGAAAGATTACCTGTTTTGCCAGAGGGGCCAAGCGGGCTGCCAGCCAGCTCAGAGCCCCTTCCCGCCCTTTTGTATTCGGCGTGTTCACCATGAGTGAGGGGCGGGATGCCTATAATCTTTACAGCGCTGAGGTGGAAAATTACTTTGAGGAGCTGTCAAAGGATATGGAGTGCGCCTGCTACGCCTCCTACTTCGCCGAGTTTGCCGGTTACTATGGAAGGGAAAATGTAGATGAATCAGAGACCATACGGCTTCTCTATCAGTCTTACAGGGCGCTTTTAAAGCCTGGAATTCCTAATAAGCTGGTGCGCCGGATTTTTGAACTGCGTCTGATGACCATTGAAGGAGAATACCGGGAAATGCCGGAGCGGGCAGTCAGCGATTCCGCCGCCTATGCCTGGCAGTTCGTGATTGCCACTCCCATTGAAAAGCTCTATACCTTTCTTCTGACAGAGCCTGTATTCGAGGAATTTTCCCGGTGCGTGGAGGATAACAAACGCAGATATGTGGATCGGGAGTTCCGTTCTCTGGAGATTCTGAAGGTAGTTACATAAAATATCAGAGAAATTTCTTTTCTTCCATATATTGAAAAGAATGCATAAAACAGGTATACTAGAACAATATTGCAGATACAGGGAAACCGGACTCTGCAAAGGATTCAGGAGGGCAGATAATGAGAAAGGCCAGGCTGATAGCTGCGGCAGCGGCTGCAGGAGTCCTGCTGGCAGGCTGCAGCAGCGGGAAGAGCGCGTTTTCCCCGGAACAGAGCTGTGTCTATATTTCCGGAGACGGAACAATCAGGAGTGCTCTGGTTCTCCAGTCAGAGGAGGACTTTGAAGAGGGAGAACTAAAGGAATTTTTGGAAGGAGCAGTCAGCCGTTTTAATGAGAAAAACGGAGGAGGGGAGGATGGCGGTCCAGTGACCCTTGATTCCTGCACTGCGGAAAAAGGCGTGATGAAGGCAGTATTTGAGTACGAGAGCGCCGATGCCCTGGTTTCCTTCCGACAGAGCGATGAAAATGAGGACAGCAGCAACACATTTTCAGGCATTGAAGTAAAGAGCGCGGCAGAGGCCGGAACAGCCGGATGGCTTTCCGGAGAGTTTACAAAGGCCGACGGTTCTCAGGCTTCCGGGCTGGACGCTGCTAAGGAGAGAAATGCAGCAGCTGTATTGGTTCAGGGAGGAGGCGTTCTCAAGACAGAGGGAGAGCTTCTCTATGTGAGCGCAGGCGCACAGATTCTTGACAGTACATCTGTGAGGCTCCAGGATGGGGAAACGTCAGTTGTCGTGTTTAAAGAAAAATAAGCGATAAGCAGGAGGTTTAGTTATGGAAAAGACGATGGAAAAAATTGTAGCGTTAGCGAAGTCCAGAGGCTTTGTTTATCCAGGCTCAGAGATTTACGGAGGCCTTGCAAATACCTGGGATTATGGTAATCTGGGCGTTGAGCTTAAAAATAATGTAAAGAAGGCATGGTGGCAGAAGTTTGTACAGGAAAGCCCGTACAATGTAGGCGTAGACTGTGCGATTTTAATGAACTCCCAGACATGGGTGGCATCCGGCCATTTAGGCGGCTTCTCTGATCCCCTGATGGACTGTAAGTCCTGTAAGGAGAGATTCCGTGCCGACAAGCTCATCGAAGACTACATGGCAGAGAATAATATTGAGATAGAAGGCTCTGTAGACGGATGGTCTCAGGAAGAGATGAAGCAGTACGTGGATGAGCACAATATCTGCTGCCCAAGCTGCGGCAAGCATGATTTTACTGATATCCGCCAGTTCAACCTGATGTTCAAGACCTTCCAGGGCGTAACAGAGGATGCTAAGAATACAGTATATTTAAGACCTGAGACTGCCCAGGGTATTTTCGTGAATTTCAAGAATGTTCAGAGAACATCCAGAAAGAAAATCCCGTTCGGAATCGGCCAGATTGGAAAATCCTTCCGTAATGAGATTACCCCTGGAAACTTTACCTTCCGTACCAGAGAGTTTGAGCAGATGGAGTTAGAGTTCTTCTGCGAGCCTGGCACTGACTTAGAGTGGTTTGCATACTGGAAGCAGTTCTGTATTGACTGGCTGCAGAACCTGGGCATTAAGCCTGATGAGATGCGCGCCCGCGATCATTCTCCGGAGGAGCTGTGCTTCTACAGCAAGGCTACCACAGACCTGGAATTCCTCTTCCCGTTCGGCTGGGGCGAGCTTTGGGGAATCGCAGACAGAACTGATTACGATCTGACACAGCACCAGAACGTATCCGGACAGGATATGACCTACTTTGACGATGAGAAGAAGGAAAAATATATTCCTTATGTCATTGAGCCGTCTCTGGGAGCTGACCGTGTGACTCTGGCATTCCTCTGCGCTGCTTATGATGAAGAGGAGATTGGTGAGGGAGATGTAAGAACAGTTCTTCATTTCCATCCGGCTATCGCTCCTGTTAAGGTAGGCGTGCTTCCGCTGTCCAAGAAGTTAAATGAGGGCGCTGAGAAGGTTTACGCAGAGCTTTCCAAGTATTATAACTGCGAATTTGACGACAGAGGAAATATCGGAAAGAGATACAGAAGACAGGATGAAATCGGAACTCCGTTCTGTGTTACCTATGATTTCGACTCTGAGACAGACGGCGCAGTTACAGTCCGTGACCGCGATACCATGGAGCAGGTAAGAGTGCCGATTACAGAGCTTAAGAGCTACCTGGAGGATAAATTCCGCTTCTAGGCGCTGAGGAGCAGGGAGCCTTTAAGACAGAAAACAGGACAGACAAAGGGTCTGCCGCCTTACGATAACAGATCGGAAAGGAGGCAGACCCTGTTTATTTTTCCTGATTTTTACATAAAAAAGGATGTGGATTTTACAAAAAAGGAGTAAGATAGAAAAGGATTCAGGGAGGCCTGAAGACGAAGACAGCCGCAGAGATGAGAGGGGGAAGCTGGATTTCCGTTTTCTGTCGCTGGTAATGGGAAGATGCATCAGATATATGCCCAGGTTTCATGGATTGTTTTATTTGAAAAATCAGAAGCTGGTTAGAAACCAGTTAGAAATAAAAACCGCCCCGGCCGGACGCTGTCGTCTGACTGGAGCGGTTTTTGCGTTCTTGTTAAGCTTTCTGATCCAGCTCCCGAAGGGCTTTACGAAACTGGAAGGTAAACAGGATGGCTGTGAAAGTTACAGCCAGAGTATCTGCAATGGGCTCTGACAGGTAAACGGCTTTTGTCTGATCCATAGGCAGAATCCGCGGCAGCAGATAGATCAGAGGAATCAGAAGAACAAATTTCCTTACGACTGCTACGGTGATGGATGCCTTGGCATTTCCCAGGGAGGTAAAAGTCATCTGGCAGGCCATCTGGATGCCGAACAGGAACATAACCGCCATATAGATTCGAAGAGCCATGGCAGAGAATTCCACTAAATGGGGATCCGAGGTGAAAATACCGGCGAATCCGGCAGGAAACAGCATGATTCCTCCCCACAGGAGGCAGGAGTAAAAGAGGCTGCTTTTCAGAAGAAGGAAGTAGGCCTTTTTTACGCGGCTCTTATTTCCTGCGCCATAGTTGTAGCTGATGATGGGCTGGGCGCCCTGTCCCAGACCCTGCAGGGGCAGCATGGCGAACTGCATCACGCTGGTGAGGATGGTCATGGCTCCTACCGCAATATCGCCTCCGTAGGTCAGCAGAGAAGAGTTAAAGCAGACGGAAATAACGCTTTCGCTGGACTGCATAATAAAGGTAGCAAGTCCCAGAGCCATGCAGGGCAGAAATACCTTCGGGCTCAGGCGCATGTATCTGGCCTGGATGCGCAGAACAGTTTTCTTTCCCAGGAGAAAGGAGAGAACCCAGATACAGGAAGCCGCCTGGGAGAGTACGGTGGCAGCCGCAGCTCCACGGACACCCATTCCCAGACCGAAGATGAAGATGGGATCCAGCACAATATTCAGTACAGCTCCAATGAGAACAGACAGCATGCCGGTTTTGGCAAAGCCCTGAGCAGTGATAAAGGCGTTCATGCCCAGAGTGAGCTGGACGAAGATGGTTCCCATAGCATAGATATTCATGTAGCTGACCGCATAGCTGATAGTATTTTCGCTGGCGCCGAAAGCCATGAGAAAATCACGGTTCCAGATGAGCAGCACAGCAGTCAGCACAGCCGATGCGAGAATCTGAAGACAGAAGCAGTTTCCCAGAATGTGTTCTGCAGATTTCTGATCTCCGCGTCCCATAGCGATGGAGGCTCTGGGGGCGCCGCCGCTGCTGATCAAGGCTGCAAAGGCAGATACAATCATAATGATAGGCATGCAGACGCCGACTCCCGTCAGGGCCATAGAACCTTCTCCTGGAATATGGCCGATGTAAATACGGTCTACAATGTTGTAAAGCATGTTGATAAGCTGGGCAGCTACAGTGGGAAGAGCCAGATTGCGAAGTAGCTTTCCCACAGGCTCCGTCCCTAGAAAATCTTTATTTTCTGTCATGTACGGTTTCCTCCTTTGAATTGAAACGATTCGATTTATCCTTAGTATGCCCCTTTTTAT
This sequence comes from Lachnospiraceae bacterium AM93-12TA, assembly GCA_027698105.1. Classification (GTDB taxonomy): domain Bacteria; phylum Bacillota; class Clostridia; order Lachnospirales; family Lachnospiraceae; genus Otoolea. The sequence continues at coordinate 37,248 of JAQERH010000022.1, forward strand.
TCTCAAGCCCGGCCAGGGCGTTTTCAAAGAGTCTGGAATTAAGGGACTGAAACAGAGAAAGCTCGTTCTCTGAAAAGCCGGAAAAAAGCCGGGTCTGAAAGGCCAGGCGGGCGCGTTCAATTTCCTCCAGAATGTCCTGTGCGGCTTCTGTTACATGCAGGTGGCTTTTCCGCCGGTCATCCAGATCCCGCTGTCGGCTGAGAAGTCCCCGCTTACAGAGGTTTTCTGCAGCCAGAGAAACATTGCCCTTTTTAAACATGCGAAGCTCTACAATATCGCTGGCCGTATCCCGCCCGGGATTGTTATGCAGGAACGCCAGGATTTCAGTTTCCATATGGGAAAGCCCAAAACGGTTTTCTACCGGCTTCATGGAAGCCTCATAAAACTTGACAATCCGTCGGAGACCTAAAAGCAGTTCGGTACGGCTGTTCACGGAATGACCTCCTTTTATAAAAGTTTTTTTTAGAACCATTTCCCTGCCACATATTGTACCCCTTTTAAGAAAAATGTCAAGAGAAAATACAGGAGGAAATAAGAAGAGGAAACAGGTGACAGAATGGAACAGTTGAGATAGAATAGAGGGCGTGCCCTGGAATACTCCAGGACAGAAGAATACGAAAACAGAAGAGTAGGAAATACTCAAAAAGGATGAAAGGATGACTTGAGTGATGGGACAGAATACTGCAAATCTTCTGGAGGATCCAATCAAGGCTCTGTACAGGAAATATCTGCTTCCGTCTATCAGCGCCACGCTGGTGACCTCCATTTATATTTTAGCCGACACGATGATGGTTGGCCGCGGCGTAGGAGCGGTAGGAATTGCAGCTTTAAATCTGCTGCTGCCAGTGTTCAGCCTGTTTTTTGGAACAGGAATGATGTTCGGCGTAGGAGGCAGCGTTCTATTTTCCATTTCCAGGGGCAGGCAGGAGGAAACCATGTGCCGTCGGTATTTTACGGCAGCCCTTATGCTGGCTCTGTTAACGGGAATGTTTTACGGAACGGCTTTCCAGATATGGTTTGATCCGGTGACAGAATTTTTAGGACGAAATGAGAGCATGGACCTGTTTGTGCGCCAGTACGGGAGAATCCTGATTGCAGGAGCGCCGGTTTTTGTCTGCTCCTCGTTTTTCCAGGCCTTTGTCCGCAATGACAAAGAGCCTAAGAGGGCCATGGCTGCGGTGATTGCCGGAGGAGTGTCCAACGTAATTTTAGATTATGTGTTTATTTTCCCGATGGGAATGGGTATGGCGGGGGCTGCGATAGCTACTGTGCTCGGTTCTCTGATTACTGTTGTGATTCTCCTGACACATTTCGTTTCTCCGGCCAATACCTTAAAGCTCACCAGGCGCTTTGGCCTCCGTGAGATGAGGGCGTCGGCAGTGAATGGCGCTTCCAGTTTCCTGGTGGAGATGACAGGCGGAATTGTTATTTTTTTATTTAACAGACAGCTGTTAAGCTATGTGGGAGACCTGGGAGTGGTTGTGTATGGAATTGTGTCAAACAGCGCTCTCATTGCCGCCTCCATTTTTAACGGAATTTCCCAGGCGGCCCAGCCGGTCATGGCGATTAATTTTGGAGCCGGAAAGAGGGAACGGGTGGAGGAGACCAGGCGCAGGGCCTTAAAGGCAGCAGCGGCGGCAGGCATTTTATTTACTGCCATCGGACTTATCTGCCCTCAGGTTCTGGTATACGCGTTTGTAGAGCCTACAAGGGAAATTATAGCCATGGGAGTGACGGCAGTCCGCATTTATTTCCTGTCCTTTCTGGCTGCGGGAGCCAATGTTTTGTTCGCCACTTATTTCCAGTCTGTGTTAAAGCCGGGATTTGCCATGGCCATCTGTATGCTGAGAGGAATCATATTAAATGGGGCGTTTGTTTTCCTGCTTCCCATGTTTTTTGGAGTGAATGGAATCTGGGCTGCCATGACAGTCACGGAATGTCTGACCCTTCTGTGCGCGCTGATCATGCTGAAAGAGGGAAGAAAAACTGCATAAATTGGAAAGAATTGCAGAAACCCCCTTTACTACTTACAAGATTATGTTATAATATTCACGAAGGCGGGAGGATTACGGGCAGATGACCCTGAAATCGTCTCCGCCGCAGTCACAATCTGTTTTACAATTCAGCGGGTATTCCCGCAAAACAATAGGAGGAAAACAACTTATGGCAAACAAGTGGGTTTATTTGTTCAGCGAAGGCGATGCAACCATGAGAAACCTGTTAGGTGGTAAGGGCGCTAACCTGGCTGAGATGACAAAATTAGGCCTTCCGGTTCCGCAGGGCTTCACAATCACTACAGAGGCCTGCACACAGTACTACGAGGACGGCAGAAAGATCAACGATGAGATCATGGGTCAGATCATGGATCACATTTCCAAGATGGAGGAGATCACAGGAAAGAAATTCGGTGATAAGGAAAATCCTCTTCTTGTTTCCGTTCGTTCCGGTGCTAGAGCTTCCATGCCAGGTATGATGGATACAATCTTAAACCTCGGTTTAAACGAGGAAGTAGTAGAGGTTCTGGCTAATAAGTCCGGCAACCCACGCTGGGCTTGGGACTGCTACAGAAGATTCATCCAGATGTTCTCCGACGTAGTTATGGAAGTAGGTAAGAAATACTTCGAGGAATTAATTGATAAGATGAAGGCAGAGAAGGGCGTTACACAGGACGTAGAGCTCACTGCTGATGATTTAAAGGAGCTGGCTAACCAGTTCAAGGCTGAGTACAAAGAGAAGATCGGCGAGGATTTCCCAACTGATCCGAAGACTCAGTTAATGGAGGCTGTTAAGGCTGTATTCCGTTCCTGGGACAACCCACGTGCAAATGTATACCGTCGTGACAACGATATCCCATACTCCTGGGGTACTGCTGTAAACGTACAGATGATGGCATTCGGAAACATGGGCGAGACTTCCGGTACAGGTGTTGCCTTCACACGTGACCCAGCTACAGGCGAGAAGCACCTGATGGGCGAGTTCTTAATGAACGCTCAGGGCGAGGACGTAGTTGCAGGTGTCCGCACACCTCAGAAGATCGACCAGTTAAAGGAAGTTATGCCAGAGGTTTACGAGCAGTTCGTAGGCATCTGCCATACTCTTGAGAACCACTACAGAGATATGCAGGATATGGAGTTCACTATCGAGGATAAGAAGCTCTATATGCTCCAGACACGTAACGGTAAGAGAACAGCTAAGGCTGCCTTAAAGATTGCCTGCGATTTAGTAGACGAGGGCATGATCACAGAGGAGAAGGCTGTTACCATGATCGACCCGAGAAACCTGGATACACTGCTTCACCCACAGTTCGACGCTAAGGCATTAAAGGAGGCTGCTCCGGTTGCTCAGGCATTAGCTGCATCTCCAGGCGCTGCATGCGGTAAGATTGTCTTCACAGCTGAGGACGCTAAGGAGTGGGCATTAAAGGGCGAGAAGGTAGTTCTGGTTCGTCTTGAGACATCCCCAGAGGATATCGAGGGTATGAAGGCTGCTCAGGGTATCTTAACAGTCCGCGGCGGTATGACATCCCACGCAGCAGTAGTTGCACGTGGTATGGGAACATGCTGCGTATCCGGCTGCTCCGAGATCGCTATGGACGAGGCTAACAAGAAGTTCGTTCTGGCTGGCAAAGAGTACCATGAGGGAGACTGGTTATCCATCGATGGTTCCACAGGTAAGATCTACGACGGCGTTATCCCGACTGTAGACGCTTCCATCGTTGGTGAGTTCGGAAGAATCATGGCTTGGGCTGACAAGTACAGAAGATTAAAAGTTCGTACAAACGCTGATACACCGGCTGACGCTAAGAAGGCTCGTGAGTTAGGCGCTGAGGGTATCGGTCTCTGCCGTACAGAGCATATGTTCTTCGAGGGCGACAGAATCGATGCATTCCGTGAGATGATCTGCTCCGATACAGTAGAGGAGAGAGAGGCAGCTCTTGAGAAGATCCTTCCGGTACAGCAGGGAGACTTCGAGAAGTTATACGAGGCTCTTGAGGGCAACCCAGTTACTATCCGTTTCCTGGATCCGCCGTTACATGAGTTCGTTCCTACAGAGGAAGAGGACATCAAGAAGCTGGCTGACGCTCAGGGCAAGACAGTTGAGCAGATTAAGACAATCATCGACTCCTTACATGAGTTCAACCCGATGATGGGTCACCGCGGATGCCGTCTGGCAGTGACATATCCGGAGATTGCAAAGATGCAGACAAAGGCTGTTATCCGCGCAGCTATCAACGTACAGAAGGCACACGCTGACTGGACTGTTAAGCCGGAGATCATGATTCCGCTTGTAGGCGATGTAAAAGAGTTAAAATACGTTAAGAAGGCAGTAGTTGAGACTGCAGACGCTGAGATCGCAGCAGCAGGCATTGATCTGAAGTACGAGGTTGGTACTATGATCGAGATCCCGAGAGCATGCGTGACAGCTGACGAGATCGCAAAAGAGGCTGATTTCTTCTGCTTCGGTACAAACGACCTGACACAGATGACATACGGCTTCTCCCGTGACGACGCTGGCAAGTTCTTAAACGCTTACTACGATGCTAAGATCTTCGAGAACGATCCATTCGCTAAGCTGGATCAGGACGGCGTAGGCAAGCTGATGGAGATGGCTATTAAGTTAGGTAAGCCGGTTCGTCCGGAGCTTCACATCGGTATCTGCGGCGAGCACGGCGGAGATCCGTCTTCCGTAGAGTTCTGCCACAAGATTGGTCTGGACTATGTGTCCTGTTCACCATTCCGTGTTCCGATTGCAAGACTGGCAGCAGCTCAGGCAGCTCTGAACAACAAATAAGATGAAATAAGATTCAGTCCTCTGCGAAGCAGATGAGACTTGAGCAAAGAAAATCCCCCATGCTTCTGGCGTGGGGGATTTTTGGCAGTAATATTATTATATTGATAAGGGAAGCTGTCAGCATCAGCATCTCCAAGTTTCGTATAAGACAAGAAAAATAGGAAGCAGGCAGCTATTCTTCACATCCAATCGTAATCATGGTAATGTAGTCTTCTGCTTTCTCAAGAGCCATTTCATTTAATCCCTCCTCATAGGAATACAGAGAGAGCTTTAACTGTCTTGATTTGGCGAAGTCATGAATGGTTTCATAGACCTCTTCCAGTTTATCCCAGGTTCCAATACAGAAAGCCCGGATATAGGTTCCTGCCGGGCGGATTTCATCCTGCTCTGAGCTGTTTTCACTGCCATAGGCGAAGAAACAGTGTTCTCCCGTTCCCGGTTCCAGACAGATGCGGCTTCCAAAGCTGTCAAACAGGCCAAAGATGCTGCGAAGGCGGAGCGAAAATTCGGCTGCTGTGGAGAAGTCCTCTTCATCATATCGGCCGGAGATAGGGCTTGACAGCAGGATGGGCTGGGCAGGGAGTGAGACCAGTTCCACAGAACCGTGGCGGGCTTTCATTCCCAGCTCCAGCTTGTCGGATTTTTTCTGGAGAAACGCTCTGGCGGCCATGAGCTGTTCCATGGAGTGATCGATGAGCTGTTTCTGATGCATGGCAATTTGCGAAAAGGAAGTATGGGAAGGATGCTCGCGGTAGGACTTAATGGTTTCCAGTGGAACTCCCAGCTTTCCAAGCATACGAATCAGTTCCAGCTCAACGGACTGGAAACAGGTATAGTAGTGATATCCGTTTTCTCCGATGACAGCAGGGTGAAACAACCCGATTTCATGGTAATAGTGAAGGGTTCGCTTGTTGACTCCGTTCAGGCGCGCGAATTCACCGGAGGAGTAGAGAGATTTTGGCATATCTGGTTTGCCGGATCCTTGATCCATATTAAAAGTTTTCATGTTCAGATTCTCCTTGACTGTACAGTTACTGTACATATTATTATAGGGCAGAAATAAGAATGGTACAATAAAAGGAGAAAAAAATATGAAATTTATCAGTGGAAAGCAGTTTCAGAAGACAGACTGGAAACAGGTGAAGGATATTTATTGTGAGGCATTTCCAAAATGTGAGAGAAAGCCTTTTTTCATGCTGAAGCACTCAGTGAAAACAGGAAAGGTTCAGATGCTGGCTGCCGTGGAAGGCGAACTGCTTCTGGGATTTCTGGCCGCTGTTCCCTACGAGGACATGGTTATGGTGGACTATCTGGCTGTGTCAGATAAAATAAGAAGCAAAGGGACTGGAAGCCAGCTGCTGCAGGAACTGTGCAGCCGGTTTGCAGGAAAAAAGGTAGTGCTTTTAATTGAGCGTCCCGATGTGCCTGCTGAAAATATAAATCAGCGGCTGGCCAGAAGAAAGTTTTATTTTAAAAATCAGTTTACATCTTCTGGTATTTATATTAATGGAGCAGGAGGAGAGATGGAAGTATTAAATTATGGAGGAACGGTGTCAGGACAGGAATATATGAAGCTTCAGAAATATGCTCTGGGACGTCTGCTGTTTGCCATGTCGGGGATCGCACTGGCTTCTGAATAAAAGAAAAGATTGTCAATCCTCTGATTCGATGCTACTATTAGCTGTACACATAATAAGAAACAGGATGAAACGGAGGACACTTCTTTGGAAAATACAAGAAATCAGGATGGAATCGGAGAGAAGGAGCTGTTAGCGGCCAGCTTTGGAACCAGCTACCAGGATACCCGATGCCGGACAATCGGAGCGATTGAGGAAGAACTGGAACGAGCCTTTCCCGAATACTCTGTCAGGAGAGGGTTCACCAGCCGGATGATTATTAACCGGGTAAAAACCAGGGATCAGATTGCCATTGACAGTCTGGAGGAGGCTCTGAAACGGGCGGCAGATAATAAAGTAAGGCATCTGATTGTTCAGCCCACCCATATGATGGACGGGTTTGAGTATACGGCTCTTGTAAACAAGGTGGAGGAGTATTCCCATCAATTTGAACGGACAGCAGTGGGAAAACCGCTTCTCTCTTCAGAGGAGGATTTCCAGGCAGTGATTCAGGCGCTCACAGCGGAGACAGAGGAGTACGACGACGGGGAGACGGCTTTCTGCTTTATGGGACACGGCACAGAGGCCCAGGCCAACCAGGTGTACGGGAAGCTGCAGGAGATGTTCCGGACAGCGGGACACGAGAATTATTTTATAGGAACTGTGGAGGCGGAACCGGCACTGGAAGAGGTGTTAGCTCAGGTGAAGGAAGGTTCCTATAAAAAGGCAGTCCTTCAGCCCTTAATGATTGTAGCAGGCGACCATGCCAATAACGATATGGCAGGTGAGGAAGAAGGATCCTGGAAAAAGGCCTTTGAGGAGGAGGGATATGAGGTGTCCTGTATTCTTAGGGGGCTGGGAGAGCTGAAGAAAATCCAGCAGATCTTTATAAAGCACGCCAGGGAGGCAGAATCCGGCCTTTCAGCAGTCTGATAGAGAAAACAGAGCCGCAGTTTCCATGAACATGAATACTGACTCCTGATCATGGCAATTATAAAGCCATAGGGAATCACTCCCTGAATACTTAAAACCAGGAGGAAGCTTTATGGAATCAATTTTAAAGAATACGGAGACAGCCAAAAATCTGATGAGAGCCTTCGCAGGGGAAAGCCAGGCCAGAAACCGCTATGCCTTTGCAGCGGCAGCAGCTAAGAAGGAGGGGCTTCCTGTTATTGAAGCAGTGTTTCAGTTTACAGCGGCTCAGGAACAGGAACACGCGGAAGTATTTTACCGTTTTTTAAAGGAAATGACAGGAGAAAGCATTCTGATTGACGCTGGATATCCGGTGGATGGCTGGGATAAAACTCTTGATCTTCTGAAGGCGGCAAGGCACAATGAATTTGAGGAATACAGAGACGTTTACCAGAACTTCGGAAACATTGCCCTGGATGAGGGCTTTGACCGGATTGGTCAGGTATTCCATATGATTGCAGAGGTGGAGAAGACTCACGGAGACCGGTTCGATCTGTTTGCGGGACTGCTGGAGAAGAGCCAGCTGTTTGCCTCAGAGGTGGAAACGGGATGGGTGTGTTTAAACTGCGGCTATGTATACCATGGAACTTTCGCACCCAAATATTGTCCTGTCTGCGAGCATGAGCAGGGCTGGTTTATCCGTATGGAGCTGGCTCCCTATGCAGGGGCTTATAAATCCTTAAAAAAATAAGTCAGATACAGGACAGACGTGGGTGAGAAACCATGAAGAAGAAATCATGAAAAAGAAACCATGAAGAGGAAACCCGAAGGAAGAGATGAAAAAAGGAGGCGCTATGACAGGACTGGGATGGGCCTTTTTGGGCCTGGCAGGATTGGGAGCAGGCTTTTTTGCCCGTTCAGAGTATGAAAAAAAACATTTTGTGACAGAAACCTTTGAACTGACATCAGAAAAGCTGAAAGCGCCGGAGAGAAACTTTGTGTTTCTCTCTGATCTACATAATAACCAGTTTGGAAAAAATCAGGAAAAGCTTTTAAGAGCCATTGAGAGGGTAAGGCCAGACGCAGTGCTCATAGGCGGCGACATGATGGTGTGCAAGAGGGGAAAGCTGGATTTGAAGCCTTCTCTGGCTCTTGTAAGAGCGCTGACAGAAAAATATCCTGTTTTTTATGCCAATGGAAACCATGAAGAGCGGATGAAACGGGAAACAGAGGTGTATGGAGACAGCTATCAGACATTTTGTCAGGAACTTGAGAAGGCAGGTGTGGTTTATCTTTCTGATGAATCAGCGGAATTTGGAGATGATATCAGGATTACGGGCTGTAATATGCAGGAAAGATACTACCGCCATCGCTTTACCGTCCCCCGGATGGAGGAGGGGGAGCTGGAGCGTCATGTGGGGATCGCTGATTCAAAGAAGTATCAGATTCTGCTTCTTCACTCCCCGCTGTTTTTCGACCGCTGCCGCAGATGGGGGGCGGATCTCACTCTCTGCGGACATTTTCATGGAGGAACCATACGCCTGCCCTTTCTGGGAGGGGTGATGACGCCTCAGTTTCAGTTTTTCCTCCCCTGGTGTGCAGGACAGTTTAACAGGGAAGGAAAAACCATGATCGTCAGCCGCGGACTGGGAACCCACTCCATTAATATCCGGTTTTACAATAAGCCCCAGCTGGTACACATCTGCCTGAGAAAAGGGTAAGGCAGATTTTGGCAGTTAGTTAAGACAGCCGGAGCAGAAGGCGCTGCATCCTGACGGAGTGACGGCGCAGCCTCCCATGGCTGTTTCCCTCAGTTCCTGGGGCAGACGTCTTCCTACTGCGTACATGGCGTCCAGCATTTCGTCGAAGGGGATCAGCTGGCGGACGCCGCTTAAGGCAATCTCAGCGGCAGTCAGGGCATTGGCTGCGCCGGCAGCATTTCTGCCCTGGCAGGGACACTCTACCAGACCGCCGATGGGATCGCAGACAAGTCCCAGCATATTCATAAGAACGGTAGAAGCTGCGTCCAGACACTGGGAGGGCGTACCTCCCATAAGCTCTACAGTAGCAGAGGCAGCCATAGCAGAAGCTACTCCTACTTCCGCCTGGCATCCTCCTACAGCTCCTGCTACTGTAGCGTTTCTCATAGCCAGATATCCGATAGCTCCGGCATTAAACAGGGCGTCCAGGATCTGGCTGTCAGGAAGCCCGTATTCTTCCTGGAGAGCCAGGAGAAGCCCTGGCACAATGCCGGAGGAACCGGCAGTGGGAGCTGCTACAATCAGGCCCATGGAGGAATTGACTTCCAGGACCGCCATAGAGAAAGCAATGGCCCGGCTGAGAACGGAACCGGCCATGCTTTTTCCCGCCAGACGGTGTTCGTGGATCAGCTTTGCCTCCCCGCCGATCAGCCCCCCCATGGATTTTTTCGGCATAGTTAAAGGAGTGTGAGCCGATTCCTTCATAATTTCCAGCGCACGCTTCATGCGTGTTTCTACTGCTTCCTCAGAAGTTTCCCCAAGTTCACATTCCCGCTGCTTCATCACCTGGGAAATAGGAAGGCCGCAGCTTTCGCACAGTTCAAGCAGTTCTTTTCCATTTTTAAAATCCATATCAGCAGTTTCCTCCTTACAGTTCAATCAGCATAACGTCTTTTACATTGGGATTTTTGCGGATTTCATCGGGGATGCCCTCTGGCAGGATGCCGTCAAACTCTACAATACTGTAGGCAGTGCTGCCCTTGGCTTCCCGGAACAGCTTTAAAAAGGCGATATTTACATTGGCCTTGCTGAGACACCCTGTAATATGGGCGATGACGCCCTGCTTGTCCCGCTGAATGACAATTAAAGTATTATACTCGCCGGAGAAATCAACTTCTGCCTGATTAATGCGGGTAATACGGATTTTTCCGCCGCCCAGAGATTCACCGCGGATAGTCATACGGCGGCAGGAGGCGTCAGTCATGGCAATATCTACCGTGTTAGGGTGTACCTCTGTCTCTGTCTCATTGGGTGTAAAGGAAAATTCAATCCCCTGTTCTTTGGCAATGGAGAAAGAATTGGGAATCCGCTTGTCGTCAGTAGAAAAGCCCATAATTCCGCCTAAAAGAGCACGGTCTGTACCATGGCCCCGGTAGGTTTTGGCAAAGGAGCCGTATAATGTAAAGTCAACCCGTACAACGGGGCAGCCAAACATTTTTCTGGCCATAAGAGCAATGGAAGCGGCTCCGGCCGTATGGGAGCTGGACGGCCCGATCATGTTCGGCCCCAGCACATCGAAAACACTGATAAATGTCATAAATAATCTGTTCCTCCAGAATGATTTGCTTTTTAGTTATTATATACCATATCAGCAGGAAAACAAGCGGCTGCGAAGCAGACATTTGTTTTCATCTGATATGGTAACGACAGAATCACAGAGCTGTCTTTGACAGCGGCAGATGTGCTCAGCACATCTGGATTCTGGAGTTATTATACCATATCCGTTCTGTGGATATGAGCCTCCGGCGGATGCGCACGGTTTGAATTTGTATCTGCTTCGCTTTGCTCGCTCAAACCGGCGCGGCATAATATCTGACGATATTATACCACAAACAAGCGAAAGAACGGAAGAAAAGAAGTTTGCTGGTGACTTTCAAGCGGAACAAGAAAAAATTCTTTTCTTCCGCTAAGTTCCTGCCAGTTTACTTTACCCTTCAAATCTGCTATACTTGGATTCCATGGGTCATGCAGAGTGAAGCTGCAGGCCGGAGTGAGAGAAGGATGGTGCGTATGGGAATTTCCTATAAGCTGGAGCATTTCGAGGGCCCCCTTGATCTGCTTCTGCATCTGATAGAAAAAAATAAGGTGAGTATCTACGATATTCCAATTATCACGATCACAGAGCAGTATCTGGACTATGTAAACCATATGGATATCCAGGATCTGGATCTGATCAGTGAATTTCTGGTTATGGCATCTACCCTGTTAGATATTAAGGCCAGAATGCTTCTCCCCAAGGAGGAGAAGGCAGAGGAAACGGAGGAGGATCCAAGAGCTGAGCTGGTTCGCCGCCTTCTGGAATACAAGATGTATAAATTTATGGCCAGAGAGCTGGAAGATATGGAGGAGGACGCGGAGCGCCTCCTTTTTAAAGCGCCCACGATTCCAAGGGAAGTGGCGGAGTACGAGGCCCCGGTGGATCTGGATGAGCTTTTAAAGGGACTGACACTGGCGAAGCTGCAGGAAATTTTCGAGTCGGTGATTAAGCGGGGGGAAAATAAGAAAGATCCGGTCCGCAGTGGCTTTGGAACGATTGCCAGGGAACCGGTCAGCCTGAAAAAACGGCTGGCTTTTGTCCTGGGTTTTGCAAGGAGAAACAGGAAGTTCAGTTTCCGTGAGATGTTAGGAGGGACAGCCGGGAAAATGGAGACGGTGGTCACTTTTTTAGCAGTGCTGGAGCTGATGAAAATAGGAAAGATTTATCTGACCCAGGAAGCAGTGGACAGCGATATGTACATAGAATCTCTGGAGCCGGAGGGAGCGGCTGAAGAGATTGACTTTGACGGCCTCAGTTTTGCAGAGTAGGGCTGGAATGTATGTCAGAGAAGAAATTTTAATCGGAACAGGAAGGCAGCGGGAGAATCAGGAATGGAAGAAAAGGACAGGCTTTTAAAGCAGGAGGCGGCAGCAGAGGCAGTGCTGTTTACCATGGGAAGAGCAGTGGAGCTTCGGGAACTGGCAGCAGCCCTTGAGACAGGGGAGGAGGAAGCCAGGGCGGCAGTGGAGCGGCTTCAGGAAAAATACAGGGAAGAGGGAAGAGGTCTTTCTGTTATTGAGCTTTCCGGAAGCTTTCAGATGTGTACCAAGGCAGAATATTATGAAAATTTAATCCGGGTAGCTAAGGCTCCGAAAAAACAGGCGCTTTCTGACGTGGTTCTGGAGACATTGTCCATCATCGCCTATAAGCAGCCGATTACCAAGATGGAGATTGAACAGATCCGTGGGGTTAAATCGGATCATGCAGTCAACCGTCTTATCGAATACAACCTGGTCTACGAGGTCGGCCGCCTGGATGCGCCTGGACGGCCGGCTCTGTTTGCAACGACAGAGGAGTTTCTGCGCCGCTTCGGAGTGGGCAGCATGGAGGAACTTCCAGTGATTGATCCGGAGCAGCTGGACGAATTTAAGCTGGAGGTGGAGGAAGAACTTCAGATGAACGACGAAGAGCTGCAGGCTGTTCTGGAGGCAGCGGCATCGGCTGAAAGCGGCGCAGGAGAAAAGAGCGGAGAAGAGACAGCAGAAAAGGCAGGAGAGCCGTAAAAAATTTCCAGGGGCCGTACTCCGCACAGACTGGGGATTTGCGGCTTGTCAAGAGTTTTTTGAAGGAAAATGGCTATTGACTTCCACAGGGCCAGATGATACGATATGGTTCAGGCATAACACAGTATGTTGTGTCGGATGGTAAAAATGAGGCTAGATATAGCTGTTTGTATACAATATCTTGTGTCTGAGGGAAACGCCGGCAGACAGGGGCGGGAAAGCATTTTAAATGCCCGCTAATTCAAAAAGCGAGGGAGGAGAATCATAGGATGAAGTGTGCGGAAATAAAAGTAATCAAAAAAGACGGAACCCGGGAAGATTTTAATGTGCAGAAGGTAGTTGTGGCTGTAAATAAGTCAGCAGAGAGAGCCATGATTCAGTTTTCACAGGCAGAGCTGAATTTCATCTGCCAGTTTGTGGAGGAGAAGGCCCAGGAGCTGGGAGTAGCTGAAATTCCCATTGCCAGGATGCACAACCTGGTAGAAGGCGCTTTAGAGCGGGTAAATCCGCTGGTTGCCAAGAGCTACCGGGATTACCGAAATTATAAGCAGGACTTTGTCCAGATGTTAGACGAGGTTTATAAAAAGAGCCAGTCCATTATGTATATTGGCGACAAGGAAAATTCCAATACAGACAGCGCCTTGGTTTCCACCAAGCGCAGCCTGATTTTTAATGAGTTAAACAAGGAGCTTTACAAAAAGTTCTTTATGACAGTGGAAGAGCTGCAGGCCTGCCGGGACGGATACCTTTACATCCACGATATGTCTGCCCGCCGCGATACCATGAATTGCTGTCTTTTCGATGTGAAGACCGTTCTGACCGGCGGTTTTGAGATGGGAAATCTCTGGTATAACGAGCCAAAGACACTGGACGTTGCCTTTGATGTAATCGGAGATATCGTGCTGAGCGCAGCCAGCCAGCAGTACGGCGGCTTTACTGTTCCAAGTGTAGAGGAAATTCTGGCGCCTTATGCAGAGAAATCCTATGCCAAGTACATTGAAAAATACGAGAGTCTGGGCCTTGGCCGGGAGAAGGCAGAAGAGGTGGCGCTGGCAGATATCCAGAGGGATATGGAGCAGGGCTTCCAGGGATGGGAGTATAAATTTAATTCTGTTTCTTCCAGCCGCGGTGATTATCCGTTTATCACCATGACAGCCGGTACGGGAAGAAGCCGTTTTGCCAAGATGGCCACGATCACAATGCTGGATGTGCGCAGAAAGGGACAGGGAAAGGACGGCCATAAGAAGCCGGTGCTTTTCCCGAAGTTAGTGTTCCTGTACGATGAAAACTTACACGGACCTGGAAAGGAGCTGGAGGATGTATTTGAGGCCGGAATCCGCTGCTCTTCCAAGACTATGTACCCTGACTGGCTGTCACTGACAGGAGAGGGCTACATTGCCAGCATGTACAAGAAGTACGGCCGCATTATTTCCCCAATGGGCTGCAGGGCCTTCCTTTCCCCGTGGTTTGAGAAGGGCGGCATGGAGCCGGCTGATGAGACAGACGTGCCGCGCTTTGTAGGCCGGTTCAATATCGGTGTGGTCAGCCTTCACCTGCCTATGATTTTAGCCAAGGCCAGACAGGAGAGCCGTGATTTCTATGAGGTCCTGGACTACTATCTGGAGCTGATCAGAAAGATTCACATCCGTACCTATGCTTATCTGGGAGAGATGAGGGCTTCTACCAACCCGCTGGCTTACTGCGAGGGAGGCTTCTATGGCGGCCATCTGGGGCTTCACGACAAGATTAAGCCTCTGCTCAAGACAGCGACTGCCTCCTTTGGAATCACTGCTTTTAACGAGCTTCAGGAGCTTTACAACGGCAAATCCCTGGTGGAGGACGGCCAGTTCGCCCTGGAAGTACTGGAGCACATTAACGAGAAGGTGAACCAGTTTAAGAAGGAAGACGGAAATCTCTATGCTATTTATGCAACTCCGGCAGAGAACCTGTGCGGTCTTCAGGTAAAGCAGTTCAGAAAGAAGTATGGTATTATTGAAAATGTATCTGACAGAGAGTATGTGAGCAATGGATTCCACTGCCATGTGACAGAGGATATCACACCGATTCAGAAACAGGATCTGGAGTACCGGTTCTGGGAGCTGTCAAATGGAGGCAAAATCCAGTATGTAAAGTATCCGATTTCCTACAATACAGATGCGATCCGTACATTGGTGCGCCGGGCCATGAAGATGGGCTTTTATGAGGGCGTGAATCTGTCCCTGTCCTACTGTGACGACTGCGGCCATGAGGAGCTGAATATGGATGTCTGCCCGAAGTGCGGCAGCAGGAATCTGACGAAGATTGACAGAATGAACGGATATTTAAGCTATTCCCGTGTCAAGGGAGACACCCGGTTAAATGATGCGAAGATGGCGGAGATTGCTGAGCGTAAATCCATGTAAAATCCAGCCGTCAGGCTGAAAGGGAGGAGAGGACGGAACGATGCGTTATCACAATATAACAAAGGATGATATGTTAAACGGTGACGGACTCCGGGCAGTGTTATGGGTGGCAGGCTGCTGCCATGGCTGTAAGGGCTGCCAGAATCCCGTTACCTGGGATATAGAAGGAGGCCTTCCTTTTGATGAGGAGGCCAGGGAAGAGCTGTTTGCAGAGCTTGAAAAGCCTTATATTTCCGGTGTGACCCTGAGCGGCGGAGATCCCCTCCACCCGGCAAACCGGGAGGAGATAGGAAATCTGATGCAGGAGATCAAAGAAAAATTCACAGATAAAACCATCTGGCTTTACACTGGCTATGAGTGGGATCAGATAAAGGATCTTCCTTACATTGGACTGGCAGATGTGCTGGTAGACGGTCTCTTTGTGGAGGAGCTGAAAGATGAGGATGCCTTTTGGCGGGGCAGCACCAACCAGAGAGTCATCGATGTTAAAAAAACCCTGGAGAGTGGAGAAGTAACGCTTCACTGCAGATAGTATCTGCACCATAGAATAAATAGACAGAATGCATCCTTTGGGCGGCCGGCTGTTTTAGACAGCCTGGCCGCTTTTTGTATTAGGAAAACCACGCGATAGTCGCGTGGTTCTATAGAAGCTTTA